>CAWJXT010000001.1:0-66711 GCA_963846875.1 uncultured Alphaproteobacteria bacterium
GCTCAGCGAGGGCGCGAAACGCGGCGGGTCGCGCGCGTCCTACGCGCCGCCTTCCGGGCTGTCAACCAAGGTCGGGAAATATCAGTGCGGCCTGCCCACGCGTTGTCTATGCGCGGGCGTCCTTGCGACGCGTGACCGGACGCCTAACTGCCCCGCCGTCTTGTCTCGGCGTCCTCGAGCTCATCGCGCAAGGCGGCCGTGAGTAGGCGCGACATGTCCTCATCGGCGTCCTTGAGCTCATCGCGCAAGGCTGCCTCGAGCACGCGTGACATATGCGTCTCGATCCATTGCCGCAACAGCGGACGCAGCGTCGCCTTGACGCTGTCCTGCAGCGTGGCGCCGGAGAAGCTCGCGGTATAGTGGGGCTCGTGCGATGATCCTCCATTCACCCGCGGAGGCATGGGCTCGGGGGTGGCCTCGCCATTCTGGGCCCAGGAGAGCTGGCTGGGCGGCCAGAAAGCCTGATCGTCGGCAGCCGGCTCCACCACCCCGGCGACTGGCTCCTGAATGATCGCCGCTACCTCCACATCGGAGAGCACGAGTTCGGACGGAGGCTCAGGCGCAGGTTCGGCGATCGGCGCGATCCCAGCCCTCAGCGCGGCAATGGCCGCGTCCAACGCCGACATCGGCTCCGTCGTGCCTGCCTCCGGCTCGGCCTCGACGCCGGACGCATAGGTATCGGACGCGTAGACACTGGTTGAAAAAGTGCCTGAGGTATAGGCGGCGGGTTGTGGAACTTCTGCGGCAACGTCCAAATCGGTGGCGGTTTCGAGTGGCCCCTCGTCCATGGTGGCATCGGCCGGGCCAAGCTCCTTGGTCAGATCGAGGATGTCGTCGTCGCCAGCGCTCCCCGGGGCGGCTTCACTCAGCACGCGGGCAATGTCGTCGATGATCCGCGTGTCGGCCTCGGCGTCGGCAGCGTCCGGCCTTGCCTCGTCCTGGACGCTCGCAGACGTTGCACCACGCTCGGTGGCACTGGAATTGTCATCAGAGATAATCCGACGAATGGACGCAAGAATCTCCTCCATTGTCGGTTCGGGAGCTCGCTCCGTGCTGCTCATCACCAACCTCTTGCCGCCATCTATTCCCCTTGCACCCGGCGGTGGCACACCGGGTTGGCCCTCAGGCGTGCTAGCTTAACATACCGTTAACTTACAAGTCTCGATTTGGTTGTGGGACTGGTTCCTAGCACGATGGTTAACCGCCTCGGGTTGATCAGACAAAGCGTTGGCAAGCGCCTCTTGCAACCTCTCGGCGGAGGCCGAACTGCCAGCGAGCGCCATCCGAGGGACAGCCCAAGTCAGGCGGGGTGCGCCCTGCAATAGCCGACGCGATGCCTGCTTCCCAAACCCCGAACTGTTGCTCACTTCCGCAGTTGCTAAAGCCCCCGCCCCCTCGACTGCAGAATTGAACCATAGAGCAGCTTAGGCGTGCGCGTACAGGCGCTCGCGGCGATTCCCGCAAAAAAATCAAAGCAATGTGGGATCGCAGCAACAGTGCCGAGGGGGGCTAGAACGTGAAGCACGGGGCGCGCGTAAAGCCCGGCAAGGGCTTCGCTCCCGCATCGAAATGTGGCATACCGCTCGCCTGAGCGCCGGCCTTCACAAAAAGATAGGCCTTGCCTGGGCCCCCATGGGCGACGATTGCCACGAGCCTGCCTTCCTCCTTGAGCTGCGACAGAAGGGCGCCGGGAACGCCCGGCACGCTGCCGTTGATCAGGATGACGTCGTAAGGAGCGCCCGCTGCATAACCCCGATCGAGCGGCCCGGCGACGATCTCAGTATTATCGCGCGCACGCGCGCCGGCCAGTTCGCCCAGAGTGCGGCGCGCGGCGGCAGCTAGCTCGGGCTCGGCCTCGAGCCCCGTGACCGACCACGCAAGGGAAGCGAGAACCGCCGTTGAGTACCCGGTGGCACAACCGATATCGAGGACGCGATCGTCGGGGCCCACGGCGGCAAGCTGGATGAGCCGCGCGAGAACGACGGGAGGCAAGAGGAAGCGCGCCGGCGCGCCATCGAGCGACGGCCACACCTTCACGCTCTCATCCATATATGCAAGCAGCGCCTTCCCGGACGGCACGAAGCGCTCGCGCGGCACGGCGCCCATGGCAGCCAACAGGCGCCGGTCCGTCACCTGGCTGGGGCGGAGCTGCGACAAGACCATGGTGAGGCGTTGCCGCTCATAGTCGATCATCCCCAGTCGCCCTCCTGAACGTGCCTGCAAGTCCCTCGGCGCACCGTTAGATAGCGCCTTGCTCGTCCAACTCCTTGGCATATTGACGCGGGACGGGTTCCGCATCTAGGTAACCCCCTTCGGACGGAAGCGCCCCGAGGGCTGGCCACGTGGCGGAGTGGTGACGCAACGGACTGCAAATCCGTGCACCCCGGTTCGATTCCGGGCGTGGCCTCCACCCTCATTCCGATTTCTACTCCGTCTTCACCCTTTCGCCAGCGGGCGTCGTGTCCCTCCCGGTATTCTGGCCGCGATGCCACCAAAGCGCGAGCCTGCGGCGCCAACGCCGCACCATGGGAAGGTCTACCGAGAGGACGAACAGCCCGAGAGGGATCATCCAGAACCCGACCACCGGCAGAAAGCCCACAAGGCCGCCGGCGACGAGCAAGATGCCGAGTCCAACGCGCATCACTCTGGACCGCGGCAAGTGAAGCTCGCGGCTGCCGAAACGGATCTTATGGGGCATTGCCTGCCTTTTCGGTGCGACGGCGTGGGCTCAGCATCCGACGTAGACATCGCAGGAAAGGAGCCACAAGTCATCGGCCGGCATGCCCCCCCCCGTTGCAAGGCTCTGGAAAGGCATTCTACCATTTGCTATGACCCACTGCGGCGCAAGACAACGCGCACTGCTCCCCGGTAGCTCAGTTGGTAGAGCAAGCGGCTGTTAACCGCTGGGTCGCTGGTTCGAGTCCGGCCCGGGGAGCCAAAAATCAGGGTCGAGCGGGCAAACGAGGCTTCGGTGCCTACAGGGTGCCTACAACAGGAACCGACCCCGAAATCGGGGCTGCCACCCGCAGTCAAAAGGCCTTGGGCGACGCGCCCCGACCCGGGTCACCCGGCGGCCACGGTCGCGCCTGTAGAGCCTTTGCCAGGCCATGACGATGACGCCTATGCCGCCTACAGGGCGGGATGACGGCCACGTGGCTTCCGGCCTACCGTAACTGTCCATCAGAGAGTCGCATCGCGCACCATGGGATAGCGCATGAAGCCTCGCCGAACTGCCTGCTCGTCCAACCAAACTATCGCTTTGGCCTCGGAACCGAATAACCGCTGGTCGCTCTCAATTAAGACGCGGCCCTCTTCCTCGAGCTCGCAGGTGACGGTGAAGTAGGCCTGTGGCCCATCCGGTGTGGTCTCCAGGGTAGCGACAAAGTCTGCCCCATCTTCCGCCTTCAATAGCTTTGTTTTCTCCTCGGAATTCATCACGAAAACACTCCTCATTCGTCCAGGATACCCGAAAATGGAGCTGAGAACAAATAGCGAACTCTCGCCCTACAGGGGAAAGCGTGGGCAAAGTTTGAAGGAAGATGAAGAAGGGCAATAAGGTAGGGCAGGAGTAGCCGAAGCTACTCCCGCCCCCCTTGTCAACTCAGCACTCGGAGCAATCAGGGTTCGCGATCGCGACCACCTGAAGCCAGAATCCTGATTTTGACTTCGACCTTAAGGGTCAGATGAAAAGGCTCCGGGAATCTTCTCACCAACCTTCCAGATCCTCGGCGCCGCAAACCGTGAGGTTGCGGTATCCGGTCCATCGAACGATTTAGCCGTCGTTCATGGCCGCATCGGCCCCACCTCAGATGTTCTAGAACCATCTTAGGTGGCTCGCGTGGTTGGCGCGAGCAACGCAGTGGGTCGTGCACGATGCGGGAACCACCCGAAGGCCACGAGCTGCGCCGTACCTTGGATGTTATGCCTCGACCTTTTTTTGTCGAATCACATTTCGTCATCTACTGACCAAACGCGAAGCTGCGCAGATTTTTCTACGCGGAGGCCGTGGTAATCTATCAGCCGAGCTACCGCAGAAGGTCCCCAGCGGCGAGCTGGCTACGGCCAAAGGAGGAGACCATGAAGTGCAAGTGCCCAACTGAAACGCACGGTCACGAGGCGGGGAGACATCAGACTTTGGGGATGCGCATCCAACAACCATCGGCGCCCATCTGGACGTAATCCGGCTCAGGGACCTTAGTAGCCGCTAAGCTCCTCGGGCTGGGCGGGGGTTAAGTCGTCGGCGTCCTCTTTCGAGCAGTTTTCAACCCTGATTTTCGCTGCCTCTGACTGATCCGCTAACTTGGCCTGCGGATCTTGCTCAACCACGATGCAACCTTCTCCATTTACGGCGGCCCAACGTGGTGAAGCACGCCAGTGGGCTGCCGTCTGGGGCTCGGCACCTTCATTGGGGGAATTGGCATATGGCGCCAACATCGTCGGTGAATTGGGTAGAGGCGGCGGAGACACATAACCCTCCGGGGGCGGTAAAGGCGCATGGACCACCGGCGCCGGAGGCTCATAGGCCATCGGAGGGGCCGAGGGTTGCGGCGCAGTGCACGAAAGCAACGCAATACCGACAACCGTTGTGGAGGTGACGACAAGGATTTTCCGCATTTGCGTTCCCCTGGCCGTTCCGGAGCCCGGGACAAAGACTAAGTGGGAGGGGTTATTAAAAGGTCACGAAGCAAAAACCCTGCTTGGTCAAAAGCTGCCGGATTCACGCTTGTCGCGAAGGTCCGCTTTGCGTCAGTAGCAGACATTGCGTCCCGTCCGCGTCACGTCCGCTTTACCCCGGATAGCAGACATTCGGCGGATGAGCTGGCATGACCGTTTTGTGCCAGAAGCGGACATTAGGGCAGACGTATTCAATCATCGGCAGTTAGAACCAAACGGGCGCCCAACCCGAGACGCCCGTTCGCTAGCATCACGTCCGCCTCGTCGGGCTAGTCGCTCGGGTGCCCGCCGGACTTCATTTGATCCATTATCTGCGTGAGGTTGTAGCTTTCCGGCGCCTGCATTGGCGGGAACTCCTTGAGGGTCTCGAACCAATCGAGCCACAGCTGCTGGCCAAGCGGCAGTAAGTTCCAATCGTACTGGAAGGCGGTAACAGGACCAGCGAGTGCACCACCGGTACTCATAGCCGTTTTCTGGTCGATCCCGACTGCCTGCTCGAATGGATCGCGCTTGATGTTATCGACTAGGGTGAAGTGGAACGGGATAAGCGGCAGGATCCAGCCGTCGGCGCCGGGTTGGGACATGTTGTAGTACATCTTCCAGTTGTTGTAGCGTACTGCCGAGGGCGTCGCGCCCGAGAAGTAGTAGAAGACATTTCGTGCTGACTTGTCAGACTTGCCCGTCAGGTAATCGATCTGGTTGACGCCATCGAGCGTGGTCTTGACGATGTCGGGATACGCCCCCTGCTCGAGCTCTTTTTTGAGCCCGTCTCCCTTTTGTCCGCCAGCAATCTCTACGAAAGTCGGCAACCAATCGAGGGCAGAGAACATCTGGGTGAACAATGTTCCGGGCTTGATGACACCAGGCCAGCGGATGACAGCGGGGGCGCGGTATCCGCCTTCATAAGCTTCTCCTTTCTGCCCCTTGAACGGCGTCACGCCGCCGTCAGGATACGAAATTGCCTCGGCACCGTTGTCGGTGGTGAACACGACAATGGTGTTGTCTAGCTGGCCCATGTCTTCCAGCTTTTTGAGGACGACACCAATGTTGTCATCCATCTGCTTCATGCCGGCTTCGTTGACCCCCCAATCCTTGCCGCCGGGAACGCCAACCATGGCGTAATATTTCGGCGACAGGACGGTCGTGACGTGCATGCGTGCCGGGTTGTACCAAACGAAGAAGGGCTTGCTTGTGTTCTTGGGGTCGTTGCGGTCGAGGAAGTCGACGACCTTGGCTGAGATCTCTTCGTCCACGGTTTTCGACCGATCCAGTGTCAGCGGGCCCTCGTCGTGGCAGTTTTGGTTCGCCTCAGTGCCGTCGGAGGACTTACACCAGAGGACATTGCGCGGCGGCGTCAGGCAGTGCGTCGTCTTGGGGTCGACGGCACCGGGAACTTCGGGAACGCCGGGTATCGGCGTGTTCTTGCACGGTGGCGCCACCCCCTGCTCGGTTGGCGACTTGTTGATGTCTGGGAAGCTCACCTGCTGCATGGCGTCAAGGTGATACAGGTAGCCCCAATACTCCTGGAAGCCGTGGGCGGTCGGCAGCGCGGCTGTGTGATCGCCCAGGTGGTTCTTGCCGAACTCGCCGGTGGTGTAACCAAGATCAAGAAGGAATTTGGCGATCGCCGGGGTTCCAGGCCTCAGATAAGACGGGCTCCCCGGAAGCTGCGGGGGGATCATGCCAGTGCGCAGCGGATACATGCCGGTGAAGAAGACGTTCCGACCCGACGTGCAGCTCTGCATGGCATAGTAGTCCGTGAACTTGGCGCCTTCCTTCGCAATGCGGTCGATGTTTGGTGTTTCCCCAAGCGCCCAACCTTGGTGATAGGCGCCTACTTGCATCAAGCCGATGTCATCACCCATGATGAATAGGATGTTGGGCTTCCGTGTCTGCGCGGAAGCTGGCCCGCCCGCCGCTATGGCAGCTGCGAGCAGTGCAACCATGCCAAGCCATGATCTTTGAGGAACTTTCATCGTCTCCTCCTTTTGGTTTTAGTGACTGAATTCTCTTGGCAGACCTCCAAGCTTCGCAGGGAACCCCAAAGTCATTGCGCCTTTTTGTGACACTTTGATTTCAACTGGTCGGCCAATAGCTTTAACGCTTCTGCGCCAAAATCGATCCGGGCGAATGCAGCCATGTAGACGGGTCAATAGAGAATGAAAGGGGAGAAAACCGAGACGCAAGAAGGGATAGCACATTCTAAAAGTAGATTGAAATAGACCACGGCCACCACGGCTCGAGACACGAGGGCGCAAAAAGGGAATGCCCAACAAGCGAAAGGTCGCCCTGCAAATCGCGATGGCCGCGTCCGGGCTCTCACCGCTTGAGTACATGCGCGGCAACGAAGAGACAGAAGGTCACATATGGGAGGGAGCATCCCCTGCTGCGGGTTCGAATCCCACCCTCGTTGCCTTCTAGCTCTACTCCGGCCGTCATCGCGATAACCGCGTGCTTCCCGCCCCACTTGCCCCCACGGTGGGTTGGCGGGGCACCGCCGCTCTACCTCTTGGGCTCAATAGTCGTCAGTTTAGAACAGGTACGAACAGCGGCAGCTTTCGCAAGCTCACCCAATAGCTCACTCTGTGACCCTATAGCGCGTCATCATGCCGCCGGCCATATGGTCGGTAACATGACAATGAAAAAGCCAAGTCCCGACATTGTCGGGACGCATATCGACGACCTCAGTGGTTGCAGGAAACACGTTGACCGTGTCGATGCGCGAACCGTCACGCAGCACGGTGTTCCCGTGCCAGTGAGGGGTATGGATGTCGTTCTCATTGCCGAGGCCAATCACATACCAGCGGACGCGCTCTCCACGGCGCATAGTGAGGCCTTCAAGATTGCCAAAGAGCAGACCGTTGATCGCGTGCTTCTTGTTACTCTCCTTAAAGTCCTCGTCCTTCGTGTTGATGCCCTTAGGTGAGCCGGTGAACTTCTGGATATTGGCGTCCAGGTAGGGACTCATGTTCTCATCAAAAATCATGAAGAGGGTCACAAACTCGCGGTCCACGTCCTTGGGCGTGCCGTCTGGATTGGCGCGTCCAGCCCGTGTGACGATGATGGCACTGATAAGACCCGCATAGATGTCGATGCCTTGGTGATCATGCGCATGGTAGAGCCAGACGACGGAGTTTGGGTCTGACGGTCCTGGCCCAGCGCGTTCCGGCACCTCCCAGTGGTAGGTGTACCGGTGTCCCGGTGTTACATCCGCGCCAGTCTCTGGTATGGCGCTATGGCCGGACTCGTTGGTCCCTGAGATGTCTATGCTGTAATGCGCTCCCTCGGATGCTTTCTCATAAAAAACACCATGGGGGTGGATGCCGACAGGAAAGCGTGTGTTGTTGCGAAACACGACGGTGATGATGTCGCCAACCTCAGCGTGAATGATCGGCCCTAAGATACCGAGATGTTCCTCGCCTGGACCGCGCTCTTTGAGCGAGGCGAACGAAGCGTCATTGTATTCACGATAGACAGCCTTCAGATATTGCCTGCCGATTCGGTCCTTCGCTTGGCGGAGATACACCGACTCCTCCTTGGTGAAGGGCTCCCCGGTGATCGGGTTGTTCGGGTAGGAAGGGGCGTAGTCCCAGATCACCTCATCGGCGGCGATATAGTAGACCCGTTCGGCTGCACTGGCCGAACCAGGGATCAGACCAGCTGCAAGACAAATGACTAAGAGCAGCGAACGCATGCGGTACTCCCGTCCTAAGCTCGGCTTGAGCCCACAGCGCGAGCGCAACGCAACGTACGTCCGCTGACACATTGCATGAATTGAATGCTATTCACGAAAATAAATGCTGCGTATGCACACTGACTGGCCGCGCTGAGGCTGCGGCCTTTTGCTTTCAAGATGTCCGGTAAGGGTCAAAAGCAGATATCGAGTTGCGTCCGCGCCATGTCCGCTTTACCCCGACAGCGGACATTCGTCGATGCAAGTGGGATGTCCGAAAAGTGCCATTAGCGGACTAAGTCCCCCGGGTTCTGCCACGCCACTTTGCAGTACTTCCTCCCTACACCCGGAAGGACTCCAACCGCCCGTAGCTCTGTATCGGCGGGGGTCAAAGCTGATCGCCGGTGAACGCTGTCACCTCGCATTTTAATTCGATGGAGGTCCCCCCAAGCCTAAGCTGACGATCAAGTGGCTCACACAACGAAAAGGCCGTCCAAGGTTAGTTGGACGACCTGCTGGCGCTCGGCCCTTACGAGAATCCGAGTTCATCAAGGCGCGCCCTCCGTTGCGCTAATAAGGATCCATTCTTTTGCCGGAGGCGCTGGGTATTCACCCACAGCCCCAGCGAGTGGTTTTCCTCAATGGGCACGTTGCAGTCGCCATGCCCCTCTTTGTGACCCCTCAACTCAGCATACCTCGTCTCCCAGAGGCTGGGGCGCGTGTCCCAGACAAACCCAAGCGCATCGAGCCGTGCCTTCTACAGCTTTTCTTTGCGTGAGCGCTGGTTGCTTACCCATGCCCCCAATTTAGGATTCTCGCCCCACCGAGGGACGTCAACTCCGCACGCTGATTGGGCATGTCCGCTTTTCGGCCGAAACGAGACCTCGCCGGTTGAAGGTCCGCTAAGTGCCAAAAGCGGACCTAAGGGGCGCGCAAAGGATCGGCCGGTCAGCCCTACGGCTGACCGGCCCTTTTCGCCGTGCAACATCTCCCTCAGCGCCTGTGCAGTTGTGACAGTCGCCGTTCGTTAGATCTGACTTGCGAGCGATAGTGGCGAATTATGGAAGTAGGCGATCTGCCCAACGCCAACATTCCCCAGGCTCTTGTCAACGCAACGATCTTTTCAATTACCATGCGCTCTGCTTCGGCCTGGGCAGATGAACCTCCGACTGCCATAACTAGAAATCTGAGTCCTATTACGCGTTGGGCCTCCATGCCCAGCAGAGTGGCCGCAACCGTATAGCGATACCAATTCGTGAACATTGCCCCCCCCTTCCCCTCAGGCATCATGCATGAAGACCTCTGCTTGGCCCGATTCGAGTGCAAATAATATGCGCGACGCGACGTGCTCTGGCGGGTCCGCCTCCGGTATGTGCTGACGCTGGCGTGACGCCATCCCGCGCGTCTCCTCGCCAAATTTGATGGCGTTCTCGCCGAAATCTGTTTCGGTGAGACCTGGGTAGACCACACTCACAATGATATGGTCGGGAGCCAGCTCAGCACGAGCCGTAAGAGAGAGAGCGTTAAGCGCGTATTTTGTTGAGGCGTACGCACTCAGGCGCGGGATGTAGTTCTTGGATACCATGGAGCTAATGTTGACGATGCTCCCGCCTCCCCGCGCCCGCATCAGCGGAATGACTTTTTGCATCGCGATGAGCGGTCCCTCGACGTTGAGTGCCCAAATATCTCGATAGCTTGCTACTTCAATCTTTTCCAAAGTGGCATAGAGACCCCGCCCCGCATTGTTGATGAGCACATCAATGTGGCCAAAGTGATCTTGCGTCCTGGCGAGCATTCGCTCGACCGACTCGGGATCTCTCATATCGGTGGAGATGGCGAGGGAGTTCGGCAACTCCTTCGAGAGCTCTTGTAATTTCTCTGGGGAACGCGCGGCAAGCACGACCTTTACACCCTGCTTCGCGATCAGCCTTGCTGTGGCCAATCCGATGCCGGCTGATGCCCCCGTAACGATGACGACCTTATCCTGCATATTCATGGTGTGGCCCAACTCGTTTCCGGGCAGCGCATAGGGCATGTTTGGGCTGCGCTCTGACGCTGCCCCACACTGACCAGTGCTACCCCCGTGCAACAGCCATCGACGACGAAACCGCTGTTTTGTCCAAGAGATGCAGCGGTATGAGCCGCGATGCAATACCTCCCTTAGCGCTGTCAACCGCTGGGTCGCTGGTTCGAGTCAGGCCAGGTAAGCCAAATAAAATCTAAGTTATAAGCTTTGATCCACGTGGCCCCCTTCTGAAGCCGGGTTAGCCACGATACCCGCGGGACCCCGGTTCATCTCCTGGGCCGGGGTTCCCCATCACCTCGACGCTTTAGGTCTCCGGTAAGAGCTTCCGGATAACCTTGCCAACTTGGGTGGGGGTCGATACGGGGGGAACTGCGCTTCGACTCTCCATCGGCGGCTCCGGTGACCAAGGCTCCCATCCGGGCACCGGGGCCGCTTCGAATTCCGGAGGGCCGGTCGCCCGAAGAAAGACGAAAAATCCCAACTGCTAGTCAGGACTGCATCGCGCAGCAAACTCAGCAAGCTCAGCGCTGCGGCCCTCGTCGGGCAGCAAAGTCACCGTCTTGCCGGTAAGCATTTTAACCGGCCCTTCTCCATCCAGTACGGATATGAGTGGCCTTACAGGGAAGTTCTTTGCTTCGGCGAAAACGAAGCCCCTCTTGTCAGTAGTCGACTTGCCCCAGACCGAAGCCTTGGCGCCGTCGCGGGAGAGTTCGATCTTTACCGGTTGACCGACCTTGGCGCCCCCGATGTCATAGACGACCATCTCGCTGGTCTTATGGTCGTCGCTGCAACTGAGCAGGAAAACGAAATCGTCCGTCGCCTCTGCCGAGCCGAGCAGAAGGAAAGGACCATCCGCGTTCTCGTCATAGCGCCAAGCATAACTCACATCGTCACCAAGGGCATAGGGCGCTGATATTGGCAGTAGAACAAAAGATATAAACAAGCTGAACCCGTAACAACTCGCAACCGAAAGGGGGCAAGCGATCCCAGGCCGCTTTAGAAGCGTTCTCATTAACAAATCCAAATCCAGCCAGCGGGGTGCAGACCCAGCAACTGCCCCACCCAGGACCACCCCACGCGGGGTCCGCCGTTTCCCCTGGTTGCCTCTGTCGCCATTGTTCTTATCCTCGGTTGGACCCTAGTCGCTAGCGGCGTCCTGCAAGGCTTGGTCTGATTGGTGCGGGAAAGGTTCCGCACTTCTGGCTCGAGCTGCTTTCCGTCGTACTCTCCATAGTTGTTGTCGGCTGGTTCCTCCTACGTAATTCTCATCGTCTATTTCATGGTGAAGGCTTCTCGAATTTTTGCTCTCACCATCAGGCCGTTTCCTGGCTGGGGACGGGTCCTTGTGAGCGGTGTTATCGGTATCCTGCTCGCCGTCTATCTTTGGAGCAACATGCCCGTTACCGCCGCGTGGATGCTGGGTCTTTTGCTTGGGATTCTTCTCATTTCCGAAGAGCCGCGCCCTTCAGGTCAGAACCGATAGCCGTAGCGGATGCCCAATCTGTCGAGCCCTTCATTTGGCTCGACGATGAAGGCATTCGAGGTCTGTTCGAAATAAGCCGACAGGCTGCTATGCGCGCCGAAGCGATAGCCTATCTCGACCGGGATGAGGAACAGCACGCGCGAGCCGAGCGCCTTGCGATCCCAATCCTCAAACTGCAGCTGCCCATTGTGGATAGCGCCCCCAATGCCGAGCCCAAAGAACACACGGCTCGGCATCTCGTACTGCCAGCGTGGCCTCAACATTGATGTCTACCGAGTCGGGTTCGGCGCGAAAGCCGCTCCAGAGATGCGGCACGTCATGGTCGAGGACGCCGAGCTTGAGCTCCTGAACCAGACCATCGGCAAGCACGGGCGCGAAAGCGCCGCACAATGCGAGCATCACGGCAAATCATCCGACGAGGTTCGCCTCTGGATCGCCCCGATTGATCAAATTGTGTTCGCACATTGAGATCTTCGCAGCGGTTCATTTACCGCATCCCCTAATTTTTATGCAGGTTCACACCTTTCCTTATTCGCCGTGATGACAGGCTTCCCGAAAAAATAGGGAGGCACCCTCATGCAAATATCGAAGGCCATAAGCCTGGTCTGCTCTCTTTTCGTGTTGTCTCTGTTCGCCATCCTTTTGGTGGCAGCGGGCTGTGGACTTAGGGTTTCGAGCACTGACTTTCCGGTGCTGAAGCTCTCAACCGAAACACGGGCGAACCAAGCTCAGTAGGCAAGGGGGAGAGCGGCCCGCTGCCAGCCACTCTCCTCCCCCACTATGCAGGCCGGGTGTCCTTCGGCCTGATCCGAGGACAATTCCGCGCCTGCCAAGCGTGTTCGCGACCATCGTAATTGAAGAACTTGCGGACTGCGCCGTCCCGAGAGTCTCGATCAAACGTCTCAACGCCGTCACACTCTCTACGCGGCGGCACCGGGCGACAACTCGTTCTCTGTGAAGTAGAACCATGACTTGCGCGCCGATTTGCCGGTGCCAAGCAAAACCGGCGACATGTCGAAGCCATCAAAGATGATGGGTTGGCCCTCACGCTCCTTCTCCGGCAGTTTCACGCCGGCGACGGAGGCGAATGTGGCCATGAGGTCGAGACCGCCAAGGATGTCCTGAGAGTGCCACAAACGGACATCGGGTCCTTTGGAGGTTGAGACGCGTCCGTCACTCTAACGTGGGTGTGACGTCAGGATAAGGAGGAGTAAATGCTTAGGTCGCAATACAGGAATGAGTTTGAAAAAGACGGCCTCGAAAAGGTCCGCGACAACGTCTTGCACCGTCCCTACGAGATTCCCGAACAGCAAGAACACGCGAGAAGGTGGATCGAGGAGATGGAGGGAGTGCAGCACCGTGCATATGAGACGAGAGTAGAAATTGCGGTATGGCTCGCAGCGTTTTTTGCTTTTGTTGCAGCATTTTTCGGCTCTGTGGCATATTTTCACTAGACCCCTCCGGCGTCCCGGTTGTTGTCAGGAGGCAATGAGGCGGCTCGCGCTCGACGATGATCCGGTTCGGCAATGACCTCCGGGTCACCGAAATCCGATCCGGCGCGATTGGTTTGATGCTAGACTTTTTCAATGAGCGACGAGATCACAGCCGCCGCACTGCAACGTCTGTTGGGAATAAATAAGTCGGCGTTGAGCGCGCTTGTGAAGAAGGGCATCGTGCAACGCGGCAGGAAGCGCGGTTTCTATAAGCTGGAAACCTCAGTGAGTCGCTATTGTGCTCAGTTGCGCGAGATTGCTGCCGCCCAGGAGGACGATAATGCAGTTGTTGGGTTACGAGTCGGACAGCCGCAACCAGACACTGCCGAAAGCCCTGCCCCATTGCACAAGTGGTGGAACTTGCGCAATCGCATTCTCGGCACAATCAATCGCCGCACGAACCCATATGGTCGACCTCAACCGGTTCGGTCCTTTCGTGTCACCGTAACGAACGGCTGGTATTATACGGTTTACGACAAAACTAGGAGTGACACTTGCTGAGGATGCTGGCCAGGGAGTCGAACGACGATGGAGCTAGGGGACGAGGTATGAGCGCGGAGGTGGCACACGGCTCACGCGCTGGTGCCGAGAGCCTTCGATATGTCGGCAAGAGTAGCCTTCTCAGCCTCGCTTACTTGCACACCCCCGAACCCGAGGAAGCCGCCTTCGGTGGAAGCCTCGGCAACCTTTTGGCTGATGCCTCGCAACCAGGCCTTGAAGGCGGGTGCGTCGCCGGGCGCCTTGGCATCAAGGATTGTGGAGACCTCCCGCAGATTGTCGAGTGAGCGCTTGACGATGTCAGCCGGCTTAGCGCCAGCAAAGCGCTTTCGCAATGCATCCTGAACGGCAGAACGTCCTTGAGGCGTCTCGAACTCCGCGACGACTGCCTTGACGAGTTCGCTGGAGCCAGGGTCAAGCTTCGCTGTAGCTAGCGCGGAGCTGCTCGCAAAGGCTTCCTTGAGCGCGCCCCACAAGCCACTCGGCTCTGCTGCCGAAACCGCCATACCGGCCAACATCGTGCTTTCCAGGACGTCGGTCCACTCCTCCGGTGTAAAACTCTGCTTGTTCGCCATGGGAACCTCCTACATGACCTTCGGCGACGAGACTGACTTGACCAGCAGGCACCCACTTGGTTGTTGCCGCACCGCTAGGTTGTGGTCAGCGTGCTGAGCTTGGAACGAATCGTATCGAGCGCGGGCTTGATGATGGGACCGACGCCGGGAAGCGCGAGTGCCTGATCAAAGAGGTTGTCGAGCTTCGGTTTGATGGCAACGAAGGCATCTGTGAGCATCTTGCGGGTCTCAGGCGAAAGCTGGTCGAGTAGCCCGGTCAGCTGGTCAAATTGGGAAGCGTCCTTAGTGAGCTCCGGCACGGCGGCCTGTGCCGTAGCCTCATCTTTAATGCCCTTTAGTGATGAGCGCAGGTCCTCGACCGCCGATTTGGATAGTGCCCCAATATCGACGTCACCAACTTTGACCCCACGCAGCTTGTCGAGCATCTCGCCGGGGGATGGTGCCTCCACAGCCGTCTTGGGGCCTTCGGCGTGCCGGCCAGACATCAAATGCCAAGCGAAGGCGCCGAGCCCAATCACGGCGAGGGCACCCAACAGCCAAGGCCAGGGGGTTGATCTCTGTTCTGTCTGATATGCGGGTCTCGTGACCGTACTGGTCACACCATCGAGGATACCGGCGTCTTTAAGGTACTTGGAAAATCCGGATGGCAAGGCAGCGGAGACATTATCCTTTTGCGAGGTAAGGAGCCTCGCGAGACCAGAGGCGTCGAGTCCGCTGGTACGCTGGTGCTGTCCGAGGACACCCAAAACCACCGGCCCGAGAAGGCCCATCAAGCTCTTTGAGCCGGCTCCGCCGATGCCCGCGTAACTCCCGATGGCATTCGTGAGCGCACTCACGGTGTTCCCCCCAGGAGCGAGGTCAGGGCGCTGGCACCGGTGTCGATCAGAGCCTTCTGGCCGGAGCCACCAATGACGGTCGCCAAGCTCGAAAGCACGCCTGGTTCTTGCTGAGCCACCGCTTGACCCAGCTTTGTTGCGCCTTGCGGTTTGGAAACGAGAGAAATCAATGCGGCGAGCAATCCCGGCACGCCTCCCTCAACTGCGCCTTGAACGACTGTCTTATCGAGCCCTAGAGAAGATGCGATGCGCGACACAATCTGAGGGCCTAAAACTTCGCCGACGTCCGAAACCAAATTGGTGGCCATGGAACTCTCCTTTATGTGTAGTCCTAAGGTGTCACGCGGCTAAATCCGCTGGGTGCAGCTCGGCTAGCTTCATCGACGGTCGCCAAATGCGTGGTAGAGCCAAAGCAGGCCGGTCGCGCCCACAACGGCGACGAACATGCTGTAGAGATTGAAGCCTGTGATGCCTGTCGCGCCAATGGCCGAAAACAGGAACCCGCCGACGACTGCGCCGACGATACCGAGCACGATATCGAGCAGAAACCCCTGGCCCTCGCGATTGACGATCTTGCTAGCGATGAAGCCAGCAATCAGTCCCAACAAAATCCAAGCTAGAACCGACATGGCGTCACTCCTCCCATTGATGCGTGCGACCTTAATTTGCGCAAGCAACCGCCTTTAGCCCATCAAGCGCGCAATCTCCTGCCGAGTCGGTAGGCGCCCCTGCGGTGTCAGCTGATCGACCGTATTGGGAATGACCTGGGACAGAATTTGCGCGATCTGATCCTTGGACAGGCCGGTGCGCTGTGAAAGGGCGTCGATGATGTCAGGACCGAGTGCACCCGAAATCTGGCCGGGCGCTACAGGCTTGTTCGGTCCCGTATTGATCCAGGAATTGATCGCGTCGCCGAAACCGCTCTGCTGGAATTGTTTGAGCAAGCCCGCAAGACCCCCGAGCACGTCGCCCGGAGAGGCGTCAGGCATCGAGGTGGGGGACCTGGGTGCCGAGTCAGGACGTGCCGAAGCGGGGGCAGCCTCCTTTGATCCTCCGCTCATATAGTGCGAGGCAAGCAGCGCAAGGAGCGCAATCATCAGCGGCTTAGCGACATTTCCGCCTGGGATGGCGGTAGAATCAGAGCCGAAGACACTGTCGGGCAATCCCATTGTGACCTCCTACTGAACTATTAGGCTCGGCTTGAATTTTGGTTGTGCCATACGGCCGTCGCTGCAGCCTCACATGCACCTTGCCATAAACTGGAAATAGTCGTGCCAACCGTGAGCGCCGGTTTTTGCCTTGTTGGCATCCCACTTCGCGTCGCAGTCTTTCTTCTGTTGGGCTGAGCCAGAAGTGTCGCTTTCATCACGGGCAGCGACTATCGGCTTTTCACTAGCCTTCTTTGTTGTGGCCTTCTCAGGCGCGGCTGTGGACTTGCCATTCTTAGCAGTGAAGTCCTTGTCGCATTGGCTCCAGAACGACGGCCACGTTTTCCCCTCAGTCTTTCCAGCGGCTTTCATGTCAGCCCACTGTTTGCTGCAAGCTTCCATCGCGGGCGACGTAGCTGCTAGAGATGAATGCGATGCGAAAGCAACGAGTGAGAATACAGCCGAAAGGGCAATACGGGCTCTCATGGTTTCCTCCCTGAGTAGCCTCCCTGTAAAAGATATCACATTGGTGATGCCCCACTAAGTGCTTTTGCTAAGCCAATCCGTGACATCGCTTGTTACTTACCGTAACCTTCCGGAGCAGCGCCGCGCCACTTACCGTGAAGGCGCCCGCAAGCTTGAGCCTCCCATATCTTTGGCCTCAGGGTGGCCGCCGATATGTTACATTCGCGCGAGGTCGGATGCCCATCGCGGCGATGATTTGAGACAGGAATTTAGAACGGTAGAAGCCTAATTAAGTGGCGACCTTTTCGCTACGATTGGGCCATTGATGACTACATTTCTGCTCGCTAAAGGCATCATCATGTTGGCGCTTGCGTTTGTGTCGTATGTTTCGAGCAAGCGTACAAGTCACACGAGCTAGGAGGCGTCGGCGCTATCACTACTGCCGGGGGACATCAAGTATGAGAGTCCGAGCGGTAACTTCCGATTTTACTTCCCTATCACGACGTCGATAGTTATCAGCATCAACCTCACTTTGGTTCTCCATTTCTTATCGTAGAGAGGATCCTCACCTCTCGGCAGCGCGAGTAACGCCAACTGTCAGGACGCCTCGTGCGATAGGAGGGTCCATGTCGGAGTTCTGATCTCGGGGTATCAATAGCACTCGGCGTTGGACTGGCTGCGGCGACCGGCTTTCGCGTTTTCTTGCCTATGCTCGTTATGAGCGCCGCGGCTTATAGCGGGCATCTCCCCCTGGGCGATAACTTCGCATGGCTCGGAACGCCTGGCGCCCTGACGATGCTCAGTGTGGCCGCGCTCGCAGAAATCCTTGCTTACTACATTCCAGGTGTCGACAACCTACTCGATACCTTAGCCACGCCTGCGGCGTTTGTCGCGGGAACCATGGTGTCAGCCGCGGTCCTAACCGACCTGCCGCCGATGGTAAAATGGACGACAGCCGTTATCGCTGGTGGGGGTGTGGCCGGACTCACGCAAGGCGCCACAGCAGCGCTGAGGGCAAAATCTACCGTCTTTACGGGCGGCCTTGGCAACGCGGTTATCGCCACCGCGGAGCTTGGCGGTGCACTCTTGGTTTCGCTATTGGCCCTGGCGGCGCCACTTGCCGCACTTCTAGTGGTCGTCGTGTTTCTGTGGCTGGCCTTTCGTCTGTTTCGGCGACTCTCTCGGCGACCGTCGAATAGTTAGAGCGAGGTCAATGAGAGGATTAGAGTGAGGTCAATGAGAGGACAGGCTTTCGACTTACCTTCCTTCAGGTCGTTGTTGGAGAACCGATCGCGCCCCGAAAGAGGAAGGTCAGCAAAAAGCCAGCGAAAAAGCCTCCAATATGGGCGATGTAAGCCCCCTCCCACATCAGAGGTTTCGTCGGTAAGCGGGAGCTCCGAGAACTTGGTGCCGCGCTGGCTCACCACCAGGATGTCCCGGTCGCGGATGAAATCGGCGGCGATGAGCCCATTGATAGACGACGGGATGGGGGCGCTTCTCCGGTGAGCGGGCGGGGGATTTCGCGACCATGAGCCGGATTGTGCAACCGGTCGACCAGCTACGATTTTCCCGCACGAAGGTAGCCGCAGCTCGCTTTGGCCAGCTCTTCGGCCCCCGGCAGTTTAGGGCACGGCGACGGCTCGAAGCGCGGCACAGTTGCAGTTCCCTGGGCGGCCTGTGCGGCTCGAGCCACAGTGCGGCAGTCGACAAGGCGCGCGAGCTGGAATGGATCGTGTAGGATTCGCGACCGTTCCTCTGCTGTCCTTTTGTGCGTCCGCGGCGCCTCAAACCCTCCGAGTTGGCGCATGGGGCAACGTGTCGGACTTCCTCCGCGGTTGCACAATTCTTCACCAGGCCGCGACTTTTAACAGCACGAAATTCGCGCCCGCGCTCCGCCTACGTTCCCGGCTGAGGTGTTTCAGCGTTATTTTTATGGTCACAAATTGCCGCTGCGTTTCGGCATATGGCTTGCAGCGAAGGCTCCAGCGTATCCGAGTGCCATTCAACGCTTGGAGGACTTAGCCATGCCGCCGCTTATCGCCATTATCGTATATAGTTGCCTCGCTTCCGCACCTCTGGATGACTTCAACCCCCATATAGTCGGGGCCGTGCAAGCCTATGTGGCGCGGCACCCCGACATCTGTTCGGCAGACCCGCCGCTGCTCCTTGAGCGCGACACAAGCTTCGAAGAGTGTCAGTCCCAAGGCTTGCTGCATATTCTGCCGGAATGGCAGAAAGATCATCCCGACAGGGTCTACCTGGGGGCTCCGTGCTTTGTGCATTGGCCAGAGCCCTTAGAGCTTCACGCACTCAAGGAAGAAACAAGCGCGGGAGATCAGTGATCCTTGGAGAGCCGCCCACCGGGCAATGACTTAAGCCGCCTAGGCCAATGCCCATCGATGCGCTGGGCTGCGCCCCAATTCACTTCGCGTTAGGGACTGTCGGCCAAACTTCCTGAAGTACTCGGGACGACGGGGTGGCCAATGAGGAGCGTAGTTTTTGCCGTTCTCTGCCTCGTTTTGGCGAGCTGCACGACCACGTAAAAGGCAGCAGGCGGCGGTGCCGCTCGCGGCACCATTGCTAAGACAAAAGCCGTGATGGCCTTGGGGCCGACAAGGGCGTCCGTGCTCAATGATCTCGTTCCGGAGCACCCCGAGCCTCTGTAAGCTCCCTTTACAGATAGTTGTGCCCACAAGCGGTTTAACCTAGGGGCCTCTCCCGGAGTTCATCGGGAGAGAAGTTGCCTTAGCGTCGTCGGCTCCGGCGTCGGTGCGCGATTTAAGGACTTGCAAAACTATGCACTGAAATCGACTCGGACAGGTTTTCAGGCGGCTCCTTCGGTGCCAAAGTCAAGCGCGTCAAATGTAGGAGGGGGCCATGCGCGATATTCGTAGCGATCTGCAAGAGCGCAGCAATCTTATCGAGGAGCAAATCACTGCGGTCGTCGCTCATTTCGAGAAAACGGTCGAGCAACTGCAAAGCGAGCGTGATGCGCGCTTGGCCGAACTCGAAGCTGAGCTTGCCGCGCTGGGTGCCCTCATCGAGGCCGAACACCGGCGCGTGCCCCATGGACCCCGGCCGGTCGAGCCCGAGCGCCAGCGCGCGCCCGACCCCCCGCGGCTGATGGAGCCCGGGCGCCAGCACACACCCGACACCCCGCGGCTGATGGCGCTCCCGCGGCAATCCCTTGCTGATTTCCTTTCGCGCAAGCTGGCCGAGATGGGCCCGAAATCGAAAGACGACTTGAGCAGCTTCGCCGTACAGGAAGGCTATTTCCCCGACACCGAACACGCCAGTCCTGGCGTCCACGCCACGCTCGTGGAGCTCCTGCACGGCGATCGCATCAGTCAGCTGCCGGATGGGAGGCTTGCGCCAGCCAGGCTGTCACAAATGATCCGGCTTCGACAGCCTGCGTGAAGTCGGGCGACAGCGGCGCCCAAAACGACCGTCGCTCATCACGCCGCTAAACAGTGAGCATGTCTCGCCGTGCGACGGCTTGCTGAAGTCGAATTGGTCCGAGGCGCTTCCGGCAGCTGGTTTTCTTTACGCTCATTCGGCGAGCAGGCCCGTCTAAGCCGGAGCGAATTTCAGCGCCACGCCATTGATGCAGTAGCGCAAGCCCGTGGGCTTCGGCCCGTCGTCGAAGACGTGGCCTTGGTGGCCGCCGCAGCGGCGGCAGTGGACCTCGTCCCGCACCATGCCAAAGGTGTAGTCGGTATTTTTCTTGATGGCGCCTTCGATGGGGGCATAGAAGCTCGGCCAGCCCGTCCCGCTGTCGAATTTGGTCGCCGAGGAGAACAGTGGCAGGTCGCAGCCAGCGCAGGTGAAATCGCCTACGCGCTTTTCGTGATTGAGCGGACTGGTGAAGGGCGGCTCCGTGTCCTCTTCGCGCAGCACCGCATACTGCTCGGGCGTGAGCAGCTTTTTCCATTCATCGGGGGTGTGAGTCACTTCGAAAGTCTCGGTGCTGGCCGCCCGCGCGCGTAACATGCTGGAGCCGCCATAACCGGCGGCCGCAAGGGCTACGATTCCAGCCGCGCCGATAGTGATGTTTCGTCTCGTCAGCATGGTCGCTCCTCGATCTTGGCCGCGCGCCCGTGGGGTCAGTGCCGGCCGCCGCGCGGACTTCTTAGCAGTTAGGAAGATAAGCACCAGAATTGTTAGTACAATTCAACTTGCGCGCACGCCCGATCACGACCTCGTTTGCTGGAGAAAGCGGTCGACCGCTAGCCGCGGGAGGCGACTTGCGAGGCGGGGATGACGATGACGCACCGCACGCCCTTGGGGGGAAAGGTAAGCTTCACGTCGCTTTCCAAGGCCTGGCCCATCACGGTCTCGATCATGGCGCGGCCGAAGCCAGACCGCTCCGGCGCGATCACCGGCGGACCGCCCCGCTCTTCCCAGACGAGCTTTAGCTCCGAGGCATCATCGCTGAACCGCCAACGAACAGCTACGCGGCCGGCTTGCCTGGAGAGCGCTCCATATTTCTCGGCGTTGATGGCTAGCTCGTGCAGCGCCAGCCCGAGATTGTGGATCGCCTCGGGCTTGAGCATGACATTCTCGCCGTCGATGGAGATCCGCTCGCTCAAGTGGTCTGTGTGCGCGCTGACCTGCCGCTCGATCAGCGTGCGGAGCGACGCGCCATGCCAGTCGTCGGCGACGAGAAGATCGTGCGAACAACCGATAGCGACGAGACGGTTGCTGAAATGTTGCAGGAAATCCTCGACCGACTTGGTGCGCGACGCCGTCTGTCGCGCGATGGCCTGGATGACCGCCAACAAGTTCTTCGAGCGGTGGGTCAGCTCGCGCAGAAGCAGCCGCAGCTGATCTTCGGAGGACTTCCGCTCCGTAACGTCAACCGCGACCGAGGTCGTGCCGACGATGGCGCCCGCCTCGTCGCGCAGCGCCTCGATCAGGAGATAAAAAAAGCGCGAGCGCCCGAACAGCTGAAAATCGATATCGAGCTCCTGGGAAGAGCCGGTCGCCATGGCTTTGCGCTTGGCTGCCATGATCCGGGTCGCCGCTTCGGGCGGCAGAACCTCGGCGTCGGTCTTGCCGATCATGCGATCCGACGTAAGCCCCGCAGGAGCGTTGTGCGTCCACACGAAGCGCATGTCCTTGTCTTGGCTGAAGACCGAGATGGGGGAGCCTCGAAGCGCTATCTCGAAGCGCTGCTTGGCTTCCGCTAGCTCTTTCGTGCGCGCCTCGACCCGCTCCTCGAGCTGATGTCGCGCCCCCTTCAGCTCCTCAAGGGTGCGCAGGTGGGCGACGATCTCGGCTTGCAGGCGATCGCGCGAGGGGAGCCGCAAGAGCTGGGGCGCGCGCCGCCAAATGACGATCGCGGTGATGAGCGCAAAGATCGCCGTCGCGGCTTTCAGCACCCCTTCGACCGCATGGACCGGCAACCATAAAGACAAGAGCGAAGCGAGATAAGCCAGGCCGCTTGCGACCAAGAACAGCGTGAACAGCGAGAGCACCGTGGTCTCGCTCAGATTGCGTCCCTGTCGTCGCAGGTACACGAAAAGCGCCGCGGCGATGACCAGCAAGGACGGGGCGATGACACCATCGGCGACCGCCTCGGTCAGCACAAGCCCAGACGGCAGCAGCCCCGACGGCGAACCCGTCGCCCCGACGGTTGAAGACTTGGTGCTGGACAGGAAGGAAAGCCAGTTGTGCATCGCCCTTGGTCAACTAGTTGAGATCCGCGAGCGCACCGGCACCGCTCCTAACTCTCTACTCCCTAAACCCCCCGGCATGAGGTTAGTTCTTGATGGCCGCGGTTTTTTTCCTTTGTAGCGCCTCAACGACGGAACCGCCGTGCGAGCTTGACGTTAACCCCAGGTGCGAGCGCATGCCAATGCCCCATACCTCGTGTGGCGCTCGAACCAACGCCCGCCCGCCGACCGAAGCCCCTCCGGTCGCGGGCGTTTAATTGGCCCCGGTGGCGAGATCCCCCACACAACTGCATCAGGATCCCTCCGCGAGAGCCCCAACAGCGGCCAGGAGATCTTTCCCCATAAAGGGCTTCTTGATCAGCGGCGCCGCGCGGTGCTGAGGCGGCAGCTGGTCGCGCCCGTAACCGCTCACAAAGGCAAAAGGAATCCTTCGCGCCTTGAGCGCATCGGCGATGGTACCGACCGGCTCTCCTGCAAGATTGGCGTCGAGGAGCGCGCCATGCACCTCGTCGCCTTCGATGGCCTCGAGCGCATCCGCGATGGTGCCGTGGGGGCCGATGACGTGAAGTCCCGCCTGCTCGAGCACGCCCGCGATATCAAGGGCGATCAAGAACTCGTCTTCCACAACAAGGATGCGCCTTGCTCCCATCGTTGCCCATTCTCCGTTCCGCTTGCGGGGTATGCCTTCCGTCATTTTAAGCTTAGGAAACTCTTGCGAGCTTGACTGCATCGGCGTTGCTTGACGCCAGCGTTGCCAACGGGACCGCAGTTCGGGAGCAAACGTTTGTGTACCTATGAACCACTCTTGAGCCACCCGCGCAAGGCGGGGGCAAGCGAAAGGAGCAAGCACACGAACGGGGATCGAATCCAAGGCAATTGGAAGCGGGTCCCGCAGCAAGGTGCAGCAGCAATGGTCGCGTGGAGGCCCCGGCCCTGCAGACCGCGCGGCCAACCACCTAGGGTCTGCGGACATCACGTCAGTTGGGCGCGCTTCGGCCCCGGACGGAATTTGGAGGATTTTTCGCGGCGCGCGGAGCCCGTGCGGTAAGAGAGTAGCTCGGGCAGGCTCGGTTGGCACGTTTGCGTTCCTGCCCTCATTCGGCCCTTGGGCAGCGCGTCGGTCGCCGCCTTCTGGCTTCCTAGGAGGGTAAAATGCTGAGCACGATTCTCATTATCATCTTGATTCTCATCCTCATCGGCGCGTTCCCGAGCTGGCCGCACAGCCGCGCCTGGGGCTATGGCCCTTCGGGCGTGGTGGGGCTCATTCTGGTGATCCTTCTCATTTTGCTGCTGCTCGGAAAGATCTAGCCCGCACAGGCAGACACTTCGGAGCGGGCCTTTCGGTCCGCTCCAAACTACACGCGAGCACTCCAGATCTGCGAATGAGGCTCAGGCCGTGAGCGACGGCCGGTCGCGAAGGTGCGCGCGCCGGTCGAAGAACAGCGCCTGGCTCACAATCGCCTTAACCGTGTCCGGCTGATAAGGCTTGGTGATGAGGAAGGCGGGCTCTGGCCGCTCGCCCGTCAGCAGCCGGTCAGGGTAGGCCGTGATGAAGATCACCGGTACCTCGAAGCTGCCGAGCATCTCATTGACGGCGTCGAGACCCGAGCTGCCGTCGGCCAGTTGGATGTCGGCCAAAACCAGGCCGGGAGTTTGCTTGGTCGTGGCCTTTACCGCTTCCCGATGCGTGCGCGCGACGGCGGTGACGCGGTGGCCGAGGCCCTCGACGATGCCCGCAAGATCCATAGCAATCATCGGCTCGTCCTCGATGATGAGCACGTCGGTCGCCACTTGCGCCGCGATCTCGCGGCCCGCGCTGTCGATGAGGCCGTCCAAGGTGTCAGCGTCGACCTTGAGAATTTGCGCGACCTCCGGCATCGAGAACCCTTCTACCGCCGAGAGCAGAAAGGCTTGGCGCGGCAATGGAGTAATCGAGTCAAGCTTGCGGTCCACCGCGCTTGCGGGATCGGCCGCGGCCTCAGGCTTGAGATTGATGTCCACGGAATCCCATAAGCCCACGAAAATCCGGTAGAGCGCCACGCGCGGGTCAAGGGCGTCGTCGAACAGGGACGGCTCCTCGATCAGCATTTCGAGGGTCGCCGCCACATAGGCATCGCCGGCCGCCTGCGTTCCAGCCAATGCGCGAGCAAAACGCCTAAGGTAAGGAAGGTGGGGAGCGATCGATTTTGATATCGACATCCGCATCTGGCTTTCCATGATTGTCGTGGGAGCCCCCATTGGGCATGACCGTGCGAGAGGTGGCAACTGAAAACCGCAAGTGCAATCACTCGGGTAAGCATTAACGCGGTGGCCGGCTTACGGTTCCTCGTTGGAACCAATTGACTTGCCGGGGGTTCTTGGCGCAAAGGGCAGGAGGCAGAGGCATCGGCGAAGGGCCGGCAGCCCGCCTATACGAGACGAAGCGTGGACGACGAAGAAAAAAAACGAGAACGCCGGAGAAAATTGCCAATGGCGACCAAGACCAGGGACCTCCCAGCGGAGGCGCGCGGAGCGCACCCGGGAGAGAGCGCCTTGCACGAAAGAGGGGTGGAAGACGGATTTTCCGCCAACCTACAGGCTCACATCGGTCGCCACGTGCGAGCAGTATTCGATGAGGTCGCCCGGGAACCCGTTCCCGAGCGTCTCCTGCGGCTCCTCAAGGAGCTCGAGCAGAGCGGAGACAAATAGGTGCGGCGGAAGGTGTCGGCGGCCTTGAGGGATTCGCTGGTGGCGGAGATGTCCAGCCTCAGGGCGTTCGGTGTCTCGCTCTGCGGCGACAAGGAGCGCGCGGACGATCTTGTGCAAGAGACGCTGTTCAAGGCGTGGAACCACCTCGAACTCCTTTCGCGAGGGGACGAATCTCAAGGCGTGGCTCTTTACCATCCTGCGCAACACCTATTTCTCGGAGCGGCGTAAACGGCGGCGCGAAGTGGAGGATACCGACGGCAGTTATGCCGCACAGCTCGCCACCCCTCCCGAGCAGCCCGGCCATATGGATATGCAGGACTTCCGCGCCGTGCTCGCCCGCCTACCCGACGATCAACGGGAAGCCCTGATCCTGGTGGGCGCGGCGGGCTTCTCCTATGAGGAGGCGGCACAAATTTCGGGTTGTCCCGTCGGTACGATCAAGAGTTGCGTCAACCGTGCGCGTGTTCGCCTTGCCGAAATGCTGGGATTGGCCGCGGATTTTACACCCGACCAAGCGGGGTCGGCTGTCATCAAGAGCGCGTAGAGGTCGCTTCCGAGACGCGAGGGCTGTTTCCCCTAGGCGGGTGGGCGGCGCCCCACCACCATGTTAACAAGGAGAGGAAGCGTCAGCAGGACGAGTGCCGCAACGAAAATGAGCTTTGCGATTGACGCAGCGGTGCCGGCGATGCCGGCGAAGCCCAGCGCGGCCGCCATGAGGGCAATGAGGAGAAAGGTCAACGCCCAACCAAACATGTCCAAACCCTCTTTTTCCTGGGCAGCGTTCGTTTAGCATCATATGCGATGCTTACCGCCTGCCGCCAAGGGTTTCGCGGCATTTTAAAGCAAATGGAGAAATGCCATGCGGACGCTCGCAGCCAGCGATTTTGAGAGGGCAACGTAGGCCGACGCCGAGGCATTGCTGCGCGCCACCGAGGAAGGCATGGACGGGCAGCGCCCGCAGCCGGGCGGAGCTTTTGCGTGCCGTGCATGAAGCCAGGGAACGGCTTGATGCTGACAGCGGCCAAAGTCGATCGCTCCTCTTCCCATCCTAGCCTCCAGATTTGTGGAACGGCTACGCCAGGCTTGGCGTTCCATCACGACGGAAGGGATTGGCCCAAATGACAAAAGTGCTGACCGCCACAGAGGCGCGCCAGGGCGCCCGCCCGCGGGGCATGCTCTGGGTACTTATCGTCTCTCTCATTCTTGCCATTATCGCAGGGCTCCTGCTCGCCGTGGGTTGGATCAACTTGCCCGGGAGCTGAGGCCCCTTGGCCTGGGACGCACAGTATGACGCCAGTCCGTGGCTATGTCGGACGTCTATTGGCGACCGTCCTCCTGCTGGCGGTGGTGGCGACGACCGCCGTAGCGGAGACCAGTCCGCCTGAAACGTGTTCCCTTCGGAGCGAAGTCGATACCTTCGTCGCATCCGTCAAGGTGCGGACAGAGCGGGGCGTTGCGGGCGCGTATCGGGCGCTCGAGCGCAGCACGCAAAAGCTCGTCGTCTTTAAGGCACGCATGCGGAGCAAGGTCGAGACGTGGCGCGCGGCGCTAAGCGACCAGAAAGCCGGCGTCATGGCACTGACCCAGGAGGCAGCTACGACGCTCAATGCGTGGAAGACGGTCGCGGCTCAATCCTGGGCCCAGGTACGCGCCTCCGCGGCGGAAACGCTGGAGCATATCGCAGACTGGATGCGCGCGCCGTCGGAGACACATGCAAGGGATGAGACCCGCGTCTGAATCGCTCGGTCATGCGCTACATGACGTGGTCTACGACGTAGCCGGTTCACGCTCCAGTTCGCGCTCCCGCTCCACCTCGCGCGCGAGCCCCAGAGGCTCGGCGAGGATCAGCCCCCGCACCGAGTTGCCGAGATAGATACGGTCGGCGCGCTTCAGGTCCTGAACCGTCAGCACCGCCTCGCTTGCGGCCGCGCGCGGCAGGTCAATCAGCTCCTCGCGGAACGTACCCGGCAGGAGGCCGCAGGCGAGCGCCGGCGTGAACAGACGTCCATCCTGCTCGAGAAAGAGATTGGTGCGGGTGCCTTCGGTGAGCTCGTCCCTTTTGTTGAGGAAGACGATCTCGTCGCAAGGCTGTAGCGCCTTCTGCCGCGCAAGCTCGCGGTCGAAGAACTCCCGCCGCGTGGTCTTGTGGAAGAGGAGCGGGTCCTTCTCGTCGAGGCGTTGATCGGAAATCACGAAGCGCCACACCGTTCCCTCCGTCGGGAGCTCGATTGTGGTCGAGGTCACGGTGAGCCCGCCGTCCTCGGCGAGTAGAAGGCGCACCATGCTGACGGGCGCCTCGGTTCGCGCGGCCTCCGTCTCCAGCGCCGCTAACACGGCGTCGCGGTCGAAGGGGTAGCCGAAATGAGCGGCGGAGGATTTCAGCCGGGCAAGGTGGCGCTCGAGCAGATAGAAGCCCGCAACCGGCTCGTAGCGAATGGTTTCGATCAGCTCGAAGGGGGGTTCTGTCCTGGTCAGGAACTGGGCCTTGAGTAGACATTCCTCGAACTCGGCGTCCATCTTGGAGTCGGCGACGATGCCGCTGCCGATACCCATCTCCCCACCATGCTTGTCGATCACCACGGTGCGGATCGCCACGTTGAACTGCGCATCGCCGTTGGGCGCGATACGGCCGATGGCGCCGGTATAAACGCCGCGAGGACCAGCCTCGAGCTCGCGGATGATTTCCATGGCGCGGACCTTGGGCGCGCCGGTGACCGAGCCGCACGGGAACAGCGCGCGCAGCATGTCCTTGATCCCTATGTCCCCGCGCAGCTCCGCCGTGATGCCCGAGGTCATCTGATGCACGGAGCGATAGGTCTCGACGGTGAAGAGATCAGTGACCTCGACGGAGCCGATCTTGGTGATGCGGCCAAGATCGTTGCGGAGTAGGTCCACGATCATGAGATTCTCCGCCCGCTGCTTCTCGTCCATGGCGAGCCAGGTCTTGAGCCGCGCGTCCTCCCGCGAGTTACGGCCCCGCGGCGCGGTTCCCTTCATCGGACGCGCCGCGATCTCCTTGCCCTCGCGGTGGAAGAACAGCTCGGGCGAGAGGGAGAGCACGTGAAAATCGGGCGCGCCGATCAGCGCGCCATAGGCGACGCGCTGCTTGCGCCGGAGCGCGGCGTAAAGCGCGACCGGATCGCCGGCAAAGGCGAAGAGATATTTGAGCGTGAGGTTGATCTGATAGACGTCGCCCGCAGCGATGTAGTCCTGGACGCTTGCGAACGCGCGGGCATAGTCCTCGCGCGTCCAGGACAGCCGCAAGTCGGAGAACGACGCGCTTCCGCCAGCGCCGTTGGCGTCCAGCCAGGTGCGCGTCTCTTTGTCATCAAGGCGGCGCGGCGCCCGGAAGAGCCCGATCCAAAATAGCGGCTGATGGCGGTGCCTGGGCAGCAGTCCAGCGAGCTTCGGCTCAAGACAGTAGCCCAGCTCGTAGGAGAAGAACCCCGCCGCCTCGAGTCCGGCGCCAAGACCCTGGGTGACGACATCGAGGCCAGCCTCGACCTCACGCGGGTCATCGACTACGACGATCTGCTTCGGCGCCTCATAGAGCAGGCCCGTTCGAGACGGGCTCGTCCCGGGCGAGCCGGCACCGCCATGGGTCAGGCTGTCATCGAGGAGAACGTAGGGAACAGAGGTCATCTTATCGAAGCTGATCTTGCGCGCCGGCGCATCACGACAAGCATAGTCCATATGGGAGGCAGGCATCTGAACATCGAGCCGAAAATCAGGCCAAAATCAGCATCTCGCCCTTGCCGAGCACGGCCATGTCGCCCATCAGCCTGCGCGCCCGGTGACCGAGCTTGACCGCTAGGCCTAGGGCTCGAAGCTGCCGCCCGAGTAGCCTGAGATAGTTGAAGTCGAGCACGCCGCAATCACCGAAAGTGGGCATGAGATCCTGCGGCTTGTGGGCGAGGATGAGCGAGCCGCGCCGGAGTCCATAGCCGGCAAAGGGGCCGACTTTTCCCATGATCAGGAGGGTCCCGGCGATCAGGCGCGCCCCGGCATAGTCGTCCGCCTTGCCGTTGACGAGGATCAGGCCGCGGCGCATGCGCTCGCCTAGCATGGAGCCGGCATTGCCACCGACGGTCATAAGACCGCCGCGCATGCCGAAGGCCTCGCCCACCAGCATGCCGCCCGCGCGCTCGCCCACGTCCCCCGCGATCTCGATCCGGCCCCCGGCCATGCTGGCGCCCGCGGCCGGCCCGGCCCCGCCGGTGAGCGTGACCTTGCCGCCTTTCATGCCGGCGCCGAGATAGGCGCCCGCATCGCCATCCACCAGGATCTCGCCCTCAGCAAGCGCCCGGCCGATGCGGTCGCAGCGGGCGTCGGTTCCGATCAGGCGCAGCGCGCCCGCATACTTCCCCTTCAGCTTGAACAGATCGCCGACGACGAGGGGCGCCCGCGTCGTGCCGATGGACAACGCCTCAATCTCCTTGGGCATGAGCCCGGCGAGCCGCGCCGGCGTGAGCGGCGAAAGATCGAGCCGCTGGTCGGGTGTCTTTTTCAGCTCCAGCGTCAGCGCGCTCACTCGATGATCTCCTTGAGATGAAAATGATGCGGCCCGAGATTGCCGCCATAATTGCCGGCGGTGACATGGGTGACACCTTCCTTGGCACCGCCGTCAACAATGGCGAACAGACCTGCCCGCATGGCGGCGGCCACCGCGACCGCCCGCAAGCCGTCGATGACAATCTCCATCACCGCCTCGACATTGAGGGGCAGGGCTGTATTCACCGCCGATTTAAGCGTCGGGCAATAGGCGTCATTGGTCGAGGCAATCTGGCCCTTGTATTTCGAGCCTACCTTGGAGCCCGAGCGCACGATGCCGCCCGGAAAGGGCGTGATGACGTCCGGTACTGCGCCAATCGCCTTCACCGCCCGCTCGCAGGCGGCGAGCACGGCGGCATGGGAGCGCCCGAGCACTAGCAAATTGCCACCGCCCACCGCCTCCTTGGTCATGCCGGTCGTCGCCTCGCAGACGAACTCCCCGTCCATCACCGGGATGCGCCAGAACCGGCGGCCGGCGATCAGTTTCGACACCTGCCAGCCATCGCCGAAGAAGCGGAGCGAGGCGCCGAGTTTCAGTTTCCTCTTGGTGCCTTCGAGTCCCGCGAAGCAGGCCGAACCCGGGCTAGTCAGCACGCATTGGCCGACGCGGTTGCGCAGCTGACGCTGCAGCTTCTCGGTCTCCATGGCAAAGAGGAGCACCGAGACGCCAGGGCGTCCATCAAGCGTCTCCGCGGGCTTGAGCTCCCGCTCGATCCCGGCCTCGGCGCCGCAGGCGATCACCGAAGTGGCGAACCCCGTCATGGTGCGGGCGGCGATCATCGCCCAGTCTCGCGTCGGTGCGGTGATGATGATCCGTGTGCCGGCCATGGGAAAGGCCTCGGCGAAAGTCTCGACAATGGTCACGCCTTTGAGCTTCAGGTCTGGCATGGCACGATCGCAAATCGTTCCGGCCGCCCGGCTATGTCGCTTGGGACGCCAAAGCTTGAGGGACCGATGCCGTAGTAGCGGTCGTAGAAGTGGTCAAGCCTCCGCTCGATGGCCGCGTCAAAGCCTGGCGCCACCTGGAAGGCACGGCCCCAGGTGACGTTGATTACCTCGCCCTCGCGCACGACGAGCTGGCCGTCCTTGAAGACGAGATCGGCATGGCTGAACATCGCCGTCTTGTCCTTCTGCTCGCGATACACGGCCACGTCGGCTACGGCGCCCTCCCCGAGATGGCCGCGATCGGTGAGACCGAGGAGTCGTGCCGGCGCGCCCCGGGTGATGATGGCAATCTCCGGCAGCGTGAGCTCGCGGGTGATGCCGGGGAGATTGCAAGCGTCCCGGGCCTCCTCAGGCACCTGCTCCACCCAGCGGGCGCGCTCGTCCTTGTCCATCAGCAGATGGATAATCTCGGGGTAGCGCGTGAACAACGCGCCGTTCGGGTGATCGGTGGAGAACAGCACGCGCCACAGATCGCTGGCTAGCAGCATGATCTCGAGTTCGATCGCCCATTGCATCGCGTTCACGAAGCTCTTAGCGCGGTAGTTATAGGGGACGATGCCGGTACCGTTGCCTTCGCCCTGGATGATCTCCCATTTCTTCGGCTGGGCCGCACCACGTCCGTCGAACTGGCGCAGGATGTCGCCGGAGAGGGTGGTGGTCTGGCCGAACAGGACCTGGCCGATATCTACACTGATATTCTTGTGCATGTTGATGGCCTCAGTCAGGCGCGGCGCCGCGGAGGAAAGGCCGCTCGGGCCCTCACTGCCATAGCCATAGAACTGGATATGAGCGAGATGCATCGGCAGCCCCTCGGCCGCCTCCATGGTCGCCACTGCCGTCGCCGCATTGCCGGCCAGCCCAAGATTGTTGCAATGGACGTGGATCGGATGCGGCACGCCAAGCGCCGTGACTGCGCGTTGCAGCGCCTGCACGACGGCGCGCGAGGTGACGCCGTAGGCAGGGACCACGTCATCAAGGCCGAAGCTACGCTCGTTGAACTTGAAGGCCGCCGAGCCGCCGGCGTTGATGACCTTGACCCCCAAACATTTGGCGTGGGCGAGCGTCCAGGCGACGTAGTCCTCGATTTCGCTTCTGCCCGCGCCGTCGCGCAGCAGACCTAGGGTGAAGTCGTCATTGCCGAGGATCACGAGGCCGCCCACGTCGATGATGGGGATGCGCGACAGCTCGCGCTGCGCCTCGATGGCGTGGGTGGGGATGAGCGCCGGCTCGATCACCGTGGTGTAGCCCAGCTCGGCATAGCGGATACCGGTGGCGAAGGCGCTCCAAGCGGCAGGCGTGGGCGCGATGTTGGCACCCCCTTCGCTCGCCAGTGCTGGCAGCTCGGGCATCAAGAGGCGCGCCATGGTGACGTTCGAGCCCGCGATATGGGAGTGGATGTCCACGGCGCCGGCCATGACGATCTTGCCCGACACGTCATAGGTCTGATCGGCGGCGCGATCCTTCGCCAAGGCGGCAACGATGTGCCCATCCTCGATGAAAACATCGCCCGCACCGTCGCGGCCGTGGACGGGATCGATGACCCGGCCACCTTTGAGCCTAATCACCACGCGCGCGCCTCGCGGCTTCCGATCCGCTCGGCAATCCCGGTAATGACCTCCGCCACCGTGGGGGCGGCCTGGCTGGGCTTCGCGGCCGTCACCCTGCCGATGCCGGCGATCTCCGAGAGATAGAGTTCCGCATCATGGTCGCGGCCTGGACGCCCCACCTCGATGACGATATCGCTGGAAGCAGTCGCATCGCCCGAGGCAGACAAGATCACCGTCGGCACACCATGCGGCCGCTCGATTCCACTCGTTGCCAGCGCACCGACCCAGAGGAGCGCATCCGCCTCGCCGCTCTCGATGAGGCGCCGCGCGCTATATCGCCAGGGATCATGTTCGGGCAGGCCGTGGGTGAAGCGCGTCCGCACCGGTAGACCGCAAGTCCAGGCGGAGCAGAGATTGACCCCATCCCCGTTTCCAGGCGCCGGCAACGACAGGGTCGCGGCGCGCGTGGTCACGCATAAATGGTGCACCATGCCGAGGACGGCGCGCAGGACCTGCTCCTCGAGATCGCAAGGAGAGATGACGAAGACCGGGAAGGCCCCTCCGAGCAGTCGCTCGGCGAGGCTCATGAGTAAGGCCTCGATCTCCCCGTCCTCGGTAGAGACCTGGCGCCCGCGCAAGGCGGCAGAAAGCATGGAAACGAGTGTCCGGAGATCGACGACGCCAGTGGCGATCTCGGTCACAGGCGCGCGCGCGCGCGCATGGGCCGGAATTTTAGCCTTATCACCGCCGAGCAGGACGAGCTCGCGCGGGTTATTGCCCGGCCGCGGCAGGCCCTCCTCCATTGGAAACAGCCTGTCGAGGAGATGGGGATCCCGCTCGAGCGGCGACTTGCCCACCAGGACGATGAAATCGGCACGGTTCCGCGCCTCTCCAAGGCTCGCCGGACAGCCGCCCACCTCGCGCAGGATCTGGCTGGCGCGCGCGAGCCCCTCGCCGGCCGCATGGTCAATGACACCGTCCAGCTTGCGAGCAAGGGCAATGGCCGCTTCGGCGCCGGCGATATCAGTGAGCAGTCCGCCGATTACGGGCAAACGCGCACTTCCCAATATCTCCGCTGCCCGTTCCAACGCATCAGCCCGCACAGACCTTCTCTCCTTCGGGTGAATCGCCATCGCGCGGCACCATTAAACAGGTGTCCCAGGGGGTGCAAGCGCGCGAATGGCTGCATCTGGCGCAGTCCTGGCTTTTGCGACGCCATTCGAGCCGCATGGCCTGCTCGGAGCAATCGGGGGTCGCCGTAGCTATCTTTTCGGCTTGTCGTATTTGATGTAGGCGAAGCGCATGTCCTCCGCCGGCGTGCCTTCGAGGGCGTTGTCCTCGAGAGCGGGCTGCCAATGCACCACCTCCTCAATCTTCTTGGCCAGCGCAAAGTCCTTGTCGGTGATGCCCTTGGCCGCATGATTCATCAGCCGCACCTCAACCCAGGCGTAAGAGGCGGTGATGTCGGGGTGATGCCAGGCTGCTTCCGCCAGATGGCCGACGGTGTTGATCACCATCAGGGTGCCCTTCCAGCTGTTGGTCTTATATTTGCGTCTAATCCAGCCGCCTTCGAGGTACCAATGGGGCAGCTCGGCCTTGAGCCGTTCCTCGACCTCGGCGTCGCTATAGATGCGCTCGGTCGTTGCCATCGCGTCCCTCGTTTGAAAGAGTGAGGCAATCCCCTCACCCGTGAAGCATATCGAGAGGCTTCGAACCGATCAATGAAGGCCTATCCCACAGTGGCCTCCGGCGGGACGGACGCTTTGACGCCATGCGAGGCCGTGACGGTTACCACCGGCGCGCGGCTGCATTTCGGCTTCCTCGACCCAAGCGGCCGCGGGCCTCGCCCCTTTGGCAGCTTCGGTCTAGCGCTTGACTGGCCGCGTACAACGCTTCAACTCCGGCGCGCCGATGTGTTCAAGGCGGAGGGGCCGGAACGGGACCGGGCACTCGCCTATCTCCGGCGCTTCGCCGACGAATTCTGGTGCGCAGGATGCCTATGCGCTGCACATCGAGGAGGCCATCCCACCCCATTCCGGTCTCGGCTCGGGCACGCAGCTTGCGCTTGCCGTCGGCGCCGCCCTCGCCGCGTTGCAGGGGCTGCCGCTCGACTTGAACGCGATCGCCGCCGGCGCGGACCGCGGCAAGCGCTCGGGCATCGGCCTTGGCACCTTCGCGCAAGGGGGCGTGGTGCTCGATGGCGGCCCGGGCGCCGGGACGCTGCCGCCGATGCTCGAGCGTCTGCCATTCCCACCGCATTGGCGGGCACTGCTCATCTTCGATAGAAGCGGAAGCGGCCTCCATGGCGCGAGCGAAACGACGGCCTTCGCGTCATTGCCGGAATTCCCGCAAGGCAAGACCGCCGAGCTCTGCCGCCGAGTGCTCATGGGCGCCCTGCCCGCACTGGCCGAACACGACTTTCAGACTTTTACCGCCGCGATCGGCGCCCTACAGGTGGAGATGGGCACCTACTACTCGGGTTTGCAGGGCGGCGGCGCCTATATGAGCCCGCTGGTGGCAGGCGCCCTCCACTGGCTCAGCTCTTTAGGGCTAGCCGGAATTGGACAAAGCTCGTGGGGACCGACCGGGTTTGCCTTTATCGCGTCGGAGGAGGCGGGGCGCGGCCTGCTCGACGAGGCGCGCGCCCGCGCCGATTTCGCACGGCTCGACTTCCGCCTCGTGCAGGGGCGTAATCTAGGCGCCAGCATCGAGAGGCGCTGATGCGGATTATTTGTCCGGGGGGCTTACGCGGACATTTCAGGCTTGGAGGTACGTTTATACCTCACCGCTGTTTTGGGCGTTGAGAGACGTCGGCTGATTGCGAGGAGTTAAATCAAAAAGCTAAATTGGATCAATTAAAGTGAACAGAACAACGACCCCTGGGAAAGGACAAGTCAGCTTGGAATATCAAGTACTTATCCATGTTACACATCGTGTTGGAGGACATGTAACTCGGGGTCGGCACGGCCGCGTCGCGAGCAACATCGCTAAGCTGCCGATCACAAGGAGCTAATGCTAAAACGCGGCGAGCCAGGGGGTCTTCGCCACAGCTTTTGACGAGAACCACTAGATCGATATCGTTCTTCAATCTGGGTGAGGCTTCTCCTTCGTGTTTTCCAGCACCTTACCCGTCTGCGCATCCACTCCGACTTCTCACACGGCACCATCGCCAATCGGTGGGATGCCAATGCTGCTATCGCAGGTAGGGCTGCATCTCCCTCGTCCACGCATTGGCATGTGCAGCCGGCATATGCGGGCGAGATTGCGGCACGCGGGATGGTTAGTTCACTGGCAAGAGCTCGCCCACACCTTTTTGAATCCCACACTGTTGTCGTCGTTTTCCAGGTAAGCGGCCCCGTTTCCTGCATAAATGAAGCGGCCAGCGTACGCTCCGAGAGCGATGTAGCCCTTTACGTGCCCGCAGACCCCCTTGCCGCTCTTCGTGAGGCGGATGGTATTGAAGGTGGCGCTGCTTCCTTCCTTCATCTGGTCGCGAACTGCCTGCTCGCCCTGTTCAATCAATTGTTCTCTGGCTCTGACGTCGTTGAACAATTGATCAAAGTACAGCAGCAGGCCGGCTCCGAGCAGCGCAAAACACGCCACGGCAGTCCACTTCGCCGCCCGGGGCAAGTGTCGGCGCGCTGCAGCGGAATTAAACTCATAGTCGAACGGCCGCCGCGCGGATCCCGCAGGTCGCGGGCTATGGACTGCCGCGCTCAATGTCGCGGGCACGCCCGACCTCCTACCAAACTCAGCACGCATGTTGCAGGCTCAATCGCTGCCCAAGCTCATCATTGGGGCCGTAACGGCGCCGGCTGTAGCCCCTGCGACGGCCCCGATTGGACCGGCGAGAGCAAGACCAGTGACGCCGCCCACGGCGCCTCCACTCATGCTTTTCTGCGTGGTCGTGCATGCCGCCACTCCCGACGTCAAGGCGAGGACGACTGCAAGAACATTTCTCGTACTCATAACGACCCCCGTCACTCACGAAAGTAAAGCGCTCCGGCGGGCTACTGGGAGACTGATGAGCCGGAGCCGCCCAGAGAGAGTCAAAACTAGTCCCCCCGCTTCGACCCCCACCGGTACACGAGACTAACGTCAAAAATTTACGGGTGCCTAAACGCGGTGAGGATTTAATGATCAAGATGATCCGGCCACGCCCCGCCACGCTTGTCGCTCGCAGGCTGAAGCTACCGAGCCACCAGGTCGTCGAAGGAGCTCATCCAACGGTGAAGGGTGTCTCGGAGCACTGAACCCACAGGTGCAGCCATGATGGCTAGACCAAGGAGGAGCCGCATCGCGGTTACCTCCGCGTCAGGAATACTATCGCGTTCTAGGCAACTTCGCGGGGGATTTCGGTGTCCATCGGTGGCAGGTCGGCCCAGACAAATCGCCTGATTGCATTGCCTAGCGCCGCGACGGCCGTGGGGTCGACTGTGATTGAACCTACGGCGCGCCCCACATCATAAGCCTGCAGACGTAACGTAACTGCAGGCCGTAAATCCGGAGGAATTGCGGACGTCAATTGCTCAAAGAGGAACTCACCCGTCTGCCGCCAATCGCCCAGGCGAAACGCCAAATGCGCCGCTCGCTTTCCGGGTTCGCCCTGGTTACTTTCCAAAATTACGAGGCCGGGTATCTCTGACATGGCCGCAACAAGCGGCGCAACGCCCTCTTCCACTAGGGCATTGACCTTCACAAGAACTTCGCGATGCATTGGCATGAGACACCTCGTACGCTTAGATTGCTACTCCGGGCCTACCAAATCGTTAACCAACTGCCGCTGCGGCCGGCGCACTCCACTTCCGCGTACCGCTCCGGGCATTCATCGGCGCCTCATAGCGATTTGATCATGGGCACGATTCTCCTCATCACCTTGATCATCCTTCTGATCACCGTGCTGCCGACGTAGCCATATAGCGCCACCGAGAGGGCTCGGCGTCACCGTTCAACTGATGGGTAGTGAGCAACATGCACTGGGCATGGGTGCTACGCACGACGCGGACTGTGTCAGAGACTCCCGACGGGAACGATGAGTCCCTTAGAACGTTTGCTACTCGCCGCTGATGCCAATCCGACCAGAATCAGTCTGAAATATGCCCTCCGGTTGTTGGGAACTCTCACCATGGAGCGATAATGTTGAGAAACTGGATCCGGTTGGGCGCTTCGGCAGAGCGCTTCTTGGCATCGAAACGCAGCGAGTAATCGGGTTGAGATTGTTGACCCTGGCTGGCGGAGGTCTCCGCCGCTCAGCGACCTCAGCGGCAGCGGAAGCGGCTATGACCATCGCTCGCGGCGGGTCAGCACGAAGTGTCGTACGACTTTATAGGTCGAATGTTCGGGCGAACAAATGACGCCTCTCACGATGATCCACGCCCGCCCCCCCCTCTTTGGCCAAGGATCGTCTATGCTCTTGGGCAGGTACTGTTACAGGCAACAAAGCACCTCAAATCGGCCTTCCCAGTAGGGGGTGGGGAGGCCCGGGCCGGGGAGCCCGGGTCCCGCAGGAGAGGTGGCCTCTGCTTGGGAAGAGTACCACGCAACCTTTGTATTATGTTCAGGTTGCGGTTGGATGACAGCACACGCAATTTTATCCGGGTGTGCCGATTAAGCTACACGATCCTCAGAGGCCCCTGGGAAGCCTAAGAATCCCCGTTGAATATCTGGGCACCTAGCCACGACTTATCTTAGAAGTCCTTATGGCTCTGACCGCAAAGGACCACTCGCTAATGGCCGAGGCGTTCGAAAAAGTGGCCGCGGATCCAAAGCTGACTCCTGAGAAGCGGCAAGAGTATCTTGGGAAAGCGACGAAAGCCCGCGATCTGGCTCAAGAGGCCAAAGTTCTGGAAAGCGGCAGGTGGAGGCACTTCGCGCGGCTCGCGCGAAAACGTTAGATGCAAAGTCGGGGGCTTATCACCAGGCCGCCGTGAATGAATTGCCAGGTGGCTAAGACGGCTACAGTTTAGGTGAGGTCTTGTTCCCCGTTGCGAGCGGCCGCGTAACTACCAGTGCCCTGTTTGTTGGATTCTTCTAAAAGCGATTTATCGGGCCTCAGGGCTTCGATCAACTCTATCGTGGCGCGACGGAGCAGGTCGTGGTCGTTAGGAACTGCCGACGCCTCTTGAAGGAAGGCCCTGGCTAGCTTCCAGTGGAGGAGGTCATGCTCACCTTGGGTAGCCGTCGGCGAGTGATGGGCGGCCTTATCTTTTTTCGGCTCCCCCCTCCGGGCCGCAAAACAACCTTCGCCCGCCAGTGACTCGCTCTAAGTCACCTAGAGCCATCAGGCGGAGAACAGCAGTTTGTTCGCTCAAGCGGCCTTGTGCCTGAAGCTATTAGCCCGGTGACGAGCTTCCTGACAGAGTTGGTCCAGCTCTTCCCGGGTTTCTGGTCTGTGTAGCCACTCACGGGCCACGTCGAAACCATCCTGAAACTGCAGCTCGAATTCGAGGGGAAGCCACCCATAGAATTTGCCTGATCGGGCTAACTCACGCGCCTTGGATTGGAAATGTTTCGAGTTACTCATCGAGGAACCTCACTTGGGGTCCTCAACATATAGGAACTGAGACCTCGAGAGCAAAGATCAGGGTCGTAACGTTAAATTCAGCGAATTCCCGACTTGATGCCGATTTCCGCGACGAGCTCCAGGTGCTCTGCTTGTCCACGGGCGATCGCGCTGAGGGGAACACCTTGGCCGGCTTGTTAAAAGCTTCCGCTCACGCGGTTACAGTTCCTCGTTCGCGCACGTAATATCCCTAATGACAAGGCGTGCGAGGTGGGTGGTCGACTAGGGAGGGGCGACTAAGGCATCGCTTTCGTCGAAAGAGGCTCCCCCAACCTCGCCTTACAGGCCCCGCTTAGTTCCTCCTTATGTTGCAGAAGGCAAGCGCGCACATCTTCCGGGGCAGCCTTAACGCCCTTGCAGAACTTTAACCGGTCGTCGGTGCAAGGGCCCACGGTGGCACCGGCTGCGGTGGGGATCAACAGGGCGAACACCGCCAAGGGGAGGAGGTATCTCATGGCTTGGCCTCCAATGCTTGCTGTCTAGCCCCAAACCTACCACTTCACGCACAGCTGATCTAATGCAAGGCATTTTCTCGACGGCCCATGGCTGTGGGAAGTGGCGCTCCGAGAAAGGCGGAGATCAGTCTAGTTCGACTTCACACAGGGGAACGTATGGATCATTGCCTCGCTAAGTACTGAGACTGCAGGCAGCTTCCGATCTTCTGGGTGAGCATCGAAGTCAGCTTCCATGGCTTTTAGGGCGAAGGAGACTAACTGTTCCTCGATCAGATTGTCCGGGAAACAGAAGTGTGTCTTGTCGTTGTCCATCCTGGCGGCGAGCCCGAGGCCCTGCACGAAGCCTAAGATGTAAATACCGCATGTGCTCTGACTGGCCTCGTCGTTCGCGGTGCAAAACACGTAAAGCTCGGAGGCAGTCATTTCGCTTTGGTCTAAGGCCGCAACCACCTGATGAGGCAGCGTCATTGTGCAGGCCATTAAGGCTACAATGCGCCATGCGGTAAGGCCACCACTCATTAGACCCCGTTCCCCTTTTCGGTGGGTCAAGGCGCCTTGTAGTTGTTGCGGGTGAAGACGTAGGGCACGTAGCGATAGCGGCCGCGCTCTCTGAACGTCAGAAAATAGCGCCAGCGGTACCAAGAGGGCGAGATGTCCGCGTAGGGCGGCAGGTCGTAGTAGGCATCCGCCGTGGGGTAATGGCCCGAATGGTAGGGGTAGCGCGGGTAGACGGGGGTGACGGGCTCCGTTCCCTCGGCCGACGTGGCAGCGGCGACCTTCTGAACCTCAAGGCCGCCTTGGTTGGCATAGCCAGAATAGCTGTTCCAGGTCACCTTGCACCAGCCGTGCGCGCACGGACCCACCGTGACGTCAGCGCCCGCCGGCATGGTGAGCAGCAGCTCATATTTCGCACCGGGCCCGGCGCGCAGGGCGACGTCTCCGGACGTCTTGCCCTCGCGGGCTACGGCGGCGCCCACCCCGAGCGCCAGCGCCAAAGCCGCGACGAGCATCGTATGCGAAGCGTGCATGTCGAGTGGATCCCCTCTGCCTTCTTACATCTTGGCACAGGTGCAACGCAGCGTCAGCTAAAGGATTACGGCCACGGTCAAAAGACAAGCCCACGGGGTCCACAGCGCATAAGGATGCGGCTCCGATAGGGAGGCCAATAACTACCGGAGCCGCCTAGGGAGAGTTCACGCAATACGAGAGAACCCACGCCCTAGGCTTTGATAATGCACAAAAAAGGCAAGAGAAGGATGTGGGACCCTATTTCTTCTCCCCGCCTCCAGAACTCAACCCCTGAAAAGCAAGAGCCTCCGCTGAGGTAACTCGCGACAAAGTGTTCGGCTGCATCTCCGCGTACGAAGGCCTGATCGCAACTCCTCGCATCAAACCGGATGCTTTCGGACGGAGATAATTTCTTCGAGTCTAGAATCCCACACTGCATCTGGCGAGGACACTCCTGGTGGCAGTTTTTGCAGGATACGGCTCTGGCATAGCTCACGGATCGAATCGTGCTCTCCGTCCGCGGTCTAAAACTGACCCAGCGCTGGCCCTAACCGCGCCGTTCGCTTCACCTCAAATGATCCCCCCGTGCGCTATTGGGATGGAGGGTGGCCTACGTCTATTCCCGCGACACGTCCGACGACGCCACGTGGGCGCACGTGCTCAGCTTGATGCCGCGACCACGCGCGGGCATTCAATCGGCTGCACGGGCCGCTCAATGAGCGAGAGCGCGTCCTACGCCACAACTTGTCGGATCACCCGCACAATCAGAAGCAGAATGACGGCGCCTATCGTGGCTACCATGATGGAGCCGATAACCCCACCCCCCAGGGCAACGCCGGCCCCCAGAATCGGGAAGAGCATAGCAGCCATCATGGCGCCTGCAATGCCGATGAGGATGTCGCCAATCAAGCCGAAGCCCGTCCCTTGGACCAGTTGACCAGCCAGCCAGCCAGCTGCAGCTCCGATGAGCAGCGCGATGAGTAGAGCGGTCATGTTTTCCTCCCAAAAATTTAGAGTTTGATCTCCTGCCTTAACATGAGTCGCACCCCTGGCACCGATGTTTGATCAGCTACGAGGTTCCTCACGGGGCTTACGATGTCCTTACTAGCCACGCAGCCCTAGTTATCCACATCAAATACTCTATTGATGTTACAAGCGTTTTAGAGTTCTGCCGCGTTTGATTTTGTGTTTATTTGTCTCACCGTCCATCGAGATAACTTCCTCCCTGGGCCGAGTGTGGTAAAGGCACCCGCCGGAGGCCTCCGGCGAACGCGCGAGGCGAGCAAGGAAGGGAGAACCGAGGACTATGGCGCATCCCCGTATCCTCCACATGCTCACGCCGCTCAAGCATATGAGCCCCTTCGATGTGAACATGGCCCTCGACGCCGGCTATGATGCGGCGATCCCCTACACATCCGTCACCGTCGAGGATGTGTCCGGCCTCGTGCAGGACGCGATCTTCTCTCGGGGACCGGAGGGCGTGAAGCGGACCGGTGTGTTCATCGCGGGCAAACGCGCGATCGAGGCGCTTGACATGATGGCCCGCGCCAAGAAGGCCATGGTGCCGCCGTTCGAGATTTCCGTGTTTGCAGACCCGGCCGGCTCTTTCACTACCGCCGCAGCCATGGTCGCCTGCATCAAGAAGGCGCTGCGCGAAAAATTCTCCACCGAGCTCAGAGGCAAACGCATCGCGGTGTTTGGCGGCACGGGCGTGGTTGGCTTCGCCTCCGCCGTGATTGCTGGGCTGGAGGGCGCGCACGCGACGCTGATCGGCTATGACGGGCCGGACCGGGTGCGCAAGCTCGCCGAGGAAGCCAATGCCCGCTTCGGAGCCGAGATGCGCTATGCCGACGGCTCGACTGAAGAGCAGAAGTCCGAGCTTGCCCACGACGCCGACGTCATCATCTCCGCGGGCCCCGCCGGGCGACGCTTGCTCACCCTGGGTCAGCTCAAGGTGGCAAAGCAGGTCAAGTTGGTGACGGACGCAAACGCCGTTCCGCCCTCCGGCGTCGAAGGCGTCAGCGTGAACGACGATGCGACGCCCCTTCCCGGCACGGGTGCCGTCGCCATCGGCGCGCTCACGGTGGGCAATGTGAAATACCGGACCGAGGCCGGACTATTCAAGATGATGATCGAAGCGGAAAAACCCCTCTATCTCGACTTCCGGGACGCCTACGCTCTTGCCCAAAAGCTCGTCGCCTGAACGGGGGTCCCTCCTCATAGCGGCAATCTCGGGACGGGCGCTGGCCGCGTCGGCCCGAAGAGCGGGCTTTGAACCCCTGGTCGCCGATTGCTTCGCCGATGCCGATACGGCGGTGCTCGCCCACGAGTGCCGGAAGCTCACTGGGGACCTGGCGCAGGGCATTAATTGGCACGCCTTGCACGCAGCTCTCAGCTCGCTTACCGAGGCGGCGCCAACGCCCATTGCGGGCCTCGTCTATGGCTCGGGCTTTGAGGACCGGCCACAGCTGCTCGGCAGGCTCGCCCAGCGCTGGCCACTGCTGGGCAACAATGCAGAGACAGTCGATCGTATCAAAGCGCCGGAGCGTTTCTTCGCCGCACTCGACCGCTTGGGCGTGCCTCACCCGCGCACTGTGATGCAATTGCCGCCGGGCAAGTATGGCTGGCTCGCTAAGCGTCGCGGCGGCGCGGGCGGCGGCCATATCCAGTCAGATGTCACTCGGCGGGCAAACGCCTCGCTCTATTTCCAGGAACGTGTCGCAGGACGGTCCATCTCGGCCCTGTTCATCGCCAATGGCTCTGCCGCGCGCGTGCTCGGCTTCAGCGAGCAGTGGACGGCACCCATCGGGGGGCGGCCCTTTCGCTATGGCGGCGCCATGCGCACGGCTGAGGTTGCCCCGCATCTTGCCAACGCCATGTCGTCGGCCGTCGAACAGATCGCCGCCTCCTTCGCACTGACGGGGCTCGGCAGCGCCGATTTCATGGTGAGAAGAGAGGATGCCCTGCTGCTGGAGATCAATCCGCGCTCCGGCGCCACCCTTGACATCTTCGACTCGGACGCAGATCCGCTGCTGGGACTTCACCTCGATTCGGTGATTGAGGGCCGACTGCCAGCTAAGAGGCTAGCGCTTGAGGGCGGAGCGGCTTCGGCCACCGTTTTTGCGCCAAAACGCCTCTCCGTGCCTGAGATACCATGGCCCGCTTGGGCCGCGGACCGGCCGAAGCCAGGGGAGCGAATCGACAAAAACTGTCCGATATGCACTGTGTTGGCCCGTGCAAAGACGCCAATCGGGGCCAAACGCCTGGCCGAGGAAAGAATCTCAATAATTCTAGCCGCTTGTGGCGGCGAGAGCGTGGGGGAAAACCGTGAGTTTGACGAAAAAAACGGAAGGAAGCGCAACGCACGGCACGGAGAGGCCCAGCGTCAACGCCAAGGTCGTACCGCTGGTGGAAGGCCTCATCCTTGACGCTACGGCCTTACGGGTCGATGTCGCGCGGGGCTCGCTCGGCGAAATTCTGATCGATTGCGGGGTGCGGGCTATTGGCGGGCTCGAAGCCGGGCGCCGCATGGCGGAACTCTGCCTCGGCGGCCTCGGCCGCGTGGCGCTCGAAGCCACCGCCCCCGAGAGCTCCTGGCCATTCTTCGTGACCGTGCATACGAGCCAGCCGGTGATCGCGTGTCTTGGCTCCCAATATGCGGGCTGGAGCCTGACCGTCGAAGATAACGGCAAGGCTTACCACGTGCTCGGCTCCGGACCTGCCCGGGCGCTCGGCTCCTCGGAGAAGCTGTTCGACGAACTCGGCTATCGGGACACGTTCGATCGCGCTTGCCTCGTGCTCGAGGCGGATCGCGCGCCACCTCCGGCACTCGTCGAGCACATCGCCCAGACCTGCAAGGTCAAGCCCGACCGGCTCACCATCGTCTATGCGCCCACCTCCAGCCTGGCCGGCACGGTGCAAATTGCCGCCCGCTGCCTCGAGGTGGCGCTGCATAAAGCGCATGAGCTGCGTTTCCCGCTCAATCACATCATCGACGGCATGGCCACCGCCCCCCTGCCGCCGCCGGCACCCGGCTTCGCTGCCGCCATGGGCCGCACCAACGACGCCATCATCTATGGCGGCCGCGTGCAGCTCTACGTCACCAGCGAAGCAACGGAAGCGCGCGCCTTGGCGGAGCAGCTGCCGAGCCTCAAATCCAAGGACTACGGCAGGCCTTTCGCCGACATCTTCGCCGCCGTAAAGGGGGACTTCTATGCCATCGACCGCATGCTGTTCAGTCCGGCCATGGTGACCGTCACGGCGCTGAAGACGGGTGAGAGCTTCGAGGCCGGACATATCGACACGGCCGTGCTGGCGCGCTCCTTCGCTTGACGCCGATGCGACCGCGCCCTCACAGCAAGCGTCCTCCTACCGCGGCAAGGCCCGCTAACAACGCGGCCATCGTCCTATTCGGCGATGGACGCGACTGGCACGGGCGGAGCCTGCAACGGGCCTTTAAGTCGCGCGGGCTCACGCCTTTGCAAGTCCCCCTCACCGCATGCGGCTTCTCGACCACGACCACGACGGGCTTGCACATTCCAGGCCTTGGCGACCGCCTTCCCGATGGGGCGCTGGTCCGCTTCGTGCCGGGGGGAAGCTTCGAGGAAGTGACGATGTATCTCGGCGTGCTGCATGCGTTGCGCGAGCTCGGCGTCACGGTGTGGAACGATGCGCGCGCCATCGAGCGCTGCGTCGACAAGTCCACCACCACCTTTTTCTTGCAGCGGGCCGGGATCCCTACCCCTTGGACTTGGACGGGCGCCGGCCGCGAGGCGGCCGAAGCGGTCGCGGCCGCCAAGCTCGCCCAAGGGTATATGCTCGTGCAGAAGCCGCTGTTCGGTGCGCAGGGCAACGGCTTGCGCCTGATCGCCTCGCCGGCCGAGCTCGCGCTGCCCGAGGAGGTCAACGGCGTCTTTTACCTGCAAGAGTTTGTGCCGCCCGCCGAGCATGCGTGCGGTCAGCATCAAGACTGGCGGCTGTTCGTGTGCGCGGGACGTGTCATCGCCACCATGATCCGGCACGGGGCGAGTTGGATAACCAATATCAAGCAGGGCGCGCGCGCGGAAGCCGCGATCCCCTCGCAGGAGCTGATCGACCTCGCCTTGCGGGCGTCGGCATGCGTTGGCGCCGACTATGCCGGGGTCGACATCATTCAGGCGCCGGAGGGTTCCTTCCTCGTGCTCGAGGTGAACTCGATGCCCGCCTGGAACGGATTGCAGGAGGTCGCCCATGTTCGGATTGCCGACCGGCTCGTCGGTTGTTTCCTCGACGCCGCGCTCGCGCTGCAACGAGCCGATGGGCAAGAGGGCGCTTGAGCAGGCCGCTCCAGCCTGCAGAGATCGCCCGCGCCTTCCATGAGGCCTGCCTTGCGGAGCTCGATGCGCTAAAGCCGGGCAATGTGCATCGCTTCGGCGCGGGTCACAGCATGAGCGTTGCCGATTTCCAGGCAAGCGCTGCCGCCGCCGCGCCAAAGCTCGCGCAAGCTGGCATCGGGGTGGGCACGCGCATCCTCCTCGCCGTCGAGGCGACCATGGCGGCCGTCGGCCAGAACACCAATCTCGGCATCATCCTGCTTTCGGCCCCTCTGGCCGCCGCGGCGCTCGACGGCAACAAAGGGGACCTTCAAAGTCGCCTCGTCCGCGCGCTGGCAAGCCTCAGCGTCGACGACGCCATCGAAGCCTACCGCGCGATCCGCCACGCAAGGCCCGGCGGCTTGCGAAGGGCGCCCCGCCATGATGTGACCTTCGACCCCGACATCACCTTGCTCGAAGCCATGGGCGTCGCCGAGGCCGAAGACCGCATCGCGTGGAATTATACTCATGGGTTCGTCGATATCTTCGCGCTTGGTCTGCCCTCGCTTGAGCACGGGCTCGAGCGCTGGAACGAGCGCCCTTGGGCAGTGACAAGCGTCTATCTCGGCTTCCTAGCGGCCTATCCCGACACGCTGATCCAGCGCAAGTTCGGAGGCGCCGCTGCGGAGCGCGTGCGTGCGGAGGCGCGCGCGATGCAGCGGCGCTTCCTCGAGAGCGCAGACTCCGGGCCAGTTGGCGGCGGAACTCATGGACTTTGACCGGGCGTTGAAGGCCGGCGGGTTGAACCCCGGCACGAGCGCCGATCTTACCGTCGCCACCCTGTTCGCCGACGCTCTGCAAGTCATGGAAAAAAGCCATTAACCTGGGTCTGGGGCGCCTCGGACTTCAGCGAACAATCGACTTGCCGATCCTTCCAGCCCCGGACTATGTTCTCGCCTGGTAGCTCGTACCAGAAGTTGCGGATGGAAGCGCGGTCACCAAGCGCTTTCGTCGGCTCGCCGTCGGCGGGGATTCGCGGACGGCGCAAGGCGGTTTTGATATCGTGTTCAGCGCATTAGGGAGGGTTTAGTTTCATGGCCAAGATTAGTGGTACTTGTGTCGGCAAATCGCTCGTCGGCGACGGCAACGAGGTCGCTCACATCGACCTGTTGATTGGTCCCCGCGGTGGCGCCGTGGAGCAGGCGTTCTGCAACGCTTTGACCAATAACAAGGACGGCTTCACCACGCTACTCGCGGTGGTCACGCCGAACCTTTTGTGCAAGCCCCCGACGATTCTCTACAATAAGGTGACGATCAAGGACGCGCGCCAGGCGGTGCAGATGTTCGGTCCGGCGCAATATGCCGTCGCCAAGGCCGTCGCCGATTCCGTCGCCGAAGGCGTCATTCCGGCGAACGAGGCCGACGATCTCTTCATCTGCGTCGGCGTGTTCATCCATTGGGAAGCCAAGGATGACAAGAAGATCCAGGACTTCAACTATCGCGCAGTCAAGGAATCCATCGCCCGCGCCGTCAAGGGCGAGCCGAAGGCTTCCGAAGTCACCGCGAAGAAGGACAGCGCCCACCACCCGTTCGCCGCTGGCTGAAAGGGAGAACCCCCAGGTCGGGACAGAGCCGGCAAACCACCGGGCCCGATTCGGCGGTGGCTCCAGAAGCTGGGTTTATGAGCGAGGGGCGCTTTGCCTCTACGTTTCGGATCGCCGCCCTCGCAAGAGGGCGGCGATTTCGTTTTCGTTGATGGCGCCAGAATGCAGTGCGGTCGCAGCCAGCGCGCCGCAAGCTCCCGCCGCCGCAACCGCTTCCAGATCGCCGACGCCACGCACGCCGCCCGCCGCGTGAATGGCGCGGCCAGGGCCGGAGCCGACAATGGCCCCCAGGCGTTCGAGATCTGGTCCGCCATCGGCGCCGACACGGCTGAGGCTCATGACGACTAGCCGGTCGGGCCAGAGCCCGGGCTCCGACAGCAGCGCTTGCGGGCCACGCAAGCCGTCAGACATGAAGTCCAGCGAGAGCACGAGGCGCTGACCGAACACCCCTTGAAGGTCGTGCCAATTGTCGATCGCAGAGAGGCTTTCGCTGCCGATCACCCACGTCGCACCAAGTGGAAGCCAGAAGGCGCAGTCCGTAACATCGCCAAACCCGGCGTCGATCCAAAGGTCGGTGCCGGGGAACGCGTCGGCAAGCTCCCGGCACATGTCGAAATGGTTTCCGGTGCCGAGAATGGCATCAAGGTCGGCGACATAGAGGACGGGCGAGCCCGTGATGGCAAGCAGCCCGCGCGCGATTCCCACCGGATCATGAGCTGCACCGAGTGGCGTCTCGATCGGGCGATATTGGGCGCGTTCCCCCTCGCGGGCATGCACAACCACGCCGCCCTTGAGGTCGATGACGGGAATAAGGATGAAGTCCTGCACAATCCAGGCTCGGCTCCCTTGTCGCGCTTGAATATAGCGCGTGTTTGCCCGAGAGAAACGCCATGACCACCATCATCGGCTGGGATTTGGGCGGCGCAAATGTGAAGCTAGCGCTGGTTGAAGGGACCCTGGTGCAGCGGGTGGCGCAACTGCCCTGCCCCATCCTGCAAACGCCCGCCAAGTTCGACGCGGCCGTCGATGCGGCGCTGGCGCTTGCGCCTTCACCTGCCTTGCATGCCGTGACCATGACGGGAGAGTTGTCGGACGTCTTCGCCAACCGGCGGGAGGGCGTGGCCTATCTCGTCGGCCTGATGCGGTTTGCCACATCCGGGCAGACGCTTCGGATCTATGCGGGCAGAGCCGGTTTTCTCGATCCCCGCGCGGCGGTTTCCCGCAGCCGCGACGTGGCGTCGGCCAATTGGCACGCAAGTGCCAGGCTCGCCGCGCGCGAATGCGGAGAGGGCCTGTTGGTCGATGTGGGCACCACCACCACCGATCTCGTGCCGCTCAAAGCTGGCGCGCCCGCGGCCAAGGGCTATACCGACGGCGAGCGGCTGATGGAAGGCGAGCTCGTCTATGCGGGGGTCGTGCGCACGCCGGTGATGGCGATTGCGCAAGCCGTAGCTTTCGGCGGACGCCGGCAGAGGATCGCGGGCGAGCGCTTCGCCACCATGGCCGACGTCTGGCGCCTCACCGGCGAGCTTCCGCACGATGCCGATCCCTATCCAACCGCCGACCAGCGGGGCAAGAGCGCGGAGGAGAGCGCAGCGCGGCTCGCGCGCATGCTCGGCCGAGATGCCGCCGAGCGGGACTTCGCGGACTGGGTCGCGCTTGCCCGGCAGCTTGCCCAATACCAGCTGGCCGCACTGGAAGACGCTGCTCTGACCCTCTCGGCGCGGGAGGGGCTTGGTCTCGAGGCAACGGTGATCGGCGCCGGCTGCGGGCGTTTCCTGGCGCAGCGTCTCGCGCAAGCGCTCGGGCGCCCCTATGTAGATTTCGCCGAGCTTGTCGGTGCGGTCCCGGACGCGCGCGAAGGGGCCGCGCGCTGTGGCCCCGCGGTCGCCGTCGCATTGCTTGCCGCTGCGCCGGTGGAAAAAGGGTTGGAGTAACCCGCGCACGGAAAGGAATTGTTGATCGTCCTCTGCCGTGCTTTCACCTTGCGCTCGACTTACATGCTAAAAAAGAAGAAGGAAGCCAGGCACGGAGGTTCTATGCGTCATGTTCTAATTCTCTTGGTGGCACTTGTGATCGGTGGTCTTGTCGCGATCACCCCAGCCATCGAGGCCGCCGCAGGCCCTGTGCCGGCTGATCTCGCTCCCGGAATGGTCCAGCGGGTCGATTATTGGCACCGTTATTATCGGCATCATGGATATCCGCCGGGAGCTGTTGTAGTCGTTCCAGCTCCTGTTCCCGATGCTGCGCCTCCCGTCGTGGAGGTCGCGCCAATTCTGGTGCCGGTGCGCCCCCTCAGTTGCGGCCAATATCACTATTGGAACGGCACCCAATGCGTCGACGCGCGCTACAACAATCCTTACGTCGGACCAAGATAGCAACTCACTGGATGGGCAGACTCTGTAGCGCGCGCGCTTAGCGCGGCTCGGAAGGCAAGTGCTTGACCTACATGATGCTTAGGGCGGTGTTTCCCTGGGAACGGGGGCGCGCGGCCGTTTCGAGGGGTCTATGCCCGTAATGCTGCCGAGGTAGGCCAAGATGGCGGCGACCTCCTCGGCCGAGAATTGAATCTGCGGCATGTCTCGATGTTTGGAGCCCATCCCCTCCGCGAACCCCCCCTCCAGCTGCTCGATAGGATAGCTGAGATAAATTTGCCGAAGCGGCGGCGCTTTCTGAAGCGGGCTCTCGCCCGTTGCGGCGATGGAATGACAACGGCCACAATGCTTCTCTAGGATGGCCTTCCCGTCGATGGTGGAAGCATCTGCTGCGCGCGCGCCACTCATGCCGATCATCACGACCAGGCAGGCAAGTGCATTACAAATTCGGAGAGGTGTTGTCATCGTCGCACTCTTTCTCCAAAAAAGCGGCGCGGGAACGGGCTGAACGAAGGTGTACCCTAGCACTTGGGGCCGCCGGGGGGTCGCTTGAAATGATCCTCGATCTTCTCGACCAGGAGTTGCCAGGCTTCGTGCTCGCGGGGGCCCGCGGTCTTCTCAACCGCGGTCTGCAGATAGGCAAGCTCGTGCTCGATCTTGTCGCGTGGCATAATATGCAGTCGACTCGCCAGGATCGCCGCCTCGAGGATCGCGGCTTGCGCGCGGTTGAAGCCCTTGAAGGGGGCGTTGCTCGCCTGATGCACGATGCGACAATGGAAACGCGGCCGCTGCTCGTCTTCCTCCACCTCGACGACCTCGAGCTCTGCATGGGCGAGCGCGCCCTCTAGCACCACGCCTGGGACCCGGGTCGCCGCCCGCGTTGGCCAGTCTCGATTGCCCGTCAGACAGCCCGCAAAGATCAGCACGTTATCGGTGAAGTTGGCCACAGCGAAGGGGTTGCTGCGGAGATTGGCCAAGGTGGTGGAGGGGTGAAACGGCGCGATGATCCAGCCCTCGCCCTCGGGGCTTAGGCCCTCCGCGATGAGGCCGAGGGGCGCGATATGCACCCTGCCCTCGCCGCTCACGGTAGTGACGATGGTCTCCCGAATTAGGGGCATGGCAAATTTGGCTCCCCGCAGGTCACGCGCCGCCGCTCTTGCGCTTGGCGATCAGCGTATGGCCGGCTTCTCTGAGCTTAGTCTTGTCGTCGGCGGGCGCATCCGCGGCCACGCCCCAATCGAGCGGCTCGTCCTGGGCATAACGCTTGGCGAGCCGCCAAGCGATCTCGGCGCGGGCGAGCTCGACGCCGAGATAGAAGGCATGCGGGCCGTCCTTGTCGAGGTCGAGCTTCGAGTAAAGCTCGAAGACGTCTTGGGCGATGTGATGGCCGTCGCGGTTATAGATGTGGATGCCGTCCTCAGCGATCTCGATGCGGAAGTTCTTGTCGCGCACCTCGCCCGCGCTTTCGGCGATCTCTGCTGGCGTCTGTGGAAAGGGCCGACGCGCATGCAAGGCAAGCAGCCCGCTCGCATAGTCCTTGGGCAGGTCATGCTCTGCGCGGGAGGCAAACATGATGCGGCGGGCGAGGTCGTGCTCCTCGATGGTGCGACGCGTGTGCGGGCTCACCTGAACCACGAGCACGTGTCTAATGCCGAGCTCGGAGGCCATGCCGAGCAGCACCGCGGTGATGCCGGTGGTGTCAGCGTCGGTAAGCTCAGTGAGATTGCCGGTGCCCATCAAGATCTCGGCGTTGGGGCGCTCGCGGCGGAGTTGCGCATAGCGCTCGAGCGACGCCGTGAAGCCGAAATTGATGGGATCGAGCACAGGGTCGGCGAGGTAAGCGCGACCGCGTACATCGAGCGCGTCCATGGCGCGAAAAAGCGAGGCCATGTCGCCATGCTCCTTCGGGATCAAGACCGGCGTCGAGGTGACCTGATTGGCGATGCTAAGCGTGTTCTCATTCAGGCTGAGCAGGAAATCGGCACCTGCCTTGCCGCCGCGCAGCAATTCCTTCGGATCGGCGGAATCGACGCTCACCTTATACCCCTTCTCCCTCAGCGTGCCGATGGCGGCCTCCAGATGCGGGAAGGACGTATCGGGCAGGCAGCCGAGGTCGATCACATTGGCACCGCGGCGCGCATAGGTCTCGCTGCGCTGAACGATCTCCTCGACCGAGAGTGCCGAGGCATCGACGATCTCGGCGAAGATCTGGATGTCATATTTGGTCATGTCGGCTGCTCTTCCGGCGCGGCCGAAAAAACCGGGGATGTCCTTGAGCTCGTCGGGTCCGCGCAGAAACGGCACACCGAAGCGCTCGCTCAGGCGGGAAAGATCGGCGCGGCAGCGGCCGGGCAACACGATCTTGTCAGCCTCGACGGGCTTCGGGAGGCGGCGCGCGATGATCTCCTCGGTCATCAGCGCCGCAACCTTGACGCCGATGTCCAGCACCTTCCAGGCGAAGCTCGCCTGCATGCTGTGAAGCACGGCCTCCAGCCTCGGCCGTGCCAGGTGTCCGGTGAGGAAAAGGATGCTTTCAGCCATGACATGAGCGCTTTTGCGAGCTTCCGGATGCAACCGACTTCTAACCCGCCCCGGCGTTTAGCGCGAGGGTCGGCCGGAGCTTAACGCATTGACCTTATTCGATGGTGGCGCCGCCAATGCCGCTGCCACTAAGCCTCTCGGCAAACGCCGCCTGATCGCCACGGCCAAGCAGAACAGCGTTTATGCCGGCCTGTTCGAGCATGGCCGGAAAGGCCACATCGACGACGCCGTCGCGCGTGAGTTGCTCGGCGCTGAAGACTATCTGCGTGCGCCGGAGCGACTTGATGAGATAGCAGCATTCTGCGCCAAGTTGTGCGCCGAGCCATAGCGCAAGGCTGTCGGAGGTCACCGCCCACGACTCTGGAATGTCACGCCGGTTGGCGATGAGCGCATAGGGCGCCCAGACCGCGACGCGGCCTTGTGCCAGGGAGCGGCACAGCGCTTCTTCGGTGTCGCCCACCTCGAAGCCAGGCCGCAAACCCGCCACCGCCCAAGCAAGCTGGTCCATAGCGAGGAGCGCCATGCGGTGGGCCGCGCCATCACCGAAGCCAAGCCGTTCCTGACAGGTGCGCACCTCGTCTGCCAAAGCCCCTCCCCCCGGCACCATCACCACGTGGCGCGGGGCGGCGGAAATAGCGTCAAGCCAGCCGTGCAGTTCGGGCGAGCGAACGACGCTGCCTCCCAGCTTGACGATGACGGGGCGTTCCTGCGGCGCGGATTCAATCTGCGCTTTCGCCTGCGGCGCCTGTCTGCTCACCCCTCACACCCCCGGCCGCGCGCGCACGATCTCAACGCCCACGGCGCCCGGCTCCTTGTCGAGCTTCTCGATCTTGACGAACACGCGGCCTGCGCGAGGATGGTCAAGGCACCGGGCCGCCACCTCTTCGGCCAGGGTCTCGGCGAGATTGATATGGGCGCTAGCGATGATCGACTTGATGGCGCCGATGATCATGTCGTAGTCCAGCACGCGATCGATATTGTCCTCGACCGCGGCCGTTGCCGGCAGCACGTCCACGTCAACCGAGAAGCGCACGCGCTGCGTGACACCCGTCTCATTGGTGTAGACGCCGATTTCGACGTCGAGCACGAGGTCGTGCACGAAGACGCGATCCAAGGTTTGCTCGGCGCGGCCGGTTTCCGGAAAAATATCCCGCCGTCGTCGTTCTTCGATCATGACCAGGCACTCCGTCAGGCGCGAAGGCGCTAACCTTCGTCCCCTCAGCATAGGGCTTCAGCAGGCGCGCTCGGGGGAATGTGTGGCCCAGCGAGGAGCCCATGGGCCGCGGGCGGGATGAGCGCCCTGATGTCCCGGCACGCGGAGGGATCGAGCGCGCTGCTTCGTTCGTTGGCGCGGCACAGCGCGCCACGGAAGCCGATGAAATCGGGCGCAAGGCCGAGTAGCGCGCGCACATGCCCTTTGCGGAGCGATCCGGCAAGACCGACGATCAGGCCATGGCCCTTCGCGGTTGCTACAAAGCAAGCAAGTCCGTCGAGGGGCATATGATCGACGAGCGACCCCCCGCCCTTGCCGGCGGTATCGAGCATGACGCCCGCGGCCCCAATGCTCGAAGCGGCGTCGACTGCCTCGAAATGGGGCAGCCGATCGGCGAACAGCACGACGATGAGCCGCGCGGCAAGTGTCGACGCCCGTAGCATCTCAAGACACCCCAGTGGGTCGCCCTTGTGCAGGAGGCCGAGCTTGACATAATCCACCCCGCACGCGGCGATCTCCGCAACCCGCGTGCGCACTATCTCCCCTCGCATTGGGACATGGCCCACGGTGGCGCTTGAGGCTGCCCGCCCGGCAATCGCGCGCACCGTCGCTGTGATGGTCGAGGGTTCCGCGGCGCCGAGCGCCCCGCGGCTCGGCTCTTTGAGGTCGACGATGTCGGCGCCGGCTTCAAGCGCGATTTCGGCCTCGGCGGCATCGCGCACACTCGCAAGAAACAGGGTCATCGGGAGAGGCCCGACCGCGGCGCCGGCATTACCGGAAGAACCAGTTGAAAATGCCGCCGCCGCCACGCCCGCGACTACCGCCACGGCCCTCGGCCGCACCGGAATCGGAACCAAAGAAATCATCGTGGGCCACCGGCTTGGGCTTCGGCTTTCGGAGCTTGATCTCGTTGGCATTGCCTTCCGGATCCTTGACGACCACCGAGGCTTCCGCCCAGGTCCATTCGGCTGCCGTCGGGCCCCAGCTGTAGGGCTCGATGGAGATCACTTTGTTGGCCCAAGTGTCGACGATCGCCACATAGACGAGGCTCGTGTCCTGACCTTCCCCGAGGTCGCCCGCGTAGTAGCGCAACAGGCCGATGCCGCTCAGCGCGTCCTTCAAAAGGCTCCATTCCAGGATCTTGGGCTTGCCGGAACCGAACATCTCAAGGTCGGCCCTGAGCTTCGGATATTTAACGTTGCTCGCGATATAGCGGCCGGGAGCCGGTTCCTTCACCACCCAGTCGGAGACAGGCGCGCCCAAGGGCTCGCCCTGCTCAGGCGGCACGTCCTGGCCCAAGCGCTGCAAGGCGTCCCGGCTCTCGGTCTGGAACGGGTCTTGGGCGAGCGCGCGGCGATAGTCGGCGAGCGCGTCGTCGGCCCGGCCGAGCGCCTCGTAAATGCTGCCCCTGATGCGCAACGACACCGGATCGTCGGGCGAAAGCGCCAAGGCCTGCTCGGCATCGTTCAGCGCGTCGTCATTGGCGACCGCCTGCAGCCGCGCCTGTGCGCGCATGGCATAGGCCTTGACGCTCTGCGGCGCGAGCTCGAGCGCGTGGCTCAAATCGGCGATGGCGTCGTCGAGGCGGCGGACTTGAGTGTAGAGAATGCCACGCTCGATATAGGCATCGACATAATCGGATTTGAACTCGATAGCCTTGTTGAGATCCTCGAGCGCGGTGTTGAACTTCTTGTCGCCCTCATAGGCGCGGGCGCGCAGAAGCAACAGCTCCGGCTGATCCGGCTCGATCTGCAGGCCTTGAGTGAAATCGTCGGCGGCTTCCTTGTATTGGGAGAGCGCGAGGTTCGCCGCACCGCGGTTGGAGTAGGCCGCGGCATATTTGGCGTTGAGGCTGAGGGCTCGGGTGAAATCGCGCAAGGCCGCGTGATAGCGCTTCAGCTCCGCATGTGCCTTGCCGCGGCCGTTGAACGGGACGGCGCTCGCGGGCATCAGCTCGACAGCCTTGCGGAAATCCTGGAAGGCCGGCTCGTATTGGCCAAGCGCGGAATGAGCGTTACCGCGATTGTTATAGGCCGCGCCGTAGTTGGGAGAGAGCGCGATCGCCCGGTCGAAGTCCTTCACCGCCTCCTCGGGGTGGCCCAGATCCATCAGCGCATTACCGCGATTATTATAGACCGTGGCGTTGTCAGGTGAGAGCTGGATGGACAGGTTAAAGTCTGCGATGGCTTCCTTGGTTTGCTTCTGCCGCCATCGGGCGACGCCGCGGTCGCTGTAAATGCTCGCTTTTACGAAATCGGCGATCTCGGGGGTCTTGAGCGCCTCGTCGTAAGAGGCGATGGCCTTGTCATATTGACCGCGCAGAAGTGCTGCGGCACCCTCGCGGGCACGGAGCAGTGTGATGTCCTCGCCTGCCTCGGCCTGCCCTGTGGCCGCGAGCAGGACAAGAACGAGCCCGCAAATCTTGACGCCTGACCTGGTCATGGCAAAGGCAAAGCGCATTTCCCTCGAAGCCCGCTCCATTTCCCCATATTGTTCTCGCTCCATTTCCCCATATTGTTGGAGTGTGTCAACAAGGGGTCATGGCATTTGCTCGGAACGCCGCTGCGGGAGCCGAAAGAAGCATACTCTGCATTAGCAGAAAGAAAACAGCCCTGCTGCACCCCTTGGGGCGCTCCGTGACCTTGCCAAACAGACGTAAGACCGGTGAGGAACCAAGAATTAGAAATTCATCTAATTTTGTGCCCAGTCTTACCTCGGCGGATTGTCGATGGTGTAGGGGGAGAACACTTAGCTTCGAGTAGCGGCGATCTACGCAATGCCCCGAGATCAGAACAGGGGCATGCGATGCGTCGACCTTGCCCTATTAAAACTCGTCGAGCGCTCGGGCCTCCATATTAAAATTGATTTTTTGGCTGTTTCGAGCTGCCCAAGGACGTTCGGAAAAGTCTTCGGCCAAAACGGCTCCTGCTGGACTCGCTCAAGCTTTTCGAGGACTTGATCTATGTAAACGGCCGGCGGTCGCTCTTGTGTACAGTGCGGGGTCGCGGCTATGCGAGATCCCAATCTCCGCATTCCGGACGGGTACCATCAGCGGACGGCCGTCCTCCAATCATTCAGGGGCAAAGTGTTCCCGTCCTACAAGATCGCGTAGCACCTCGGGCAGCATCTCTGGCACATCCTCGGCGATCAGGCCGGCGCCATAGGCGCGTGCGGCCGCTCCATGCATCCATACGGCGGCGCAGGCGCCCTCGAACGCGGCCACGCGCTGCGCAAGCAGTCCCGCCACCATGCCAGCGAGCACGTCGCCGGTCCCCGCCGTCGCGAGCCAAGGAGACGTTGTGGCATTGATCGAAGCCCGGCCGTCCGGAGCCGCGACGACGGTGTCCGCGCCCTTCAGTACAAGGATGGCGCCTGAGCGCTTGGCCGCCCCCCTCGCCTGTTCGAGCTTGGAGCCCTCGCCAAGAGGTCCGAACAGGCGTGCGAACTCGCCGTCATGGGGCGTCAGCACCACGGGTGTGGCGCGGGATTTGATGGTGGCAAAGAGCGTGTCCGCATCGCCGGCAAAGGAGGTGAGCGCGTCGGCGTCGAGCACGACGGCGGCATCGCTCTTTAGCGCCGCCAGGACCATGGCGCGGAGCCGCTCGCCCACGCCGGCACCCGGGCCGAGCATTACCGCAGTCTTGCGCTCGTCCGCCAACAAGGCCGCAAGCTCGGCCGCGCCGTCCACCGGACGCACCATAATGGCGATCAACTGCGCGGCATTGACCTGGAGCGCGTCTTTGGGGGAGGCCACGGTGACCAGGCCGGCACCCACGCGGAGCGCTCCCCGTGCACCGAGACGGGCCGCTCCGGTGCTATAAACCGGGCCCGATACCACGACGGCGTGGCCTCTCGCATACTTGTGGCTTGCGGGTTGCGGCCAGGGGAAGTGTGCGAGCCACAGCGCCGGCTCATTGGCGAAGGCCCGCGGTTTGATCGTTTCGAGCACGCTGGCGGGGATGCCGATGTCGGCGACGCTTACCTCGCCGCAGTGAACCCGCCCCGGCATGAGCAGGTGTCCGGGCTTGCGGCGGAAGAAGGTCACGGTCGCCGCGGCCCGGATAGCGATCCCCCTGACAGCGCCGGTTGTGCCGTCGATGCCGCTCGGTACGTCGACCGCAACGACCGGTGTTCTGCTTGCATTGACGGCTCGGATCATCCCGGCAAGCGCGCCTTCGACCGACCGCGTGAGCCCCGCGCCAAAGATCGCATCCACGACTACATCGGCTTTGGCCGGCAGGTCAGCGGTCAGGGGCTCGATGGCGCCGTCCCAGAGCTTGGCCATGGCGGCGGCATCCGGGGGCAGCGTCGCAGCATTGCCCAAAAGGCCGAGCCGCACCGCGAAGCCCTTCTCCTTAAGGTGCCGTGCGGCCACAAAGCCGTCGCCGCCGTTGTTGCCTGGACCGCACAATACCCCTACGGCGCCAGCGTCGGGAAAGCGGCGGGCAACCTCCTCCGCCACGGCGCGGCCCGCATTCTCCATGAGTCGCGCTCCGGGCACATCGCCAGCAATGGTGAGGCGATCGGCTTCCGCCATCTCCTTTGCGGTCAGAAGCTCAAGCTTTTCGGCCCCTAACAAAACAGAACCAAACGTTGAGGAGGAATACACGATGAAAAGGCGTAGCCCCTTATTGGGATGGCTATCGAAGGCGATATGGATGCTAAGGCAGCCCCGTGCTTCTTCGCAGCCAGATTTCTTGTTAGCGGCAAAGATCTTCCACCACACCTCGCTGGATCGCGTGGGGCATCAGTCTTCGTCGATGTCAGGTCGGCCAACGAATTGCCTCACTACATTGCCTAACGCGGCGACTGCCGCGGGATCGACTGTGATCGAGCCCACCGCAAGCCCCACATCGTACGACTGCAGACGTAGCGTTACTGCTGGTCGTAAATCCGGAGGGATCGCAGATGTCAATTGCTCGAAGAGCAATTCACCCGTTTGCCGCCAATCGCCTAGGCGAAAGGCCAAATGGGCGGGCCGTTTTCCAGGGTCACCCTGATTACTTTCCAAGATTATGAGGCCGGGGATCTCTGATATAGCCGCAACAAGCGGCGCAATGCCTTCCTGAACTAGGGCATTAACCTTCACAAGAACTTCTCGGTGCATAGTCATGATCTTTTTTAACGCGCTCACGGATACCTAGCAAACATTAAACCGTGCGAGCTCGGGCCGCCAGAACCCCGATCATGTCTTTCACATCCGCGCGGGCTAATAGTCGTGCAGCCCATGAGCACATCCCCATGCAACGAGTTAGGGCACAACTAAAAGGGCCGCGCCGAAGACGGCTCTGGCTTCTGCCTAACGCGCTTTTGCGCCTCATACAAAAGGCGCCGACCGAAGCCGACGCCTTGCCGTGATCAGTGCCTGCGGCTAAGCAGGGGCCTTGAGGACTATTCATAAAAGAGGAGTAAGCTCTTATGTGGAAGAAAGTGCTTTTGGTTTCCGCTGTGACCGGTCTCTTGGCCGGTGCCGCAATACCTATCCAGTCAACTCCAGCGGATGCCGCCCGCAGCGGGTGCTCCAAAGTTGCCAAGGCAAAGTTTCCTGGCGATCACCAGGCCCGAAAGCAATGGAGACATTTTTGCAAGGGCCAGTGGAAGATCTACAGGGCAGCGAACAAAGGCACCCCCAAGGCCTAGCACTCCAGGGAAGCGGGCCGTCCTTTGAGGAGGCCCCTTCGCCCCTCGCCTGCGCTGACCGATACGCCAGAGCGGCCTCTCGTCCCATCAACGACTATCCAACTTTCCTTCAAAAAAGACCCGGGACCGACTGACGCTCATCAAAACAGGAGACCATCATGCCCTATCTGAATGGCGTGTTCGGAACCTTTATGGCCGTCGCTTTGACATTTGGAGCGATGGGTCAGTCGGTTCAAACTGTAGCAGCCGACGGAAGCGATATAGAAATGGCTCAGCTTTCCGACCAGCCGATCGGGACCACCGATATGCCTCAACCCATCAGCCCCTTAAGTAGGCAACTCGGCAATACTCCGCGCTCTCCTGGTGGCACCGGTTTTAGACCACCGCGTCGGATTTTATCATGTCATCGGGTGCGCTATCCGTCCCCGCACACGGTTTGCAGATGGTGATATTACGGAGGGACCCCGAATAAGAGAAGGACGCCGACCGACGCTCCTCAAGCACGGCCGTTCAGCACGAGTTCGATGGCCTGCTTTCTCAGCTCGTCGGGGTTGGTACGATGCAGCCGGCTAGGGCTAGCTTTTGCTCCTTCTCCTGCGAAGCACCCGCGACGAGTTCTTTTGGCTTCAATACCGACCAGGCTGCCTTGAATGCCTGCTCGAGCATGGCGAGCTAGGACGAATTTAACGATTTAAAGAGGAGTTCTGGTGGCATGGCTCTCATCCTTGCATTGCTGGGCGGGAGCTTTGACGCTCTCAGCCACCGGGGCCTGTGGCGTTAGCCGATGATGATCCAACTTGCGCCTTTGAGCCGCCAATAGCGAGACAACTGCCTGAACCCAACACGTCAGCTTCCGCGTAGCAGCTCCGGAAGCTTGGCGATGGTGCTCGCTACGCGCCGCGCTTCGTCCGCGGTAAGTAGATCGGCCGTCTTCTCTCCACAACAGCAGCCATGAAAAACATTATTTTCCGGCCCCCGACTCTTTCGACGGCTGTCCTGTTCCCGCTTCGTATTTGCTGGCCTGTTTGTTCCACTTCATGTGGGTCTTCTGGCACTCTTCCTTGTCACCCTTGTGTTCCTTTTCGGCGGCGAACACGGGAGGGGAGACAGCCGTAAGACCAAGTGCAACGATCATCGAAACTAGAAGTCTTCATTGTTGTCCCCTTCCGCAATGTACTTCGGGTGGCGACGATGCCAACGAAATGATGACGCTTTGGGGTCCGCTGGGTTGGGAGGGGCTATACTGGCCAGTAAGCGGCCCCGACGGGTCTTGTGGACGGCTATCAAGACTCTCCAGGACGGGCGTAAGGCTCCGACTCTTCGCGTATCGAACTGTGGATCTCTCGGAAATTTACGCTGGACTGGATGGTGATACCGACGACGGTTACGCCTACCATCTCAATTGCACTCCACCCGTCAGTTTCTTCGCTCCCCAGGAAAAATTCCTTGGCCCGATCTGGCGTGTCGGCAATCGAATGCAGCACCAGCTTTCCGCATGGCTCGATCACGGCCCACGCGTGGATGGGTTCAAACGCCTTCATCGCTGCACCAGCTGTAGATTTTGGCAGATCCATTTAAGGTGACGATTGCAACTGCAGCGTGGCTGGCTTGTAACAGTTCGCTTCTGACCCCCTGCTTCTCGGCCAGTTTGGATCAACACAACGCGGTGCTCCTGTCGGGCCGCTTGGCGTTCCGAAATGAGCCGTTACAAAAATCCCATATCTGAGAAATGCGCAGGCAACGATCGAGGCGCGTAATTGCCCCCTTGGACTATTTGGAGGTCCCGCCTGATGCCAGTTTATCCTAACGCGTACCGCACGGCTGCGCTTCGTTGTTCCGAGCCACGAGCGTTTAAACAGACGTGGAGGAGTTCTTCGAGCTGGCACAGTCGGAACAGGCTGGCGGGAGTTGGAAGCCACCGAGGATTATTGAAGCCTAAACCCTTATAAGCGGTCCACCATAGCATGGCCATCACACCAACCCGTGACCAGTTTGATGCCGACTTCGCCAGTTACATGCGGGTGTACTGGCGGGTTGTGTCAGGGGTATGGGTTAGTTACCGCTCTTGCCACGTGCGTGATCGTAGTGATCGGCGCCGCCTCCGACAAACCGGCGAGCATCTATGGGACAGGCCCCCCATTGGATTACGCCGAATGCGCGAGAGCGTGGGCGATGGCATCTCGCACAAGCAGTCCCGTTCCTTTCGAGAAGGCTGAACCCTATGTCTTGGATTTCACCGTGATCGACGTTGATCGCGACGGGAATATTTCGGAGCAGGAGTTCAAGGACGCATGCCGTAATGGCTGGGTGAAACATCCGGCAAGTTGAAGGAGCAGCGACGCTGGTCGCAGCCCGACGCCACATATCCGCAAATCCGCTACGAGGTGACAGATGAATGACAGACTCCAGCGGGTGCAAGACAGGGCACGGCAGCTCGCCCGGTCCGGCGAATTCAAAGATTTGCGCTCTATCGTGTTTAAAATCCAGTTTGAAGACAGCTTCACGGGGGCGTTTCATTGGATTTTTGGCGCCGCCGCGCAAGAAGAGTTAGATGATATTTGCAAGCAAGCGGCGAACTTGGACACCTCAAGAGCTGCGAGCAGGAGGGAAAGTGGTCCGGCTTCGAGAGCGCCATGCACGACATCAGCAAGAGGCGAGCCGATCGCCAGGTTTCCGAGCGAGCGCAGCATCCGGAGCAGAAGGGTACTCCTGATTTCATCGAGCAAATGCGCGAAGCCGCCGTTTCTATGAACGAGCGCGCCGTCGCTGAGAAGCAGCTTGCCGATGCCGCCACTCAATGCTGGTCTTGACGACCAGCAGAAGAAGCACTTCGCGGACGAGGTGTTTAGCTGAACCGCGCGTTAGGCCTCACTCACTGAGCATTCATGCCAATGCCGCTGGCGCGCAGCGATAATGTCGCTCGGACTTCATACTCATTATCATCCTTGTCATATTCTTGGTCGGCGGCTTCAGTGGGCGCTTCGGCCGCTACGGCTACGGCTTCTCAGCCTGAACTTAACAGAAGGTCCGAGAAGTCGCGTCGCCGCCGCTCCCCAATGCGACGCAAAAGATTGTTCCAGTCCTGCCGTTGCGCGCTAACGAGCTCTGTATCCAAGGACAGAGCGGGGCTCGGAAAATAACGATCAAACAACGCCCCCACCCGATAGGCGTAACGCTTACGTTCCAGCTTCGCTCGCTTGGATTTGGATGGGAGGGCTTTGAAGATCCTCGAAACACGCTGTCCCACTTCGCTTCGCGGCACGACGTTCTCGCGCCTGCGCAACAGTTCATCGAGGTTTGGCGGTGTTGGCGTGCCGATGAAACGGCAGAGATCGTCTAGGAGCACGTGCGGGCGCTGTAACAGCTCCTCAAACAAGAAAGGGAAGATGGATGGAAAGCGCTCCTCTATGAGATCGAGCTTACGGCACCATAACAGATCATCCCCGGCATACAGATTCACATAGTCCGGTAGGCTCATGTCGAAAGACTTCTTTGCTTTTTGGTGTGAAAAGGCTGATTGAAGCCAAGACCGGTGCTCGCGGAAGCCGATGATGATGCGCTTGTTCGGGGCAAGCGCCGCTATACGCTCAAGATTTTGCTTTAGCATTGCATTGGAGCTGCCAGGCTCCCTTCGAGGCGATGTGCTCCCACTTATGACCTCGCTCAGGATGATCGTGTGAGAACAGTCGTTGCTGGCTGCGCTCCCCTTTATAAGCCCTGCAATCTCGTCAATAGACTTGGTGCGCTTTACCTCGACTCCGTCGAGGTCTGGAAACAGCTGGTGTTGGAGCCACGTTGTGCCCGTCTTGTGCATACCGAGGTGAAAAATAACGTTGGCCATGAGACTTTACCTATGCGCAGAAAAGAGGCACCAGCCGACACTTAAAATTCATTCCTAGAGGCCCGACTGCATCAGTCGTATGGGCACCCCAAGCGCGGCGGCTGGGGCTTGACTTGTGACTTTGGCCCAATGGCGTTTGGTGAGCCCTCCCGGGATTTCCTCGTGCTTCAATGGTGTATGAATTTGCCCTCGCGGAACTAAGGGAAAGGGGCCGGCTTTTGACCGGCCCCCCCTGTATGTGGTGGCGATAACCTTCCCAGGGGATGGACCCTTTGGGGAAAGGTTTGTGCCTAGAAGAAGATCACGCCACCGAGCATGAAGATGTCCAGCGAGTTGAAGCTGGAATTAACCTTTTGGCCGAACTTGATGCTCTTCCCGTTTCCAATAGAGCATGTCTCCGAGACATCTATGCTGCGGGATTCGGAAGTCGCCCCGCAAGCACTCGTCGCGTCGAAGTTCAACTCAAGGTGCTGCCAGTTGAACCAGACATGCATGGCCGCCGAGTCGATCTCCTGCATCACGCCCGCGCCCCAGCGGTTGACCTCGAGCCGGTGACGAACGCGGGGTCGTAAAGTCCGTGCCATCGTTGGCAAACTGGCCGGTCGGGACAGAAACGTCATGCAGAACGTGTTGGTGTTGAGGGAGCCGCCACCGTTGGCCACGCCGCCAGGATTACCGCACAGTCCGTTGAACATATCGTGGTACTGGCCACCCTCACCCCACAGCACAGTGGCGCCCAGCGGCGTCCAGGTCCGCTTGATACCAGCCTTCATGAACCAAACGTCAGTTGTGTTGGCGTTGGAGTTTGTGACGGTGCCGTTCTGTTGGTCGGATGATCGAGGTTAAACGTTCTTCCACTGCGTGCCGTTGTTGTCCTCCTCCTGCCATAGGCCATAAGCCCACAGACCGGAAGGAACGTGCATGATCGAGGCGCCGACCTGCCACACATCCGCATCGCGGCGGAAGTCCTGGAACGGCGCACCACCACCACCAGCCAGTACCAAGCTGCAGCTGGCGCCGCTGCTGGTGCCGAGCATCCCTCGTCGGTGACCTTGCTGTAGCCGAAGGCAGCCGCGAACTTGATGCTGTTCCAATCGGCAGCGTAATGCACCGCCACGTCGTCCACCTTATCCTCGTAGACGCCGCCCGAAACGCTGAAGCCGCTCCAGGTCGGGCTGTCGTAACGGACGCCGTTCTCAGGATAGCCGTTGCAGTCCGCCCCGATGCCGCCGCCATTCGACAGGCAGTTCACGACCGAGCCCCACGTGAAGTCGTCGAGGTCAGGTCATTCGAGTTCTTGGCGCCTTTGGGCCGGATGGAGAAGAACGCGCCGTCAAACAGCACCGCGTTCGACTCGATGATGGTGCCGGAGAGATCAGGCAGCAGCGCTATGTTGTCCGTGGCCTGGGACAGTTGGCCCCAGTTCACCGTGCCCCATCTGTCGCTCTTGATCCACATATAGGAGAGCAGCGCGCTGGTGTTGCCCAGAATGTCCAGGTTCGTGCCCAGCTTGTTGTTGGCCGAGTTATCGTTGAACTGATTGTCGTCGCCAACCGCGTTGCCGCCCCGAACCTCGACCGTCAGGTTGTAACCACCGGTCCAACCGGGAGCGATCGTCGCCTGGCCCGAAATCGTAAAGTGGCTCGACAGCGTCGTGTGCTTGTCACCCACGTAGAAGTTTTGCTCGTGGCCGTCGTCCCACCAGGCGCCGTATTTGACCACCCAACCCGATAGGGTCACCGAGACCTTCTTGTTGCCCTTGCGGACCGTCGTCGCCTCGAGCTCGGCTACCCGCTCCTCGAGATCGGCGCAGCAATCGCCACCGAGATCCGCAGCTTTGGCGGGGTGAGCGCTCATGGCGAAACCGCCGAGCGTCATGCCAAGTCCGGCTGCGATGGCAATGCGGCTGGATGTTTTTGTCAGTCCCCCAAACATGCTGCTCTCCCCCTTAGCTGTCGCAAACTTTTGAAACAGAGTCGCAACATTATTACCGCAGGTAGGAGGCTAAGTTGTCCGAATTTTCAAAAAAGGTGCAACGATTCGGTATCTGGTGTGACATTTATGCCAGGCTCCATTGGCATCCGCAGGCAGCTCGCCAGCAATGCGTTTGTCGAGCTATGTTATTGAACAGGAAGGTTCTCTTTTGTTAGGGGCCGAATTTCCGCAACGCTCTTTTGCGTTAGAAGAGCAGCTTTTCGGCCCCTAACAAAACCGAACCTGCTTAGAAGCCGCAATTCCATGGCCTCCTCCGGCATCATTTCCACCGTTAGCTTGAGTACCACCATCTCCGATGCCTCTGCCCGTGACGCGCCGCGTCTTGGCTCTTATAATGCCTAACGGAAAGAAGAAGGATGAAGCCATGGGCATGATGATCGTCCGTCATAAGGTGAGGGACTACGGTCAATGGCGCCCCATCTTCGATGGGCATGCCGAAATGCAGGAAGCGGCGGGCCTCACCAATCCTCGGGTCTACCACTCCGCCGACAGCGATAAGAGCGAGATCGTCGTCGTCTTCGATACTAAGGACACGAAGATGGCCAAGCACTTCGCTGCTTCGGCCCATCTCAAGGAAGCGATGATCAAGGCTGGCGTTATGGACAGTCCGACGATCTACTTCCTTAAATCGATCTGATGAGCATAGCCTAGGGTGTGGAATGTGCTGGCGCATCGCGGCCGCCTCAAACTCGCCATCCGCGACGTGCATGACGTGCATCTTGACCAGGTCGCTAATGGAGACGAGTTCGATCAGCCGGCCTCTCTCCAGAAGCTATGGGCTGCGGGGTTTAGCCGGCCTCATTCCTTTTTATCTGGGGCACCCCGCGGACATTCCACGGACGTGCGCCTCTGAACCGATGCAATGACCCATCGACGACCCATTATGCTTTTCTCGACGAAACTCCGTAAGAGCTACCGCTACTCGAATTCTTCGATTCGCGACAAAAAAAGGGCGCCGGCCGAAGCCGTTGCTGCCTCTGACCGCGCAACTCTTTCTTTACCTAAATGGGTGTGGCTTGAAGCTTGGCCTAACCTTTGGCTAATCCGCCCATGCTAGCGGTCATGACCTTACGTAAGGAGGCCAGAAGGTGGATATGTCTCCGGAGCCGGGCCAACAGCGCGAACGGAAAAGTCCTCAGGATGGGAAAAGTCGTCTCATCATGCCTAAGGTGCAATGGGGTGCAAGTCCGGCACAGATAGACCATGAGGATTCGAATGGCCAGGCCACCGGCAATGGAACCGCCGATCCTCTCATTCGGGGGCTCGTTGAACGGCTGCCGAAGCCTGACTGCACATGGTCGCTGGCAGATCGCGCCAAGTGGCTTCGGACAGCGGCCAGCATTTTTGGCCTCGTTTACAAAGCTAGTGATAGCGATGGCCAAGAGATCCGCGTTGTCTTCTCTAAGGATGAGCCTGAGCGCTTGCGGCGCCCCTTCCTCGAGCCGGGTCCCCCGCCCCCCGACCCGCCGACACCCTAGAGCACCCAAATCAAATCTACGAACCGGTTGGCGCGGTGGAACCGTGCCTCCGAGGGACCGATGGAACGGTAGCCAACGCTGCAGCTCTATGAGAAGTCTTAGAACGCCGGGCGGGTTTTCGTGTGGCGTTTAGGTTACCCGCGAGCGCATGGAAGGGGACGGGCCGCGAACAGGGTCGTGTGGCGAGCGCGAGGACGGACACCGACCTTGCGGTGACGATCCTGGTCATTAGAGAAGTCCTAGGACTTGCCAAATCACTGTGCAATATGCTCATATTTTCAGCATCAACCTCGTGAAGGCCTTGACTGGGTTTCCGCGTAGCACGCTAAGGCATTGAAACTAAACGCAAGATGATCGGTATAGGGATTGGCATAGGGCGTGCTACGGCCTATGCCGGTCTTGGCCAAGACGGACGCAGGCGCGCGGCGCGG
>CAWJXT010000002.1:0-111582 GCA_963846875.1 uncultured Alphaproteobacteria bacterium
TCGTTGCGTAGTAAGGAGTAAGTCTTGGCTAGGAAGGACGCGCTGGACATTTTCGCTCCAGCGGTTGGTTCTAAGCGCAAAACGCCTACCGCAAAGCGACCCAAGGTCGCTTCGCGGCATAAGTAGGTATGCCCCCTGTAGGGGACCCTCTAATCATTCCTCGAAGTTCGGCAGCTCTTCAAAAAAGAAGCGCAGCATTTCGCGGGACGCATCGGGCCCATGCGGATCCGTGTACGTGCCGTCTGCACTGCCACCAGACCAGGCATGGCCGCTTCCGTGGATGAGCCATTGCTCCACCACAGACGATCCGGTCTTGTCGCGGATGACGGCACGGCTATAAGCCCTGCCAGCTGAGGATCGGGCTTTCTCGCGCTCTACACTGTCACCCATCTTAGCCTGTGCCATGAATATCTTTTCAGCGTTCGACGGATGGACAATGCGGTCCGCGTCGCCGTGGAACACGATGGTCCGAATGCGAGCGTCGTTATCTGCTCCACGGTGAGACTTCCGCCGGCTGCGGTAGCGCAGGCCGGTGTCGCCGCGCATAGCCGCAAAGGCGGATACAACGTCGGTGGCGGATCTATATGCTAGGCCGGAATGGACGCCAACAGCGGCATAAAGCTCAGGATAGGTTGCCCCCATCACCGCCGCCATGGCGCCTCCCGCAGATAGACCGGCTACGTATACGCACGCCGGATCGACGTCGTATTCGGCGGCAATTTCGCTCGTGATTCCGGCGATGATGGATGGCTCGCCTGAGCCGCGCATCTGATTCTCCGGATTGAACCAGTTCCAGCACAAGGATGCATTCGCGCTCTTGCACTGGCTTGGATAGGCGACGATCAATCCATGCTCTTCGGCGAGAACATTCATGCGGGTTCCTGCCGCGAAGTCATCGGCGTCCTGCGTGCCGCCATGCAGCATGACCAGTAATCTGGGCCTGCCGGCGTGACGACGGTGCGGAACATAGAGTCTGTAGCTTCGGCTTCCGGCAGCGCAGGCATAGGAACGATTCAAGAACTGAGCACCGTCAGGGATCTTGGGGGCCTTGCGCGGCCTAACGCCCGCCAATCCATCAAGATCGAAGCCTGGAAGCTCGGACTGACCGAGCGTCGCGGCAATGTCACCCATCGGCCAAGTCGCAGCCTTTACTTCGCGTCGTGTGATTTCCGGAGAGAGATCGATAAGACGTTGTTCGATGTCTCTGCCCTCAACAACGTGCTCGTTCGGAGACTCTGATGGGACCTGTCCTCGGCCCAACAACAGAGCGCCTTGAATGAACGCGGGTGGCTTCTATGAGCTTCTGAGCGCGCGTCAAATGCGTTGCTGCCCGCATGGCGTCAGCAAAATCTGTGTTCATGTCTTGGTTCCTTGGAGGGCTGAGGGATGCGCGAGTTCAGCGAATGCGATCGGCTAGCGCGCTCTTGATTTCCTTGGTCGCGTGAAGGGCACCCAACACGGTAATCGATTCGATGGTTGCCAAAGCCAGTGCCGGCGACACATCCGGGGCAATACTGGCAAGCCCAAGCACCTTGATGTGAAGCGTTTCACCGGCCGCTCTGACAGCCTCCAGATCCGCGCGGGTATAGTGGCGGAGACCGAGCTCCAGCGTGTGTCGTACAATCGATTTCCTGACCTCCTCGCCATGGCTCGAAAGCTGGTTACGGATCGCCGTCCGAATGAAGTCGGTCCGGTTGGAATAAAAGCCTTCCTGCACAAGCAAATCGATGTGGCCGAGGTCGACGTAGCCCAGGTTAATCGTGATCTTTTCCGTTTCGCCCGCTTTATCGCGGAGTCGGTGAATCTCAGCGGCCAAGGGATCCTCCACCATCTGTATGGATGGTATATGGATGGTCGATAAACGATTTTCAAGGGTTGACTACGTGGGGCGCAACTCGAACCCAAAAAGGAGCCGTTCATGCGGCCCGCATGGCGCCTGCTATTCTGCGCTGGCCGGCGAGTTGGGCTTGACGGCTCGCTCCTAAAGGAGGGGGGTGGGCTGTGTCGTTGCCCATCAGGACTCGGTCGATCAAGTTCAAGGGCCGGGCAATGATTGCCCGGTTTGGTTTGCAAATCCTGATAGCCGGGTCACTCGTCGGTCATCGCGTTTCCGCGGGTGGCTGGTCAGGCCAATGGAATAGGAAGGAAGCATGCGATCAGTCCTGATCACTGGAACTTCCACCGGCATTGGTCAGACCACGGCGGTCGTTCTGGCCGCGCGCGGCTGGCACGTCTTTGCCACGATGCGAAACTTGGACAAGAGGAGCCTGCTCGAGCAGGCGCTGACGAAGGCGGGCGTGCAAAATGAGTTGGAGATCGAGAGGCTCGACGTCACCGATGCCGCTTCGATCCGGGCGGCAGTTGCGTCCATTTTAGCGCGAACCGGCAATCGGCTCCATGCCGTCGTTCACAATGCCGGCGTCGCGGCTGCCGGCGCTTTGGAGGATGTGCCAGAATCGGAGCTGCGGCGGGTAATGGAGACGAACTTCTTTGGCGTGCTCGAGTTGACGCGCACCCTGCTCCCGACTTTCCGCGCGCAAGGGAAGGGGCGGGTCGTCATCATCTCAAGCGAGGCCGCCTTCTTCGGCCAACCCACAAACTCGATCTACTGCGCGGCGAAATGGGCCGTCGAGGGATGGGCCGAGGCGATCGCTTACGAGCTTGAGCCCTTCGGGATTGAGATCGTTCTCATCGAGCCAGGCCCCTATCGCACTGAGATTTGGGAGAGCACGCCACGATTTCAGCCGGCGGACAGTCCTTATCGTGCATGGGTGCAGCAGGTCTTTCGCGCAGGCGATGCGCACGCCGCCAGCATGGCGCGCGATCCGAAGGAGGTGGCTCTTGTAATTGCAAAGGCGCTAGAGACCCAGCGACCGCGGATGCGCTACCCCGTGGGTCCCTTCGCACGGCTAAATCATTTTCTTAGAGGTAAGATTCCGAGCCCCCTGTTGAGGAGGGCAACGACGCTCTATTTGGGCCTTCCTCGGACGCGATCCAAAACGGGCTCGGGGACGTCCTGAGGCTGACTATCAGAGTTTTGCGCGTCCTTCCCCGTATGATGGCGCTGAACTCCGCGTCGTGAAGCCGAAGCGCTTGGCGACCTGCGCCAGGTCGGCCCAGGCAATCTGGAACAAGCCGTCGAGCACATCCTCGAGCAGTCATTCTTCCACCGACCTTCAGAACCTTCGCGGGCGGCCACAGCCGATATGACTGATGGCACGACTACTTTTTCGTTAAGAGCGAATGGTGCATGCGTGTGCAGCCGGTTTTTCCACTTGCAAGAGGGAGAAACTGAAGTTCTCAGGATTACGCTCCCGAAGCAGAGTGCGTCCTCAGTGGCCCAACGCTGCAACTTCAGCCAGCACCCGAGCAAGTTGGTCTCACTATAGCCAGCGCCGAACGTAGCCTTCGCGATCGGATTTATCGAAAATGTAGCAGACACCACGCCATTGCTCGAGAGTGTGTCTCCAGGGGGCCGGGAGGGCTCAAAGCTTGCTTTACGCACCTTTCCCAACTCGTACGCAATACCGTTGATTTAATTTGGTGGGCCCGGGAGGGCTCGAACCTCCAACCAGACGGTTATGAGCCGCCGGCTCTAACCAGTTGAGCTACGGGCCCCTCTTCGCTCTCCTAAATTCCGCCTCATAGCAGACTTCCACTTCCTTCGCGAACAGATCGAAGCACGCTCTCGCGCCAGATGCGGGTGATGCTGCTCTCCTCAGGCGGGGTAACATCGGAAAGCATCCATGATACTGAAATCACGTCGCTTCCTATTGACCTTTGGTATGCTCCTTGCCGCGGCTTCCGGCGCCGGCTTGCCCCGCGCGGCAGCCGACGAAGCGCCGAAGCGCATCCTCTCGCTTTCCGCCGCCGGCGCCGTCAAGGCCACGCCCGATGAGGTCACCATCTCCACGGGTGTGACGAGCGAGGCGCCAACCGCACATGAGGCGCTCGACAAGAACTCGGCCGCCATGACTCGCGTCGTCGAGGCGCTGAAGGGAGACGGCCTCGATCCCAAGGACATCCAGACCACGGATTTCTCGGTGCAGCCGATCTATGCGGAGAGGAAGGAGGGGACGGAGCAGCGCATCATTGGTTACCGGGTGACGAATTCCGTGCGCCTGATGGTGCACGACATTGGTAAGCTTGGCGCAATCCTCGATAAGGTGGTGGCGCTCGGCGCCAACCAGGTCGGTGCCATTGAGTTCGGTGTGGCCGAGCCCGAGGCGCTCAAGGACGAGGCGCGCAAGGCGGCCATGGCGAAGGCCATTGCCAATGCAAAGCTCTATGCGGAGGCTGCAGGCGTCGAGCTCGGCCCGGTGCTCTCCATCAGCGAGGAGGGCGGTGTTTACCAGCCTCGCTATGCCGTTCCCGCCGCCATGGAGGCAGCGAAGGTGGTGCCGATGGAAGCGGGCACTACCGCCGTCGAGGTCAAAGTCCAGATGACCTGGGAGCTGAAATAGGCCGGCTCGGGGCGAGCTGGGGAGGTGGAATCCTCGCCTTCCCGCCGTGGAGAGCTGTAAACTGGCAGCCAGTATCAAGTCCTGATCTAGATCAAGGCTGAACGCCCGCATCCCTCGTTAGTTTGAACCCCATGATCGCCATCCACGCCAAGTCTCGCAACAACGACGACAACCACCACGCCCACGCCCGGGCGATCATGGTGGCACGGCATCTTCAGGCCCGCGGCATCGCCGACCCGCTGGTGCTTGCCGCCATGGCCGAGGTACCGCGAGAAGCCTTCGTCGCCGAGCCCCTTCAGGAGTTCGCCTATGAGGATGGGGCGCTCCCCATCGAGGCGGGGCAGACCATCTCACAGCCCTATATCGTCGCTTGCATGGTTGAGCTCGCCCAAGTGAAGCCCGGCGACAAGGTGCTCGAGGTGGGCGCGGGCTCCGGCTATGCGTCCGCTGTGTTGAGCCGCATTGCCGGCAGGGTCTATGCGATCGAGCGCTACACCGAGCTTGCCGCGCTCGCTCGGGCGCGCTTGAAGCGCCTCGGCTACACCAATGTTGAAATTATCTGCGGCGACGGCACCAAAGGGCTGGAAGAGCATGCGCCCTTCGACGCCATCATCGTCTCGGCCGGCGGCCCGCAGGTGCCCGAGACGCTGAAGCGTCAACTCGCGCTGCACGGCAGGCTCGTCATCCCGGTCGGCCGCGGCACCCACCAAACGCTCATCCGCGTCCGCCGCGTGGAGGAGGACACCTTCGAGGAGGAAGACTTTGGCGCCGTCACCTTCGTGCCCCTGATCGGGGAGGAAGGCTGGGCCGAGCCCGCCGCAAAAGAAATGCCGATCGATGCGCAGAAGTCAGGCTTTGCCGCCGGCCTGTTCATGCCGGCCAAGCGTGCCAAGGCCATTCAGACGAGCGTCAGCCGGCTCATCGCCGAGGCGGCGGAGCCGTTCGGCGATCTCGACGCACTCGCGCGGATGGCCGAGCGCTTCGCCGACCGGCGCGTGGTGCTGCTCGGCGAGGCGACGCATGGTACCGCCGAGTTCTACGAGGCCCGCGCGCGCATCACCGGGTTGCTCGTCGCACGCCACGGCTTCAACATCGTCGCGGTAGAGGCAGACTGGCCGGATGCCGCCGTTTACGATTCCTATGTGCGCGGGTTGCCGCGGCCCACGCTGCCGAAGCAGCCCTTCACGCGTTTCCCCACCTGGATGTGGCGTAACGGCCAGGTGGCGGAGTTTCTGCACCGGCTCAAGGCTATCAATGCCTCGATCGCGGAGCCCGAGCAGAGGGCCGGCTTCTACGGCCTCGATATCTATAGCCTCGGCGCCTCCATCGAGGCCGTGCTCGACTATCTCGACCGGGTCGACCCGGAGGCCGCCAAGGCAGCGCGCGAGCGCTATGGCTGCCTCGCACCGTGGCGTGCCGAGCCTGCCCGCTATGGCCGCATGGCGCTGTCGCGCGGCTACGCCGTCTGCGAAAAGCCGGTGACCGACGCGCTGCTCGCGCTCTTGCGCAAGCAGCTCGACTATCTAGTCAAGGATGGGGAGGACTTCTTCGCCGCCGAGCAAAACGCGCGCATCGTCGCGGCCGCCGAGCAGTATTACCGCGTCATTTATTATGGCGACGCCGTGTCGTGGAACCTGCGCGACGAGCACATGTTCGATACGCTCGATCGCCTGCTCGCCCATCGCGGGCCGAACTCCAAGGCTGTCGTGTGGGCGCACAACTCCCATATCGGCAATGCCGAGTTCACCGAGATGGGTCAGGTCAGGGGCGAGCACAATATCGGCCAGCTCACGCGTGAACGCTTCGGCGAGGATTGCGCGCTGATCGGCTTGGGCACCGACCGCGGTACCGTTGCGGCGGCCTCGGATTGGGATGCGCCGATGGAGATCAAGCGCGTGCGCCCGGCCCGCGACGATTCCTATGAAGGCCGCTCGCGCGAAGCGGGCCTGCCGGCCTTCTTCCTCGAGACCGGGCCTGGCCAAAAAGTGCACATTCGCGATGCGCTCGCCGAGCCCCTGCTCGAGCGTGCCATCGGGGTCATCTACCGACCCGAGAGCGAGTTGCTCTCCCACTATTTCCAGGCCGAGCTTTCGCGGCAATTCGACGCGTGGATCTGGTTCGAGGAGACCGAGGCGGTGGCTGCGCGGCCTGCGGCCCACCCACACGGCCCCGACGAGACCTATCCCTTCGGGCTTTAGCGCCGGGAGCCTATCCCATTCATATTTTTGCCGTTTTGTCCTATGGGGCGCGTGGCTCGAACTCGAGCCGAGTCTCGTGGTCATTCCGCCGCTTTCGGCGGGGCTGGCGGGGATCTTCTTCGGCTATTACCCAGCGCGGCGCCGACGCGCTCCGCTATGAGTGAGACTTAGGCCGCTCGCTCGATCTCGTTGCCTTCTCCCAACACCACCACAGAGGGACTATAGTTGCGCGCCTCCTCAGCCGGCAGCGAGCAATAGGCCACGATGATGACCTTGTCGCCCTTCTGCACCAGCCGCGCCGCGGCACCGTTGACGGCGATCTCGCGGCTGCCGCGCGGGGCCTCGATCGCATAAGTTGTAAAACGGCCGCCGGTCGAGATATTGAGCACGTCGACCTGCTCATGGGGCAGGATGGTCGAAGCGTCCAGGAGATCGCGATCGATGGCGATCGACCCCTCATAGTCGAGGTCGGCTCCGGTTACCGTCGCCCGGTGCAGCTTAGCCTTCAACATGGTGAGGTGCATCGTCTCGTCACCTTGAAACCTCAGGCGCGCCCACGCTTCCGCATATAGAGCATGGTGACGATTGTTGCAATGCAGCGAAATCGCAACCCTTAAGGATCAAACCCATGTGGCCAGCAGAGCTCGACCCGCTGATCGCGGCCGGCGTAGTCGCGGCAACCGCCACGACCGACTTCGTCTATGTGATGTTCACTAATGCGGTGGTGAAGCGCCGCCGCTTGCCCGCCGCCGCCTGGAGCAGCATCTGGTACCTGCTCTCGTCCTTTGCCGTCATCAGTTACACGAGCCACTGGTTCTACGTGCTGTTCGCGGCGGCGGGCTCCTTCCTCGGTGCCTATGCCTCGATCAGCTATCTGCACGGCTCGGCCGCGAACCACCCGCCGCCGCCGGTGGGCTCAGCACGTCGCTGACCGCCCCGCTTTATCGAAATTTCTCGGCATTTTGCCGGACGGGTCGTCAAGCTTCCGACAGGATGTGGGCTGGTGGTAGCCGGGCGCCGCGCGATCGGTGCATGCCACCAGGGAACTGCAAAGGAGTTCAACACCATGTTTCACCGTAGCCTCAGAACTGCTACCACCCGTTTCACCTTCGCACTGCTCGCCGGGCTAGACTCTGGAAACGCCATGCCGTGGCTATGACGCCAGAGGCCGGGTTTATGGCTCTCAGGACGACGAGATCCATGCGCTGCAATATGTGTTCCCCCGGACCTATGGCTGGCCGCGCGGCACCCAGAACCAGTTCTAGGACCCTGCTCTAACCCTCGCGCTTGACGCTCCCCACGGGTCGCGTCCGGATTTGCCCGGCTCGGCATGGACGCAAGTTTCCCCTCCTTGTCGTGGGGGGGATCAACAAAAGGGCGCGGTTCAACTGAGGGCCTCGCTAGTGTATGTTGGCAAGCTCGCACGTGCCGAGTTGGGCCCTCCAGCCTGACCAAATCCAGAAGTCCATAGGAGGACGATGTGGCGAAAGGCCAACAAAGAAGCAATCGCGAAAAGAAGAAGCCGAAGCAGGACAAAAAGAAGCTGATGCCGGCTGCGTCTCCAATGGCGTCAATCGATCAGCGCGGAAAGCTTGGCCAAGGCGGCGCTCCGAAGAAGCGCCCGTGACGCTTTCCGGCAACTTTCGCAAGGTGGCCCGTCTTATCGTAATGGCAGTATGGCCTCCCCCGAGCCAGCGGCTGCACGCATCCAGTGCCAAGGCAGTTTCGCGATCTCCCAATATGGACCAATTGCCACGCCCTATTGCGAGGAAGAGCAGATCGCCATCGTGGCTTGTAGCTACGGATGGAAAGTGTCGGGCGCTGAAATTCACAACAATCCACTCCGGAAGGTCTATGTCTGCCAAGTCCTCGGCAGCGATGTCCGGTTGAAGGGATCATGCGCCGGTTACGGACCGGACTCGCGCGGCCCCATTAAGCCGCGGCCCGCGCTCTGCAGGGGGGCTTAGAACTTCCAGCCGTAGCGGGGGACGAACTCCAAATAGTCGCGATAGGGAGCGCCGAACTTCTTTTCCAGATAGACCTCCTCGCGCAGCACCACGCCGTAATGCAGCAGCAGGAAGGCGAGCACCAGCAGCAACAGCATCCAGTCGGAGCCGAGCAGGAACGCGACGCCCAGCAGCGCGACGATGCCGCCGACATAGACCGGATTGCGCGTGTGGGCGAAGAGGCCGGAGGTGACGAGCGCGGTCGTCGGCATATCGGGGTGGATATTGGTGCCGGCGCTGACAAAAGCGCGGCGCACACTGAACGGCATGGACGCTCCGAGCACGAGCAGGATCGCGCCCGCCACCATGCGCGGGGTCCAAGGAAGGTGAGCCAAGAGCCCCAGCGGCAGGAACCAATCGAGGATGACCCCGAGCGCCACTGTGGCGAGCAGGATGATCGGCGGAAAGACGACGACGCCGGGATTGTCTTGGGCTTGCTCGGTCATGCCGCAAACCTAGAGGCGTGAGCGCTCGTTGTCGAGGAACCAAGTCGAGCCGACCGGTGGCATCTGCAGAGCGCATGCGGGCTCCTCGCCGCGACACTGATGCAGCGCCCGGAGGTTGCTGTCTTTGCCCTCGCCAAAGCGAGGGGGATGACGCGCCGAAAAGCGCACCAGTGGCTCGCGGTCTGACGAGGACCGCGCGGGCGTCTCGGCGCGCCATGAGCGGCAATTTGACGTCTGACCGGGCCCCGCTTTCGCCGAGGGTCCGGTGGCTAGCCGCCTTCGGTCGTCAGCCAGCTCCTGGCGATGCGCTGGGTGGCCGTCTCCTCGAAGAAGTTCGCGCTCCCAACGAGGCGGCTCATTGATGAACCCTTCGCAAACTCATGGCTGACAGTCTGAGGTGGCGAGCTCCGGAGAAGCCAAAATCTCTGCAATGCGTGGTGGAATTGTTTGTGAACGGGGTAGTTCAGGTTCGCAACAATCTGGCCCATGGCGAGGATCAAAGCGGGATGGCGAATTGGTTCCTCATGCTGAATGGGTTCTCAAGTCCGCGCTTCAAAGATGCCCCGCTCTCCAGGTATTTTTTGAGAGACATTGAAAGAGATGGCGCGGACGGAGGAAGCGTCGTTCCGGCTTTCGCCGGAATGACGGGAATTAGTTGTCGAGGAAGCTCCGAAGCTTCCGAGACCGGCTCGGGTGCTTCAATTTGCGCAGTGCCTTGGCCTCGATCTGGCGGATGCGTTCGCGCGTCACCGAGAACTGCTGACCGACCTCCTCAAGGGTGTGGTCGGTGTTCATGCCGATGCCGAAGCGCATGCGCAACACGCGCTCCTCGCGCGGCGTCAATGACGCGAGCACGCGCGTGGTGGTCTCGCGCAAGTTCGACTGGATGGCGGCGTCAATGGGCAGCACCGCGTTCTTGTCCTCGATGAAGTCGCCGAGATAGGAATCCTCCTCGTCGCCGATGGGCGTCTCGAGGCTGATGGGCTCCTTGGCGATCTTGAGAACCTTGCGCACCTTCTCGAGCGGCATGGCGAGCTTCTCGGCGAGCTCTTCAGGCGTGGGCTCGCGGCCGATCTCATGCAGCATCTGGCGGGAGGTGCGCACGATCTTGTTGATGGTCTCGATCATGTGCACCGGGATGCGGATGGTGCGCGCCTGGTCGGCGATGGAGCGGGTGATGGCCTGCCTGATCCACCAGGTGGCGTAGGTGGAGAATTTGTAGCCGCGCCGGTATTCGAATTTGTCCACGGCCTTCATCAGGCCGATATTGCCTTCCTGAATCAAATCAAGGAATTGCAGGCCGCGGTTGGTGTATTTCTTGGCGATGGAGATCACGAGCCGCAAATTCGCCTCGACCATTTCCTTCTTCGCCTGGCGCGCCTCGCGCTCGCCCTTCTGCACCACATGCACGATGCGGCGGAACTCGGAAATCTGCAGGCCCGTCTCGGCGGCGAGATTGTGAATCTCGGTGCGGATCTCCTTCACCATGCCGCGCTCGTCACGGATGAAGTCGGCCCAGCCGCGTTTCTTCAGGCGCCCGACGCGGCGGAGCCAATTGGGGTCGAGCTCGTTGCCCTGATATTCGCCAAGGAAGTCCTCGCGGCCGACGCCATAACTCTCGGCGAGACGCAAGAGCCGACCCTCATAGCCGAGCAGCTTCTTGTTGATGTCGTAAAGCGTCTCGACCAGACTCTCGATGCGGTTGGTGTTGAGGGAGAGCGATTTGACCTCGACGACGATCTCGTCCTTCAGGACCTTGTAGCGTTTCTCCTGGCCGGAGGAGAGCACGTCGTTCTTGAGCGCTCGCTCGACGAGCTGGTCCTGCAGCTTGCGAAGCTTCTTGTAGTTGGTGGCGACGAGATCGAAGGTCTCGAGCACCTTGGGCTTCAGTTCCGCCTCCATGGCGGCAAGCGAAAGTGAATTCTCCAGATCGTCCTCGTCGTCCTCGTATTCTTGCTTGCCGCCGGCGCTCCTCCACCTCGTCGTCGCTGGGGGCGGTGCTGCTCGGCGGGCACCGCGGCATGGGCCTGCCCATCGCCGTTGAGGCCCTCGGGCAGCGGTTGCGACGGGGCCGGCTTGGCGTCAGGGCCCTGATAGGTGGCTTCCAGATCGATGATGTCGCGGAGCAGAATCTTGCCGTCGTTCAGCTCATCACGCCAGATGATGATGGCTTGGAAGGTGAGCGGGCTCTCGCACAGCCCCGCAATCATGGCCTCGCGGCCGGCCTCGATACGCTTGGCGATGGCGATCTCGCCCTCGCGGGACAAGAGCTCGACGGAGCCCATCTCGCGCAAATACATGCGTACGGGATCGTCGGTGCGCTCGATCGGCTCGGATTTGCTCTCGGCCTTGACGATCGGCGTGACCGTGGCTACGAGCCGTGGCGCAGCCTCGCCTGCCACCTCACCTTCCGTCGCCGCCGGCTCCTCGGCCTCGTCGGTGTCGATGACGTTGATGCCCATGTCGGAGAGCATCGACATGGTGTCCTCGATCTGCTCGGAGGAGACCTCCTCGGACGGGAGCACCTCGTTCAGCTCGTCATAGGTGACAAAGCCGCGCGCCTTCGCGGTCTTGATCAGCTTCTTCACGGCTGCGTCGGACATATCGAGCACGGGACCGTCCTGCGTCTCTGCCGGGGCCTGCTCCTGATCCTCGGCTTCAGCGGTCTTGGTTGCCATTCATCTACTCCGAAGCGTCTTTTTCTTTGCATGCTGCCCGCCTAAGCGGGCGACGCGAAAGGCAAGCTCACGTGCCACGCAAGCGATTCGCGGCAGACACCCGACCCATGCTTACGATTAACCGCGTCGTTCGTTAAGGGTCGATTAAGCATGACATACGCCCGACCTGGCTACCAGTTTCGCTGGACTGGCCCTGATCTTGGCTCGACTATCACTCTCGCCGGCAAACTTGCCTGCAAGAGCAGAACGTCTTAGCGCCGCGCTCGCACTGGTCAGGGACCACCCCTCGGCCCGCGTGCCCCGCGCTCCAGCAACTCATAGGCCTAACACAGCCCCAGGCAGACCCGTTCCCCCGGCCTCGTTCCTGAGCCATGGAATTGGCGAGGAGCGAGGCCCCTGTCAAGGCCGCTAAGGGCCGGGAGGCCAATGTTTTCTCGGCCTTTGCTCCGCTCCGCAAGGTCCATCCCTTTCCGCGCTGGCCGATGCAAAAGGGGTGCCGCTGGCGGATGCCGGCTTACGAGCCACGGCTGCGGTGATCAGGGCGGCGGCCTTTCTGCCAGGACCCCTTCTCGCGGTTCACCTGGGCAATCTTCTCTTTGAACCTCTCGCCAAACTCTCGATCGCCCGCATCGTCGGCGGCGTGCCGACTTCCGGCGCTCGCAACCTGCTGTTGCAGCTCGACGAAGTGCTCGAACTCGGCCTCGGAAACGTCCGCAAGCGCATCAGCTGCGTCGCGCAGCTCCCTTTCGAGCGTCGGGAGTGCCCGCCAGCGAAAAAGCAGGTCGGCGAACGGCTCCTCGACCTCGGGCGGCGGCGTTTCGGGTTGCAGGAACGCCAGGCGTCTGAACGCGCTGTCGCGGCCGAGCCTATCCAGGAGCTTGGCGTGGCAGCTCTGCGCAAGCATCTCGGCCAGGCGCTCGCGGGTGATCCCGGGATGGTCGAAGATGGTGCGCGTGAGTAAGGAAAGCAGCTCGGCGACCGGCTTCGGCTTCAGCTCGAGAGTCGCCACCTCCTCGGCGAAGTGGTCGAGCAGCCAGGGATGGTTGGCAAGGGCCAGGATCACGGTGGTAGCAAAGCCGACCGAGGATGGGAGCGGGTGGCCCCCGCGGGTTTGGCGCGGCGCGGGCCCTTGGGCACCGGGGGTGCTTCGCCTGCCCTTTTCGCGCCAGAGCGCAAACAGCCGATCCTTTACCTCGCGGCGGTAGTGGTCGCGCACCCGGGCATTGGCGATTTGCCCGAGCAGACGCTCAAGCCGCTCCTCGAACGCCGCGCGCCGCTCCGGCGTGTCGATCGGAGCCGCTTGCAGCTCGCGCAGCCAAACGAGATCGATCAGGGGCTTGGCAGCGGCGAGACATTGGACGAGCGCGGCCGCCCCCAGGTCGCGCACGAGATCATCGGGATCAGTGCCCTCAGGCAGGAAGGCGAAGCGGAAGGAATGGCCCTCGCGCAGGTTCGGCAGCATGCGGTCGATCGCCCGCGCGGCGGCGGCTTCGCCTGCCCGATCGCCGTCAAAGCAGATGACGGGCTCGGGCGCGATCAGCCACAGCCGCTCCATCTGTCGCTCGGTGAAGGCGGTGCCGAGCGTGGCAACAACGTTCTTGAAGCCGGCCTGGTGGAGCGCGATCACGTCCATATAGCCCTCGACCACGATGAGCTCGCCCGATTTCAAAGGCGGCATTGCGCGCCTGCGCGAAGTTGAAGACGGTCGAGCCCTTGTCGAACAGCTTGGTCTCGGGCGAATTGAGATATTTCGGCTGCGCCTGGTCGTCCAGAGCGCGAGCGCCGAAGCCCATGACGCGGCCCTTGGGGTCGAGGATCGGAATAATCAGCCGATGGCGGAAGCGGTCGAAGGACGAGCGTCCGTCGTCGGGCTGGACGAGGAGGCCTGACTCCAGCAGCTGGCTCTCGGTGAAGCCGCCCTTGATGAGCGCGGTCTTCAACGGGTCCTTGCCGCAGGGCGCATAGCCGATCCTGAATTCCCGGATGGTGTCAGGCGAAAGTCCGCGGCGCTCAGCATAGGCAAGCGCGTCGCGCCCCTCTCTTCCCCTCAACCGCTCCTGAAAGAAGGCTGCCGCGGCTTCCAGTGCGTCGAGCAGCCCGAGCCGCTCCTTGGCCACCCGCTCGAACTGGGGATCGGGCTTGGGCATTTCGAGCCCGGCGTCGCCCGCGAGCCTCTCCACCGCTTCGGGGAAGCTCAGAGCCTTCGGTCTCCATGACGAAGCCGAAAACGTCGCCATGCTTGCCGGAGGAGAAGCAGTGATAAAAGCCCTTCTGGTCATTGACGGTGAAGGACGGCGTCTTCTCCTTGTTGAAGGGGCTGAGGCCCACGAATTCGCGCCCCCTCCGCTTCAACGGAACGCGGCGAGAGACCACTTGCGATACCGGCAGCCGCGCGCGGATTTCATCGAGGAACGAATCAGGGAACTTCATTGCTTGGAGTGAGCGCCTGCTATGCGCACCCGAAGGCCAAGACGGCTCTTGTCGTCATCACCGCTATTCACTAGTAGAACAAATAGCGAACTCTTACCTAACAGTCCAGCGTCGCGCTTTGGCGTTTTTGCATCGGCCGAGGAGCCGCTAGGGAGACGGAAGAGGGCTACCGGCCCTGCCGAGTTTGACCTTGATGCTCAGCCCGAGGATATCGATGTCCTGCTTTGCCTCCGCGACGAGCCGCGCCTGGCCCAATCCTGGAATCGCCGAGGCGCGATCGATGGCCCCGTCTGCAAAAAACACGTGGCTATAGGCCAGGTCCATGCTGGTCATGGGGCTCAACATGTAGGTTGCGCCGACGCTGAGCCAAGTCCGATCCGTGTCAGGAACGCGTACCAAACGCTCGGTCGCATTCTGGACCGGCGATACCTCCCATGCCGTGCCGGCTCTTAGCGTCGTGCGCTCAGTCGCGGCGAACTCCGCCCCGCCCGCAAAAAGCCAACCGTCGTGCCAGTGGAAGGGAAGTGCCGTCAGGAGGTCGCCGGCCGATGCGCCGAGATCGGGATTGCTCGTGCACGCCCTGACCACCACTTGCTCAAGTTCGGACCAGTTGGTCCACTCGATCGTGCCGAGCAGGGTCAGGCGCTCACCGGCCTTTTGGCGAATGCTTGCCGTCACTATCGAAGGCATCTCCAAATCCGCCGAGATTTTCGCTTTGCCCAAAGCGCCGTCGCCCGCGACAAAACTCTCGCCCTCAAGCGCGTGTTCGATCGAGGAGCGGAAGCCGAGCCCAATGTCCGTCCCCGTCGAAGGTCGCCACAGCGCTCCGAGCGTATAGCCGAGACCGAAACTATCTCCCTTGATCCGACGTTCGGATTGAGACCGGCAAGACCGCCTATCGCCGGAAAGGCTGACTTCAATACTGTGTCGGCGAATTCGAACTGCGCTCCGGCGCCGACCACCAGGCTTGACGTCATCCGATAGGACATGACGGGGTTCAGATTGTAGGTCGAGAGCTTTGAGCTCCGCGCCTCGAACTTACCGGCCCAATTGTCATTGTCCGGTTCCGTGGTGATGCCGAATGGTCCGTTGAACCCGCCTCCGATCGACAGCCGGTCATTCACCGGCATGCCGACATAGAAGGCGGGAATGAACGCCGGATCGGCGGAGCCGCCGCCATTCGCATCGAGGAAAGAAAGCGGCACGCTTGGGCCAAGAATTGGCTTCAAGGATGCCACCGGATCGAGCGATGTCGCTCAGTGCAGCTGAGTGTCCGGAATGACGAGGGCTCCGTCCGCTTCCATCTCAATGCCAAGAGCGATCGAAACGCCGGCAGGGTTCCAAAAGATGGAGCTTAGAATCGCCGCCCGCGGCAATCCCGGCAAAGGCCGTGCTCAACCCGTATGTCGATTGTGTCCCGTACCGCAAAGCCGCCAGCCTCGACGGTCCTGCTCGCGGCCGTCAGTCCGAGCGCGATGACGATGTAAGCGAGAGCCCGAAAGGTGCCCTTCCAATTCATTCTCTATTATACCAGCCCAATCCTCCGAAGTGATGCTGCGATGAGCTTGGGATCGGTCCGGCGCGACGCTCTAGCGGAGCTTGGCTTTCACGAGCGCGCTCGCTTTGGCGAAGTCCATCTGGCCGGCATAGCGGGCTTTGAGGTCTGCCATCACCTTACCCATGTCCTTGATGCTTGCCGCGCCGGCTTCCGCGATCGCGGCGGCAATCGCCTTTCGCGTGTCCGCCTCGGACAGCTGCTTGGGCAGGAATTCGCGGATGATAGTGATCTCCTCGCCCTCTTGGCTTGCGAGCTCGGTGCGGCCGGCATCGGCATAGATCTTCTCCGACTCCTCCCGCTGCTTGATCATCTTGGCGAGCAGTTCTAGGAGCTCGGCGTCTGTCGCCTCTCCGTTGCCGCTCGTGCGCGCGGCGATGTCGCGGTCCTTGATGGCGGCACTGATCAACCGCAGCGTCGACATGCGACGCCTGTCTTGCGCCTTGGTCGCAGCCTTCAAGGCGGCGTTGATGGTCTCGCGCATGGACTTGAGCAGAGGAATCGAGGAAGAAGCTCCCAACCTAATCGAGGCGTCAAATGGGAGCAAGCACATTTGCGCAGCTAAGCTATTGTTTTGACAAGAAAAAATTTGGCCTGCGGCATTGACCGTGCGGAAACCGTGCTCTAGAAGTGGCGCTCGTTGGAGGCGTGCCGAGGGTCGCGGCCTTGATGCTGCAAGCCGCGCACCCGACTTGAGCCCTGGCCGCCTGATCCCGGCGGCTGCAACGAAAGCCGATGAACGACGATCCCGAAACCCTGGCCGGTGAGGCCTCGAATGCTGGCGCGCGGACGGTGCGGCCCTGGGCCGACGAGTTGCCGACCGCGCTGCTCGTGCTCGCCGATGGCAGCGTCATCGCAGGCAAGGGCGCGGGCGCGACGGGAATCGCCGTGGGCGAGGTTTGCTTCAACACCGCTATGACCGGCTATCAGGAGATCCTCACCGATCCGTCTTATGCCGGGCAGATCATCACCTTCACCTTTCCCCATATCGGCAATGTCGGCACCAACGCCGAGGACATCGAGACGTCGAACCTCGCGGCGTCTTCCGGCGTGCGTGGCTGCGTGCTGCGCGCCGCCGATCACGCCATCGTCCAATTATCGCGCGGCGTCAAGAGCTTCGACGCGTGGCTGAAAGCCCGGGGCATCATTGCCATTACCGGCGTCGATACGCGCGCGCTCACCGCGCTGATCCGCGAGAAGGGCATGCCCAACGCGGTGATCGCGCACGCGGCGGACGGACGGTTCGACGTAGGCGCACTGAAACGCGAGGCCGCCGCCTGGCCCGGCATGGTGGGGCTCGATCTCGCCAAGGAGGTGACCTGCGGCCAGAGCTACACTTGGGACGAGACGGAGTGGCGCTGGGGACACGGCTATGGGCGCCAGGGTGAGGCGACCTTCCATGTCGTGGCCATCGACTATGGGCTGAAGCGCAACATCCTGCGCGAGCTCGCAGGCGCCGGGTGCCAACTCACGGTCGTGCCGGCGACCACCACCGCGGAGGAGGTGCTGGAGCGGAAGCCCGACGGCGTGTTCCTCTCCAACGGTCCCGGCGATCCGGCTGCCACAGGCACGTATGCGGTGCCGGAGATCAAGAAGCTCGTGGACTCGGGCGTGCCGGTGTTCGGCATCTGTCTCGGCCACCAGATGCTCGGAATCGCGCTCGGCGGCAAGACGAGCAAGATGCATCAGGGCCATCACGGCGCCAATCATCCTGTCAAGGACTTCACCACGCGGAAAGTGGAGATCACGTCCATGAACCACGGCTTCGCCGTGGACCGCGACAGCCTGCCGGGAAATGTCGAGGAGACCCACGTCTCGCTGTTCGACGGCTCCAATTGCGGGCTGAAGGTGAAGGATAAACCGGTGTTCTCGGTGCAGTACCACCCGGAGGCCTCGCCGGGCCCGCAAGACAGCCACTATCTCTTCACCCGCTTCGTCGCGCTGATGCAGGAGCGGAAGGGCTGATGCCCAAACGCACAGACATAAAGTCCATCCTGATCATCGGAGCCGGACCGATCGTTATCGGCCAGGCCTGCGAGTTCGATTATTCCGGAACGCAAGCCTGCAAGGCGCTGAAAGAAGAGGGCTATCGCATCGTGCTGGTGAATTCGAACCCAGCCACGATCATGACCGATCCAGATGTGGCCGACGCGACCTATATCGAGCCGATCACACCTGACTTCGTCACCAAGATCATTGAGCTGGAGCGCCCCGATGCGCTGCTCCCCACCATGGGCGGGCAGACGGCGTTGAACACCGCGCTCAGCCTGCAACGCTCGGGCGTGCTCGCCAAGTACGGCGTGGAAATGATCGGCGCCCGCGCCGAGGCTCATCGACAAGGCCGAGGACCGCGAGCTGTTCCGCGAGGCGATGCACAGCATCGGGCTCGAGACGCCGCGCTCGCGGCTCGCGGACGCGGCGGCGCTGAAACGGGCGGACAGAGAAAAGTACCGGCTGGAGGTCGAGCGCATCTCCACCTCCGCTACCGACCCCGAGACGAAGCAGGAGGTACTCGCTCAATTCGAGCATAGTTGGGCGCAAAGCGAGGCTGCGCGGCGGCGGCGCTATGTGGAGAAAGGCCTGATCGAAGCGCTCGAAGCGCTGCCTGACATCGGGCTTCCGGCCATCATTCGCCCGTCCTTCACCCTTGGCGGCACCGGCGGCGGCATCGCCTATAACCGTGACGAATTCCTCGAGATCGTCGAGCGCGGGCTCGACGCCTCGCCCACCTGCGAGGTGCTGATCGAGGAATCGGTGCTCGGCTGGAAAGAGTATGAGATGGAGGTTGTCCGCGACAAGGACGACAACTGCATCATCATCTGCTCCATCGAGAACGTCGACCCGATGGGCGTGCATACCGGCAACTCCATCACCGTGGCGCCGGCGCTGACGCTGACCGACAAGGAGTATCAGATCATGCGCAACGCCTCGATCGCGGTGCTGCGCGAGATCGGGGTGGAGACCGGCGGTTCCAACGTGCAGTTCGCCGTCAACCCGGCGGACGGGCGCCTCATCATCATCGAGATGAATCCGCGTGTGTCGCGCTCTTCGGCGCTCGCGTCCAAAGCCACGGGTTTCCCGATCGCCAAGATCGCGGCCAAGCTCGCGGTGGGATACACGCTGGACGAGCTTGCCAATGACATCACGGGCGGTGCGACGCCCGCGTCCTTCGAGCCCACCATCGATTACGTGGTAACCAAGATCCCACGCTTCGCCTTCGAGAAGTTCCCGGGCTCCAAGCCGGTGCTCACCACCTCGATGAAATCGGTGGGTGAGGCCATGGCCATCGGCCGCACCTTCCAGGAGTCGTTGCAGAAGGCGTTGCGCTCCATGGAGACGGGCTTGACCGGCCTCGACGACATCGCGCTCGAGGGGCTCGGCCAGGGCGACGACAAGAACGTGATCCGGGGTGCGCTCGGCACCCCCTCTCCCGATCGCCTCTTGAAAGTCGCGCAGGCGCTCCGGCTCGGCTTCGATGAGACGCAGATCTACGAGGCATGCCATATCGATCCCTGGTTCATCCGCCAGTTGCAGGAGATCGTGGAGTATCGAGGAGCGCGTCCGCCAGCATGGGCTGCCGGGAAGCGCCTCCCAGTTCCGTGCCTTGAAGGCCCGTGGCTTCTCCGATGAGCGATTGGCCGCGCTCGCCGGCCTCGAGGCGAGCGAGGTGGCGGAGCGGCGCCGCGCGCTCAACGTGCACCCGGTCTACAAGCGCATCGACACCTGCGCGGCCGAGTTCGCCTCGCCCACCGCCTATATGTACTCGACCTATGAAACGGGCCTGTTGGGCTCTCCCGCCTGCGAGGCGAGACCGTCAGCGGCGGAGAAGATCATCATCCTCGGCGGCGGCCCAAACCGCATCGGCCAAGGCATCGAGTTCGACTATTGCTGCTGCCATGCGGCCTTCGCCCTTTCCGCACGGGTTTCGAGACCATCATGGTCAATTGCAACCCGGAGACCGTCTCGACGGACTACGACACCTCCGATCGCCTCTATTTCGAGCCGCTGACGGCAGAGGACGTGCTCGAGATCGTGCGCAAGGAAGAGACGAACGGAACGCTCAAAGGCGTCATCGTCCAATTCGGCGGGCAGACGCCGCTCAAGCTCGCGGCACGCACTCGAGCGGGCGCGGGTGCCCATCCTCGGCACCACGCCCGATGCCATCGACCTCGCCGAAGACCGCGACCGGTTCAAAGCCCTGATCGAGCGCTTGGGGCTACGCCAGCCCACGAGCGGCATCGCGCGTTCGGCGGAGGAAGCGCGCGCCATCGCCGCGCGGCTCGGCTTCCCACTTATCATCCGCCCGTCCTATGTGCTGGGCGGGAGGGCCATGGAGATCGTGCACGATGACAGCCAGCTTGCCCGCTACATCGCGGAGGCCGTGGTCGTCTCGGGCAAAAGCCCGGTGCTGCTCAACTCGTATCTCCGCGACGCGATCGAGGTGGATGTGGATGCCATTGCCGACGGCAAGGATGTGTTCATCTGCGGCATCATGGAGCATATCGAGGAGGCGGGCGTGCATTCGGGCGACTCGGCCTGCTCGCTGCCGCCCCATTCACTCAAAGCCGACATCATCGCCGACATGGAGCGCCAGACGATCGAGCTCGCGCGCGCGCTCAATGTCGTGGGTCTGATGAACGTCCAGTTCGCCATCCAGAGCGACGAGATCCACGTGCTTGAGGTCAACCCGCGGGCCAGCCGCACGGTGCCTTTCGTCGCCAAGGTGATCGGACTGCCCGTGGCTGGCATTGCCTCGCAGGTGATGGCGGGAAAGTCTTTGGCGTCCTTCGAGCTCGCGCGGCCGAGCTTCGACCATATCGCGGTGAAGGAAGCGGTGTTTCCGTTCGAGCGCTTCCCCGGGGTCGATCCCGTGCTCGGGCCGGAGATGCGCTCGACCGGCGAGGTGATGGGCATCGACCGCGACTACGCCATCGCCTTCGCCAAGAGCCAGCTCGGCGGCGGCAGCAAGCTGCCGCTCGCGGGCACCGTGTTCGTCTCGGTGAAGGACTCCGACAAGGAGAAGGTCGTGGAGCCGATCCGCCAGCTCGCCGAGATGGGCTTCCGCATCATCGCCACCCGCGGCACCAAGCGCTATCTCGACACGCATGGCATTGCGTCGGAACGGGTCAACAAAGTGCTGGAGGGCCGGCCGCATATCGTCGACGCCATCACCAATGGCGAAGTCGAATCGTGTTCAACACCACCGAGGGGGCGAAGGCGCTCGCCGACACTTTCTCGATTCGCCGGACGGCCTTGATCTACCACATTCCCTATTATACAACTATAGCTGGCGCGTTGGCGGTGACCGAGGCCATCAAGGCGCTGCGGGCCGGCGTCCTCAAGGTCGCCCCGTTGCAGAGTTATGTGGGCAAGCGCGCTTAGATTCGCGCCCCAACCGACAAATCAGGCCATTTCAACGGATTCTTGACTTAGACGGGGCAATTCCTGAACATTGGTCAGGGTCCAAAGGAGCTTCGACTGAAGATGGACAAGGTGCCGATGACCGCGGAGGGTTTCGCTGCGCTCGAGGCCGAGATCAAGCATCTCAAGGCCGTGGAGCGTCCGCGCATCATCAAGGCCATTGCCGACGCGCGCACGCATGGCGACCTCGCCGAAAACGCCGAATACCACGCCGCCAAGGAGCAGCAAGGTATCACCGAGGCGCGCATGGCCGACCTCGAGGACAAGCTGCGCCGAGCCGATATCATCGATGTCAGCAGGCTCAAAGGCGACCAGGTGATGTTCGGAGCCACCGTCACCCTGCTCGACGAGGACACCGACGAGAAGGCCAAGTACCGGATCGTCGGCGAGATCGAAGCCGACGTGAAAAAGGGCAAAATCTCGATTACCTCGCCGCTCGCCCGCGCGCTGATCGGCAAGCGCAGGAACAACATCGTCGAGGTGTCGACGCCTGGCGGCGGCAAGTCCTACAAGGTGCTCAAGGTCGAGTTCAAATAGACCGGTCGATCGCGCACCCGGCCATGCGGGAGTACGCCTCGTTGCTTGCGCTCGCGTGCCTTCAAGGAGCGCTCCGGTGATCGATCTCAACGCGCTGCTCGGAAGGCGCGTCGCCTATTACGAATATCCGTGGGCAATCGAGCGGCACCTGCTAGACGCGCAGGCGCGCGTCCGCTCGCTTTTCCAGCCTGCCGGTATCGGCTTCGTCTTCGCCAAATCGATGCCCCGCAGCGGGCATCGCTTCCTCGCAACGAGCTTGAGGCATTATTTCGCGGGCAGGCTGCATTATTGCGAGTATTACCCGGCCGGCTGCTGCGGCACGATCCCTTGCGTCAGGCCGTATAACGAGGCGCGGAGCAATCGCCTGTTCATGCAGAAGAGCCATGATTTCGGCTTTCGCAACTCCCCGCTCCTGAACGGCAAGTATCTGATCCAATACCGTTCTCCAATTCCCCGCCTGCAGTCCAACTACGACCTCTACAGCCGCGACACGGGGAGGAATGATGCCGCGAGCTTCCGCGCCTTCGCCGAGGAGGAGACCCTTTATTTCATCAACTTCTATCGCAAGTGGATTGCGGCGCCACCGCGGAACGCGCTCATCCTGTCGTATGAGGAGCTAACGGAAAACCACGCGGCGTCGCTGGCGGCCGTGGTCGGCTTTATCGAGGACGGCGGCGCGATCGACCAGGAGGCCTTGGACCGTGCGACGGCGCTGGTGCCCGTCGGGGCCAACCGAGGCTCCTCCCGGAAGGCACGTTGCGCGATCCCACGGCGCACCCCTATTTCGACCTTGAGCTCTTTCGCCGGCTCGAAGCAAAGGTGGCCCAGGCCTGCGGCACCGATCGCATCCGCTTCCATTTCCTGGGCTGAGCTTCGGAGGGCTCCCCGTTGTCCGGCCTAAAAGCGCACGACCCCGGACTTCATCCGATCGTAGTCGGCGCGGGCCATCATCTGGATGAGCTCGTCCAAGCTCGTCTTGGCCTCCCAGCCGAGGACGGCCTTGGCCTTGCTCGCGTCGCCAAGCAATTGTTCGACGTCGGCCGGCCGATAATGAACGGGATCCACGGCAACGATCGTCCGCCCCGTCGTCTTGTCGATGCCTCTTGCGGCTTGGCCTTCCCCGCTCCATTCGAGGTGGAAGCCAAAGGCAGCGGCGGCACCGTTGACGAAATCGCGCACGCTGGCGTTATGGCCGGTAGCGAGCACGTAGTCGTCCGACTTCTCCTGCTGCAACATCCTCCACATGCCTTCGACATATTCGCCGGCGAAGCCCCAATCGCGTTTCGCCTCAAGATTGCCGATTTGAAGCGTGTCCTGGAGCCCAAGCGCCACGCGGGCGAGCCCGTGGGTGACCTTGCAAGTCACGAATTCGAGCCCGCGCAAAGGGAACTCGTGATTGAACAGGATACCTGAGCAGGCGTAGAGGCCGAATGCCTCCCGGTAGTTGACGACGCTCCAATGAGCGAACAGCTTGGCGACGGCATAGGGGCTGCGCGGACAGAAGGGCGTCGTCTCGCGCTGCGGCACCTCCTGCGCGTGGCCAAACATCTCCGAAGTTGAGGCCTGGTAGAGGCGCGCACCGGGACGCGCCTCGCGCATGGCTTCGAGCAGGCGCAAAACCCCCATGGCATCCACGTCGCAGGTGTAGAGCGGAAGATCGAAGGAGAGGCCGACGAAACTTTGAGCGGCAAGATTGTAAATCTCGTCCGGCATGAGCTTGCCGAGCACTTTGCGGATGTTGCTGGCCTCGAGCAGCTCCATATCGACGAATTGGACGTCGTCGGCGATGCCGAGTTCGTCGAGCCGGCCGGTCGGCGTGGCCGAGGTCCGGCGATAGGTGCCAATCACGCGATAACCGCGGCCGAGCAGGCTGCGGGCGAGATAGGCTCCGTCCTGTCCTGAGATGCCCGTGATCAGCGCGGTTTTCGCCATCGCGGTAATCACTGGCCGAGAAACTCAGGCGCGCGCGTGCCGGAGCGCAACAGCCCAAGCGCCTGCAGCCGATCCCGCATGAGCTTGCCCACCGCGGCCGCGCTGTGGTGCGTCTTGATGAAGGCTTGGCCGGCGCATGCAAGACGGCGGCCTTTCGCCGGGTCTTCCACGATCGCGCGCATGCGCTCGGCGGCCGCGTCAAGATCGGGCTCGGCCCAGACTTGACCCTCATGGTCGGGATATTCGCCCGCGCGCACCGGCACGAGCGTGAAGGGAACGGGATAGCCCGTGTCGGGGGTAAGGAAATCGGCGGTGCCGGAATAGGCGGTCCCCACCACCGGCTTGCCCAAGGCCATGGCTTCGGCAAGGCCGAACCCAAAGCCTTCCGAGCGGTGCAGCGAGACGTAGGCATCGCTGGCGGAAAGCAAGCCATTCATCTCGGCCCGGCTCATGGTCCTCTCGATCAGATGGATGCGCTCGTCGCACGCGATGGCTGCCTTGATCTTGTTGAGTGAGTGGGCGTGTGGACCGGCATGCAAGGTCTTGATGACGAGGCCGACATCGGCGCTCTTGCTGGGAAAGGCGCGCTTGAAGGCCTCGATGACGCCAAGCGGATTCTTGCGCACGAAGAACGAGCATGGGTCGAAGGCAAACAGGAACAGGGTCGCCGCATCGGGGAGACTTAAGCTCGCCCGCTCTACCCGCGCTACCTGCCCAAGCTCGACCGGGACGGGCACGCGCAAGACGGGGACCTCGACGGCAGCGGCAAAGGCCGCGCGTACGAATTCCGACGGCGCCCATATCTCCTGAACCGTGCCTAGGAGCGGGGCAAACCGGTCAGGGACCTTGGCCAGCTCCCAGAAGGGCCGGAGGATGGTGAGGCGGCCGTCCAGCGCTTGTGGGCCAAGGGCGGCGAGCGCTATCTCGGCACCGACGATGCCGTCGCAAAGAAGATTGACGCGCCGGTCGAGGCAGGAGCTGGCATGGCGTGCCATGCTATCGTCTCCAAGGCGTGCCGTGGTGTAGGTTTCGAGGCCGACCACGGTGAAGGGCACGCCGGTCGCCGCGAAGCCCTGGCGGTTGCACGCAGCGCCTCACCCGCGCCGGACTCCGCGCTTGGGTGGCCAATGCAGGCGACCCCCGGCCGCAAAGTTCCGGGGGCCGCGATAGCAAGCTCGCTCGGAACCGGCATCTTCACGGGCGTACCGTCCACCCGATGCGCACCAGCGCCGTGACCGCCCGGGCACGCTGTTCCAGCCCGATCTGCCGATAGATCGGCCGCAGCAACGGAGCTGAAATGCGCAACAGCCGATAAACTTGTCGCGCGGCTCCACGGGCTACGGCTTCGGGAAGCGATTCTGCCATGGATTTGCGCTTTGGCCCTCGGTCTTCGCCTTCGCCAGCTGCCCCATGCATAGGGGGTGGGACAGCTTCGCGCAACGCTTAGCCGGGCTTTGGCCGAGGATGCGTTTAGGGGCTCCATCCTCTATGGTGGGTCAGGGTTCTTGGAACATTTGACGGGCAACGGCAAACGGATGCGGGACATTTCGCCATTCATTCTGTGCGGCGGCTCGGGCACCAGGCTCTGGCCCCTTTCGCGCGAGGCCTTCCCCAAGCAGTTCCACAAGCTTACAGGCGCGGAGACGCTGTTCCAGCAGACCTGCCGCCGCTTTACCGGCGACCTGTTTGGCGACCTCTTCGTACTCAGCAACCACCGGCACCGCTTCCTTATTGCCGAGCAGCTCGAGGCGTCGGGCTTGCCGGCCACCAACATCGTTCTCGAGCCGGTGAGCAGGAACACCGCACCCGCGGCCTGCATCGCCGCGCTGCTAGCGGTCGACGCAGATCCCGATCGGCTCGTGCTGCTCTCGCCCTCGGACCACATGATCGCCGACACGGACGCATTCGCGACGGCAGTGACGGCGGGCCTCGGCCCAGCCAGAGCGGGCGCGCTCGTCATCTTCGGCATCACGCCCGACAGCCCGCATACAGGCTATGGCTATATCGAGGCCGAGGGCGACGGCCCGGTGCTGACGGTCAAGCGTTTTGTGGAGAAGCCATCGCGAGAGGCAGCCGAGGCCTATCTCGACCAGGGCGGGTTCTATTGGAACGCCGGGATCTTCCTGTTCCGCGCCAAGGTCCTCCTGGAACTGTTCGAGACCGATGCTCCTGACATCCTCGCCGCCTGCCGGCTCGCCCTTCAGGGCGCGGAGGAAGACTTGACCTTCAAGGTCCTGGGCGAGGCCTATGGCCGAGCGCCCTCGATCTCGCTCGACTACGCCATCGCCGAGAGAGCGCCCAACATCGCGTGCGTGCCGCTCACCGGCTCGTGGAGCGATGCGGGCTCCTGGTCGGCGGTGTGGAACTTTATGGATAAGGACGTGACCGGCAATGTGACGCAAGGGGAAGGCGAGATCATCCTCGAGGCCACGCGCAACAGCTTTGCTTATAGCGAGCAGCCTTGCGTGGCACTGCTCGGCATGGAGAACGTTGTGGTGGTGGCCATGGAGGACGCCGTGCTGGTGGCCTCCAAGGACTACGCCGAACAGGTCAAGGGCGTCGTCGAGCAGCTCAAGAGCAATGGCCGCTCGCACGCGCTGCAACACAACCGCGTGTACCGGCCGTGGGGCTGGTACCAGACCCTCAACCGGGGTGAACGCTATCAGGTCAAATGCATCATGGTGAAGCCTGGCGGAAAACTATCGCTGCAGAGCCACCACCACCGTTCCGAGCATTGGATCGTGGTGAAGGGGACGCTCGAGGTCACCAAGGGCGCGGAGACCGTGCTCCTGAGCGAGAACCAATCCACCTATATCCCCATCGGGGAGCCGCACCGCCTCGCCAATCCCGGCAAGATCCCGGCCTTTCTTATCGAGGTCCAATCCGGGTCCTATCTCGACGAGAGCGACATCGTGCGCCTGGACGACATCTATGGCCGCGGCCCGCACGAATAGCGCGCCCCGCGAGAGTCCCATCCCGGTCCATGGCCGGGCGAGCGCGCCAGACCGGAAGAAGAATCAGCTCTCAGCCGGAGCCGGGGCCGCGGCGCCTACGCTCGCGCGTACGCCGTGAGCAGAGGTCGCCGCGCGCGTGAACCGCGTCAGCCCGACAATGACAGCGATCACCAGAACATAGACGACAAGCTGCGCGCCGCTCGGCCGATCCGTGTACCCAATCAGCGTGTGCATCAGGCGCCCGAGCACACTGTCGTCGGCGAGGAGCCAGGAGGTGTCCCAAACGGTCGCGGTGAGCACGTCGACATAACCGGCCTGCTGGAGGAACGCGACGGCCTGCGCGGCGAGCCCCGCGGCAAGGAGCGTGATGAGGCCCGACGTGAATGAGAAAAGATACCGCGCGGGAATGGTCAGCAGGCCGAGATACATGAGCGCCGATATGCAAGCGCCGGCAAGCACGCCGAGCGTGCCGCCAGCGAGCATGCCGAGCGCCGAGGTTCCACCGGATGCCGCGATGCCGTAGAGAAAGAGGACGATCTCGGAGCCTTCTCGGAGCACGGCCACGCCGCAGACGATCGCAAGAGCGGCAAGGGGCCTTTGACCTGAGGCGACTGCCGCGCCCACCTGCCGCATCTCCTGGGCGATGGTGCGGCCATGGCTGGCCATCCAGACATTGTGCCAGCCGAGCATGCCCACGGCCAGCGTCGGATTCCGGCGTTGAAGAACTCTGGCCCGATCCTTGGAACAAGCCCGCAATCTCGCCCGCGAAGGCGGCGACGAGGCAGGCGCCGGCGACGCCGCCGGCCACGCCATAACCCACAAAGAGGCCGCGGCCGGCACCCCTTGGTGGCAGCGAGCACGATGCCGACAATGAGCCCGGCCTCAATGACCTCGCGGAAGACGATCAGCAGCGTGGCAAGCATCGAAACATCTCCGGGCTATTTTCAACCAGGGTGCCCTTGGTCTGGCTCGGATGGAAATCGTCAAAGAAGCCGTAGGTGCCGGCCTTCAACGGACCGATGTAGAGACTGACCTCGCCACCGCCCGGAACGATGTTCTCGGCTTTGAATGCGTGGCTTTCGAACTCGGCCGGTGTTGCGTCGAGGTTCTTGATGGTGAGCTTCACACGTTTGTCGACAGGGATCGTCACTTCCGCTGGTGTGAATTTTGCTCCTTGAGCTGAGCTCGAAGGCGGGCTCGTCGGCCGCGAGCGCCGCGACACTGATGGCCAAGGCGACCGCCAGGATCGGGGTGGCTAACAGGATGCGCATGCTAATCTCCAGGAAGTTCGGTTTCGCCCGCAAGACTACCGGGTGTCGTGAAGTTGCAGTAAATGAATGCTTCTCACGCTTATAGTTGCAATTTTTGCATGTTTTACAGCATGCCCTATCTCAAATCGAATGGAACCTCACCACGGAGGTCGCCATCTTCGACGGCGAGGAGCGAACGACCGGCGACCCGGTGTCATCTACGTGGGCAACAAATACTAGTTGGCCGTCGAAGCCATCATCCCGGTCAATCGGGCGAGCGGCGACGATGTCGGTGTCATGGGCCAATTGCATCTCTACCTCGATGACATCTTCCCCAACTCTATCGGCAAGCCCCTTTTTGGCGCAGCAGAATGAACGGAGCATCGATATGCGCAACATGACAATCGTCGCCCTCTGCCTGGCCATCTTCTGCGGCTCAACGGCAGCTGAAGCTCACGCCATGCTCGATCATGCCAACCCTGCCGTCGGCAGCACCGTCGCCAGTTCCCCTGGCACAGTCACACTCTACTTCACCGAGCAGCTCGAACCGAAGTTCAGCGGAGCCGAAGTGCATAGCGCCGGGGCTGGGCGCGTCGACCACGGTGCGAGCGTCAGCGGGAGTACGATGCGCGTCGGCGTCGGACATTTGGCTCCGGGCAGCTACAGCGTGACTTGGCACACACTCTCGGTCGACACGCACAAGACCCAAGGAAGCTTCAGCTTCACCGTCGCAAAGTAACAGATGCCAGATGTCGCCATGCCCTCCTTCGAGCTGAGCGGGATCGAGTTTCTGCTCGCGCTTATACGCGGCATGTTCGCGGCGGGCGTGCTGTCGAGCTTCGGCGCCACGCTGTTCGTAAGCGTGCTGATGCTGCCGGTCACCCAGCGACTCGAGCCGAGCACGGCGTGGCTGATCGAGCGGCGGTGCCGGATGGTTACCTGGGGCAGCTTGATCGCCGCCGCCATGGCGGGTCTCCTTTGGCTCGTGCTCGAAGCCGGCTTCATCGCCGATGCCGAAACCGCCGGACAGGCGGTCGCGGCGGTGCCGTCCGTGCTGCTCGACACGCGCTTCGGCCAGGTGCTCGCCATCCAAGCGTTTGCGCTGCTCGGCGCTAGTGCAGCGATGGCAACCCGTCGACGGGCCGGACCTTTGGCGGCGGCTTGTTTCGCGGGAGTTGCGACCCTGCTCGAAGCCGGTCATAGCCACGCCTTTGCCATGGCGCACGGGTTGAGCGCGCTGCTCCTCTCGCAAGTCCTCCACCTGCTTGCGGCCGGCGCCTGGCTGGGTGGCCTCCTGCCGGTGCTTCTGGTGGTCCGGGAGGCTCCGCTTGACGTCGCGATGCTTGCCGCGCGGCGCTTCTCCACCCTTGGCCTCGCCTCAGTCGCGATCCTGGCCGCCACCGCGATGTTGCAAGGCTGGGTGCTCTCGGGCGGGCTGCTGGGCCTCGTGGGAACCGCCTATGGCGCGGTCCTGCTGGTCAAGGCCACGCTGTTCGCCGTTCTCATTGCAATCGCCGCTTTCAATCGCCTTCGCCTCACGCCCGCGCTCGCGGCGCCGAATGGAGAGCAAAGCAGGGTTGCGCTTATACGCAGCATTGCGGCGGAGACGATCATCGGGCTTTGCGTGGTGCTTGCCGCTGGAATGCTGAGCAGCCTCGAGCCCGGCATGCACCAAGTTTAAGTGGCTTGGCGACGAGGTCGGGACCCCTAACAGGCTGGCCGTTACGCCCCGGAGCGCGCTTCAACTGCTCGCCCGCTCTGGCGCTTGTCACCTCTTCTTGCGATGATAGGCACCAGCCAGCGGAACACGCCATGCACGACAAGCTCGAATTCATCCTAGCGCTCGCCCGCGAGCAGCATTTCGGCCACGCCGCCGAGGCGTGCGGCGTCAGTCAGCCCACGCTCTCGGCCGGCATCAAGCAACTCGAAGACACCCTCGGCGTGCTGCTGGTGCAGCGCGGCTCGCGCTTCCAGGGCTTCACGCCGGAGGGCGAGCGGGTGCTCGACTGGGCGCGCCGGATCGTGGGCGATACGCGGGCGATGCGGCAGGAGATCGATGCGCTGAAGCATGGTCTCGCCGGCCATATCCGCATCGCCGCCATCCCGACCGCGCTCGCCATGGTGGCAATGATCACGACGCCTTATCGGGCGCGGCACCCGGATGTCAGCTTCACCATTCTCTCGCGGAATTCGATCGAGGTGCTGGGCCTGCTCGAGAATCTGGAGGTCGATGCCGGCCTCACTTATCTCGACAACGAGCCGCTCGGGCGAGTGAAGACCGTGCCGCTTTACAGCGAGGAATACCGGCTGCTCACCTCGCCCGACAGCCCGCTGGGGGAGCGCGACTCGGTGACCTGGGCAGAGGTGGGCAAGGTGCCGCTTTGCCTGCTCACGCCCGACATGCAAATCGGCGCATCATCGAGCAGCTGTTGCTCGCGGCGGGCGCAGAGGTGGCGCCCACGATGGAATCCAATTCCATCGTCGTCCTGTTCGCCCATGTGCGCACCGGGCGTTGGGCCACCGTCATGCCCGCTAAGCTCGCGGAGGTGCTGGGACTTACCGAGACAGTGCGCTCCATCCCCATTAAAGAACCCGAGGTGACGCATTCGATCGGGCTCGTCGTCCCACATCGCGATCCCATGACGCCCTTGATCAACGCGCTGGTCAGCGAGGCCAAGCAACTTGCTCCCCTACTCAATACCGAGGGCGTGACTCTGCGGGATATCGGCAACCACAGCCCGAAGCCACGGACGCCGCTGCGGTCGTCGTAGTCAAGTCGAAGCACTCGCGCGCCCTTTCACCCAGCGATCCGAATACCAATCGCCTCATAGATGTTTGAAATTGAAGGGGAATTCGCTCTTGCGGCTTGAGGCGATGCCGCCGTTCAGCGGGAAACACGGGTTGAACCCACAATTCGCCGCCGGAGTGATAGGGAATCCCGATCGGGCCATGGGCCCTCTTTATTGATTCATGGCGTCATTTTCTTCATTTTCCACACTGCTTAGGAAGGCGGCCACCGCATGCCCAGATACGAGCCATGGAGCGCAGAGCGCGCGAGCGAGATCATCGCGCGCCATAAGCACCGTCCTGGCGCCGCCCTACCCATTTTGCATGCCTTGCAGGCGAGTTTTGGCTGCGTGCCGGAGGCGGCGGTACCCATGGTCGCGGAGGCGCTAAATCTCTCGCGTGCCGAGCTTTGGGGAACCGTTACCTTCTATCATGATTTTCGCAAAAGCCCGCCCGGCCGACGCGTGCTGAAGCTCTGCCGCGCCGAATCGTTCCAGGCCGCCGGCAGCGATGCGCTGGTAGCCCGTGCCGAGGAGCGGCTCGGGGTCAAGATGGGCGAAACCACGGCCGACGCCCGTGTCACGCTCGAGCCGGTCTACTGCCTCGGGCTCTGCCACAGCTCCCCCGCTGCCATGCTCGATAATGAGCGCGTGTTCGCCATGCTCGACGAGCAGAAGCTCGACGCGCTGCTGAAGGAGGCGCAAGCGTGACGACGCGCGTGTTCACCTCCCGCGATTCAGGCGCGCTTGCCGTCGGCGCCGAGGAGGTTGCCACCACCTTGCGCAAGGCGGCCGAGCGGAAAGGCCTTAAGGTCGAGATCGTCCGCACCGGCTCGCGTGGCATGTATTGGCTCGAGCCGCTGGTCGAGGTGGAGAGGCCGGAAGGGCGCATCGGCTATGGGCCGGTGAAGACAAGCGACATCGACAGCCTGCTGGACGGCGGAATGCTCGAGGGCGGGAAGCACCGCCTGCGGCTCGGGCCCGTAGAGGAAATCCCCTTCCTCAAGCGCCAGACGCGGCTCACCTTCGCTCTATGCGGTATCATCGATCCCCGCTCGCTCGACGATTACAAAGCCCATGGCGGTTACAAGGGCTTGGCGAAAGCGCTTCAGATCGGGTCCGAGGCGATCGTCGAGGAGGTGGTGAATTCGGGTCTGCGCGGCCGCGGCGGCGCGGGCTTCCCTACCGGCATCAAGTGGCGCACCGTCGCCCAGACGCCCCCGCAACAGAAATACATCGTTTGCAACGCCGATGAGGGCAATTCGGGCACCTTCGCCGACCGCATGATCATGGAAGGCGATCCTTTCTCGCTAATCGAGGTATAACCATCGCGGGCATCGCCACCGGCGCCACTATGGCTACGTCTATATCCGCTCGAATTCCCCATGCCGTCGAGGCCATAGAGATTGCGATTGAGCGTACACGAGAAGGCGGCATGCTGGGTCCGCGCGTGGCGGGCTCCCTCACCCCCCCGACAAGAGGTGCGGGTCGCCGCCGGGGCCTATATGTCGCCGCGGGGACCTCCTGCTCACAACCTAGAGGAGAAACGCGCGGGCCCCCCCACCCCCCTCCCCCCCCAATCGACTCCCCCACCCCCCCTCCCCAACTCCTCCCCCCCCCCCCCCCCCCCCTCCTCCCCCCCCGCGCCGCGCCCCACCCCCATTTCCCCCCGAGCCCCCCCCTCCCCCCCCGCCAATACAACTTGCGGCCCCTTCACCCCCCCTCCTTCATCACCCTGGGCGCCCCCTCGACAACACACCGGCGCCCCCCCCCGCGCCGGCCCCCCCCCCAGCCCCGCCGCCCCCCTCCCCCCTCCCCCCCCCTCTCCCACCCCCCATCCCCACGCCTCCACCCCGCCCCGCGACCGGCTCACAACAGCCCCCCCTCCCCCCCCCATACCCCCCCCCCCCGCCTCTCTTTTCACCACAATCCCCCCCACCCCCCCCCCCCCTCCCATCTCCCCTCCGCGGGGGCGCCTCAAAAATCGCGGCACGAAGCCAGCCCATAACACCCCGACCCAACACCCCCCAATAATTAGTCGCTCCCCCCCCCGCCCCCCCCCCCCCCTCTTCTCCCCACCCTCCCCCATCCCCCCGAACCAACAAAACCTCAAAGAAACCCCCAACCCATAACCCCGCAACCCTACACCAAATCCCCCACCCCAAGCCCAAAAAACAAAACACATAAACTATGCCTTAGACCGCCACATCACAATACCACCGCGCCCCTCCAACCCCTCCCCCCACCCCCCCACACCCCATCCCCACACCCCCCCCCCCACATATCGAGACGCTCCACCCTCCCCCCCCTGCCCCCCCCCCATCTCCCACCCCGCCCCCCGCCCCCCCCCCCCCACCCCACCCCCACCCCAACCAACGCAGCCCGACCCCACACCGAGCGACTAACACCTCGGGATCCACGTCCTCCTCCTCCCCTCTCCCCCCCCCCCCCCCCCCCCCTGCCCCACGCGACCCAAACACAAGACCTGGGCCCCCCCCCCAGCCGACATCCCTCACCCCCCCCCCCCCCCCCCAATCTCCACCCCTCCTACTTCCCCCCCCAATCCCTCCACTCTCCGCTCCCTCCGCGTCCGCGCGGCCTGCAGGAGCCCGCCCTCCCCCCCCCCCCTCCCCCCCCTCCCCCCTCTCGTCTCCCCGCCACCCACCCCCCTCCCCCCCCCTACCCTCCCCCCCCCCCCCCCCTCCAGCCCCACCCCACCCAAACCAAAAAAAAAAGCCAACCACATCCGGACCCCCCGCCCTGGTCCTCCCCCACCCCCTATTCCACCCCGCCTCGCCTTCAAGGCCCAGACCCCCCAAGGGCCCTCTCCCCCTCCAAGACCGCAAGGCCACCCCGCCTCCCCTCCCCGCCCCCCTCCCCCTCCCCTCCCCCACCCCACACCCCCCCCCCCCACCCTACTCGCCCAAGATCACCTATCCCTCCCCGGGGACTGACAACAAAACCCCCCCCCCCAGAGACCACCCCGCCCAACCCACACCGCCCCGGCCCCCCACCCCCCCCCCCTCGCCCACCGAAACCTACCCCTCCAGAAGCTGGGCCGCCCCCCGCCACCCCCAATTCGATATCTCCACCCGCGCTCCCACTCCCCCCCCCCCACCCCGCCCCCCTACCCCCCCTCCCCCCCCACCAGCCCCAACTCTATCACACTCACCCAACAAACACATCCCCCCACCCCCCCCCCCCCGACACACACAATATCTCCCTCACGCAGAAAAAACCCGACCCCCCCCATCATCCTCCCCCCCCGCCCCATCCCCCTCCCCCCCCCCCCATCCCGCCCAACATCATCTCCCCCTGCCCACCCCCATCACCGCCCCTATGACCGCGCCCCCCTTATCTCAACCCCGAACAAGTGATCAACGATAGTCCTGCACCAGCGCCGTGCACCACCAGCGCCCCCGCCCCACCGCCCCCCCCCCCCACCCCACACGCGAAACAAATAAGGATCCAGGTCCCCCCGGCCCCCAGCCCTCCCCCCCCCCACCCCCACCGCCTCCACCCCCCCGGCCCCTCGCCCACCTCCCCCCCGCCCCCGCCCACCCCAAGCCCACCCCCACCCCGATCACCCCAATCGCCACGGCCACCCGGACCCCGGGGCCAAGGCACAACCCCGCCCCGCGCTCCCACGCAGCGTCACGTCCTGGGCTCTTCCCTCTCTCCCCCCTCCCCTCCCCGACCCCCCCCCCACCCCCCCCCCTCCCCCCACGCCACCCGCTCCACGCTCAACCCCCCCGCGCACCCCCACCCCCCACACCCCTCCCATCGGTCCCCCCTGCGCTGCCGCCCCATTCGCTGGCTTCCCACCACCCCCCCAACCCCTGAAAGCAAAGCCCATCACGCCACCTCCCCATGCTGCCTGAGCCTTATTCGGCCTGCCCCCCCCCCCCCCTTCCCCCCCATCCTTCCCCCCATCCCCACTCCCTCATAACCCCCGCCCCGTGACGCATGCGAAGAGGCGCAACAGACGCGCGAAGATATAAGAGAACTGCGATCACACGCACCCCCACCCCCCCTCCCTATCCCCCCGCTCCAACATCCCTCCCTTATATTCCACGCTCTGAGGCGCCTCCCCCCCCCCCCCCCCCCCTCTCACCCTCGACGATCTCTCCCCCGATCCGGCCAACCCCCCTCCCCCGCAAAAGCCCCGGACGGCCACCCCCCCTCCACCCCGCCCCCCACCGATTCAAACCACCCCACCCCCCCAAACCCCCCCCCCCCCCCCCCCCCCCCCCCCCCCCGCCCCCCCTACACCTCCCTGAGCCCAGACCCCACCCCACGAGGAGGATCTCTTGGAGATCCATCCCCACGACGCCGAGCAGCGGGGCATCCGCGACGGCGACTGGGTGAAGCTTGCGAGCCGCGCGGGTGAGACGAGCTTGCGGGCGAGGATCACCGAGCGTGTGGCGCCGGGCGTCGTCTACACGACCTTCCACCATCCCGATACCCAGGTGAACGTGGTGACCACCGAATTCTCCGACTGGGCGACCAACTGCCCGGAATACAAGGTGACCGCCGTGGAGGTGATGCCCTCCAACGGACCTACCGAGTGGCAGGAGGAATATGAGGAGCTTACTCAGGCGTCGCGGCAAATCGCCAAGCCCCTGATCGCGGCGGAGTAAGGGTGCACATGGCGCCGCCGGTCGTTCGCGTCCCCTGCTCCATCTGGCGACCCACAGCGGTCTCCGATGGCATGCGTGCCATCCCGGAGGAGACCGCGGTTGTCTTTACCTACGACACCGGCACCTATGCGGTGATGATGGCAACGCCCGCGGACCTCGAGGATTTCGCCATCGGCTTCAGCCTGACGGAGCGGGTGGTCGAGACGGCGGACGGAATCGAGCAGCTCGAAATTGTCGAAAGCGAGCTCGGAGTAGAGCTTCGCATGTGGCTGATGGCGCCGAAGGCGGCCGAATTGTCGGGCCGCCGTCGCAAGATCGCGGGGCCGACAGGCTGCGGGCTGTGCGGTATCGAGAGCCTCGCCGAGGCAATGGCGCCGCCGCCCGTGGTGGGCGCGGGACCTAGCTTCACTCCGGACGAGATCATGACCGCCATGGGCTCGCTTACCCCTGCGCAGGCGCTGAACCAAGCCACCCGGGCCGTGCATGCGGCCGCGCTGTGGGAGCCGGCACGCGGGCTCGTGGCGCTCAGAGAAGACGTCGGGCGCCACAATGCGCTCGACAAGCTCGCCGGCGCGCTGGCGCGCAACCAGGTCTCGGCCGCGAGCGGGTTGCTCGTGCTGACGAGCCGGGTCTCCATCGAGATGGTGCAGAAGGCGGCCGCCATAGGTGCTGCCGTCATCGTCGCGGTCTCGGCACCCACGGCACTCGCAGTGCGGATGGCAGAGGCCGCCCACATCACGCTTGTTGCCATCGCGCGCGCCGACGGCTTCGAGGTCTTCACCCACCCCCACCGCATTGCGGGAGAGCAGGCAAGCCATGTCGCCTGATAGACTGGTCTACATGGCGAACCAGATCGGCAAGTTCTTCGAGGTGCAGCGCGTCGACGAGGTCGTTCCCGGCATCGCCAATCACATAAAGAAGTTTTGGGACCCGCGCATGCGCAAGGCCATCTTCGCCTATCTCGACGAAGGCGGCGCGGACCTCGACCCGCCGGTGCGTGAGGCGATTGAGCGGCTGAAGGCGCAGGCCGAAGGCCACGCGCAACCCACGACCGAAACGAGCTTCCAGGGAACCTGACTTTGAAGCGCAGGGCTCCAAGGTACTAACCGAGCATAATGCTGACGCTCACACCGGAAGAGATCAACGCAATCAAGCTGAGCCTGCGCGTCGCGACGGTGGCGACGGCCGCGAGCTTACCCTTTGGTATCGCCGCGGGGCTCGTGTTGGCGCGGGCGCAGTTCTTCGGCCGCTCATTGCTCAATGCGCTCGTGCTGTTGCCGCTCATCCTGCCTCCGGTCGTCACGGGCTATGTGCTGCTTCTCTTATTTGGCCGGCAGGGACCGCTCGGCCGTTGGTTTGAGGCTCATCTCGGCCTCGTCTTCGCGTTTCGCTGGACGGGAGCGGCGCTTGCCTGCGCCATTATGGGCTTTCCGCTCATGGTGCGGGCGATTCAGCTCTCGGTCGAGGCGGTGGACCGGAAGCTCGAGCAGGCCGCAAGCACGCTCGGCGCCAATCGCGTCTACGTGTTCCTCTCCGTCACCTTGCCGCTGATTCTGCCTGGGGTCATCGCCGGTGCGATCTTGTTCTTCGCGCGGGCCATGGGCGAGTTTGGCGCCACAATCACCTTCGTCTCCAACATTCCGGGAGAGACGCAGACCTTGCCGACGCTCATCTATACGCTGACGCAGGTCCCTGGCGGAGATGCTGGCGCGCTGCGCCTGACCCTGATTTCCATCGCCATCTCGCTGATGGCGTTGCTCGCATCGGAGGCCCTAGCGCGCCGGCTGCAACGGCGACTGCGGGCAGCGTAACGGCGCAGGACCGTTGCCCCGCCCTACCCTACGGCATCACCGCCACGCCCCAGGGGAGCCGTCCCACGGGCACGGACTTCTCCGCCTTTTGACTCGCCACGTCGATCACGGTCATGTCGTTGGTGAGGCCGTTGGCGACATAAAGCTTGGTGCCGTCGGGATCGAATTCCAAATGCCAGGGCCGCTGGCCGACGAGGATGTAGTTCACCACCTCGAAGGTCTTGGCGTCGATGACGGCCACTCGGTTGGCGGGGCCAAGCGCCACAAAGACATATTTGCCGTCCTTGGTGAACTCCATGCCCACGGGCTGGAGCAGTTCGGGGCGCACGCCGGGCACCTGGAAGCGGATCTTCTTGATGACCTTCCATGTCTTGGGGTCGATCACCGAGATTGAACCGCCCACCTCGGAGGATACCCAGACCTGGCTGCCGTCGGCGGTGAACTTTGCTTCGCGGGGCCGCGAATCGACCAGCACGTTGGCGATCAGCTTCATCGTCGCGTTGTCGATGATGTGGGCCATGCTCGTGCTTTCCGAGGTGGCGACGGTGTATTTGTCATCGGGGCTCACCGTCATGCCTTCCGGCTCGACGCCCACCGGCACCTCGCCAACCACGTCCCCACCCTTGACGTCCATGATGGTCACGAGCGAGTTGTCCTCATTGGCGATGTAGATCTTCTCGCCCTTGGAATCGATCGCCATCAGTTCCGGATCGGGTCCGGATTCCAGCTCGCGCTTCTTCTCCAGCGTCTTGGTGTCGATCACATCCATGATGTCGCCATCGCCGGCAGCGACGAAGAGCTCCTTGAAGTCAGGGCTCAGGATGACGCCGCGAGGACGGCGACCCACTGGGATGGTCTTGATCACCTGCAGGGTCTTGCTGTCGATCACGGTGATGGTGTTGTCCTTCTCATTGCTGACGAAAATCGTCGCGGCGAACGAGGGCTGCACAAAGAACAGCAGCACGGCCGCGGACGTTATGGTGGCGGTGAGGCGGATCATCGGGGTCTTACCTTCGGTCTAGAGTTAGTGGAACTTGCACTTGCTCTCGGGCTTATCGAAGCCAAGAGTGTCAGTGAGATTGGTCTCGTGGAGAAAGCCCTCCTGCGGCGACTTGGACACGACGGTCCGAGTACCACCCCCAAGGATGATCGGCTGCCGCATCTGATGGTCCCAAGGGCGGAAATTCATCGCCTGCCCCTTGTGACCCTCGAGGTTGAAGTCATCGGATAGGAGGAATTCCTTTATCTCCGGAGCGGTGGTCTTGCCGGAGCGCATCGCGGCATCGGTCAAGGCGCGCACGCCGATCCAGGCCGTGTAGTCGCGCTCGGTCGAATCGCGCTTGGCAAGCTTGAGAATGTCGTCCTGGAAGGTCATGGCGCCGTATTCGGTATAGGACTTATCCCATGCCGTCGCCTGGAGCCCTTGCGTCCCAACAACGAGATTGGGCTCGCTGGTGCGATAAAGCAGGTAGTCGCCGAAATTGTCTTCGTTGTCGATCACCCAGATCACGTCGTGGGAGGCGGCGCCTTGCGTCAGCATCGGGATCTGGCCTTGCACCTGCTGGTAACCGGAGTCGAGGTTGCGGGCGCCGGGCGGCAAAGTGTTGATGCGCTCCTCGACGATCTTCCCCCCATAGCGCTGGGCCGCGCGTTGGATTTGCGCGAGGTAGTCCTTATCGGACGGAGAATCGCCGCGGATCACAAACCAGTGGGGCCATTTCTTCACGATCAGATATTGTGCGATGGCGTCGGCGCGCATGGCCCAGTCTGGAATAATGTGAAACACGTTCTGCCGACATTGCTCCTGCCGCAGCGCCACTTGGCTCGACCGGATATTCATAATGACGGAGTTTTTCGCCTCGGGCAGATCGGCCACGGCCAGCAAATCCTCCGGCTCGAGATCGGCGACGATAAGCGCGTCTCCATTCTTGAGAATTTCTTTGGCCTTGGCCACCACATCGCCCTTTGCCGGTACGATCGCCTCGACGAGGTCGAAGCCCATGCCAACAAAGCCGCCCGATTGATTGGCCTCCTTGATATAGAGACGCGCTCCCTGAATGCCTTTGTCCTTGATGGGTCTCTCTGCATAAGAGAGCGGCAGCGGCTCGGGGTATGCCTTGCCAAGATAGACGATCGGCAGTTTGGCCTTGGGTGCCTCGGTTGGCGCCGTCGCCGCCGCAGCAGGCGTCGCGGGCGGCGCGGCAGTGGGTGCTGCGGGTGGCTGGGCTGGCGCGGCGGCCGCAGGTGGCGGCGTGGCAGCTTGCGGCGTTTCGGCCACCAACCGTCCGGTCAGCAGAAAGATGGCAAGAAGATAAACGGCGATGCCGACAAGCAGCTTGATGCCACCACGCGCACGGAAGACTGACAGACTCCACATATGCCTAGGCTTTGCTCCTAAACGCTCAGCGATGCGGACTATTAGCATGCGCACCGCGCGCCATGTCGGTCTTTAATCTCCCTTTAATCTCCCAGAGATGCGGACTTCACCAGCGCACCGCACAATATGGCAATCATTTTGCCAAGTTAAAGTCTCGCAACGTTGCGTCATCTGGTTGGCGAGGCCTGGCTCAATAACGTGACAGGAGGCTATCTCCCGTCGCGAAACGGGCATTGGTAAACGCGAAAGCCGCCAAGCTGACACGCAGCTTGGCGGCTAAAGCGATAACGCAACCGCCAGTCACCCCCGAACGCTATTGGCGGGGGCGGCGCAGCCTTGGGCTTCAGCGAATTCGGGTTGATGACGCGGATCCAGGAGATGATCTTCCAAACGTCATCGGCCTTGGTGATCGGCGCCGGGTTGTTGGGCTGGGAGATCGACCGTTGACCTTGGCTCGGCATCGGGAAGCTGACGGTTTCGCGCGCAGTCCGCGGAAAGCCCTCCTTCTCCATGCAATCGGGGTAATCCTTGCAATTGCTGCCAAGCGTGATCAAGCGGAACAGGGTGTCGTCGTTAGGATCATAGTTCCACGCATCATTGGAAATCGGGGGGCACATTCCACCGCCGCCCGTGCCGCCGTGGCAGCCATTGCAGCCAATGCCCATAAATCTCTTGTGACCCTCTTCGGCCACACTGGCGATTAGTCGTTGTATGGGTTCTTGAGCTGCCCCTTTGGCGTGCTCTTGACGAGATCGATCGGGGACACATCGCCCGCGGCGGCCGGAGCGGCCGCCTGCCCACCGGCGGGAGCCGCAGGCGTTGCCGGTGCCGCCCCGGCGGCAGCCGGAGGGGTTTCACCCGATGCTGGCGGAGGCGCAGCTTCGTCAGCGGCCTGGCACTGCCATAGGCCCACGCCAATCACGACAACTCCTAACGCTAAAAGTCCGATGATGATTTTGCGCACAGTTTGGTTTCCTTACCCTGGTTGCTTTTATTTGAGTTTTTTAGTCGAGACGTCGAAATATAGATCCTTGGGGAGCGGAGTTCTCGGTCGTAAACGTCGCATAAGGGCCGGCGCTCGTTTGTGTCTTCGGACGAGCAGGTTAACCGGTCGACCGAAGTTCTTCATTTTGGGGTTCCGTAGGGGCTTCTCGCGTCCGCTCAGTTGGTTTCGTCGAAATCCATGCCCTCGAAGGTGTAGCGGGGGACTTGGGTCCAGATGCCGTCCTCCTGGACCGGCACCTTGTGGATCTTCACGTCCTTGACCTCGAGCTTGCCCGACTTTTGATTCACCCAGAAATCGATGTCATAATATTCGTCTTTGCTGCCGGGCTTGCGGAAGTCGGTGCACACGAAATATTGCCCGTCCTTCTTCAGATGCCGCACCGGCTGGTGGATCTCCACGAAGTCGAGCGGCAGCGTCTCGCCGGTCTTGTCGTCCTTGATGTGGAAATGGCCGTCCTTGTCCTTGTGGGTGGCAATATAGGTGTGGATCGCGCCCATCACCTGCCAGGCCCGCGTCACCTCCATGTCGCCCGGGTGCTCCTGGATAGGGAGCCACCACCAGGCCACCGGCAGACGCGTGATCATGACGCAGCCGTCGCCTTCCTGCTTCGGGCCCTTCTGCACGCGGATGTCCATCAGCTTCAGCTGATCCCCCTCGGGCTTGAACCAGAAGTCGATGGCGTATTGCTTCTTCGGCTCGTCCTTGTCGTGGAAGATGACATTGGCGAACCAGCCATAGCCTTCCATGCCGCGCACGATCTTGATCTGATCGAAGACCAGATTGAGGTCGGCGTTTAGCTTGGGATCGTGGAACACGAAGGTGCCGTCCTTCGTCTCCGCGTCGACCAACTGCTTCACCGCCGCATTGACGTCGTCCTCGGTGAACGTCTTGGCCGGCTTGTCGCGCGCACCAGAGTCCGGGGCGGGCGCGGCACGGCGCCGCATTGTCCTGGCGAGATCCTTGGCGATGAAGAATTCCTTCGCCTTTTGGATGTTTTCGGTCCGGGTTCTTGAGGAAGGTCTCTTTAGAAGCCTCGGTGGAGAAGCAATAGACCTTGCCGTCGGGCGCCGTCCAATTGACCGAGCAGTCGGTCTTCACCGTCTGGCCGTCGGCCAGACCCATGGCGCAGTAATCGTCGAACTGACCGTTCGCCGACGCCGCGGGCGTCGCCGACGGCAGCGGGCGCGGCCGGCGCGCGCGTCCTCAGCCGCGCCAAACCGCAAGACCGCACAAGGCGAAGGCTATGGCCGCGGCTCGCGCAATGAAATCCCCCTCGCTCGACGAACATCGAGGTCATTGGCTGGTCGTCCCTGGCCCTGTTCCGGGTGTCCGGCTTGTCGCTCGCCGACTTGCCACGCCAAGCACATGGATGGCTTGAGCCGATTCCGTATTGCCGTTCTGCTGGGCAACATCGAGCGCCGTCTTGCCTTCATTATCCTTGGCAGTCGTATCGGCGCCGGCTTCGATCAGGAGCCCGATTATCGGAGGATTGTTGTGGGCGGCCGCGACCATCAGCGGCGTCAACGCCCTCCCGATTTCGCGTTCACGTCGGCCTTGCCGTCAATCAGCGCCTTGGCGATGTCGATGGGGCGCGTGCTGTCGGGGAGGAAGACGGCGCCTTCGGCCGGCGCGGTCTGGCTTGCCGCGATCATCAGCGGGGTCAGCTCCTCGTTCCCCCCGGCCGCGTTGACGTTGGCGCCGGCTTCGATCAGCGCCTTCGCCGCTTCGTATCGGTTCTCGGCGATGGCGATCGACAAGGGACCAAATCCTTCCGGTCCGGGTTGCTCGATGTTAGCGCCGTGGGCGAGCAGCAGCTTGACCGAAGGGATATCGTCGCGGAGCGCGGCGTGGAGCAGCGGCGTCAGCCCATCGCCATCAGGCTCGTTGGGATCGGCCTTGAGGGAGATGAGCAGATCGACCATCTCCGGGTGCTTCTGGCGGGCGGCAGTGTGCAGCGCCCCGGCGCCTTGCGCGTTGAGCTTGTTGACGTCGGCGCCCTTGCCGATCAGGAATTTGACCCGGGCCACGTCGTTGGCATTAACCGCGTTGCTAAGTTCCTCGGTCAAGTCGGCCCCCTCGGCGAGCCAGTTCTCGACCTTCTCTTGCGTGACAACCTGATCCGGCGAGGCGAGATCCGGGCGCGGCTTGAAGTCCTGCTGCGTCACTTCGTTGTAGTAGCCATGGGCAGGAATGTCGCCCGGGACTAGGCAGCGGCTGCATTGCACTAGCGGCACGCCAAAGTCCTTCAGGATCTTCTCGATCTCGTCCTTCTTATCTTCCATGGCGAATTCGAGCATGTATTTCAGGAAGGCATCGGTCTTGCGTACGCCGATGGCGAGGTCGAACTCGAGCGGAGTGTTGTCGTCCATCAAATTGACCGGCGTGATGGTGATGGGCGCATCCTTCATGGTCTTCAGCCAGCCGGCGAACGGACCCCAGACCCCGGCGACATCGAGATCGCCGTCGATCACCTGCTGAACCTGGTACCAGGGCTGATGCTCGACCTTAAGATCGGCGTCGTGGGACACCACATGGAGCTGCACATTGTTGACGACGCCGCGTTTGGCCAGCGCCTCGCGGATGGCCGACGTCTGGAACACGCCAATCTTCAGATCCTTGAGTTTCGGATCGTCCAAGCTCTTGATATCAAGGCCTTTATCGGTGCGGGTGACCAGCACATAGGTCGACCGGTAGAGCGGATTGGTGGTGAGCAGGCGCCCGTAATTGGACGGCACATCGATCATCACGTCGCACATGCCGGAGTCGAAGGTGTCGCGCGTCAGGGCACGCTCGAGGAAGGGACGCCAATAAAAGCTGACATCCGCTCCCATGGCCTCGCCAAGAACCTTGCCAATCTTGTTCTCAAAGCCCTCCAGCTTGTCGTTGGAGAAGGGCATGTTGCCGGGATCGGCGCAGACCGTGATCGATCGCAGCTTCTGTGCCTTATAGGCAGCCTTGGCCGCGGCCCGGATGGCAATCTTCTCGCTCGGCGTGAGGTCGTCGAAGTCCTTGCTGAGATCGCGCCGCATTTCCTTGGCGGCGAAAGCCGGCTCCAAGGCCAAACCGGATACGGCGAGACAGAGCGCGAAAGTCAGGATGCGCACGAACATGGGATTGGGGGCTCCTGTTTCGCGGGGCATTTGCTTGGTTGTGGGGGAAGCGCGGAGGCTTCTCACCCTGGCTCGCCCGCTTCGGCGGTACGAACGTCTTATATACGAACAAGCGTTATATAAGGAAAGGGCGCCCGATGCCGCAAGAGCATCGGGCGCCCCGTTAGTTAGAGATTCCGCTATTCAAAAACGCGGAACACGTTCAGCTCGCCGCCCGCGGGGACCGTGGCCAGGCCAGCGGCCTTGGTCATAGCGGTCGCGCCGATGGCGCCGAACTTGTCGGTCAGGTCAAGGTGGGCCGCGACCGGAACGCCGATCCAGCCACCGATGCCGGAATAGACACCGACATACTGATGACCGCCGGTTTTCCACGTGGCCGGGTTGGCGATGATACCGGAACCAAGCTTACGGCTCCAAAGCACCTTGCCCGTTGCACGGTCGAGAGCGCGGAAATCACCGCCCAAGCTGCCGTAGAACACCAGACCACCGTCGGTATTCATGGTGCCGCCCCAATTCGGAAAAGGATCCGGGACTTCCCATGCGGTCTTGCCAGTCAAGACGTCGAACTTCTTGATCTTGCCGGTCGTGCCGGGCTTCTCAGGATACATGTACACGTTCGCGAACACGTAGACCGTGCCCTGGTTCGTGTGCGTGCGCTCCTGCGGCTCAAGTTCCATGCACCAGTTGTTGGTGGGCACATAGAACATGGCCGGATCAGTAGGATCAACGGAAGCCGGCTGCTGGTCCTTGCCGCCCATAGCAGACGGGCAGGCTTCGACGTTGCGGCCACGCTCCAGCGGAGAGTGCTCACGCACCTTAACCGGACGTCCAGTCTTCATGTCGATCTTCTCGGCCCAGTCCACGGTCACATATTTCTTAGCGCGGAGCAGCGTGCCGTCCGTACGATCGAGCACATAGGCAAAGCCATTACGATCGAAGTGGCTGAGGGCCTTGTGCTTCTTGCCGTCAACATCCATGTCGGTCAGGATGTTTTCATTGATGCCATCATAGTCCCACTGATCGAAGGGGGTCATCTGATAGGCAAACATGGCCTCGCCGGTATCAACCTTGCGGGCGAAAATGGTCATCGACCACTTGTTGTCGAAACCACCAGCGTTGCATTCCTCATGGGTCTTGTCCGGGCAACGATAGGCCGGGCTCCACAGGCCGGGGTTACCGGTCGAGTAGTAGACGACCTTGAGCTCGGGGTCATAGCTGTACCAGCCCCAAGCCGCGCCGCCACCGATCTTGTAGTCCTCTCCCGGGAAAGTGCTGATGCCGAGATCGGTACCAGCCACGCCGTATTCAGGATGGGCCTTGTTGGTGTCGGCCGTCAGGCACACGTCCTTGTCGGAACCGGTCGAGTGGCAAGTCCAAGCCACAGAGCCGTCCTTGAGGTTGTAAGCCACGACGCGACCGCGAGCGGCGAACTCATCGCCACCGAAGCCGATGATCACCTTATCTGGGCGATCAGCGGAGCCGGGGTGATGGTCTCCCCATGCTCCGGCCAAGCATGCTTGACTACCCAGACTTCCTTGCCGGTCTGGCCATCGAGGGCAATCACGTAGCCGTCGAGGGTGCCATACACGAACTTGCCGTCGGCATAGGAACCGCCGCGGTTGACCGTGTCGCAGCAAGCGCGCGGAATGGCGGTCTCGTCACGATCGGTCAGCTTCACGTAGTTCCAAATGACCTTCGGATTGTCAGGATCGGTAAGATCCAGGGCTTGCACTTCGTTGCAGGTAACCATCGCCGCGCAGCCGCTGACCATGAACAACACAGTTTTGCCGCCGACATCCTTGATCACGAGGGGCTGACCCTCCTGACCGCGGAGGTTATTCTGCGACTGCAGCCAAACTAGCTGCAGCTTGCCGATATTCTTGGTGTTGATTTCAGCCAGCGAACTATGGCGCGTGAGCTGAAAATCACGACCAGGGGCAGGCCACTGGTCGGGGTCCTTCATTCTTGCCAGCTGCTCCTCATCGGAACCGGCAAGAGCTTGCCCCGAAAGACCCATCATCAACGCGATGAGCCCGCCGGCGACAACGCTAAGTTTTACATAGTTCATTTGTTTCTCCTCTCCCTAGCTACTCAGTTCACCGAAGCTGAGTTGTTCTAGTCTGCTTGCACTTTTCCCCTCGGCGCGAAATGCTCCAGACGAGCACCGAGCCCTTGCGAGTTTGCAACATGTCACGTGGATATGATTGGAGGCTGCCCTAAAGCGGCAAGGCAATTAACGCGCCTCGCGCCCGCTTCAGGCAGCGGGTTTCCTGATGACCACATCACGCAGTGACACCTCACGAGGAATCGCAGCTTATCTCAGAGTGTGTCCGGGGGGTTATCAGAAACCCGATGGAAACGGACAGTTCACTCGTTGCCAAGCTGCCAGCTCATAATTGCCAAATGTCTCGGGTTTGCAAGTGAAAAGTGCTCGTACGGTAAAATGGGTCGAACTTTCTTGCGTTTCGCTGCAGTGCGTCAGTTGGGCAACCTCACAGTACCCGACAGGACTGACTTTGGTTGTGCGGTGCAACTGTCTCTGTCTGGGACATGCCCGCTTTCGGCGCGTTGGCGCGCCATTTTCTCAGAATTTGCGGCGCCGCCCAGGCGCTGCGCTCGAGGACCATTCCTTGGTCCCCCCGCCGGCACGGCGGAGGGAAGATGCTGGATGGCGATGCGCATGAGCTCGGGCAGCGTGCGCACGCCGAGCTTCGCCTTCAGCTGGGTGCAGGTGTTGGCCACCGTCTTGTAGCTCACATGCAGATGCTCGGCGATGACACCATAGGGCTTGCCCTCGGCCACGAGCGCGAGAGTCTGTAACTCCCGCACCGTCATGCGCTTGAGCGGATTGGAGGTGCCTCTCGCCTCCATGAAGGCCACCTCCGAGGCGAGGTCATGGCTGAGATACGGCCTGCCGTCGCGCACTTTCTGGAACGCCTTGAGCACCTCGTCGGAAGAGGTGTCCTTGAGCACGTAGCCGGTGGCGCCTACCTCGAGCGCGCGGCTCACGATAACGGGATCGCTATGCATGGTGAAGACGAGGATGGGCGTACGCGGATCATACATGCGTAAGCGGCGGATGAAGGAAAGCCCGCCCAGGGCGCCGGTGCGCATGGCGAGGTCGACGATGATCACATCGGGCCGTTGCACGCGGTAGAGACGAAAGCCGTCGGCCAGGCTCTGCGCCTGCACGATATCATCAACGCCCGCATCCTCGAGCAGCTGCCGGCAGCCCTGCAGCACGATCGGATGATCGTCAATGACGAGGACCCGGGTCACGACAGCTCTCCGACCAGCTCGCGACGTTGCGCGCGCGGCGTTGTCCCGCGTTCCACCGGAATCTCGACGTGGAGCGTCGTCCCCTTGGCGGGCGCGCTCTCGATCGCGCAGGAGCCGCCGAGCGAGTGCACGCGCTCGGTCATGGTGGAGAGACCGAAGCCCTTGGGCGTTCCCTTCGCCATGCCGTTGCCATCATCGCGAATGCTGAGGCGCAGCCGTGGCGGTCGGCTTGGCGCCCACCACGCGCGGCGCGATGTCCTCGGCGAGATCCATGGTGATGTTGCTGGCCTTGCCATGCCGGATGGCATTGGTGATCGCTTCTTGCACGCAACGATAGAGGGTGAGGTCGATCGCCTCGCCATAGGTGGCCGCGAGGGCCCGGACGGAATAGGTAATCTTGGTATCAGGGTGACGCCGCTCAAAGCCCGCGATCAGCTCGTCAAGAAGCTCAGCGAGCCCGACCCGGCCGAGCGAGCCCGGGCCGGAGCTTCTTGAGCAGCGCCCGGTTCATCAGCTTCAGCCGCTCGGCGATGGACAAAATTTCGCCGACGCGCTGCGAGATCTCGCCCTTGCGTCCATCGGCAAGCTGATCGGCGAGGTTTTTGACCGAGGAGGCGTTCGCGGTGATGCCGAACAGGCAAGGACCGGCTTCGTCATGGAGCTCGTTGGCGATCTCCCGCCGCTCCTCCTCCTGCACGGAGATGAGCTGCCGATAGAGGCGGCGTTCTCATCGCGCGCCGTGTCGAGGGCGCTCGGCAAGAGTGTTGAAGCGGGTGGTGATGACGGCGAGTTCCTTGACCTTCGGGTGCCCGCAGCCGCGTGGCGTAATGGCCGTCCTCCAGATTGAGCATGCCGCGGGAGAGGTGCGCGAGCGGATCAAGGACGCGGCCAAGCACCACATAGAGCGCGGCGAGAATGATGGCCTCGAGCCCGAGCCACACGAGCGCGAGCGAAGAGAAGTCCTGCCACGCCTCGGCGATCTCATCGGCCGGCTCGCCGACGATGACCACGGGGTTCGCGCCCTCGACGCCAACGACTCGGACGGCGCGGCCTACGAGCTTCGGGCGTACCAAAGCCGCGAACCAGCGCGGGGCAGTTGGCGTGAGGGCGATATCGCTGTCACGCTGGGGCGACACAACGGTGAGCTGCCCCATCGTGTCCATGACCAGGATGCGCACATGGCGAAGATGCTTCAGCTGCAAGGGAAGCTACTGCGTCGAGCTGATCGAGCTTTCCCTGCGCCGCGAGATCCTTGGTGGTGGCAGCAACAAAGCGCTGGGCAATCTCGAGCGAGGCCTCGATCTCGACACGCGTCGCCGTTCGGGTATTGAGGATCGAAACCCCGCCCGCAGCAATGGCGGCGAGCAAATTGATCGCGCCCACCGCGACGAGAAGCTGGGTTCGCACCGGCCGGTCGTACCAGAGCTTTTGCCGCAGCCCACGCAAGTTCTGAAACCAGGATCGCGCCAGCCTTCCTGCTGCGGACCATGCATGGGACAGGCGCGACCCGCTAAGATTAAGGGTGCGCAGGTCCGGATGCAGCATGGCGGCGTCTGCGGGTGGACCGTTTCATGTCTTGCCAAGGGTTTGGCGGGCTGTTCCCGCAAAACAAGCACTGCATATGGAAGGGGCCAAATAGCAAGGTCAAGGTTGGCAATTCCATTACCAAATTATCCCGATGAATATTGGGAACGGAGGCAAAGACGGCGAGGCGGGCCGAGGCCTAGCGTTAGGGGGTGCGTGGATTTACGGGCCATCACGTCCGCGGCCGAACAGCGCGAGACGGGAATGATTGTGCTGAGCCGGCGGGAACGTAGCTCTTAAGTCGTCTCCTTCCTGGGAGCTGCGATCTAGGCGATTGTCCGCTTCGCCGTCGAGGGTGGGGGTGCGGCTCCGGCTGCACCCCTCAGCCTTTTTGGGGCTTGGTAGGCAAGCGACCGACAGAACCGATTTCTCCACCTCTGCAACACCACGTCCACCAGGGCTGGCGCCGCGAACTTCACGATTTAGCGCTTGATTTTGATCAAGGCGACGCCCGTCATTCATAGTGTCATCGGTTCGAAAGATTTCACCGCTAACCCGTGTCCCGGAGGCCCTTATGAGCCTAAGCAAAATTCGCCTCGAGCTTGCGCGCGACCACGACTTCCAGACGGTAGCCGCCAGCATGGCTATGAGTTCACCGCGCCGCTCGCGGACGACGGCAGGATTCTCGTGCCGAAATGGGACCTCGCGCGGGACCGCTGCCGGGTGCGACGGTTCTGGGGCGGCGCAGACGACGAGATCGGTCACTTGGTCCGCAAGCCCGGCGGCTCATGGGCCTTTCACTACGACGTATTTGGCGATCCCGACGACGACGAGACGGGGTATCGCTTCGGCGACCACCGCTTCGTGCCGGGCGAGTACGTCTCGATCAAGGAGCACGACGACGTACTCAGGACGTTCCGGGTGACTGTCGTCCGTCCCCTGGATTGAGGCGTCCCGAGGGAGCGTCAGTTTGCGCCAGCAGCAATGACCATTCGCAATCTCGACCATGCGCTGTGTCCCCGCTCGGTAGCAGTGATCGGCGCAAGCCCGGAGGCGGGCTCGGTCGGCGGCACCTTGACGGAGAATGTGCTCAAGGGCGGCTTCGCGGGACCGATCTATCTCGTCAATCCGCACCATCGGACGATTGGCGGCACAGCTCGCGATCCGAGCGTCGAGGCGCTGCCTGAGACGCCTGAGCTCGCGGTGATCGCGACACCCCCTCAGACCGTGCCGGCGCTGATCGGGGCATTGGGCGAGAAGGGCACGCGCGCGGCGGTGGTCATCACCGCGGGCTTCACGCCTGCGCTCAAGCAGGCGATGCTCGACGCTGCCCGCCCCTTCTTGCTGCGAATTATCGGCCCGAACTGCCTCGGCATCGCCGTACCCGCGCTCGGGCTCGATGCCAATTTCAGCTTCACCCAGCCCAAGCCCGGCAAGCTCGCCTTTCTCTCCCAGTCGGGAGCGCTCGTGACCGGCGTGCTCGACTGGGCCGCGTCGCACGGGGTCGGCTTCTCCTACCTCGTGTCCATGGGGGACATGACCGACGTGGATGTGGGCGACCTGCTCGACCTGCTCGCCGCAGACGTCTCAACCGCGGCCATCCTGCTCTATCTCGAGACGATCCCCGCCGCACGCAAATTCATGTCGGCCGCCCGGTCCGCCGCGCGCGCCAAGCCCGTGATCGTGATCAAGTCCGGGCGACATGAGGCCTCGGCCCGCGCCGCGGCGACCCATACTGGTGCCTTGGCCGGAAATGACGGTGCGGTCGAAGCGGCGTTCCGCCGGGCCGGGTTGGTGCGCGTCGGCGACCTTGAGGATCTGTTCGTAGCGGCCGAGACGCTCACCTGTCTCAAGCCCATCGCGGGCAACAGGCTCATGATCGTGACCAACGGCGGCGGTGCCGGTATTCTCGCGGTCGACGATCTGATCGACTCCGCGGACAGCTGTTGACGGTGGAAGAGGACCTCGTGACCGAGCTCGATGGGCTGTTACCGCCCAACTGGTCGCGGGCCAATCCCATCGACATCATCGGTGATGCCAAGCCCGAACGCTACGCCGCCACCATGAAGGCGGTGCTCGCTCACGGCAAGAATGAACCCATCCTCGTCCTCAATTGCCCGACGGCGCTCGCCTCCTCAAGCGAGGCCGCGCGGGCGGTGATCGATGCCGTCGCTTCGCGCCGCGAGCAGGGACACGTGCCACCTATCCTGACGAGCTGGCTCGGCGAGGCGGCCGCGGCCGGTGCGCGGGCCAGTTTTCGCGCGGCCGGCATCCCGACCTACGCGACACCGCGGCAAGCGATCGAAGGCTTCGGCTATCTGTGGCGCTACACGCAAGGGCAAGAGGCGTTGACGCGGACGCCGCCGCGCGAGGCCGACCTGTCCAAGATCGACAGTCCGGCGGCACTCGGGGTGATGCGGGGCGCGGCAAGCTCTGGCCGCAGCATGCTCACCGAGCCGGAGGCGAAGGCGGTGCTTGCCGCCTATGGCATCACGACGGTCCCGACCAGGATCGCGACGTCAGTCGCGGAGGTCGAGGACGTCGCCCGCGATCTCTTCAAGGAGGCACCGTCCCTCGCGGTCAAAAGCGCTCTCGGAGGATTTGCCGCACAAATCCGATGTGGGTGGAGTTGAGCTCGGGCTTAAATCCCCGAGCGAGGCACGCGAAGCAGCCGAGGCGATCGTGCGCCGCGTCGGCGCGGCGAGACCCGACGCGCGCCTTCAGGGCTTCACCGTCCAGCCGATGATCGTGCGGCCGATGGCGCATGAATTGTTGCTTGGCGTCTCCGACGATCGCCTGTTCGGCCCGGTGATGCTGTTCGGGGCCGGCGGCACTGCGGCGGAGGTCATCCGCGACACGGCGACGGCGTTGCCACCTCTCGACGTAGAGCTTGCGCGCGACCTCATGGCGCAGACGCAGATCTTTAAGCTGCTTGAAGGCTACCGCGACCAGCCGCCTGCCGATCTTGCAGCTATCGCCGATACGCTGGTGCGCCTGTCGCAGCTCGTGGTGGACTGCCCTTGCATCCGCGAGCTCGACATCAATCCGTCGCTCGCCGACGAGAAAGGTGTGATCGCACTCGACGCCCGCATCAGGATCGAGCCGAAGGAGGTGGAGCTGCCCGGACCCAACCCGCGGCTCGCGGTCCGGCCCTATCCGAACCAGTGGGAAGCAACGATGAAGATGGCGGACGGCACCCCCATCTTCGTGCGGCCCATCCGGCCGATCGACGAGCCGCTTCTTGCCGCCTTTCAGGCCAAGCTGTCGCCGGAGGACATTCGCTTTCGCTTCCTAGCCCCGCGCAAGGAGTTCTCCCACAAGACAAACGCCCGTTTCACCCAGATCGACTATGGCCGCGACATGGCCTTCATCGCCCTCTCTGCGGATGGGCAGGAGCTGCTCGGCGTGGCGCGGCTCGCGGCGGACCCAGACTATACGAAAGGGGAATACGCCATCATCGTGCGGAGTGATCTCAAGGGGACGGGCATCGGCTGGGCGCTGATGCGCCACCTCATCCATTACGCCGAGAAGGAAGGCTTGCGCGAGCTGATGGGCGAGGTGCTGGAGAGCAATGCCCGCATGCTCGACATGTGCCGCGCGCTCGGCTTCGAGATTGCCGCCGATCCCGAAGATCTATCGATCCGCAAAGTTAGACTCAAGCTGCCCGCCGGCTTGCCGGAAGACGATTATTGAAGCGGCGCTTGCGCGCGCCCGCGAGAGGACTGCGCTAGCGCGGCGGGGTGAGGTGCGTGGCGAGATCGTGGTCGGGGATCTTGGTGAGATCCTTTTGCAGATCGCTGACGACGCTCTCGACAATCGGCTTGCCGAGCTGATCCTTGAGCTCGGTCAAGACGCGCGCCGGAGCCACAAGCACGAGCTGGTCGAACTGGCCCTGCTCATGTTCGGCGGCAAGCGCGTCGGCCACGGTACGGATAAAGTCTTCCTTGGCGGCTGTGTGCAGGTCTTGGCGGGGCTCGACAGCGTGGCGCGCCGAATTGGCGCTCTCCTTGACGCGGGCGGGCCGGTCGAGGCCGAGGTCATGAGTGCGGGCGTGCAGTTCCGTCGAGACGAAGCTCGTAATCGTCCGGAACGCGCCATTTGCGTCGCGCTCGACGAAACGCGCGCGCCCACCGTCGGCAATGACGTACCACACCTTCTTGCGCTTCATTTGCTCGCTCCGGTTTTAGCTGGGCCTTTGGGCCGGCGCTTCCCTGATGGCTTGCGGCGATGGAACACGATGCTACGGACGATCACGTAAGCTCATGATATAGGCGGCAAGATCGGCGAGCTCCCTTTTGGTAAGCGGGATTTGCGGCATCGGATGCTTGGGCAGCACGATGTGGGCGACGATCGCGCCTGTCGACTGGTCTTGCCGATTGGCGATCTCATGGAAGCTCGGAACATCGGCCACGGCATGCTCTTGCTGCGCGCTGCCGATGAGGTGGCAATTGATGCAGAGTTTCTCCGCCAACGCCTTGCCGGATTGCGGATCGGGCTGGCCTGGCAGGGGCGCTCCGACCACATGTCCCCCCATTAGCAGCAGCGTCACGGTCAGGGCGGAAGCTAAGGCGGCGATCTTGGCGCGCATTCTCTGGATCCTCATCTCGGCGACGACTTTTCCGTGCCCCACTCTTCACGCAAGCTGACGCGTGCGCAAGGCACAAGCGCCTTTCCCCAACCATCATCAGTTGCCGAGCGCTATCAGTCGCGCAATGTCGAGCACATGGACGCGCCTTGCCCCTTCGATCTTGATCACCCCAAGCGCCCGGAGCTCTGCGAACATGCGTGAGACCGTCTCGAGCGTCAGCCCGAGATAGTCGGCAATGTCGTGGCGCGGCATTGCGAGCTCCACGATCCCTGTCCTCCCCGATCGATCGGCCATCTCCAGCAAGAAGGCGGCCACGCGCTCCAGAGCGTTCTTCCGCCCGATCAAGAGCAACTGCTCCTGCGTGTGCCTGAGACCTTTCATGGTCACATGCAACAGTTCGCGAATGAAGGCACCGGACCGCACGCCCGCCGCGATCAGACTCTGCCACTTGAAGACGACAACATTGGTTTGGACCACCGCCTCGGCGGAGAAGTGCCGGATCTCGTCTGGCTCGAAGCCGAACAGGTCGCCGGGCATGTGGAAGGCGCTGATCTGACGCCGACCGTCGGGCAGCAGCTTGCATATGCGCACGACGCCCGAAACCACCATATAGATGCGGCCAGAGGGTTCAGCCTCGCCGCAGATCTCGGCATTGCGGGCAAAGGTCATAGGGATGCCGACCGGGCCAGCCTCCGCCCGCCGCCCCGGCACGGCGCGGTCGAGCACGTGGCGGAAGGGAAAGCTCGGCCGAAATTGAGGGCTTTGGGAAATCGTGGCCTGCGTCAGCATCGTCCGTTCCTCCTGTTGGCTTCAGGGCAAACTACGACGCGCCAGAGGGGACCGATATTCGGGCTCTCCCCTTAAGGGATTCTACGTAGGCTTAACGGGATGCCCGGGGCTTACGGACCGTCTCGGCCCGGATGCGGCGTCAGATCTGGTCGACGGCACCTTCGGGCCAGAGCAACCAATCACGGGCTTTCTCCACCTCGTCAGGGCGGAAATATGAGACCTCGCATTCGATGAAGGGCGCGACGATGGCCGACCACAGCGCGAGCCATTTGGCGTCGGTCACGATGGCGCAGCGGCTGAAGTCGTTGAGATGGCGGAGGCTGAACTTTAGATCGTGCCAAAAGGCCGCTGCGTCCATGCCCTCGAAATCCTTGATGACTTCGAGGACGCGCACCCGGCCGTGGCGCCCGATGAACGCCTCGAGCTTCTTTGCCGTGGCATCGAACTCTTCGGTCGAGACGCGGTCGGTGATCACGATCTCCGCGGCCGCGAGATTATCCATTTCCTTGTAGGACAGCATGATGGCGGGCCGCCTTCCTCCTCAGTTTCCGCGCTCGCCGCCGTCCGGGCTCACACCGTCCAGCGCGTTGCGGATCGCGTCGAATAGTACACCACCGAGGAGTGGCTTCTCCACCACTTGATTTACACCGGCCGCCTTGGCTTTCTGCATCAAGCGCTGGGTCGTTTGGCCTACCATGAGGACCACAGGAATGCCGATCTGCCGCAAGCTCTCGCCTCCGTCGCGACTGTCCAGCCGCAGAAATACATCCTGGTCGAGGACGAGCAAGCCCGGCGCCTCCTTCGCCATGGCAGGAAACAGGGAACGCTCATCGCAATGCTTCGCCGTGTAGCCTTCGAGCTCCAGCGAGAACCGCAACGAGTCGGCCAACACGCCATCGCCAACAGCGATGAAGATCGTCCGAGCCTCTGGCACTGGATACCTCTGTGGCTGGGCCCTAACGGCAGACCGAGTTTTGTGACGGCAGGAAGATAGACCGCGTGGGGAGTACCACCTTGAGCTGTGTCAAAGGGGGCCGCGAAAGGCGCCCCACGGCTCAAACCGAGGGGCGGGCGAGCAAGGCCATGCGGATCAACTCGGACAGGCCTTTGGCCTGCATCTTGGTCATCAGATTGGCGCGATACACCTCGACGGTGCGGGGACTGATGCCAAGATTGTAAGCAATGATCTTATTCGAATGTCCCGCCACCAAGCCTTCGAGCACTTGCCGCTCGCGCTCGGAGAGCGAGGCGAGCCTGGCGGAATGGGCGCTATCGTCTTCGGACTGGCGGCCTTCCATCTCACCACGCCGCTCCGCCAAGCGGACGGCACGCAGGATCGCCTCCTCCTCGAACGGCTTCTCGATGAAATCGACAGCACCCGCCTTCATCGCCTCCACTGCGAGGCGAATATCACCGTGGCCGGTGATCACGATGGCGGGGAGCGGCACCGACTTGGAGCTGAGCTCGCGCAACAGCTGGAGTCCCGTCATGCCGGGCATGCGCACATCGGTGATCAGGCAGCCTCCCTGCACGCCGGGGAGCGCAGCGAGGAAGGTCGTCGCCGACTCATAAAGGCGCACCGGAATGCCGGCGGCGCTCAATAGAAAGGCGAGCGATTGGCGGACTGCCTCGTCGTCATCCACGATATGGACCACGAAATTATCGCCCATCGGGTCCGCCTGCTGCGCTTGAGGTCTCCAAGGTGAAGCGGAACCGGGTGCCGCCCTGGGGGTTGGGCTCCGCCCACATCTCCCCTCCATGGGCTTCGACGATGCGCTTGGAGATGGAAACCCGATGCCCATGCCGGTGGGCTTGGTGGTGACGAAGGGCTGAAACAGGCGAGCAACAATCTCCTCAGACAAGCCGCTTCCGGTATCGGCCACGCTGACCTCGACCATGCCGTCCGCAGTCGACTCGGTCTTCACCAGCAGCTCTTTGCGCTCGCACCCCTGCATGGCCTCGACGGCGTTGCGGATGAGATTGACGAGAACCTGCTGGATCTGAATCTTCTCCACCAGCACGGGACCAGCCGCGTATCGAAGCGGAAGATCGACCGAACGCCCTCGTCCTTGGCGCCGACCAGCGCCAGAGCACTCGCTTCCTCGACGAGCTCGTTGATGTCCTCGGGCCGCTTCTCGCTCTCGCCTCTCGCCACGAACTCGCGCAGTTGACGAATGATATGGCCGGCGCGCAGCGTCTGTTCGTCGTCGCGGCGAGCGCATCGCGGATCGGGTGCATTTGGATGCTCGACACCCTCGATGAGGCGCCCGCAGCCTTGCAGGTAATTGGCGATGGCCGAAAGCGGCTGGTTCATCTCATGCGCAAGCGTCGCCGCCATCTCGCCCATGGCGGTCAAACGCGACAGGCGGGCGAGCTCCGATTGCAGCTCCTCCAGCCTGTGCTCGGACGCCTGCCGTTCGGTCAGGTCGCGAATGAAGCCAGTGAAGTAGCGCTGGTCGCCAGAGCGCATCTCGCCGACCGTGAGCTTCATCGGGAACGTCGATCCATCCTTGCGCTGGCCGGTCACGACGCGATCGGTGCCGATGATCCGCCGCTCACCCGTCTTCAAATAGTGCGCGATATAGCCGTCATGCTCGCTCGCGAAAGGGCGTCGGCATCAAGAGGCTTACATTCTGCCCAACCACCGCGGATTCGGGATAGCCGAAAAGGCGTTCAGCCGCCGCGTTGAAAGACTGGATGTTGCCGCTTGCGTCGATCACGATGGTGGCATCAGGAACGGTATCGAGGATCGAGCGCAAATGTGCCTCGCGAGCCAGCAGCGCGCGGGCGTTCCCCTCATCCCGGATGCGGGCCCGGCGGAGCTGCTCACCGAAACATGAGATGCCAACACCGACCGCGACGAAGAGGGCAGCCTCGATCAGCTCCGGGATAGTGAGGCCATCGGCACCATCGGCGAAGACGAGGCCGAGGCCGAGGCTGACGACAGTTGCCATGAGGCCTGGCTTCAACCCGCCGAGACCGGCGGCCAACAGGATTGCCGGCAAGAACATAAGGAAGGGCGCGCGATCGTGCAGCCAGGGCTCTAGCGCGGCCCGCAAGACGAACAGCACGGCAATGGCGCCTAATGCCAGCCGATAGGGCATCACTTGTTGCGGAGGTTTAAGGACGAAGGTCCTTACTCTCTCCAACGGGCCGGCTTCCGTCTCAAGCGCCACGGCAACCATCCTGTTATTGACCCCTCCTCGACGCAGTCCTTGGGTGGCTTGATCAGGGGCTCGGTTGACGCAGATCAAAACGCGCGGCCAAGTAGGGTGTCAATTGGGCCCGTGGGCGGAACATGATCAGGGTCGGCATGGGCGCCATCAATTCGAATAAAGCGGGTCTCGTGCTTGCGGCGGTGCTTGGAGGCTGGCACCTGCTGTGGGCGGCCCTGGTTGCACTTGGTCTTGCGCAGGTTGTGATCGATTTCCTGTTCTGGATCCACTTCATCAAGCCGGTCTATGTCGTCGAACCGTTTGCCATCGGCCGCGCGGCGATCCTCGTCCTCGTCACGGGGGCCATCGGTTATGGGTTTGGTGTTGGGTTTGGCATAATATGGAACCGAATTCACCACTAAGCTTGCCAGACCATCCTACGTGCAAAGTGTAAGGAGGCTAATCGATGGCACCGAAAGATGCCGAGATGCCGGCCGGTTCGCGGCTCGGTGAAGACGCGCAAGAGATCGCCAAGCATATTCAATCCATCCGCCATGACATCGAGCGCCTTACCGGCGTCGTGGCGCGCATAGGTGGGCATCAAATCGATCACGCCAAGAGCGTGGCGAGCGGAGCCGCCTCCGAACTCGAGGCGAGTGTCCGTCGCAACCCGCTCTCGGCGCTCGCCATCGCGGTCGGGGTCGGTTTCCTTTACGGCGTGCTGACGCGGCGCTAGTCGAGCAGCGCGCCGCTGCGAGGCGGCTTCACTTATGTTGCTCTCGTCCCTTGAGGTCGAGGATGTAGGCAATGACGTTGAGCATGTCTTGGTGCGCCACGACGATGTTCGGCATGCTCGGATGGGACGTCTCCATCCAGACCCTGAGCGCCGTTCCGGTGATGCCGGGCCGATCGGCGACCTCTCGAAATCGCGTCGCCTTCGGCAGGGGTGACTTCTCCTCAGAGATGCCGTGGCATTTGGAGCAGACCTCCTTGGCGTAGGTGAAGCCGGCTTGAGGATCGCCCACTTGCTGGGCCAGGGCCGTGCCTCCGACGGTCGAGAGAAGACTTGCGACTACGAGCATGCGTTGCATGGGAAGCTCCTTCGATCCGCGCCGGTCGCCCTGTGGAGTCAAATTTAGATGGCCAACTTGCTATACCGTCTTTGTGCGGGTCAAGAGGAGCGGCGTGGCTGTGGCGCGCCTTGCGCCGACTCCTCGGGCGCGAGCTAGCGGGGCGAGGTCACCTCGTAACCATATTCCGCGGCGGAGTCGGTGAGCCAAGACCAGAAACTTTCCACGAAGCTCGAAGGCACGGCGAGTTCGTAGGTGGGCGCATCATCGACCTGCCAGAGCACGCAGTCGATGAGCGCGATCAACGTGGTGGCGGCATCTCCGGGAGCGAAAGCACGCGGATCGAGGTCGAGCGAGCAGCCCTTGGCAAACGCCGACCGAGCGCGCGAACCTGCGATACGAATCACGGCCTTGCCGTCGGATTGCTCCGCAGTGGTCGCGAGGCCGGCAAGAGCCGTCGTCAGCTTGTCCAACAGATCGCGTGCAGTTGGCCCTTCCGCGGTTGCGAGCCATTGGCCGGGCGCGGTGCCGACAAGGCCCAAGCCATTTGCCGCCACGCGCTTGGGGCCCGGCGGCAAGACGAGGCCGGTGAGCGAGCGCACCACATCGGCAACCTCGGCTCCTTTGCCACCTCGAGCACCGATGACGCATAGCCGCACATCCGGCCGCTCGGTGAGCACCACCGGCCTCGGGCCGCCGATACAGTGGCCATAGCGCCCCGGTACCGCGACGGTGGCGAGTGGCGTGCGTGGCGCGAGTTTAGACACGAGTCCGCTCTCCCTCAGGGTCAACGAAGACGGGCGCGCACACCACGCATTCCACATCCTTCCCTCGCAAGAGATCGACGGCGCGGATGCGCTCGCCGATCCGCTCGCGCCGCGCTGCGAGGAAGCCAAGGCCGATATCGTGGCCGAGCTCGGCGACCAGGCGACCGAGGTGAGGTGGCCTTCGTCGTGTCGGCGCCGTAGCCGGCGCGCCAAGGGGAAGCAAATGCGATCCCGCCGACAGCGAGCGCGTGGGATCGAGCGGCTTCACCCCCACGAGGATCGGGGCGTCGGGCGGCGATCAGAGCGCCGGACGCTCCGCCATGCACCCGGCCGATGTAGTCCTTGTCGCGCGACATCATGCTGCCGAGGCCAAGATCGCGTGCCGTCGTGTGGCCGTTGAACTCCGGGCCCGCCGGCATGGCCCTTCTCGATGCGCAACACGTTGAGGGCTTCGGTGCCGTAGGGGGCGATGCCGAACTCGGCGCCGGCCTCGCATCAGCGCCCGCATCAGCGCATCGCCGAAGCGGGCCGGGCGCGGCGATCTCGTAGGCGAGCTCGCCCGAGAAGGAGACGCGAAAGAGCCGCGCCGGCACGCCGCCGAAATCGTCGAGCATCGGCGCGCCCATGCACGGCAGGGCCGCGTTGCCGATGTCGAGGCGGGATCGACGAGCTTGCGAGCACGTCGCGCGCAGCGCGGGCCCGCGATCGGAATATTGCGCCCACTGCTCGGTCACGGAGAGGAGCTTGCACGTCGAGCTCCGGCCACAGCACCTGACGGCAGAAGTGCAGATGCTGCAAGACCTTGGCCGCGTTGGCCGTCGTGGTGCGTGGTGACGAAGTGCTGCTCGGCCGAGCCGGCCAACGGTGCCGTCGTCCAGCACAAAGCCGTCCTCGCGCAGCATCACGCCATAGCGCGCTTGCCCGACGGCAGCGTCGAGAGCGTATTAATGTAGACGCGATCGAGGAAGGCTGCGGCGTCGGCGCCCTGGACGTCGATCTTGCCGAGCGTCGAGACGTCGCAGACGCCGACCGACGTGCGCACCGTCGCCGCCTCGCGGGCAACGCTCTGCTGCCAGCCCGTCTCGCCGGGCTTGCGGAAATACTGCGCGCGCAGCCAAAGCCCGTTCTCGGCGAAGACCGCGCCCTGCTCCTCCGCCCAAGCATGGGACGGCGGCAGGCGTTTCGGGCCGGAAGTGCCTCGCCGCGATGGTGACCGGCGAGCGCGCCGAGAGTGACGCGGACCGTAAGGCGGCCGGAACCCGGTCGTGCCGGTCTCGGGGATGGAGCGGCCGGTGAGTCCGGCGATGATGGCGAGGCCGTTGACGTTGGCGGTCTTGCCCTGGTCCGTCGCCATGCCGAGGGTGGTGTAGCGCTTCAGATGCTCGACCGCGCCGTAGCCTTCGCGATGGGCAAGCTCGATGTCCTTTGCGGTCACGTCGTTCTGCAGGTCGACAAGGCCTTGGCCCTTGCCCGCCCTGGACCCGCCAGAGCGGCTCGTGTGCGATGTCCCTTCGTCGGCTCGACCGCGGGCAGCGTTGGCGTCTGCGCGGCGAAACCCAGCGTCGCTCGCCGCTTCGGCACCGAGCCGCGCGCCATCGGCGAGACACTCGCCAAGGTAGAAGTGTCCCGCCGGCGGCGCCGCCGACGCTCATGCCGGGAGGCAGCGTGCCCGGCACGAACGCACTTGCTGCCTCGTTCCAGACGGGTCGGCCGCCAGGTGGCAGGTGAGGTGCAGCGACGGGTTCCAGCCATTGGCGACGGCGAGCAGGTCGCAGTCGAGCTCGAATGCGGCGCCGCTCGCGTCGCGGACGGTAACGCCGCGGAGGCGCTGGCCGCCTGCGCGCGCTCTCGACCACGCCGCCGGGAAGACGCGCCAAGGGTGCTTCGTGCGCAAGCGGCGCGTTGCCGCGTATCGACGACGGCCTCGATGGCGATGCCGGCACGCGGCGAGGTCCTCCGCCGTGCTCCAGCCGTCGTCGCAACGAGGTGAACACGACGGCCCGTTTTCCCGGCGCCACGCCGAAGCGATTGACATAGGTGCGCGACGGCGGAGGCCAGCATGATGCCGGGCGGTCGTTATCGGCAAAGGCGAGCGCACGCTCGATAGCGCCGGAGGCGAGCACCGCTGCGCTTGGCCACGATGCGCCAGCCGCGCTGGCGCGGCTCATGCGCGGGCGGCATCGCGACATGATCGTTGACGCGCTCGACCGCGCCATAGGTGCCCTGGTCGTAGACGCCGAAGACCGTGGTACGCCGCATCAGCCGCACAGTATCGAGGCCGGCAAGCTCGGCGAGAGCGCTCTCGGCCCAAGCGGAGGCAGGCGCGCCATCCAGGCTGGCCCGCTCCGACAAGCAGACGCCCGCCAAAGCGAAAATCCTCCTCCGCCAGGATGACGCGCGCGCCGGCGCGCCCGGCGGTGAGCGCCGCCATGAGCCCCGTCGGGCCGGAGCCGATGACCAGCACGTCGCAATGGGCGTAGGCCTTCTCGTAGCGATCGGGGTCGGCGTCGAGCGACGCGCGGCCCAAGCCCTGCGCCGCGCCTGATCAGCGGCTCGTAGAGCTCCTCCCAGAAGCCCGCCGGCCACATGAATGTCTTGTAGTAGAACCCGCGCCGAAGGAACGGGCTCAGCAGTGAGTTGACCGAGAGGACATCGAAGCGCCAGCGAGGGCCAGCGGTTCTGGCTCGCGCGCCTCCAGCCCGTGATAAAGCTCGACGGTCGGTTGCGCGCTGTTGGGCTCGGCGCCTCGCGCCGCGCCCAGCTCCACCAGCGCGTTCGGTTCCTCGGGGCCGGCGCTGAAGATGCCGCGCGGACGATGATACTTGAATGAACGCCCGACGAGATGCACGCCGTTGGCGAGCAGCGCCGAGGCGAGCGTATCGCCCGGGCGCCCCGCATAGCATCTCCCGTCGAAGGTGAAGCGACAGCGTGCGCGCGCGCTCGATGAGGCCGCCCTGGCGCTAAGCGGAACGGCTCGCTCGTTGCCTGCTCCCGGGGCGACATCAGCCGCTCCCCTGCTCGTTGGCGAGCTGCACGTTTGAGATCACGTGGGTGCGTGTGTCGCGCACGACACGCAGCCAAGAGCGACAGCCGCCCGCGTGATACCAAAGCTCCGCATGGGGTCCGGCCAGGTTGTCGCGCAGATAGACATAGTCAAAGAAGACGTTCGCGGCTTCAGACGCTCCTGGATCAGGGCGCTTGAGATCGGCGGCGCCGAGATAGGCGAACTCGGCCGCGTCGCGCTCGCCGCAATAGGGGCATTTGATGCGCATTGATGGCTTTCAGTGAAGGTTGGGTTGGGCGCCCATGCCCTTCTCATCGAGGATCGCGCCGCGCGCGAAACGATCGAGGCGAAACGGGCGCGATTAGCTCATGCGGCTCGTCCTTGGCGATCAAACGGGCAAAGCTCGCGCCTGAAGCGGGTGTCGCCTTGAAGCCCCCATAGCACCAGCCGCCATTGAAATAGAGGCCGCCGACGCTCGTCTTGTCGATGATGGGCGAGCCGTCCATGGACATGTCGATGATGCCGCCCCAGTTCCGCAAGATGCGGAGCCGCGCAAGATTGGGGAACAGCGCGCAGGCGCCCTCGGCCACGTCCTCCACCACCGGCAGATTGCCCGCGCTGGGCATAGGAGTTGTAGCCGTCGAGGTCGCCGCCGAAGACGAGGCCGCCCTTGTCGGACTGGCTCACATAGAAATGTCCGGCGCCGAAGGTGACGACATTGATCTATCAGCGGCTTCAGCCCTTCGCTGACAAAGGCCTGGATCACGTGGCTCTCGATCGGAAGCCTGAGGCCGGCCATCGCCGCGACGCGCGAGCTGTTGCCGGCGGTGGCGAGCCCAATCTTGCCCGCACCGATGAAGCCGCATGTCGTCTCGACGCCCCTCACCTGCCCTCTCTCGATGCGGATGCCGGTCACCTCGCAATTCTCGATGATGTCCACGCCGAGTGCGTCCGCCGCGCGGGCATAGCCCCAAGCGACGGCATCGTGGCGGACCGTGCCGCCGCGCCGCTGCATCAACCCGCCGCGGATTGGGAAGCGGGCATTGTCGAAATCCGCGAAGGGCAGGAGCTTGCGCAGCTGGTCGCGGCTGAGCAGCTCGGCGTCGGCACCAGAGAGCCGCATGGCGTTGCCGCGGCGCACATAGGCATTCCGCTGCGGGTCGGAATGGAACACGTTGATGACGCCGCGCTGGCTCACCATGGTGTTGAAGTTGAGCTCCTGCGCGAGACCCTCCCAGAGCTTGAGCGAGCGCTCATAGAAGGCGATGTTTTGCGGCAGCAGATAGTTGGAGCGGACGATCGTGGTGTTGCGCCCGACATTGCCGGAGCCGAGATAGCCCTTCTCCACCACGGCGACGTTCTTGATGCCGTACTCCTTGGCGAGGTAATAGGCCGTGGCCAGCCCGTGGCCACCGCCGCCGACGATGACCACGTCATAGGCAGGCTTTGGCTCCGCCTTGCGCCAGGCAGCCGTCCAGTTGCGATTGCCGGCGAAGGTCTGAGCGACGAGGTTAAAAAGCGAGTAGCGCAAGCATCCGCCGGTTCACTCAGCAATCAAGCGTCGTGCGCCGCTCCCACTCGGTCAAATGACCGGCATACTCGTTCCAGTCGGCGTGCTTCAGCTTGAGATAAGCGTTGACGAACGGTTCGCCGAGGCCGGCCCGCAAGATGTTCGAGGTGTCGAGCGCGCGCAGCGCATCGAGCAGGTTGAGCGGGAGGCGCTTGGCGTCCTTCACCGTGTGCCCATCCGCATACATGTCGATGTCGAGGCGGTGGCCCGGCTCCCGCTTATGCTCCATACCGTCGAGACCGGCGACGAGGACCGCGGCCTGCAGCGTGTAAGGATTGGCCGAGCCGTCGGCGAGCCGAAGCTCGAAGCGGCCGGGGTCCGGAATGCGGATCATGTGGGTGCGATTGTTGCCGGTATAGGTCACGGTGTTGGGCGACCAGCTCGCGCCAGAGAGCGTACGTGGCGCGTTGATGCGCTTATAGGAGTTGACCGTCGGGTTGGTGATGGCGGCGAGCGCCTCCGCCGAGTGCATGAGCCCGGCGATAAACTGGTAGCCGAGGGCGGACAATCCCATCGGATCGTTGGCGTCCTCGAACAGGTTCTTGCCCTGTCGACCAGAGCGAGACGTGCACGTGGCAGCCATTGCCGGTCAGCGTCGAGAACGGCTTCGGCATGAAGGTCGCGCGCAGTCCGTGCTTCTCGGCGATCGACTTGACCATATATTTGAAGAAGGCGTGCCGATCGGCGGTCTTGAGCGCGTTGTCGTATTGCCAATTCATCTCGAACTGGCCGTTCGCATCCTCGTGATCGTTCTGATACGGCGACCAGCCGAGCTCGAGCATGGAATCGCAGATCTCGGTGATCACGTCGTAGCGGCGCATCAGCGCCTGCTGGTCGTAGCAGGGCTTCGACTGATGATCGCCCGGATCGGAGATGGTCTGGCCGTCAGGGCCGATGAGGAAGAACTCGCACTCGACGCCGGTCTTGAGCTCATAGCCTTTCGCTTCCGCCTTCGCGATAACGCGCTTCAGCACGTTGCGTGGCGCCTGCTCCACGAGTTTGCCGCTCATGTAAGGATCCGCGGCGAGCCAGCCCACCTCTTTCCGCCAGGGAAGCTGCATCAGGCTGTCGGGATCGGGGATGGCGAGCATGTCGGGATCGGCCGGCGTCATATCGAGCCAGCTGGCAAAGCCCGCAAAGCCCGCTCCCGCCTTGGCCATGTCCCCGATAGCGGCGGCGGGCACGAGCTTCGCCCGCATGGTGCCGAAGAGATCGACATAGCTGATGAGGAAATATTTGATCCCGCGCTCTTTTGCGACCTTCGCCAAGTCCGTTGCCATGCCCTTACCCTCCTGACATTAGAGCGAACTGCCCTGTTTACCTGGTATCCAATTGGTGCCGGCGAGCGGCACTTTCGCCATGGCCGCCGCCTCGACGGTAAGCGCCACGAGGTCCTCCGGCTCAAGATTGTGCACGTGGCTCTTGCCGCAAGCGCGCGCGATGGTCTGCGTCTCGAGCGTCAGCACGGAGAGATAATTGGCGAGCCGGCGCCCGCCCGCGACGGGATCGAAACGCCGCATCAGCTCTGGGTCTTGCGTGGTGATGCCCGCGGGATCGCGGCCCTCATGCCAGTCGTCATAGGCGCCCGCGCGGCTGCCGAGCTTGCGATATTCCTCGTCAAGGTGGGGGGCGTTGTCGCCGAGCGCGATCAGCGCCGCCGTGCCGATGGAGACGGCATCGGCCCCAAGCGCCAAGGACTTGGCCACGTCGGCGCCGTTGCGGATGCCGCCCGAGACGATGAGCTGCACCTTGCGGTGCATGTCGAGCTCCTGCAGCGCCTGCACCGCCGGGCGGATGGCGGCGATGATCGGAATGCCGACATGCTCGATGAAGACCTCCTGCGTGGCGGCCGTGCCGCCTTGCATGCCGTCGAGCACGACCACGTCGGCGCCGGCCTTCACGGCGAGCGCGGTGTCGAAATAGGGACGTGCCGCGCCGATCTTGATGTAGATCGGCTTCTGCCAGTCGGTGATCTCGCGCAGCTCCTCGATCTTGATCTCCAGATCATCGGGGCCGGTCCAATCGGGATGGCGGCAGGCGGAGCGCTGGTCGATGCCCTCGGGCAGCGTTCGCATCTGGGCGACGCGGGGCGAGATCTTCTGCCCGAGCAGCATGCCGCCGCCGCCGGGCTTGGCGCCCTGGCCGATGACGATCTCGATGGCGTCGGCTTGGCGCAAATGGTCGGGGTTCATGCCGTAGCGCGAGGGCAGGATCTGATAGACGAGCGTCTTGGAAGACTGCGCGCTCCTCCTCGGTCATGCCGCCATCGCCGGTGGTGGTGGAGGTGCCGACTGCCGAGGCGCCGCGGCCGAGCGCTTCTTTCGCCGGGCCGGACAGCGAGCCGAAGCTCATGCCGGCGATGGTGATGGGAATCTTGAGATGCAGCGGCTTCTTGGCGAAACGGTCGCCGAGCACGACGTCAGTTGCGCAGCTCTCGCGATAGCCCTCCAGCGGATAGCGGCTCATGGAGGCGCCGAGAAACAGGAGATCGTCGAAATGGGGCACCTTGCGCTTGGCGCCGAAGCCGCGAATGTCATAGATGCCGGTCGCCGCGGCGCGGTGGATCTCGGCGATCGCGTGCTCGTCGAACGTCGCCGAGCCGCGCGGCGGCGTGTGTACCCAGCGGGTTTCCGCGCTCATCAATACGCCCCCAGATTGTCCATATGGAAGTGGTAGAGGGTGCGGCCGGAGCCGTAGCGCTTGAACTCGCCCGGATCGACCTCGCCGTTCATGCCGGCCTCGGCGAGCAGCTTGCCGAGCCGGCCCTTGTGCTTGTCGGACATGGGCTTCTCGATGCAGTCGGAGCCTAGGCTCTTCACCTTGCCGCGCACGAACAGCCGCGCCTCATAGATGGAATCGCCGAGCGCCTCGCCAGCGTCACCGAGCACGACAAGGGTGCCGGCCTGCGCCATGAAGGCGGACATGTGGCCCACCGAGCCTTTGACCACGATCTCGATGCCGCGGGCGGAGATGCCGCAGCGGCCCGATGCATTGCCGTCGATCACGAGCAGGCCACCGCAGCCGGAGGCGCCGGCGGAAGCCGACGCATCGCCTTTGACGTGCACCGAGCCCGACATCATGTTCTCGGCGACGCCCTACACCAGCGCTGCCATTGATGATCACGGTCGCCTGCTCGTTCATACCGGCGCAGTAGTAGCCGACATTGCCGTCGATCTCGACGGTCACGGGCGCATCCATGCCGGCGGCGATGGCGTGGCGGCCGCGCGGGTTGATGACCCGGAAATAGGTCTCGTTGGTCCCCTGCCCCAGCCCATGCAGCATCTGGTTAAGTCGCGCAGGCTCGTGACCTCGAGATCAACCACCGGCATCAATGACGCTCCCAGAAATACACCTTGGCCGGCTCCGGCTCCCACACGCGCGCCTTCTCGATACCCGGCAGCCCGGCCAGGGCGCGATATTCGGAGCCGAAGGCCACGTAGTCGTCGGTCTCGGCGATCACGGCGGGCTTGCAGGCGATCGGATCGCGCAACACGCCGAAGCCGTCCTCGGTGCCGACCACGAAGGTGTAGAAGCCATCAAGATCGTCGAGCGAATGCTTGAGCGCGTCGCCGAGGCTATCGCCCTCGCGCATGCGCCAAGTGAGATAGCCCGCGGCCACCTCGGTGTCGTTCTCGGTCTCGAAGTGCAGACCCTTGCGTTCGAGCTGGCGGCGCAAGCCATTGTGATTGGAGAGCGAGCCGTTGTGCACGAGGCACTGATCGCGCCCCGTGGAGAAGGGATGGGCGCCGTCGGTGGACACGGCGGATTCCGTCGCCATGCGGGTGTGGGCGATGGCGTGCGAGCCCGCCATATGCGCGAGGTCGAAGCGCTTGGCCACCGCATCGGGACGGCCGACTTCCTTATAGATCTCCATGCGCGTGCCGGAGCCCACGACCTTTACCTTGCTCAGGCCCGCGATGGCCTCGCGCGCCGCCTGCTCGGATTCCGCCGGCAGCGTGAACACAGCGTGGGTCGCGTGGGTCTCGACGGTCACGGGCGCGCCGATCGCCGCCTCGACCTTCTTGGCCAGAGCGGCAAAATCGTTGTCGGCCGATGCGGCGCGCACCGTGAGCTTCACGTGCTCGCGATCGCCCGCTGCCATAGATGGCGAAGCCCGCGCTGTCGGGCCCGCGGTCGCACATGGTGCCGAGCATGCCGGCCAATAGGCTGCCGAGCTTGGGCTCGAGCGCGTGGTTCTTCAGAAACAGCCCGACAATTCCGCACATTTCCCCGCAGCCCGCTTCAGTTTTCCGCCATTTTTAACGTAGCGGCGTTGTCCCGGCCTTGTCAACTGTCCAGAATTTTAATTTCCTCCTGAGAAATTGAGCAGAAGGCGTCAGCTGCGCGGATAGATGATGATGGAGAGGTAGGTCATGGGCAGCTTGGTCAGCTCCTCGGGGCCGTGCAGCGCCGCGGCGTCGAAGAAAAGGGCGTCGCCGGGAGCCAGCGGATAGGCCTTGTCGGCATGGCGATAGAGCACCTTGCCGGTCAGCATGTAGATGAACTCGACGCCGGCATGCTGGAACAGCGTATAGGGCTGCGCTTCTTCGGTAAGGGTGATGAGATAGGGCTCGACGACGATGTTGCCGGAGATCGAGTGGCCAAGCAGCTGATATTGGTGCCCGGCCTTGGTGCCGCGCCGCTCGATGGTCACGCCCTGGTGTGCGCGCACATAGGAGCAGTCGCGCTGCTCCTCGTAGCTGGCGAAGAAGGTCGTCAGCGGCACGTTCAGCGCGCGGGAAAGCGCCTCGAGACTTTCGATCGAGGCCGAGACGGCGCCGTTCTCGATCTTGGACAACATGCCGGCGGAGAGGCCCGCCTGGTCGGCGAGCTCGGCCCCGGTCAGATCGAGCTTGCGCCGAAGACTGCGTACCTGGGCGCCGATGGAGGCGGCGATCGAGCGTGAGGCTGCCGGCTGCGGCGCAAGCGAGCCGGTCTTCAGCGGCTCGTCTTTGGCCTTGGACGGCCTGGCTTTCGACCTTTGAGCGCTCACCAGTCGTATTGCCTTCTTCTCCGCGGTCATGAAAGCCTCTGCTCGGCGCGCGCTAAGGTCTATAACATGCTCAAGACGACCTCATCCTCGTTCGGGCGCATTGAGTCAATCCGTGACTGCATCGAAAGACGGGCTGCTCTCGCCATTCGGGATCCTGCGCCAGCCGACGGGCCGGCGTGGCAGCGGCTTTGGTCGGACTACTGCGCGTTCTATGAAACCAAAGTGAGAGACGAGGTGACGGCAGCAACTTGGGAACGAATCCTGGCACCTGGATACACCATGTTCGGCCGCATCGCGACATGGGAAGGCGAGGTTGTCGGCTTCACCATCGCGGTGGTGCATCCGGGCTCCTGGACGCTCGCTCCCGTCTGCTACCTCGAGGACCTGTTCGTCGATCAAGCGAGGCTCGGTCGCGCAGCTCTATCGAAGACTTGCCGCGCGCTCCGCGAGCGGCTGGTCGCGGCTTTATTCGCACGAAGCAGGGCTCGCGGTGAAGCGCGGCGGCTTACGACAATTTGCCGAAGCCTACGATTGTCCGCTACCGCATGATGCTCGCTGCAAGTGCCAGGGACAAAGCAACTTGCTGGAAAAAAGGGCAACTGTGCGTAACAAACGCATATATGTTGGACTGGCGAGAAACTTTCTTTCCTGCTAGTGTTGCCCTGGGCATAGACAGCCGGAGCATTGTCGCTCGGGAAAGGGGGAATTATGGGTGCAGATTCCAAACAGACCACTGCTTCCCAAGAGCTGAAATACGCTTCAGCCAACCTCAAACGCGAGACGGGATGGTGGGGCGCCTTCGTGATCGGCCTCGCCGGCACGATCTTGGTGACCGGTATCGCCCCGGTCATGGTGACGGCCCTTGGCGCCTCGTCGATTCCGATCACCATTTTCATCACCCTCACGGGATGGCTGCTCTGTCTCATCCTGGCTGAATTGGCGGCCATGATGCCCGAGCGCACCGGCGGATCGCCGTCTTACGCCTATCCGGCCTACAAGGACCGCTGGCCGAGGTTCGCCAAGCACATCAACGGCTTCACGGCCTGGGCCTATTGGCTCGGATGGTTTCCCGTGGCGCCGCTCAACATGATCCTGGCCTCGTTCTACTTGGCCGATCGCTTCCACCTCGACACGACGGCCGGGTTCACGCCGATCCACACCTTCATTGCCTGGTCGACGCTGATCATCTCGATCCTGGGCTTGCTGCTTTTCTTCATACCGGCCTATCGCGGCATTCGCTTCGGCGCCACCTTTGCGACGGTGCTCGCGCTGCTGTCGATGATCCCGCTGACCTTCATCGCGGTTGCTTGGATTTTCAATCCGAGTGTGGTGAACTTCGGCGAGTTGCCGGGTTCAAGCATCTCGACGGGTCGAGTTTCTTCTCCGCCATTGGCGAGTTCAATTGGCTGCAGGTTTATATCGCCTATGGCTTCCTGCTCACTTGGAACGTGATCGCCATGGAGGCGGCCGCCTGCTACATCGGCGAATGCGCCAATCCGGATCACGACGCCAAGATCGCGATGAACCTGGAAGGCGGCTATGGGGTGTTCATTTACACTCTGATACCCATCGCCTTCATCGTCGTTCTCGGGGCCAAGGCGCTCGCCGATCCCTCGCTCGCCGACCCGAAGACCATCTTCGTGACCTTCGCTGGCAAGGTCTTCCCCGGCGTTGGCGGCGAGCTCCTCAACTGGATCATCGCCTTCATGCTGATCGTGGCGTTGGCGCTCTCGGCCCTCAATGCCATTTTGGGCTCGGGCCGGGCCCTCTATCAGATGGCGCTCGACGGCGAATTCCCCACCTTCTTCGCCAAGATCAACGAGCATGGCGTGCCGGCGCGAGCCATGGCCTTCAACGTCTTCGCATCGCTCATTATCGTTTTGCTGGGCGGCGCGGTGGAGATCTACAGCTTCTCCAACGTCGGCTACACGGTGTCCTTCCTGCCGGTGCTGATCGGATATTACCTGCTGCGCCAAGGACAAGCCCCATCTCCGGCGGCCCTTCAAGCTTCCAGAGTTCATGAAATACGTCGCTCTGGCGCTCGCCGTGGTCTATTTCATCTTCTGGCTCTTCGGCGGCCTCTGGTACTCGAAGCTGGGCAATGTCCAGATCTATTACTGGCTCGGCTGGGCAACGCTGCTCGCTTATCTGCCGCTGTATTGGTACCGCGTTTACGTCGAAGACAAGCGCGGCGCTGCCGTCGTAGGCAAGCGCAAGCCTGCTTGATGGGGCGGTGCGTGAATCGACGCAGGGCGGGCGACCGACATCCGGCCCTCCCGACGAAAGGGTGTCGCGTAGGGGCGTCCGATGCCCTCGTCGTGGAGCAGATACTGCGGCGCCACACCTTGACATCGTCATGGCCTGCTGCCGCTCTTGAGGCTGCACTCCACTCGCTCCCACCATGGGCACCCCGTGGACGAGATCGCCGGATTCCTCGCCCGTTTCCCCCCATTCGATCAGCTTGCAGCGGACGATCTGCAACGCATTGCGCGGCGGTAACGGTGCCGGTCCTACCCCGCGGGCACCGACATTCTGGTCGAGGATGGCCCCCCGGCGGAGGAGCTTTTCGTCATCCGGAGCGGCTCAGTCGAGTTGCGCCACCAAGATGAGGTGGTGGACATCCTCGAACCCGGAGAGAGCTTTGGCCACCCATCGCTGCTCACGGGCATGGCGGCGGCGTTCACCGTCCGGGCGCACGAAGATGCCACCTGCTACCTGATCGGGCGGGAGCTGGCGTCAGAGGTTCTCGGCCGGCCTGCAGGAGCTATATTCGTTGCCCGGACAATGCGCGAGCGGCTCACCCGCGCCGGGCACACCGTCCACGGCCTGCCAGAGGTCCGCACCGTCCACATCGCCAACCTGATGACGGGGCCACCGGTGTTCTGTCCTCCGGAACGATCGGTGCGAGAAGCCGCCAGCTTGATGAGCGCGCACCACGTCTCGGCGCTCCTGGTCCCGGCGGCCGGCGAGTTCGGCATCGTGACCGACACCGACTTCCGTCAAAAGGTGGTGGCGGGCGGTGTCGCGCCTGATGCACCCGTCACCGCGATCATGAGCCGCCCGCTCCAGACCGTCCGGTCGGATCGATATGCCGTGGATGCGGCACTCGACATGCTGTACGCGGGCGTGCAGCACCTGGCCGTTACCGACACGCGCGGGTGCTATCGTGGGGCTCGTGTCCGCGGCGACCTCATGGGACTGGCCTATTGGAGCCCCTTTGCCCTTCGCGCCGCCATCTTCAATGCGTCCAGCGAAGCGGCCCTCGACGCCGCGACCAAAGAGCTGCCCGGACTTTTCGCGGCTCTGGTCCAGGCCGGACTCAAAGCTCCCGACATCGGACGCGTCCTGGCGCTCAGCTGCGACGCCGTCACCACACGCTTGCTCGATTTCGCCATGGCCCGCCACGGGCCAGCCCCCTGTGCCTGGGCCTGGCTCGCGCTGGGGAGCGTGGCGCGCCGGGAACTCACGCTCGCCTCGGATCAGGACAATGCGCTGGCCTACGCCGATCCCGCCGACCCGGAGGTGGACGCCTATTTCGAGCGCGTTGCCCAGGACGTGAATGCGGGTCTGGCCCGCGCCGGGTTCGGGGCCGACATCTCAGGTGTGGTGGCCGGGAACGCCCTCTGGCGCATGTCTGAATCACAATGGGTCCAGACCTTCCGGGACTGTCTCGAATCGCCCGACCGGTCGCACCTGGTCCGGGCTGTCGGTGGCGTTCGATTTCCGGCATGTCGCGGGTGGATTGGAGGTCACGCCTCCACTCGTGGCCGTGCTGCAGGGAGGCCCGCGAGCATCCGGGCTTCCTCGCCCAGTTGGCGCGAACTGCCACCGACGTCCCTCCGGCATTACCACACCGGTTCTTTGTGAGGCGATGGGAGCGGCAGGAGGTGGACCTCAAGAAAGGCGGGGTCGTCCCGATCGCCAACCTGGCACGGTTCCACGCGCTCGCGAACGGCATCACCATCTCCTCCACCCTCGACCGGCTCGTTGCTGCAGAGGGGCTGGGAGCCATTAACAAAGAGACCGCGCAATCACTGCGGGAGGCTTTTGCGTTTATCTGCCAGGTTCGGCTTGATCACCACGCTCAGCAAATTCGTGCCGGCCTCCCGCCCGACAACCTGATCCGTCCCGAAGAGCTGCTGCCGCTCGCGCGGGCAGAACTGCGCGAGGCGTTCCAGGCCATCGGCCGCGCCCAGCAGCAGCTCAACCGATTTGTTCCCTCCGGAATATGAGGGCCTAAGCGACCAGGACCTCCAACTCCCCCAACACCCGTACGCAGCCGACCTCCCGCGGCTTGTGCAGGTGGCCGCAGATCACGGGGGGCCGCCCTAGGATCTGCCATGCCCGCCCCACCGCCACGGCCGAGGGATCGGGAGGAAAGTGAAAGAAGGGATAAACGAAAGCCGGCGGCGTGTGGCACACTAGGAAATCCACCGGGCCCACGCCCTCGAACCGGGCGACATCGGCCATAGTCACCTGCTCTTCCGGCCACCAGTCCACGTCATCCCGCCGCACGGCCCGGTCGATGACGGAGTCTCCGCCGCCGAGAAAGGCGATCCGCCGCCCGTCAAGCTCCAGCACCGTCCCCCGGGGAACAAACACCAGGTTGGGCGCCATCTCGGTCGGCCGGGCAATTCCCCGGTAGGACGGCTCGTGGTCGTGATTTCCGGTGACGTAGTAGACCAGGTGGGCGAGCGGTCGGAACTCCGGGCCCGGTCGGGCTAAATCGTCCGAATGGAGGCCGAGATCGCCGACTTGAACGGCGATATCCACACCGGCCGGAAGTCCCGCACCGGCCCGCGCGAGGCGGTCGAACTCCCGATGCACGTCGCCGATGAACGCAATCATTCTCTGCGGCCACTCCCGCAATCGCTGCCATCATCAACACGATCAGCGGCGAAAGACAGTCTCTTATAATGATAGACCGTGTAATGATAGACCTCCACTGCGACAGGGCTAGCGCGTGACGGTCCGCTGAGGCTCGATCACCAAATAGACGGGGACAGTCGCCAGCCGGCGCACGCGATGGGGCTCTTGCGACCAGACCATGTTGGAGACCAGCCAGTGCTGCGGCGGGTCGGCCGCCATCACGATCGCATCGGCGCGGCGTCGGCGAGCCTCCGCCAGAATTCGCTTGGCGGCATTGCGCGTGCTGAAGACCTGACCGCTCGTCGCGATGTCGCGGCGCTTCAGCCGGGCCACAGCGCCCGCCACATGATCCCTTTGCTCCTGCAATTCTCGCTTATTGGGCATTAGCCCGGGATGGGGCATGCCGAAGCCCGTGCCCCAGATGCGGGCGATCGAAAGCACATGGACCTCGGCTCCGGTCTTCTCGGCCATGCGCCCGGCGAGGTCCACCGCGGCTCGCGAAATGTGACGCCCCTCCGAGGCGAGGAGGATCAATTTGCCCGCGAAGGCATCGGGCGCGGGCGCCTGCGGCCGCGTGCCCCAGAGCCAGCGCAGGGGAAGGACGAAGCGGTTCATGTCAACGGACCGATGATGTGCTTCGGTTTGCGCGTATTAGCCGCCGGAGGCGACGGTGGTCGCGATCTCCGGGTCTATCTTCGCCCATCATGGAAGAATGTCGTCATCGTCGCAATCGCGGCTTGATCGTTCAGGGTCTCCGGCGGAAAGTGCAGTATGTCAGGACTGGCGATAGTCGCGGCAAACGGGTGATCTATGATCGGGCAACGCGGTGCCCACAAACCCATGGTGCGGTTGGCGTGATCCGCGTGGACGTCGCGCTGAAGCTCGCTGCCTTCGATCTCGATATTGCCTTCGAGAATGACGCCGGGATCACCGCCTTGTTCGGCCGTTCCGGTGCAGGCAAGTCGATGACGATCAATTTGATCGCCGGCCTTGCGCGTCCGGATCGCGGCCAGATCGAGCTTGATGGCCGCACGTTAGTGGACACCGAACGCTTCATTTTCGCGCCTGCCCACCGGCGCCGCGTCGGGCTCGTATTCCAGGACGCTCAGCTGTTCCCGCATCTCAGCGTCAGGCAGAACCTCCTTTTCGGGCGCTGGTTCGCGCCAAAGGCCGACCAGACCATCGGCTTCGATCGCGTGGTCGAGACGCTCGGGATTGGCCATCTTCTCGGGCGGAAACCAGCCCGGCTGTCGGGGGGGAAAAGCAACGGGTGGCGATCGGCCGGGCGCTACTTGCCTCGCCGAAGATCCTCCTGATGGACGAGCCCCTGGCTTCGCTCGATACCGAGCGCAAGCTCGAAATCCTGCCGCTGATCGAATCGCTGCGCGACAACTTCCGCATCCCAATCGTATACGTCTCCCACTCCGTCGATGAGGTTGCCCGCTTGGCGGGGCGTGTGGTGGTGCTGGAAGGAGGTCGCGTCGTTGCGATCGGGCCGGTCGAGGAAATTTTTGGGTTCGGTCTCGACCAGGCCGGCGTGAGTCGGTTCGCCCGATCTTCCGTCATCACCGGACGGCTATCGGGCATCGATGCGGAGTACGGCCTCACCGAGATTTCTCATCCCGCCGGAACGATCTGGCTTGCGGGCCGCGCCGGACCGATCGGACGCGAGGCGCGGGTCGTCATCAAGGCAACCAACATCACGCTGTCGACGGCGAGGCCGCGTAACCTAAGCATTCGGACCGTTCTGGCCGGTACGGTCGCCAGCATCGACACCGACGACGGCCCGCTCGCGGCCGTCAATATCGAGCTTGAGGGCCACGGCCAACTCCTCGCGCTGGCGACGCGCAAGGCGATCGATGAGCTCGGGCTTACACGGGGCGACCAGGTGTTCGCCCTGGTAAAGACCGTCGCGCTCGATGAACGGGCCGTGGCGGCGATGGAGCCATAGTTTCGGCCCGCCACCACTGTCCGAGGGCGATGTCGATGCGTGTCCAGGGGCTCCTCGACGCACAGATTACTATGGCAAGTCTCCAGAATTTGAGTTCAAGGTTCACCGGCTTTCGGGGGCGACAAATGGACCCCGCCCGCCGGAGAACCGACGTGAAGGCACTCATCGTCACAGCCGATGACTTCGGTCTTTCGCTGCCCGTGAACGACGCCGTCGAGCGCGCCCATCGAGACGGGATTCTCTCTGCGGCGAGCTTGATGGTGGGCGCCCCTGCCGTGGACGATGCGATACGGCGTGCGCGCACCCTACCCTCCCTCGGCGTTGGCCTGCATTTGACCTTGCTCGATGGACGCCCCGTGTTGCCACCCGACCAGGTGCCGGGTCTCATTGGGCCTGATGGGCGGTTCTCCTGCGACCCGTTACGCTTTGGCGTCGCACTCTATTTCTCGCCGGAGCTCCGACGCCAGGCCGACGCCGAGATCAACGCGCAGTTTGATCGCTTTCTCGCGACGGGGCTCAAAATGGACCACATCAATGGCCACCAGCACTTCCACATGCACCCGGTCGTCGCATCGGCGATTGCCAGAATTGCTCCTAGCTTTGCCTCGCCGCCGGTGCGCGTCCCGCTGGAGCCCTTCGGTCCATCCTTCAGAGCAAACCGCGATCGCGTTCTCGGGCGCCTGGCAAGCTGGCTCTTCTATATTGCCCAAACACGACGCCTGCGCCGACGATTGGCCGGTGCCCGACTAGCATCCAACGATCATCTGTTCGGTCTTAATGACAGCGGCGCGATGGTCGAGGATCGCGTCCTTCGGCTCGTCGAGCATCTGCCGGATGGGATATCTGAGCTCTATTGCCATCCGGCGACGCGACGTTGGGAGGGCGCTGACAATCTTCCTTCTTGTTACCGGGTCGAGGAGGAGTTGGGTGCGCTGCTTAGCCCCGCCGTCAAAATGAAAATCGAGGCCTGTGGCTTATGGCCTTTGTCATTCCGTGCGGCTCTTGACTCCGTCCAAGGGCGCCCCGCTCGATGCTTTCGAAACGATCCGGTAGCGAGCGACGGATGAGGATGGGGCGACGACCGCAGGAGAGCATGTCGTGAAGGTCAGCGTGATCCTCGGCGCCTTGGCCGGACTCGCAATCGCCACGGGCCTCATCCTCCATTTTGGGTGGCGAGCGGTCGGCGATGCAGCTCTCGCCACTGGCTGGCAGGGCCTCGCAGCCATAACGAGTATCTATCTAATTTGTCTCCTGCTCTGCGCGCTGGCATGGCGAGCGCTCCTCATCGACGCCCCCCGTAACGCTGCCCTCACCTGCCTGTGGGGTCGCTGGCTGCGAGAAAGCGTCGGCAACCTGCTTGCGTTGCTGCCGACGGCAGGTGAGATCGCCGGTGCCCGCGAGCTGACGCTTTATGGCGTCCGTCCCGGCATGGCGGGTGCGAGCATCGTTGTCGATCTCACCCTGGAACTATTGAGCCAGATCGCCTTCACGCTCTTTGGTCTCGCGCTTTTCCTCACCTGGTATCAGGGCAAGGAGATTGGTGCGTGGCTGGTAAGCGGGCTGGCTATCTCTATCCTGGCGGCGGCCGGGTTCGTTCTGGCACAATACAAGGGCTTTTTCAGCCTGCTGGAAGGGCTCCCCGAGCGTCTCGATCTCAAATGGGGTTGGAAGGCGTTGCCGGAGGCCGAGAGCGTCGAGGCTGGGATTCGCAGGATCTACCGTCACCACCGGCGCATCTTGGCCGGAGCCGCGCTGCATCTGGCCGGCTGGGTCGTGGGTGCCGGCGAGGCATGGGTCGGCCTTTGGTTCATGGGTCACGCTCTGCTGTGGTCGGACGCTCTGATCTTGGAGAGCCTCGCGTTCGCGTTGCGTACGGCGGCCTTCGTGGTGCCGGCGCGGCTGGGCGTTCAGGAGGGCGGCTATGTCGTGCTCGGAGCCTTGTTCGGACTTTCGCCCGAGGTTGCACTCGCCCTCTCACTGCTGAAACGTGCTCGCGAACTCTCGACAGGCTTGCCCTGCCTGATCGTCTGGCAAAGCCTCGAAGCCCGGCGGCTTTGGAAACAGCAGCGTTCGCAAGTCGGATAAGCCGGGCGCGCCCGGTTCAGCTCACAAGGCTACGGGAGTGACCGGCACAACGATTCCACCGAACGCCTCGGTGCAAATCGATAGGACGACCGGCCAGCGGTCCCAAGCGCGGCCGCCGCCACTTTGGCAATGCTCGTCGCGTTCAGTCCGGCGAGCTCGTACATCTTGTCCGAATTCCCCTGGTCGATAAACAGGTCCGGCAGGATCATCGGGCGAACTCTCAGACCCCCCTCGAGAAGCTGGGCGTCGGCGAGATAGTGCAGCACATGGCTGCCGAACCCGCCGATCGAGCCCTCCTCCACCGTCACGAGCACCTCATGGTCGCGGGCAAGCCGGTCAATCAGATCCCGATCGAGAGGCTTCATGAAGCGCGCGTCGGCGACAGTCGCCGAGAGGCCGAAAGTCTCAAGCTGATCGGCTGCCTTCAGGCATTCCGCCAGTCGCGTCCCCAGCGACAGTATGGCAATCGTGGCACCCTCCCGCATGATGCGGCCCTTGCCGATCTCGAGCACCACACCTTCCGCGGGCAGTGCAACGCCGGTCCCCTCGCCGCGCGGATAACGCAACGCCGATGGTGCATCCTCAATGGCAACCTGGGTCGCCACCATGTGTTTCAGCTCCGCCTCGTCGGCGGCGGCCATGATGATAAAATTGGGTAGACAGCCGAGATAAGCGAGATCGAAAGAGCCAGCATGCGTCGGCCCGTCGGCACCGACGAGACCGGCCCGGTCGAGAGCAAAGCGTACCGGCAGGCTTTGGATCGCCACATCATGCACGACTTGGTCGTAGGCGCGCTGGAGGAATGTGGAATAGATCGCGGCAAACGGTTTCATGCCCTCGCACGCCAAGCCTGCCGCAAAGGTCACGGCGTGTTGCTCGGCGATTCCCACGTCGAACGTCCGCTGCGGGAACTCCTTGGCAAACCGGTCGAGCCCCGTGCCGTCCGGCATTGCGGCCGTGATGGCGACGATCTTCTTGTCCTTTCTGGCCTCGGCGATGAGGCTGTCCGCAAAAACGCGCGTGTAGGTTGGTGCCTTGGCTTGCGTCTTCACCTGCGCGCCGGTCACCACGTCGAATTTGGCGACCCCGTGATACTTGTCGCAGGAGGCCTCCGCCGGCGCGTAGCCTTTGCCTTTCTTAGTTACGACGTGAACGATGATTGGGCCTTGCTGGGCATCGCGGACGTTTTTTAGGACCGCCAGCAGCTGACTGAGATCGTGCCCGTCGATGGGTCCCACATAATAGAAACCGAGCTCCTCGAACCACACCCCACCCTGCCAGAGATGGCGGGTATATTCCTCGAGGCGGGCCAGGCGGCGTTCCCAGCTCCTCGGCAACCGCTTTGCGATCCGTTTCGCAAAGTTGCGCCACAAAAGGTAGGAGCGGCTCGACGTGATGCGGGCGAAATACGCCGACAGGGCGCCGGTTGGCGGCGCAATCGACATCGCATTGTCGTTGAGAACGACAATCAGGCGCGCGTCGAGAGCTCCTGCATTGTTCATCGCCTCATAAGCCATGCCCGCGCTCATGGCTCCATCGCCGATGACGCAGACAACTCGATTCTCAGCGTCGTTGAGGTCGCGCGCCACGGCCATACCGAGGCCAGCGGAGATCGAGGTCGATGAGTGAGCGGCGCCGAAAGGGTCATATTGGCTTTCGGCGCGCCGGGTGAAGCCCGACAGGCCACCAGGCTGACGCAGCGTTCGAATTTGCCCTCGCCTCGCCGTCAAAATCTTATGGGGATAGGCTTGGTGACTGACGTCCCAGATGAGCCGATCGCGCGGCGTGTCGAATAGGTAGTGCAAGGCCACGGTGAGCTCTATGACGCCGAGACCGGCGCCCAGGTGGCCGCCAGTTATCGACACCGCATCGATCGTCTCCTGCCTGAGTTCGGCGGCAAGCTGCGGCAAGTCCGATTCGGACAGATTGCGCAGGTCCTCGGGCGTATGCACACTATCGAGGAGCGGCGTCTTCGATGCCTGCTGCGCTATTGCGTCCATGGACTGCCCCCGCTCCGCGAGCCTCCCTCGCAAAGTCCCCTACCCATGCCCCATCGGGCCGCGTCAGCTCCCTGACAAGAGCTTGTCACCCCGTTTGACAAGCGAGCGGACCAGCTCATCGGGTCCGCCTGACTTGAGGATCGCTCCGAATTCCGCCCGCCGGCTAGCCAGCTCACTGATCGTGCCATCGAGATAGACGTCGATAATCTTCCAATCATTGCCTGCCTTGCGCATCAGGTAGTTGAGCGCCACGGTCTTTCCATCAGATTGAACGATGCGCGTCTTGACGATCTTGTCTCCGTTCGGCTGATCGACAGTCTGCAAGATCTCGAACTGCTCACCAGAGAACCCGTCGAACCGGCTCGCATAGGTGGCCGTCGTCATGCGCGCAAAGGCATTGACGATGCTGAGCTGTTGCGGCGCAGAAAGAGTGTTCCAGCTCTGCCCGACGGCGATCCTCGACATTGACGTAAGGTCGTAGGTCTTGGTGAGAACGGGGGCGAGCTTGTCGAATCGCCCCTTGAGGCCGAGCTGCTGGGCCTGCTTCATCGTATCGAGCAAAGCGGCATAGAGGCTGTCGATGTTCGACGCAGCAGGATCCGTGCTCCCGCCAAATCCACTGACGGGAGAGAGCACCAACAGCGCGAGCCCGAGTGATGTTACAGTAGAGGCGCGCCGGCAGATATTCGCAAGCGTCGCCGTCATTGACCCCCCAGCGCATTCGTTACCAATTCCTGCTCCTTGGTCGCAGGCACGGGCACATGCAACAGGGAGGCGGTCGTGACCGACGCCGTTCCGGGTCCTTCCGACGAGCCGGCAGGGTGAGCTGTCCAGCCGCTCGTTTCGAGCGCTTCCTGCAGCTCCGCTTCCCTCTTCTGATACACAACGCTACGCAGCATGGAATAAAAGTCGATCGAGCCCTCCTCGAGCTCCTGCATTTGGTCGGCTTGGCCCAACTTCGTGAACGGGCTCGCAACCGTGCCAGCGACGGTCAGATTGTTCACCGTGGCGGCAATCTGCGCCGGCAGCACCCCTCCGGCGGGGAGCGTAGCGGCGAACTCCACGGTCGTTCCAATCAGATCGCGTATGTTGGTTGGTCCGAGAACCGGCAAGACCAGATAAGGGCTATCGCGCATGCCCAAAACATACAGCGTCTGTCCGAGATCACCGGATTGATGCGGCAGGTTTTGGCCGGTCGCGACATCAAAGAGGCCGGCCACGCCAAAGGTGGAGTTGACAGCGAAGCGGCCAACGGTTGTCGCAGCAGCCCCCAACCGGAGTTGCACGACATCGTTGGCGAAGACCATAGGCTCGGTGAGGTTGCTGGCGAACGCCTCAACCGAGTTGCGCACCGGTTCGGGCACGCTGTTGCGGTAGGCATTGGCAACCGGGTACACCACCGCATGATTGAAGCGCTGGTTGCGCTCAAACACTGACCGGTTCATCTTTTCGAGCGGATCGGACACCTCTTGCGGCTCGTCCGGCAAACTCGCCACATCTTTCGGCGCGTCGAGCGTAGCCTGGGTGTCTTTGGGTTCGACCGATGGATTGTGAGAAGCAAGCAGTTCAGGCGAGGGCACGGACGCACCACCCGCTGCACAAGCCGAGAGCGCAGCGGCGAGGGCAATGGCAGCGGCCCGCCCGAGAATGGAAAACGTCTTAACCCTCATGGCCCCCAACCCGTTGTGGGGTTTATGCTTCTTGTCCGGCCTGCCGCTACACGGAAGCCGAAAGTTGCCTGATGGATGAGCTTACCGTGAAACTTGCCGTTTGGCTCTGTCCAATTTTAACCCTCTTAGTCATTTCAGGCTGCATCTATGCCCTTTTTGCGGCGGTGCTTCTGCGGCGATTTGCCCAAAAAATGCCCAGTGCCCTGCCATCGAGCCCGGGCCTCACCTTGCTAAAGCCCCTTTGCGGGGGTGAGTCCGAGCTTGAAACGAACTTAGCCTCTTTCTGCCGCCAAGACTATAGCGGCAGCGCCCAGCTTGTCTTTGGCATCCAGGATCCGGCCGATCCCGCCGGGGCGGCTGTTCGGCGGCTCCGCGAACGGTTTCCGAAGCACGATATCGAGCTCCTCGCCGATCCGAGCATACATGGCAGCAATCGTAAAATATCTAACCTTATCAATATGTTGCCGCGGGCGCACTACAACATCCTCGTGGTTTCGGACAGCGACATTCGGGTCGAGCCGGAGTATCTCCGGGAGGTGGTGTCCGCGCTCTCAGCGCCAGAGGTCGGGCTCGTAACCTGCCTATACCGAGGAATTCCCGTTGCTGGGCTTTGGTCCAGCCTCTCTGCGGCAGCGATCAATCATCATTTCCTCCCCAGCGTTTTGGTGGGACTGAAGCTCGGACTCGCCCGGCCATGCTTGGGCTCGACCATTGCGATTCGGGCTGAGACCCTCGAGCGTATTGGGGGTTTTGGCGCCTTCTCCGATCAGCTTGCCGATGACTATGCTATGGGAGCGGCCGTTCGCGGGTTGGGGCTAAGGGTTGCAATTCCGCGGTTTCTCGTCGGCCATATCTGCTCCGAGCAAAGTTTTGGCGAGCTACTCGGCCACGAGCTACGCTGGGCGCGCACGATCAGGAACATCGACCCGCTTGGCTATGCGGGTTTGGTGGGAACCAATCCCCTGCCCTTCGCCCTCGCCGCGGCGGCCCTGCAAGGCTTCTCCGCCGCCGGCGTCGGACTGATTGCGCTTGCGCTTGCTTGTCGCCTCCTAGTTTCTATACAAATCGGTGGGATGCGCGACGGGGGCGGAACGAGCGTCTCGCCCTGGCTTAGCCCTATTCGCGACCTATTGAGCTTTGCGATTTTCCTGGCGAGCTTTTTGCCAGTGCCAATGATCTGGCGGGGACATCGATACGCGCTGCAGTCCGATGGAACCCTTAAGCCAAGCTGAGGGGATGTAGGCATATGCGAACGCTCTTCCTGCAAGCGCCCTCTTACGACGGCTTCGATGGCGGAGCCGGCGCCCGTTACCAGATGCGGCGCGAGGTTCGCTCGTTCTGGTACCCCACCTGGCTCGCCCAGCCCGCGGCTCTCGTCGAGAACTCAAAGCTTATCGATGCGCCGCCGCACCGTCTCAGCTTCGCCGATGTCGCCCCTTACGCGCGCCAATATGAGCTGCTTGTCCTGCACACCTCGTCGCCGTCCTTCGCAAGCGACGTGAAGACCGCCGAGGCAATGAAGGAGCTTAATCCCGAGCCTCAGGATCGGCTTCATCGGCGCCAAAGTCGCCGTGCAGCCGAAGGAGAGCCTGGAGGCTTCACGGGCCATCGATTTCGTTGCCCGCAACGAGTTCGACTACACCGTCAAGGACGTGTCGGAAGGACGCGATTTGAGCAAGATCGTCGGCCTCTCCTATCGCAACGCCGACGGCATCATCGTCCACAACGCCGATCGCCCGGTGCTCGAGGACATGGACGCGCTGCCTTTCGTGACGCCGGTCTATAAGCGCGACCTTGTCATCGAGAATTATTTCGGCGGCTATCTCAAGCATCCCTACATCTCGTTCTATACGGGCCGCGGGTGCAAATCGCGCTGCACCTTCTGCCTTTGGCCGCAGACGGTCGGCGGCCATCGCTACCGCGTGCGCAGCATCGGCAATGTCATAGACGAGCTGAAATGGGCGGCCGCCGCTTTCCCGCAGGTGCAAGAGTTCTTCTTCGACGACGACACTCTCACCGATGATCTGCCGCGCGTCGAGGCGCTCGCCAAGGAAATCGGCAAGCTCGGCCTAACCTGGTCGTGCAACGCCAAGGCCAACGTCCCGCGCGAGACGCTGAAGGTGATGAAGGACAACGGCTTGCGATTGCTGCTGGTCGGGTATGAATCCGGCAATCAGCAAATTCTCTACAACATCAAGAAGGGCATGCGGGTCGAGTTCGCCCGCCGCTTCACCAAGGACTGCCACGAGCTCGGCATCGTCATCCACGGCACCTTCATCCTCGGCCTTCCCGGCGAAACCAAAGAGACGATCGAGGAAACCATCCGCTTCGCCAACGAGATCAACCCGCACACGATCCAAGTGTCGCTCGCGGCGCCCTACCCCGGCACCTTCCTCTATAACCAGGCGCGCGAGAACAAATGGCTGTTCGACGAGGATCAAGAGCTCCTCACCGATCTTGGCACGCAAATCGCCCCGCTGTCCTATCCGCATCTGAGCCATACCGAGATCTTCGATTCGGTCGAGGCGTTCTATAAGCGGTTCTACTTCCGCGCCCCAAAGATCGCCGCCATCGTCGGCGAGATGGTGCGCAGTCCCGAGATGATGAAGCGCCGCTTGCGCGAAGGCTTGGAATTCTTCCGCTTCCTGCGCGAGCGGCATGACGTCGCCGCCTGACCGCCGATCGACGCCGCGCGGCGCTCATTTCCGTTGCGCCGGTTGCCGGGGCGGACCCATCAGCATCGGCTGAAACAGCACGGCGGCAGCGAGCGTGGTGACGAGCGACAAGCTCAAGAGCTTGCCCATGCTCGACGTTCCGGGATGATTGGACAGCCATAGGCTTGCGAAGGCGGTCGCCGTCGTCACCGCGCTGAACACGACGGCGCGCGTCAGCGACGATGCGAGCGGGCTCGTCTCGCCTCCTCTCCAGGCGAGCACGTAATAGATCTTGAACGCCACGCCAACGCCGAGCAGCAGCGGCAGCGCAATGATGTTGGCGAAGTTGAGCGGCAATCCCAGCAGCACCGTCAGCTCCAGCGTTACCACGCCCGCAAGCAGCAGCGGCACGAGCGTCACCAGCACGTCGCTGATGCGGCGGAGAACGAGGAGCAAGAGCAAAGTGATCGAGACAAGCGCAAGCGCGCCGGCCTCGATGAACGCGCGCACAACCGTGCGCGCCGACTGCTGGATCAGGATCGGCAATCCGGTCGCCTCCGGTGCGACCGCAAGCACGGCGGACGCAAAGCGGCTCATGGTCTCGTCGTCGTTTTGATCGCCCTCGGGGGCGACTTCCACGCGAGCTCTGCCGTCCGCGGCCACCCATTCGCGCACCAGGTCCTGCGGCATTCGATCAACCGAGACGCGCTCCGCCTTAAGCGCGGTGCGGGTCTGCTCAAGCCGAAGTTTTAGGCCATCGAGCAGAGCTCGCTCGACCGCGGCGCGGTGCGCGGGGATCGACGTCGGCGAGCTTCTTCAGCGCCGCGGCAACGCCGGCCATCGAGGAGTCGGGGCCTTGCTCCGTGGCTGCCGAAAACGCCTGCGCCGCATCCTTGAGCGCCTGCTTCGTCTCTTCGTCGCTTGGAAGCGGCTGGAGCCTCGGCTACATCGAGGGTGGGACCCAGCAGAGACGCCGCATCTTCGATGATGGCCAACTTCTCGTCCTGGTGCTGAGGGACGAAGCTGTCCAGCGTCGTCGCGCGGGAAACCACGGGCAATTCCGTCGAAGCGCCGCGCCATCGCCTCGGCGTCCTGCAGCGAGGGAGCGAGGACATCCACCCCGTTGAGCGTGTTCGCCGGGTCGCGCATGAGCTCGAGCAGCGTTGCGACCGATTCGACCTTTGCGCTCCTCAAGCTCAGGGGATTGAACGCGAATTTGAGATCATTGAGGAGCGGCAGGCCCGCCATGACCGCAACACCGGTGAGAAGCAGGATGGGAATCCTGTGGCGCGCCATGAAACGGTCGACGGGAGCGAGCCTGCGGTAGCCAATCTCCTTGGGCTCCCCCGGCGGCTTCGATAACGTCAACAGGGCCGGCAGCAGCGTAATGGTGGTGATGAAGGCGATGATCATCCCCGTGCCGGCGACCAGCCCCAATTCCGATATGCCGCGATAGTCGGTGGGGCCGAACGCGTAGAAGCCCGCTGCGGTCGCGGCCGCAGCAAGGGCCAAGGGATTGGCGATTCCGGCCGCGGCTGCCGCGAGCGCGGCATTGAGATTGTTGTTTACGTGCCGCTCCCTACGATAGCGCACGGACAGTTGGATGCCGAAATCGACCCCGATCCCGACGAAGAGAACGGCAAAGGCGACCGAAATGGGATTGAAGGCACCCACCATGGCGAGACCGGTGGCGGCGGTCACGGCAAGGCCGGCAAAGAGACTAAGCACGACTGGGAGGATGATCCGGCCTGAGCGGAGGGCGAGCCATAGATACGAGCAGCACCACGGCGGTCGTCAGGAGTGTGTTGAGGAGCGCGCCGTCGGCAAGTGTTGCGAATTCCTCGTCGGCGATGGCAATTGGGCCGGTAAGGCGGATCCTGAAACCTCGATCTGGCGTCAGGCCGAGCGTGGCTGCGGTGCTGCGGATCGTCGCGGACGCCGCGGCACCGGGCTCAAGCGCACCATAGTCGAGTATCGGCTTGACGCGGATGAATCGGCGCATCTCGCCTGGGGCAGGCGCGACGCCCGTCATAAGCTCGCTCCAGGAGAACGCGGCCGAGCGCCCGCCGACGAGAGTGTCGATGGTGGTGGAGAGGCGCGAGAGCGGAGCGGCGAAGTCTTTGGTCTCGATTTGACCTTGCTTCAGCCCTTTCGGAATGAGGGCGAGCGCATCGGCGAGACCACGCAGGGTTGGATCGGCAGCCAACGTGCCGAGAAAGGGCTGATCTCGGATAAGCTGCTCAGTGGTGTGCCGCACCTCTTCTACGGGCAGAAAGAGCAGGCCGTTCTTCTCAAAGAAAGCGCCTCCGTCGGGCCGGTACACGGCTTCGATGTGTTCTGGCTTCGCGACGAGGTCGGCCGCAAGGGCGCGCACTGCACCTTCGGCGAGTTCGGGGGTCGCTCCGTCTACGACCACCAAGATCGTGTCTGCCCGTTGCGGAAATGCCGCATCAAGCTGCAATTCGCGCTGGCGCCACGGAAGCTTTGATGAGATGAGCGCGCCCGTGTCGGTGTTAATCGCGAAATGCTGATACGTGTATACGACCGCTGCGAAAGTTACCATCGAAGCGACGAGCAATGTCAGCCATGGAAACCGGCAGCATGCTCTAGCGATTGCAGCGATGGCACTTTCAAGCATATCCAGACCGTCTCCAGCAGGTTCTTATGGGCAGATGGGCCTCGACGAGGGGGTGCCGCGCGCGAGACCACATGCGTCCAATGAATGAGCTATCCTTTTAGTGGGACGACGGCCCAGACGGCGCGACGGGCACTATTTGCGCGAACCAGTCCCTCTGGCGTTCTTTGGGAAGCTATTTTGACGCGAACCCGCCTCAATAGGAAGGCACTGGAACTGGCTGCGTCACATCGACGACACGGAAGCGCTTGACCGCCTGCCTCCCGGGCGGGCTAATGGGGGTGCTGCCGCCCGTCGGCCGGCGCAAGGGGGTTCCAACAGCGGATTGGTCGCATGCGGGTGATCTTGGCACAGCCGCGCGGATTTTGCGCCGGTGTCGTCCGGGCAATCGAGATCGTGGAGCAGGCGCTCGATAAATATGGGGCGCCCGTTTATGTGCGCCACGAGATCGTCCACAACCGACACGTCGTTGAGAGCCTTAAGGCCAAGGGGGCTCGTTTCGTGGAGGATCTTTCCGAGGTGCCGCCAGGCGCGGTGACGATTTTTAGCGCCCATGGGGTGTCGAGTGCCGTCGAGATGGATGCCAAGGTCCGAGGCTTGTCGGTGCTGGACGCGGTCTGCCCTCTTGTTGCCAAGGTGCATCACGAGGGTCAGCGCTATATCGACCAAGGCCGCATCGTGATCCTGATCGGTCATGCCGGGCATCCCGAAATCGAGGGGACCATGGGCCAGCTCAAAGGCGAGGTGCATCTCATCCAGAGCAAGGACGATGTCGAGCGGCTCGAGATCTCCACCGATGCACCCATAGCTTACATTACCCAGACGACGCTGAGCGTGGACGACACGCGGGCCACCATCGCAGCCGTCGAGGAGCCGGTTCAAAGATGTCGTCGGTCCCGACACCCGCGACATCTGCTACGCCACGCAAAACCGGCAAACCGCGGTGCGCGAGCTCGCCGGCGTCGTCGAGCTGATCCTCGTCGTTGGCGCAAGTAACAGCTCGAATTCAAACCGCCTGCGCGAGATCGGGGCCGAGGGCGGCATCCCGAGTTATCTCGTCGCCGATGGGAGCGACCTCAAGCAGGAATGGTTCGACGGCAAGACGACGATTGGCCTAACCGCCGGGGCTTCGGCACCGGAGGTGCTGGTCGATGACGTCATCGAGGCGCTCGGACGCTACGGGCCCGTTGAGGTATCGATCCTTTCCGGCATCGAGGAAAAAGTTCACTTCCGGCTTCCGCAGGAGCTCGTCGGAGCCTAAGTCGATTTCTGCGTTGCTCGCGGCGCGGACATAACCACGGAGCCCTAGCATGGGTATTCCTTTCGGTCAGGCCTTAATGGTTGGGGCGTATGTCGTCCGCCAGCACTTGCAGGGGCAGGAAACGTTACCCTCTGGTGCTGATGCTCGAGCCGCTGTTTCCGCTGCAACCTCGCTTGTGCGGGCTGCGGGAAAATTGACTATCCCGACAAGATCCTGGACCAGCGGCTGTCGGTTGCCGACTGCATGCACGCAATCGACGAATGCGGGGCTCCGGTCGTCGTGCTCGCGGGTGGCGAGCCGCTGCTGCATAAAGAGCTGCCTGAGATCGTCAAGGGCGCGCTCGCCAAGGGCAAGTGTGTCACCGTCTGCAGCAATGCGCTGTTGATGGAGAAGAAGCTCGATCAGCTATCAACCGCACAGCCGCTTCAATTGGTCGGTGCATCTCGATGGCGACAAGGAGATGCACGACCGGTCGGTGTGCCGGACGGGAGTCTATGACCGCGCCGTCGCAGCCATAAAGGCCGCCAAGGCAAATGGTTTCCGGGTCAACATCAACTGCACGCTGTTCAGCGATGCCGAGCCGCAGCGCGTGGCTGAGTTCTTCGATAGCGTCATGGCGCTCGGGGTCGACGGCATCACGCTTTCGCCCGGCTACGCTTATGAGCGCGCACCGGACCAGCAGCACTTCCTCAATCGCACCCGGACCAAGCAGTTGTTCCGGGACGTCTTCCGCCGCGGGCGGGTCAAACCACGCTGGTCGCTCTTCCAGTCGGGGCTGTTCCTCGATTTCCTCGCAGGCAATCAGACCTATCACTGCACGCCCTGGGGCAACCCGACCCGGACGGTGTTCGGCTGGCAACGCCCCTGCTATCTACTCGGCGAAGGCTATGCCAAGACCTTCAAGGAGCTGATGGAGGACACGGACTGGGACAAATACGGCACGGGCAATTACGAGAAATGCGCCGACTGCATGGTGCATAGCGGCTTCGAAGCTTCCGCCGTCATGGACGCGGTGAAGAAGCCGTGGAAGGCGGCGAAAATCGCGCTTGCCGGCATCAAGACCGAGGGGCCGATGGCCCCGGACATACCGCTCGACCAGCAGCGACCGGCGGAATATGTTTTTGCAAGGCATGTCCAACAGAAGCTAGGCGAGATCGCGATAGCCGAGGCCCGGCCCCAAGAGGTCGTGGCAGCGGAGTAGCGCCGCCATGGCGGCCCGCGTATCGGCCGCCAGGCGAAGGAGCGCCGGCAGCTGTCCCGGGTGCTTCAACAGCGAGCCGAGCACCGCAAGTCCGTCGAGCCCACCGTCGCCTCGCATACCCCCAAGGGCCGCGGACGGTAGCGCTCGCTCGGCAGGATCGGCGATCACGCGCAGCACCGCAAAGGGCAGCCCATGTCGTGTAGCAAGCTGCACAACAATATGGCTTTCCATGTCTGCGGCGACGGCGCCGGTCTCCGCATCGAAGCGCCTGCTTTGCTAAGGCCGACGTCAGCGGGTCATCGACGCCGGCGATAACGGCGGGCTCGGTGATGCCGAGCATCTCCTTAATACGCGCGACCCAAGCCGCATCGGCGCGATAGGCTCTACCGCCGTGGACGACCTCGCTGCCGACGAGACATGTTCCGGGCGCCAGGCTCGGCGCAAGGCCCGCAGCAATGCCGAAACTGATGATGGCCTGGCCTCCCTCAGGCAATTGAGCGCTCGATGAGCTGCGCCAGACGCGCTCCGTCTCCACCCCCGGCCACGGCTCTGACGTCGTCCGACCGCGCGGCGATCCGACCCTCCGCGCGGAGACCCGTTGCGGCGATGACAAAGCCCCGCATCGTATCTCCTTCAAGTTCACATCCCGACCAGCACGGTCTTGGTGTTGGCGGCTTTGAGATTGCGGTAGCGAGCAAGCGCCCAGAGGGGAAAGAATTTCGAGTAGCCGTGGTAGCGGAGATAAAAGACGCGCGGGAATCCCGTGGCGGTGGACCGCGCCTCTTCCCAGAAGCCGTCCTCACCTTGGGTTTGCATGAGGTAGCGGATGCCCTTGGCGACCGCTGGATCATCGACGTCGCCTGCCGCCATCAATCCGAGCAACGCCCAGGCGGTTTGCGAGGCCGTGCTCGGCGCGGGCTCATATCCCTTATAGTCGAGCTTGTAGCTCTCGCCGCCCTCACCCCAGCCGCCATCCGCGTTCTAAATCGACAGCAGCCAACGTGCTGCCTTCCGCATCGCGGCCGAGGCGGCGTCCACGCGCGCCGCGTTCAAGGCGCAGAGGACGGACCACGTTCCATAGACGTAGTTCATGCCCCAGCGGCCATACCAACTGCCGTCTTGCTCCTGCGTCTCGAGAAGATAGGCGATGCCCCGGTTGAGCGCATGGGTCTCGCCGATCGCCCCGAGCTGAGCGAGCATCGACACGCAACGCGCGGTGACATCAGCGGTCGGAGGATCCAACAGAGCCCCGTGATCCGAGAACGGAATCTGGTTGAGGTAGTAGTATTCGTTGTCGGCATCGAAGGCAGCCCAACCGCCATTGTTGCATCTGCATGCCGATCAACCATTCCTTCCCGCGGCCGATCGCCTCCCCGTACTCATCATGCGGCTCATTGGGCGTGCGTGCCCAAGCGCGGTCCATGGCCATGACGACGACGGCGGTGTCGTCAAGGTCGGGATAGTGCGGATTGGCGTATTGGAACGCCCAGCCACCTGGGCGGACGCTGGGGCGGCTCGCAGCCCAGTCGCCCACCGTATCGAGCACCTGCAAGGGGCGCAGCCATTCGAGGCTCTTTCGTGCGCGCCGCTCGCAATCCGGACCGCCCACCTCGATCAGTGTGTGAGCGACAAGCGCCGTGTCCCAGACGGGCGAGAGACAGGGCTGGCAATAGGCCTCGTCATCCTTGATCACCAGCAATTTGTCGAGCGAGGCTCGCGCCGTTTTGACCTTGGCGTCGTCCTTGGGATACCCCAAGGCATCGAACATCAAGCACCGAATTCGCCATGGCCGGGAAAATCGCGCCGAGCCCATCCTCCCCGTTCTGCCGTTCCGTGACGAAATTGACGGCCTTAGCGATGGCCCGGGCGCGGATGGATTTCGGGAAATAGGGCTCAAACGCGCGCAACGTCCGGTCGATGCCGCCGAACATTTCAGCCCAAGGCCACGTCTGATGCGCGCCCTTCGGCCAATGCCACACCGCCTCGGGCGGCGTGACGAAAAGCTCGTCGATCCGGATTCCTTTCGGATTACGCGCGCGCGGCTTCAGCGCATTCAGCACCATGAGCGGCACCATCACGGTGCGCGCCCAATAAGAGACCTTGTCGAGATGGAAGGGAAACCACCGCGGCAGCAGCAGGATCTCGACTGGCATCACCGGCACGCCGCGCCACGGGATTGCGCCATACAGCGCGAGCAGATTGCGCGTGAACACATTGCTGCTGGCGGCGCCGCCATGGACGAGGATCCAGTCCCGCGCGCGCGTCATATGGGGTGCGTCGACAGAGGCGCCGATCATCTTCAGCGCGAAATAGGCCTTGACGCTTCCACTGATATCGGACGCGCCGGCGTAGAACAATGGCCAGCCGCCATCGGGTGATTGAATGCGACGGAGATAGCGCGCGATTTTCCACTCGAGTTCGGTATCGACCGGCTCGGCGAGATAATGGCGCATTAGGCACGTACTCGGCCGGGATCGTGGCATCCGCCTCGAGCTCGAAGAGGAAATGCCCGTCCTCCCGCTGCAGCGCGCAAAGCGCCTCTGTCGCGGAGGCGATCGATGTCTCAAGCGTGCCACTGACCGGCGTGGCAGGGCTCGTCTCGGCCCGCGCTTCACTCATCGTCATGACACGCCTTTTCCACTGCCATTCAGCGACTGCGCTTGCGCCGCCTTGCTCACAAGGCGAGCCGCGCTATTGCCCGACCTTATGGCGCCCTCGATGGTGGCGGGGAGTTCCGTCGCCGTCCAGTCGCCGGCAAGGAAAAGATTGCGCCAGCGCGTTTGCGTGGAGGGCCGTTTGGCGTTTTCCTGCGGAAGTGCGGCAAAAGTCGCGCGGCGTTCCTTGACGATCTGCCAGGGCGGCAGCTCGCCATCCATACCGGTCAGCTTGGCGATGTCCGCCCAAATCTTTTGTGCGAGGACATCGCGCGGCACTTCGATCCAGCGGTCGGCGGCGCTGATGGTGGCGGAAAGACGCCCGGGAAAGGCGAACAGCCATTCCGCCGTCCCATTGACGACCCCGAGGACTCGCGGGAAGGTTTTGGGGGAATCGAACTTGAAATGTGCGTTGACGATAGCGCGGAATTGGCTCGGCGCGGACAGGTCCGGAAGGTGAAGGGATGCGACCGTGGCCGGAACGGCGAGAATGACGCTATCGCCCGCGCCAAGGGCGACCCGCTCCTCGCCAAAATCGAGTGTGCGCACCTTTTCGTCCGCAAGCTCCAAGCGCCGAAGCGGATGGTCGAAACATAGCTTGGCCCCGTTGCGCTTAAGGTAATCGAGCGCCGGATCGATGAAGGCGGGACCAAGACCGCCCTCGGCAACCAGTGGGCGACAGGCATTGCCGCCGCGTGCGAAGCTTTCGCGCAGGAGAGCGCTCGCAAGCAAAGATGACGCTTCCGGCGGCTCCGTATTCAGCGCCGCCAGAAACACAGGGCGCCAGAGCCGCTCATAGAGCAATCCCTCGCATTGAATCCGATCGCCGAGAGCGCGATCGCGACGTTCCGGTAGCAGCCCCATCAGCGACAAATAGTCGGCCGGCCGCGTGCCGGGTACGCGTCGTGCCTTGGAAAAAATCCACCAGGGAAAGCGCCCCTTATTCGGACGCAGCACCCAGCGGTCGCAGGAGGCAAGATCGACGAAGGCCAATTCGGCCTCCTCGGGACCGACGAGCTTGTCCTCGCTGCCGATTGTCCTCAGAAAAGCGAGCGCCGCATGATTGGCGGACAAGAGGAGATGATTGCCGTTGTCGATGGTGAGACCCAAAGCCGGTTCGAAATACGAGCGGCAACGGCCGCCGGCGTGACGTGCAAGCTCGTGCACGACGATCTCGCACCCCGACCCGGCGAGCCCGACTGCCGCGGCAAGACCGGCAAGACCGGCGCCCACGATATGCACCGTTCCGCATCCCATCACACGATGCCGTGACGCATAACCGCCCAGAGAAATTGAACCTTCGAGGGGGGAACCTCTGCTCGCGGCGCGGTCCAACCGCGCGCAACGAGCCGATGCAGGAGAGCACGATAGACAGAGGCCATGACTCGCGGCGAGCGCACGCTTTCCCGGCGGCAGCGCGCCATCACCGCCGACGCCGCATCGAAGTGCCGCCGCGCGCGAGCGGCGACGGCCGCGCAAGCGACACCGAGCGCCGGATGCGCGAGCGCCTTGCCGATGTCCTCATCGGTTATGCCGGCCTCCGCCAAGGCCTCTTTCGGCAAATAGAGACGGCCCAGCTCCGCGTCTTGGTCGAGGTCACGAAGGATATTGGTCATCTGCAAAGCGCGCCCGAGGTGATGCGATAACTGCCGCCCCTTCTCTTCCTCGACGCCGAAAATCCTGACAGAAAGGCGCCCGACCGCCGAGGCCACCCGGTCACAATAAAGGTCGAGGGCCTCCCAATCCGGGGCTCGCATTTCACGTAGCACGTCCATCTCCATGCCATCGATGATGCAGAGGAAGTCCTCCTGGCGCAAACCAAAGCTCTGCACGGGGGCCGCGAGCCCTTGCGTCAGCCTGGTTGGTCCGCGTCCGGCATAAAGCTGTGCAAGATCCGCCCGCCAGCGATCCAGCATGGCTACGCGCTCCGATCTCGGGGCCTCCATCATCGGCGATATCGTCGACCGCACGGCAGAAGGCATAGACCTCGTACATGGCCTGTCGCTGCCCGGAGGCAAGGATGCGCATGGCGAGATAGAAGGAGCTACGCGATACGGTGGTCGCGGCCACGTCCGGCGCTTCAGTCTGCCGCTCTGTGGCGCTCATCGCTACTTCCCTGCCCGCGAAGAGGCCCGGGGTAGAGCGAACCTCGCCACAACTGTGGCAGCGGCTCCTTGCGCGGCCTGCAGAACGGCGTCCGCCTTGGTCAGGTGCACGCGCTCGCTCAACGGATCGCGGATCATCAGCAGCGCGATCAGCTTTTGCGCAAGCCTCACGATCACCCCAGTCTCAAGACCGAGCCGCGCGTCCCTTGCCGCAAGCGGCAGCTTCGAGGCTTGGCGTAAGAGCTCACCGGTTCGCCCGGCGATACTGCTGAGAGCAGACCGGAGAGCGGGCGAGGCATTGGGCGCGGCCAGAGCGTCCACGCCGATCCCGTATGCCGTCAGGCTATCGAGCGGCAGATAGACCCGATCGAGCGCGCGATAATCCTTCGCGCAATCCTGTAGATGATTGATGACTTGCAAACCGGCGCAGAGTGGATCGGAGTAAGCCCAGGTCGAGCGCTCCTCGCTGTGCAGATCGAGCACGAAGCGGCCCACAGGCATGGCGGAATAGCGGCAATAGTGCAGGAGCTCGGCCCAGTCCGCGTAGCGACGCTTGGTGACGTCGGCGCGGAAGGCGGTCAAGAGGTCGAGCGGGTGCGTCGGGGCAAGCCCCCTCTGCGCGAGCACGCGCCGCAGCGGCAAAGCTTCCTTGGCGGCATCGGCACGTCCGAGAAGCGTGTCCTCCAGCGCGTCCAGTCTTGCGAACTTCTCGCTTTCGCTGAGCGTCGGGTGGTCGGCCACATCATCCGCCGCGCGGGCAAAGCGGTAGAAGCTCAAGATCGGCGCGCGCAAGCGCGGAGCGATTAGCATGGAGGCGACCGGAAAGTTCTCCTCATGCTCGGTCTTGCTCGCATCAATGTTGGCCGTAATCGTCATCGCCTCGCCGGAAGAGCCTGACTGCGCCCTTTCCACAATCCACCTTTCCCACGCCAATGCTGGTACGCCGAATCGAGCGTGAATGCCAAATAAGCCGCTGCGATCAGGGGCAACGCGAGCGCCCAGAGGGGGGACACGTCGTAGAAGCGCAAGATCGGCAGGAAGGCGAGGGTCATCAATACCCAAGCCCCGGCGGCGATGATGGACGCTGGGTTGCCGGCAAAAAAGACCAGGGCCGGCGCCGCAAGATAGGTGAGCGCCATACCGGCCGAGACGGCAACCAGAAGGGGCGGCGAGTAGCGGAGCTGCGCATAGGCAGACCGCGCCACCATGCGACGAATGTCCCCGATATGCGGATAGGGTCGCAAGCTGCGGACGCGATCGGTCAGACCGAGCCAGATGGGTCCTTCGGCCTTCATCAGTTTTGCCAGCGCGCAATCGTCGATCAGCGCTGAGCGAATCTTGGCGATGCCCCCTGCCCGCTCAAGCGCGCGCCGCTCGACCAACATGCAGCCGCCGGCCGCAGCCGCGGTCTTGGCGGCGCCGCGGTTGACCCAAGCAAAGGGGTAGAGCATCTGGAAGAAAAAGACGAAGGCCGGAATGAGGGCTCGCTCGGCGAGGCTCTGGCAACGAAGCTTGGCCATGAACGAGACGAGCACGAGGCCGTTGGCGTTCGCCCGCGCGACTAGGCGCCTTAATACATCAGGCGCATAGGCGATGTCGGCGTCGGTCAGCAGCAGATAATCGGGCGCTGGCTCCGGGGCCTCGGCATGGGCGATGCCCTGATGCATGGCCCAGACCTTGCCGGTCCATGCCGCGGGCAATGGCTCGCCTCGGAGCACGACCAGTTTGCGGCGAGCCTCAGCCGCGACCGCTCGCGCAACCCCCGCCGTGCCGTCGCTGCTCTCGTCGTCCACGAGCACGATCGACAACGCCCCAGGATAGTCTTGAGCCAGAAGCGAGCCGAGGCTCAGCCGAAGCATCGGGGCTTCGTTGCGCGCCGGGATGACGGCAACAACGCTCGGCCATATATCAGACGCCGGCGGTGCGGACCGGTCTTGGTCCTCGCGCTCGCGCCCGCGCCAAAAGCCGCCACGGCAGAAGATCAGATATGGCCAGACGGCGAGCGCAAGCGAGGCGATCACGAGCGACGGCGTCATGATAGAAAACCCGCTTGGCGAAACCAGTCGATCGCGGCGCGCAGGCCCTCTTCGGCAGGCCTTGCCGTGTAGCCGAGATCGCGTTCCGCCTTCGCCGAGGTGAAGTACATCGGATGCTTCGCCATCCTCAAGCCGTCGAGCGTCACGAAGGGCTCGCGCTTGGTGACGCGGGCGATCGCCTCTGCCCCGAAGGCGAATGGATAAATCAGCGCAAGCGGCAGGTGGAGGCGCGGCGGCGGACGGCTCGTGAGCAGGGCGATCCTGCCAAGCAGCTCGGCCAACGTCCTGTTCTCGCCGCCGAGAATATAGCGCTCGCCGATGCGGCCTTGGTTTAGCGCCGCGAGGTGCCCTGCGGCGACGTCCTCCACATGTACGAGATTGAGGCCAGTATCGACGAAGGCCGGCATCCGGCCCGCGGCCGCTTCGACGATGATGCGCCCGGTGGGCGTTGGGCGCAGGTCGCGCGGGCCGATGGGGGTCGAGGGATTGACGATGATCGCCGGAAGGCCGCCGTCGATCATGCGCTCAACGAGTCGCTCGGCGGCAACCTTGCTGCGCTTATAGGCGCCGATCCCCTGGTTCTCGGAGAGCGGCGTCGTCTCATCCGTGGGCAAGCCGTCCTCGCGGAGCTTGAGGGTGGCAACGCTCGACGTATAGACAACGCGCTCGGCACCGCCCTCGCGTGCCGCCTCCATCACCACCCGCGTCCCCTCCACATTGGCTCGCATGATCTCCTCGGGGTTGGGTGCCCAGAGTCGGTAGTCGGCGGCCACGTGGAACACGTAGCGCGCGTCCTTGGCGGCGGCAAAAACCGCCTCTCGGTCCCGCATGTCGCCTTCGACGATTTCGATCTGGAGACCGTCAAGATTCGATCTGCGGCTGTGGCGGCGCACGAGAGCCTGGACGCTAAACCCGGCCGCCAAGAGCTTTCTGACAACGGCGGAGCCCACAAAACCGGTGGCTCCGGTTACGAACGCGCGATCGTTATTCGACACGAAGCTGTAAGCCTCCCTATGACAGGTTGAGCAGCTATCGCGCGGCTTGGGCTCGCGGCGCAGAGCCGCATCGTCTCATTCGACACGAGTCCATATCTGGCTCCTGCCGAAGATTGACAACCCAACATAGCCCCGAACGTTGAGCTGCATGCCGTCGGCGCTGAGACGCATGCTTGCGCTGTAGACCTTCCCGGTTTCGGGATCGAGTATCGTGCCCCCGTCATAGTCCAATCCGGATTGCTTCATCCCTTCAATGAAAACCAGGCCGAGGAGCGGTTGATTGAGCTTGTCGCCCGGACATTGCTCGCACACGGGATTGGGGTCGTCACCAGGTTCTGGGAACAGGTGCGAGAGACGCCCTACAAACACGCCTCCTTCCTCCGTTATGGTGACAAACGCCCCAACCTTTCCGGCGTCGTCAACTTGACGCCAGACGCCTGCCGCGGTCGGTTGGCTGAGAGCCGCGTTAAGAGCGAGGAGCGCACCCAGGGCCGCGAGCGTTAAGCTCAGGGCAATCCCACGCCACCGTTCACGATGACCCTGCAACGCAGCTACTCCTTAGAGCAATGGCCCATGCCGATTTCTACCGCTTTGAGGCACCGTTTTGATCAAACATCAGATACGTCCATGGAACGAATTGGACGGTGATGACGGCGTATTTTTGGTGGGTGAACTGACTGGTCGTTGGGAAGATAGAGGGAATCCGTCGATTTTGGTATCGACGCGCCGCTGGCGCTGCCGCTGAACGCCGAAATAATGACAGTTGGAATTCCCTAAGCGGGAAGGGCTTGTGATCAGCCGTGAACGCCGTCAGGCTGTTTGACAGCGCCGAGCACATTGCGAGCTTGCCGGTCCCATGACCTATTCAACACCGATCATCTCCACGATTGTCATGGCCCTCGTGCTCGCCTTGGCCCTCGGCCTCCTGGCTCACCGACTTCGCCTGCCCCCGTTGGTGGGCTACTTGCTGGCGGGCATCGCCGTCGGCCCGTTCACGCCGGGCTTCGTGGCCGATCAGGGCATCGCCAATGAGCTCGCCGAAATCGGCGTTATTCTGCTCATGTTTGGCGTCGGGCTCCACTTCTCCTTGGAGGACCTGCTCTCGGTGCGCGGTATCGCCGTCTCGGGGGCTGCGGCCCAAGGGCTCGTCACCATCCCGCTCGCCCTCGTACTCGGGTGGTGGCAGGGCTGGACGCTCGCCTCAGGGCTCATCTTCGGCATCGCCCTGTCGGTGGCGAGCACCGTGGTTGTACTGCGCCTGTTGCAGGAACGGCGGCTGATCGAGACCGAGCACGGGCGGATCACCGTGGGCTGGCTCATCGTCCAGGATCTCGCTATGGTCCTGGCGCTCGTGCTCCTGCCCCCTCTTGCCGCAGCGCTAAAGGGCGAGGCCGCCGCGCAATTTTCGGTACTGATCCAACCGCTCGCGTTCACGCTCGCTAAGATTGCGGGCTTCGTGGCGCTGATGCTCATCGTGGGTACGCGACTGATCCCAGCGCTCCTGCATTATGTGGCCCATACCGGCAGCCGGGAGCTCTTTCGACTGGCCGTGCTCTCGATTGCGCTCGGTGTGGCTTACGCTTCCGCCAACCTGTTTGGCGTCTCGATCGCCCTCGGCGCTTTCTTCGCGGGCATGATCTTGAGCGAGTCGCGGCTGAGCCAGCAGGCGGCCACCGAGTCGTTGCCGTTCCGTGACGCCTTTGCCGTGCTGTTCTTCATCGCCGTGGGCATGTTGTTCGATCCGAGAATCGTGCTTGCGGCGCCCGGGGCACTGCTCGCCACGGTGCTTGTCATCGTGGTGGGCAAGTCGATCGCTGCCTATGCCGTGGTGCGGCTATTCGGGCATGGCCACGCCACCGCACTCACTGTCTCAGGCAGTCTTGCACAGATCGGCGAGTTTTCCTTCATCCTGGCTGGGCTCGCCACGAGTTCTTCAACTCTTGCCCGAGAGTGGCCGCAATCTCATCCTCGCCGGCGCCATCATCTCCATCCTGCTGAATCCGCTCGTCTTCGCTCTCCTCGACCGCAGGCTTGCGAAGCGTGAGCGAACGCGATCGGAGGTCGCGGCTGCGCGCGAGGAGACGGAGATCCCCACGCGCGCGCCCATCCGCCCCACGCGACTCACCAGTCATGTGGTGCTTATCGGCCATGGCCGTGTCGGCCGTTTCATCAGCTCCGTGCTCGGGCAAAGTGCCGGCCCCCTTTTCGTCATCGAGGACAACGACGATGCGGTCAAAGGGCTCAAGGTGAGGGGCGTCGAAGCGGTGAGAGGCAATGCTGCCGACCCCAGGGTCATCGCCTCCGCCAATTTGAGCGCGGCACGCTGCCTCCTGGTCGCCATTCCCGACGCCTTCGAAGGCGGCCAGGTGGTTGAGCAGGCTCGTGCCATCAATCCGTCGCTGCCGATCATCGCGCGCGCGCATTCGGAGGCCGAGATCGAGCACCTGAAGAAGCACGGTGCAAGCATCGTGGTCATGGGCGAGCACGAGATCGCCAAGGCGATGCTCAAGGAGATTGCGCCGCCGCCTCATGTGGAGACGGATGCCGTCCCCCTTGAACCCTAGCGGTGGTGCCTGAGAAGCGCGAGGTAAACGCGACTGACGATGTAAGAATTGGGGGGCCTTCGCCGCCTACACTGCAGCTGATTCTTGCAGCAGCCGGCCGGCCTCGGCGATGATTGCCACAACACGTTCGCCGGCCGGGATGAGCGCGTCGATCCGGTCGACCCCTTGGCCGGCATAAAGCGCCATCCCTTCGAAGTCTCCCGTCATCGAACGCAAGGGCGAGTCCGTGCTGAAAAGGAAAATCGGCCGGCCTTCCTCTTCGCCAATGATTTGGCCAGGACCAAATGGATCACCTCTCTCGCCGCGCGTCGCGCTATTCTTCAACACGCGGACCGGGGCGCCAATGGGCCAGTTGATGTGAAATATATCCGTGAGGATGGTCTCCTCCGACTTGGCCTGCAGAATCCGCTGCTTGTGATAATCGTGGGCAAAAAACTCAGGTGAGGCGAGAAAGGCCGTGCCGATCACCACGCCCTGAGCGCCTAATCTCAATGCCGTGGCAAGGTCGCGGCCGTCGACCATGCCGCCGGCGGCCAGAACCGGCACGTCGCTCGAAGAGACGGCCTCTGGCAACAAAAGCCGAAGAGGCGTCACGCCTCGAACATGTCCACCGGCCTCGACACCCTGGGCAATCAGGATTTGTGCGCCCGCTCGCTGGGCCTCCTCCCCCTCTTTGGCCGATCCAACCTGACACACCACCAGAATGCCCGCGTCACGGAGACGCCTGACAATCTCTCGGGACAAGTCCCAGAACAGAGCGACCACCGGGATGCCAAGCTCAATGCACATGACAAGCTGCTGTTCCAGCAGCTCACCATCAGTCGCGGCAGGAATAAGGTTGATCCCGAATGGCCTCGAAGTGAGGCGCCGAACGGCGTCAACCTCTCGGCGCACCAGGCTTGGCGGCTCGCGAACCATGCCGAGGAATCCGAATCCCCCAGCCCGAGTTACGGCCGCGACGAGCTCAGAACGGGCTACACCGCCCATGCCGGCCAACACCACCGGATACTCGCACCCGAGCAAGTCGCAAACCTCTGTTCTGAGAGAACCGCTCATGGGCAATCCATTTCCAATGTACAGGTGTCGCTGTCTACTGGGTTGGGCTTGGGCCATGAACCGCCTCTGGCTGACGCCACGGGTACAGCCAACACGAGACGTGGACGGAAAGGCCAACGAAGCCTCCGAGTCTTACGCGTTTTCGCGGGCATAGAAGTTGTACTGGGAATTGTTGTGCTTTGTGTGGTCGCCATCTTCGGCCAAATGGAACCGCCGGGACATCTGCACGCGGCCCCCTATGCACGTGGACTGTTGAGTCCGGCTGAGTTCCAATCTGACCCCTCGCGCCCCCGAGCGTGATCGATCGCCGTTTAGCGACTTAGTCTCATTCCCATTCGAGCTCGGCGAACGCCGCCGTGACGTTCCGGATATGGTACTGGTCGAAAAGCTTCCAGCCATTACGCTCCTCGTACCCCGCCGTCTTTATGGCGTCTTCCAAGGTCTTGCCTTCCTTGATCAATTCGCGGACGTCGGTTGCGATCGCCGTGAGATAGCGCTGTTCGGGTTCCAGCGCCCCCGGCAGCTCCATGGCGTGGGGCCCGTGACCAGGGATGACGCGAGCAACCTTCCGCGTCTTGAGATCGTCGATCAGCGCGAGCCAGCCCTTGATCGACCCGTCCAGCGTCGGCACGTGAGCGGAGAAAAGGAGATCGCCCAAGAACAGCGTGTCGGTCGCCGTGTCGGTGATGGTGAGGTCGTTGTCGGTATGGGCGGTTCGCTGCGTCTCGAGACGGAGTGGGCGGCCACCAAGATCGAGGGTGAGGCTGTCGTCGACGCTCAGCGTGGGCAGGATCACCTCGCTGCCCTCGAACGCGTCGGCTCCCATCATCTGCTTATTCATCGCCACGTAGCGGTCCGCGCGGGTGGCAAGTCCGCGCGCGAGCTTGTGGTTGGCGACGAAAGCCGGGTTGTCCCCCTTGAAGGCCGTGTTGCCGAAGACGTGATCTGGGTGCATGTGAGTATTGATCACATATTTTATGGGTTTGTCCGTGACGGCACGGATAGAGTTGCGCAACGCGCGGCCCGCAGACGCGCTGCCCAAGGTGTCGATCACGGCAACCGCGTCGTCTCCCACGACAAAGCTCGCATTTGCCATGTCGCCTTTGTTTTCTGGCGACTGAAGCTCGTAAACTCCTTGGTGCACGAATACCCCGGGCGCCACCTCGCTCAATTCGAGAGAGTCCTCGGCGCGAGCGGAAATACTGCGAAGGATCGGTGATGCAGCCAAGGCAAACAGGCCGTGAAGAAAAACCTTGCGCGAGACGAGGAGCCGCTTGCTTCTGGGCTTCCAGCTGCTGTTCTTGCTCGGCGACATTGCTTCGTCTCCCTACGACTTGGTAGCGTATCAACAAGCTGGCTCAAGCTGAATACGCGTGGGCTGGCCATACGCCGCTGTCAAGCGTGAGCCATCGGCCGACGCAAGGCCGGAAAAGTTCGAGGGGTCCTTCTCGCCAAACGCTGAATAACGCAGGCTCTGGCGAGAGAACCAGGGATCCTAGCCGGTTCCGGCTCGGACCCTCGGAGCGGCGTCGCAGGCGCTGGATACGATGTTGAACAGCCAATAAATATGGTGTCGAATTAGATCGGCCGACCACTGCCACCGGTGCACCCTTCTGTAGGACGCAGCTTTGGCGCAAGCACATATTAGAAGGTGCAAGGCCAGCAGACTTGCGGTCGAAGTCAGGAGACTTCAATGGCGACGTTGCTCATCAATGGCCAGCAGCACGAACTCGATGTTCCGGATGACATGCCTCTTTTGTGGCTCCTGCGCGACGTCGTAGGACTGACAGGGACGAAGTTCGGTTGCGGTGTCGCTCTGTGCGGGGCCTGCACTGTGCATATCGACGGCCGTCCTATACGATCCTGCATCACGCCCGTGGCAAGCGCCTCCGGCAAGAAGGTCACCACCATCGAAGCGATCGGCGAAACCTCGAGCGGCAAGAAAATCCAGCAAGCTTGGCTCAATGTGGAAGTGGTCCAGTGCGGGTACTGCCAGTCTGGCCAGATCATGTCTGCCGCAGCGCTTATCGAGAGCAATCCGAACCCGAGCGACGTCGAGATCGATGCGGCAATGTCGGGCAATATCTGTCGTTGCGGCACTTATCCGCGCATTCGCGCCGCCATCAAACAAGCATCGCGGTCCGCTTGAGCCGCCTCAGGAAGGAGCCGCTATGGGTCTGGAGCGACCGCTGAAGCCCATTAAAGACAAGGCGAAAGTCGTGTCCGGCGGTGTTTCGCGCAGGACCTTCATGGCCACTGGTGCGGCCGCCGGCGGAGGCTTGCTCGTCGGCTTTTATCTGCCTCAACTGATCGGCGCCAAAGCCGATATCGCAACTGCGGAAACCTTCGGTCCGAATGCCTTCGTCCGCATTCGCCCTGACGACAGCGTGACCCTGGTCATGCCGCAAGTCGAGATGGGACAAGGCACCTACACCTCAATGACCATGCTCATCGCGGAAGAGCTGGAGGTCGACCTCGCGCAGGTCACCCTCGAAGCCGCACCCCCGGACGACCGGCTCTATGCCAATCCGCTCCTTGGGTTCCAAGTCACTGGCGGCTCGACTTCGGTGCCGGCTATGTGGGAGCCGCTTCGTCGCGCTGGCGCCACCGCCCGCATCATGCTGACAACGGCGGCGGCGGCTGGCTGGAATGTCGATCCGATGTCCTGCCACGCCGAAAAGGGCGCGGTGGTGCATGCGCCGACCGGCCAGAGGGTCAATTATGGAGCTCTGGTGGACGCGGCGGCGAAACTGCCGGTGCCGGACAACGTCCAGCTCAAGGACCCCAAGGACTTCACGCTGATCGGAACACCCGCCAAGCGTCTCGACACGCCAGACAAAGTGAACGGTAAAGCACAGTTCGGCATCGACGCGATCGTTCCTGGCATGAAGTTCGCCACCGTGGCTGCATGTCCGGTTTTCGGCGGAAAACTCGCCAACATCGACGACAGCAAAGCCATGGCGGTCAAGGGAGTACGCCAAGTGGTGCGGCTCGACAATGCCGTCGCGGTCGTCGGCGACAATATGTGGGCGGCGATGCAAGGTCTTGCCGCGCTCGATATCGGCTGGGATGACGGCCCGAACGCAAAGGTCTCGACCGCCGACATCGTGCGCCAGATGGAAATCGCCTCGCAGAAGCCCGGGGTCGTCGCCCGCAGCGACGGTGATGTCGCCAAAGCGATGCCTGCCGCCGCCAGGAAGGTCGAGGCCGTGTATGAGATGCCGTTTCTCGCCCACGCGGCGATGGAGCCGATGAATTGCACCGTTCATGTAACTCCGGATAGCTGCGAGATTTGGGTGGGGATCCAGGTGGTGAGCCGGGCCCAAGCCACCGCCGCGCAGGTGACCGGACTGCCGCTCGACAAGATCCAGGTGCACAATCATCTGATCGGCGGCGGCTTCGGCCGAAGGCTCGACGTAGACGGCGTCACGCAGGCGGTGGCGATCGCCAAGCAGGTCGAGGGGCCGGTGAAGGTGGTCTGGAGCCGGGAGGAGGATATCCAGCACGATATCTACCGACCGTATTATTACGACCGGTTCGCTGCCGGCCTCGATGAGCAGGGCCTGCCGGTTGCTTGGCATCACCGCGTCACCGGCTCCTCGATTTTAGCGCGATGGGCGCCGCCGGCATTTGTGAACGGTCTGGACGCGGATGCCGTCAACGGCGCCGCAAAGGAACTGGCCTATTCGATCCCCAACATCCTGGTGGACTATGTTCGCGACGAACCCCCTGGCCTCACGACCGGTTGGTGGCGCGGCGTCGGACCTACGCACAACATCTTCGTGATCGAGAGCTTCATCGACGAGCTCGCCGCGGTAGCGAAGAAGGACTCCGTCGAATACCGCCGCGCTTTGCTCGGCAAATCGCCGCGCGCGCTTGGCGTGCTCAATCTCGCCGCGGAGAAGGCCGGATGGGGTCGAACCGCTGCACCCGGCCTCGGCCGCGGTGTCTCCGTGCAATTTGCCATGGGTAGCTATCTTTCCCAAATCGCCGAGGTCGAGGTATCCAAGGATGGCGAAGTCAGGGTTCGCCGTGTCGTTTGCGCGGTCGATTGCGGCCAGATCGTCAACCCCGACACCATCGTGGCACAGATCGAGGGCGGTATCATCTTCGGCGTCAGCGCCGCGCTGTGGGGCGAGATCACCCTCAAGAACGGCCGGGTCGAGCAACATAACTTCAACGATTATCGTGTGCTGCGCATCAACGAAGCTCCGCTGATCGAGGTGCATCTTGTGAAGAGCACCGAAGCCCCGGGGGGCATTGGTGAGCCCGGCACGATAGGCATTGCGCCGGCGATAGCCAATGCAGTCTTCGCCCTGACCGGCAAGCGCATCCGCAAGCTGCCAATTAAGGACCAACTGCAGCCCGCATAGGTGAGGATGAGTCTCTCCAGAAAGCTCATTGCTCTCGCTCATCGTCCTGCTGGCGATAGCGGCCGTGGCATCGCTGTTCATTGCGTTCGCGCGATCCGACGGCATTCGCGCGGCGGCAAGCGGGTCGATCTCGCAGATTTTCGTGGACCGGACCCCACCGGGCGTCCCGCCGAGCCTCGCCGGTGCGGATTTGGTGGCGCGTGGCGAATACCTTACGCGCGGCGCCGACTGCGCCGCCTGCCATACGGCGCCGGGCGGCGAGCCTTTTTCGGGTGGCTTGGCCTTTAAGTTGCCTATGATCGGAATGCTCTATTCGACGAACATCACCCCAGACCCAGAAACGGGGATCGGCGCCTGGAGCGACGATGAATTTGTGCGGGCGTTGCATGAGGGAGTGGGCAAGGACGGCGAGCGTCTCTACCCGGCCTTTCCCTATACCTCCTACACTTTGATGACGCGCAGCGACGCGCTGGCAATCAAGGCCTATCTCTTCAGCCTCAAGCCGATCAAATATACGCCCCCGCCCAACGACATATCGTTTCCGTTCAATCAGCGTTATCTCATGACGTTATGGAATGTGCTGTTCAATCCCGGGCACCGCTTTCAGCCCAACGCGGATCAGCCTTCGGAATGGAATCGCGGCGCCTATCTCGTCGAGGCGCTCGGCCATTGCGGTGACTGCCATACACCGCGGAATATCCTGTTTGGGCCGAAGACCCATGAGAAATTCGCGGGCGCTCTGATCCAGGGCTGGAAGGCGTACAACATCACCCCCGACCCCAAATGGGGCATCGGAGCGTGGTCGGATTCCCAAATCGATGGCTATCTGTCCCATGGGCACGCAGACGAGCGGAGCTCGGCCAGCGGTCCGATGGCCGAAGTCGTCGACAACAGCCTGCGCTTCCTGACCAATGTCGATATCCACGCCATGGCGACCTATTTGGCGAGCGTTCCGGCCGTAAGCGACGCCAGAGGGGCTGCCGCCGTCGAGACCCCCTCCACGCAGGATCAAATTGCCAAGGCGGCCCCTTTAAATGCCGCCGGTGAACCTCTCGGTTTGCATGTTTTCGAGGGCGCCTGTGCGAGCTGCCATGGCTTCGAGGGGAACGGGGTCGTTTTCTCCCATGCCGCGCTTCTCGGCAATCGGACGGTGAGCGATCCCGCCGGCGTCAATGCAACTCAGGCGATTTTGCAGGGCGCGCACCTTAACACGGCGCACGGGAGAATATTCATGCCTGGTTTCGGCACCGGTTACTCGGACGCGGAAATCGCCGCTGTCGTCAACTTTGTGACTAGCCGCTTCGGAACGGGCGCATCTGCAGTCACAGCCGATCAGGTCGCCACGCGACGCCAAGAAAACTAGGCCGACCAAAAGTTCATCGACGAGCGAGATGAAACATGACGATAGCGAGTGAGGCAGGTGGCAACGATCTGCTCTATCTCGATGAACTTCAGGTGGGTCAGCGCTTCACCAGCAACACGCGCGCCATTGACGAGGCACAGATCAAGGCGTTTGCACGGCAGTTCGATCCTCAGCCGTTTCACCTCGACGATGACGCCGCAAAGGACAGCCTATTCTCGGGCTTGGTGGCAAGCGGCTGGCACACTGCCGCGATCACCATGCGTCTGCTAGTCGAGACGGGATTGCCGTTGGCCGGCGGCATCATCGGCGCCGGAGCGGAGCTCTCGTGGCCGAAGCCGACCCGGCCCGGCGACGTCCTGCGGGTCGAAAGCGAGGTCCAGGAGATCATGCACTCGCGGTCCCGGCTGGACCGCGGAGTCGCAACCATACGAAGCCTCACGCGCAATCAGCGAGACGAAGTGGTGCAGGTCCTCGTGGCCAAGCTGATCGTGCCGCGCCGTACCTAAAAGTAGTGGGCAGTTCAATCTGCTCCGATGGGAAAAAAGGCCCCATTGGCAACAGAGGCTGCTGCGCTGGGCAGCAAATTTTTTGTCGTCGCCCGCACGTTAAGACCGTCCCCTTTCGTATCAGAAAGCGACCGGAAAGTGATCGCTTGAAGTCTGCTCAGTGCCAATAGCGGCCATCCGCTCGCTGCTTCGATGCACCTCAGGCGCGTCCAAGAGCGATAGCGGGACTTTGCCGGGTGGCTAACCAAGCTGGATAAAACGAACCGAGAATGCCTAACCCTATTGCCGCCAAGGCTGTTGCTGCGACGAGGGCTGGTGTCGGTCGCACCGCGACATAGCGTCCAATGGCCGGAATTGCGGTAAGCAGATGCGATCCGGCGACGCCGAAAACGATTCCAACAGCGCTGCCAACGGCCGACATAAAGAAACCCTCAATGACCAGCGCAGCCATGATGCGCTCCGTCGACCAGCCGATGGCGGATAGGATACCGATCTCGCGCGTGCGCTCCAGAACAGCCATCAGCAACGTGTTGAGCACCATGAGGACGCCCATCAGAAGGGCTACCCAAGCCATTGAGCTCGACACCGCGCGCAAGAGGCCGAGCATGCTGTCGTTGCGGAGCACGTTCTCGCTCTTCGAAGCGGACAGATCTCCTGTGGCTTCAATAGCCTTGGCGATGCGGTCGACCTCGGCGGGGTCTTCAGGATGTGCAAGCTTGACTGATAGGAAAGTGATCGCACCGGACCGGAACGTCACCTCTTGCAGATCGGTGAGCGTGACAACTACCACGTTGCGATTGATGACTGAGCTAAAACGCGTGATCCCTACAATGAGAAATGGCTCCCCCAACAGGTTGATCGTGTCACCTGCGTGCTTTTGCAAGGCACGCGCTAGGTCAATGCCAATCAACGCGACCTTGCGTTCACCCGGACTAGGCAGACGCCCCTCTTCGAGCGGGACATTCTGCCAAAAGAAACTATCTTCCGACCAACCCGTTGCGAGTACATGGTCATCATTATCCGTGGCAGCAAGCGAAAGAAGTTCGCCGGAAACAGCGAGAACCCCGGAAATTTTGGCTATGCGCGCGGCGGCGGATTCGGGGATTGTACCGCCGAACAGCTCAGCGGTTCCATGGCGCCTTATCGTCAAATCGGCGCCGTGTTCCTCGATACTCTGTTCCAGATTCTGATACACACTGCCAGATAAGCCATAAAGCGTGATGAAGCTGCCAACAGCGAGGGCAACACCAAGCGCCGTAAGGATTGACCGCGCCGGCCTGCGCTTGAGATTGCGGAATGCGAGCTGAATATGGTTCAACTCGCTACCTCATGTGCCCGCATGGGGGATTGCTCGAATACTCGACCGTCCTTGATTTCAATCTGCCGCGCGCAAGCGCGGGCGTGACGGGGATCATGCGTCACAATGACGAGCGTCGCACCCCGCGCTCGCTGCAAGTCAAACAGAAGATCCATAATCGCGGCCCCGTTGACACTGTCGAGGTTGCCGGTCGGCTCATCGGCGAGGATCAAGGTCGGGTTGTTGACGATACTACGCGCGAGGGCGACGCGCTGACGCTCGCCGCCAGAAAGCTCGTGAGGCAAATGTGTTGCGCGCTCCGTGAGTCCGACGGTTTCGAGCGCGGACTTAGCGCGGCGTTGGCGCTCTTTGCTGCCGATTCCAGTGCCAAACATCGCCATTTGAATATTCTCGTTTGCGGTCAAGGTCGGAAGCAGATTGAAGTCCTGGAAAACGATGCCGATCTCGGAGCGGCGCAGTGAGGTCCATGCTCGGGACGTCGTGATCGGCTCGCCATTCCATCGAACCAACCCGGACGATGGAACCTCGATGCCGCACATCAAGAGGATGAGCGTGGTCTTTCCGCTGCCACTTGCACCAACAATGGCCACCGATTGACCCTTCTCAATAGCGAGGTTCACGTCCCGCAACGCAACGATGCGCCCATCGTCGAACTCGCGGCTGACATGCTCGAAAGCAATCAATGGGTCCAAGGTCACCGCGGAGCCTTTATCCGGCGCGCCTGCGGACGAAGGCGATGACCGCACTGATGTCGCCATGATTGGCTTCCAAGATATCTCGCGTATTCTTGGCGTTCGGCATGGAGCGCGCTGAGACCGTCGACCGTCACATCCACAAAGCGCCACGTCTCGCCCACGGGTCGCAGCTTCCAGATCCATGTTTGTTCGGGGCCACTTGGCACGATTAAGTGGCTCGCAGCAAGCCGATCACCGCCAGTCGGCGATCTTGCGCCGGCAAAGGTCATGGTCGAACCGCGGTTGGCTCGCATGCGCCGAACATAAGCCGCGATGATCTCGTCTTAGCTAGGAATGCTTTGCGCTCAGTGGTCGTGGCCCTGTTGCAAGCTGTGCCAAGCGCGTACTGGGCCATAGCAGGCACATCAAATGCCCACGCTAACAGACGCCGGCACTTTTGTGCTGCACCCGACCCGGGGGCCAAGAGTGCGGTCGAAGCGTGGTTCACACGCTCGACGAAATTGCGAACGGAGTCCTCGGTTTGCGCGGCCGTGCTCGGAGTTGAGAGCAAACAGGCTAGAACCAACATGCAGAGAACGCGCATGCAGGGTGACGACGTCTTGGTACTGCCGCCGCTAGTCCTGCCGCCAATTGCAAACAAATGTGTCAGCATTTGCGGCGTTTGCATCAGCTGCACTCCGAGGTCAATTCTGTCTGCTAGTCCCTGATACAACCCTCATAGGAGGACAATATGGCGAGCACCTGCTCTTCCGTGAGGCCGCAAAAGGCCACGCAGTCCTCAAGGGTCATCATACCCATCAACTTCAATGCGGGCGCGCACGCTACAAGCGCCGCAGCCCCCCGCTCGGCCTGGAGGTCAAGGTGATCGCCTTTTTTCTGAAGGTTACGAAAAATAGGGCTGGGCCTCCGCCCAATTTGGGGGCGAACGATCAGCACGATGCCGAAGGTATCGGTCCAAAGATAACGCAAGCCGTTCTGCCAAAAACCAAATCGCATCCAGCCGAGCTCCTAAAGCACATAGCCGATGTCACGCAATCCGGTCATTGCCAGGCGGCGCCTTTCGGGACCACGCTTGGCCGTCAAGCTATAAGCGCCAAGCGATTCACGACTTGAGGCATATCAAGGCGACCTGCGCCTGCTCTCGCTACCTTGACGAGGGTTGGGCGACACGTATTGCGGAGTGGAGCGCATCATGACCACCGGCCTCGACACCTTCGACACGACCGTCCAAGAGTCCAACCTTTGGCTCAAGGATTTGATGGAGCGGCTCGATACCAACGACCGCCACCACGCTTATTCCACCTTGCGGGCGGTCTTGCATGTGTTGCGCGACCGCATCGGGCCGGACAATGCCGCGCATCTCGGCGCTCAGCTTCCCATGCTGCTGCGCGGTCTCTATTACGAAGGGTGGCACCCCAGCGGGAAGCCGACCAAGGAGCGCCATGAAGCGCAGTTTCTCGAACGCGTCCATGCGCAGTTGCCCCGCGCCGACGAGGCGGAGGCGAAGGCTGGCGTCCACGCCGTCTTCGATCTGCTGTCGAAGAAGATCGACCGTGGCGAAGCGGTCAAGCTCGCCAGCATTTTGCCCAAGGAGCTGCGCGACTATTGGCCCGCCTTCATCCAGACCGCCGCGCAGGCCAAGTCCTCGACCGCGTCCTAGTCGAGGACCGGACACATGCTGCAAAGATTGCAGAATTGGGCCAAAGCCATCAACATCGATGTGGTTGCGGTTTGGATCGCGGCTCGCGATCCGCGTGTCCCCTGGTATGTGAAGGCGCTGGCCGCTGCTGTCGCTGCGTATGCGCTGAGCCCGATCGACCTCATTCCAGATTTCATCCCGGTCCTCGGCTACCTGGATGACTTGGTGCTGGTGCCGCTTGGCATTCTCCTTGTGCTGCAATTGATCCCAGCCGAGCTGATGCAGGAGTTTCGCGGCGAGGCCGCTCGCCGTCTGGAGCAGCCGAGCAGCCGCATAGGGGCTGTTGTGATCGTGCTGATCTGGGTAGCGGCGGCCGCGCTCATCCTGTGGTGGCTCTGGCCGCTTATGGCAAAATAGGCTAGCCTAGTCCAACCGAGTAATCCTTGAATCTTGAGATGCCGCCGTCGCCTGCGTCGCTTTTTGAATGAGGAGCCGACAAACGTGTCGGCCGTGTTGGGACCTGGAACTCGTAGAAATCCTTGTGCTTTGGTCGTCAATCGTCGCCACGATAGCAACTTTCCATTCTCTCAATGCAACGGCTGCCTGGCTGCTGCTGGCCCTATCTCGCTTGGGTCGCTTTTGCTGGGCGCTCAACTTCACCATTTGGCGCCTTAATCGCGGGTCAGTTCGCGAAGCTAGCGGGAGTGGAACCTTTGGGCTCTGAAGGCGCCCTCACACGATGAGCCCGAAACAAGCGCGAGGGCTGAATGCCGATGACGGTTCATGCCGAACGTCCGCTCGGGCTCAGTTGCTGAAGTCACAGCTGCACATCGTCTTGGTCAGCTCCGGTCTGTTCTTCATCGAACGATGGAAGTTGTTGCTAAGACTGAAAAGAAGGTCGCCTGTGGCCTCAGGCTTGTACGCGCTACGTTATCAGGCTGACATACATCTCACCGAGCTTCGACATCTCCGCTATAAGAGTTCTAAATCGCGAACGCCTCGCCGCAGAAACACGGGCGCGCCGGATGACCACCCATCGGGGATCACAACCCATTCACAGGGCGGCGCCCAGTTCGGCTATCCGACGATGCCCTTGCACTTACCCTTTGGGAGCCCCTTTAGGGCTTTGGCGGCGTCCTGCTTGGAGGCATAGCCGCCCTTGTCGCCCACGATCTTCATGCCTGAGCTGGCGCTCGGTTTGGAATCGACCACGGAGCAATTGCCCACCGTATCCATCTCAACATAGTACTTGGCGCTGGCAGCAAGGGCCGACGTAGCCAATGCGACCACCAAGACGCTTGCGATCCCCAATTTTCCCATAACGCGTCCTCCTTCCTTATTGTTGAGCGGCTTTGAAGCATTCCACGAAGGACAGTAGGAATCAATCTCGTCCAGAAGGCTGTAACCGTCACCGTGCATACCGGCCGTCGTCATCGGCGCCACGGTCGCCGCTGATGTTGCTGGTCGCACAGGGGACGTCGCATCTGTGGCTGGCGCTAATCAGCGCACCTAGAAGCCACGTCTTAGCCACGTCCCGCGCTCGAAATTTAAGTGGCGACGAAAGGAGAGTATCCGTCGATGATCGGCTCGAGACTGCTTATCGCCTTTGTGAC
>CAWJXT010000003.1:0-38811 GCA_963846875.1 uncultured Alphaproteobacteria bacterium
GCTCGCACCATAGCCGAGACGCTTAATCTCGCTGCGATCGTCTGCTACACGGCCTCGGGCGCGACCAGCCTCAGGGCGGCCCGCGAGCGCCCGCACCAGCCGATCCTTGCGCTAACACCCGTAGTCGCCACCGGCCGCAAACTTGCAGTAGTGTGGGGGCTACATTGCGTGCTCACGGATGACCCGCGCGATCTCGACGACATGGTCGCCAAGGCCTGCCGCATCGCCTATGAGGAAGGCTTCGCCGCTCCCGGGCAGCGGGTGATCATCTCGGCCGGCGTGCCGCTTGGGACGCCGGGCGCGACTAACATGCTGCGTGTCGCCTATGTCGGTGACGGCGGGACCGAGGAGCTATAGCTCGACCTCTTCACGTCGAGCGCATGCTCTCGGGACACGCGAAAAGGCACTCTAGATGTCCTGGCCCTCGACGGAGCGGGAGAGCTCTTCAATTCTTTCCCGCGCGCTGTCGAGGAACGGATTGACCTTGAGCGTCCTACGAAAGGTATCGAGTGCGCCCTTCTTATCCCCAAGCTCTTCCAACACGACGCCAAGGCCATTGAGCGCCTGGTAGTGCTGAGGATCGATGATGAGCGAGCGCTTCAAGTCCGCAAGAGCCGGCTGATAGTCGTTGTGCATGAAGTGCAACATCGCCCGCTGGTAGAAGCCTTCTGCGTTGTCCGGCGCGAGCTCGACCACCGCATCCAGCACCTGCCCCGCCAAGTCGAGATCGGATCCCTTGACGAAGGTGTCTGCGCGGCTAAGCAACAGGTCGATGGTGTCGCTGCCCGAGCTGTGCCAGATCTGCTCGATGGTCTCAGTGATTGGCAGGGCGTCCGCGGAATTCTTCGCGTGGCCCAGCTCGTCGTAGAGCTCGCCCAGTGCCTTGGCCCGCTGGCCGGGCTCGTCGAGATGCAGATCGTCAAGCGACAGTTCCGGCTCCGCACCTTGGGGCGAGGTTCCATCATCGCGCGATCCATGCTCGCGTGCGGTCTTGGCATCCGTGTTGCTCGACGTGCCCTGCTCGTCCTCGGAAGGCCTAGCCTTCGACGGTTCGGACTGCGGCTCCACAATCTTCGGCGGCTGCTCGCCGTGCCCGCCGGCGCGCGCGGCAGGGACGCCCGCGCCGAAGCACCCTACGAGCGTGAGAGCAACGGCCGTCAGTAAAGCCCGCATCCAGCAGCTTCGACTGATCATATCTAGATGCTATTTAGGGCGGTGGCGCGCCGTCAAAGCAATTCCGCTCTATCAAGGGCGCCTAGCCCTGCCGCGCCTTGAAGCGGCGGTTGGTCTTGTTGATGACGTAGAGCCGCCCCCGCCGCCGCACGACGCGATTGTTGCGATGGCGCTTGCGCAAGGCCCGGAGCGAATTCTTGATCTTCATGGCAAGCATCCAGCAAGGGTAGAAAAGGGGTATTCAGGTCTTGCGAGCGTAACCTGCCGGCGAGCCAGGGCGGACCATAGGAAGGGCTGCGCGGCCTGTCAACGACCCCACGCAGCCGAGGGAGGGGCCAAAGCGGCGCGGCGTGGCGTGGGTCAGCGCCGCACCGCGCAGAAGATTAGTGACCTCGTGAGGTTACCTGAGACACTCACCTCCAGTGACCGACGCCAAGGTCGCGGCCATGATTCAAGAAGCGGAGCGACTGATGTCTCTTCGCCACGAAAGGCGAATCACATTAGGTTCGATGCTTATGAGGGGTGAGCCCGATCCGGGGGGACCGGGGTCGTGCTTGGGAAGACTGTGTGGCCTCAGCTTGGAACGAGCGCCACACAGTTCCAATACCACCGACCGCCACCTCCTAAATGACAGTCCCGCGACCCCCCGGAATGTTCAGATTTAGTTTTTCATTAGTCTATGGCTCTCGGGGGATGCGCTGGATCTGCCCCTCCGCATTGAGGCGTGGGACGATGCAGATAGCCAAGTAGGGGATCACAGGTAGCGGTGGCTGCCTTCAAAGAGGCTGTGAAGCGACGACCCACCAGGATCGTTATCTCCGGCAAAAGACGAGGGTGTTGGCGGATAGCCGAAGCGGGGGAGATAAGGGGCGGCCCCGGACTGTGAGGCCACGCCGGAGCCGCTCTGGAGCATTACGCGAGACTAGACGGCTCACCCTGCCCTTTAAAGATTGATAAACCATGAAAAAGGCAGCAGGCGGGCGAGCCCGCTTTAGGAATCCAGGCAGGGGGCCCGTCTAGTTCGATAACCAACGATAATTCGCCTTCTCACCATACAATCCACCCCGAGCCTCTTCGGTGGGCGAGCGGCCCCACGAACTCGGCAGAGTCGATTGCGCTACGAAGAATGGTTCGACAACTCCTGTCCAAGGCGCGGGATACAGTGGAGCGCTGCTAGCGGGGGGCCGAGCCAAAAGTCTTCGACCTCACATGGCCTCTGCATTATTCGTGGCCGCCCGTGCGCTCATCAGCGCTCCGCAATCCGGTGCCGCCCAAAAAGAACCCCGCCGCAGGGAGTGCGCAACGGGGCTAGTCAGCCTTCAGTCAAGAAGAGGAAGCGTAGAGGAGCAGGGCGATTCGTTCAACGTAACTTCGTTTCCATCCACAGAATCCCACGCACACACACTTTGGGGGGCATACATGCGTCAAAAATGAATGCCAGAAGCGAAACTCCTTCTGGCCAATCAAGCGCAAATCCAAACGCAGGCGGCATGCGTACTAACCCGGCCACAACACTGGAGAGAATGACTGCAAGTACACCTTGCCAAAAGCCGCCGATCAGCGCCGTAAGCACGATAGCCGGGCCAGCACATAGCCCCCGATAGCCCATCGGGCTAACGAAGCAAGGGCACCCCAGCTACGGCGAACCCGTAGACTAAATAGCGATTGTTTTGCAGGCGTTGCAGACGCTTGCCGGTATTGGGGTTCGCCGGGTCGCGACATCGGAGACCGGCCGAGTCATCATCTTACCTCAGAAATCGACGGTGCGCGGGAGGTAGCTTATGATAATTTCCCTTTTTTGGACGTTCTCAAGCCCGACCGATGAGTGGCCAAGACGGCAAACGGCCTCAGCTCGCCTTATTAGCGGCGGCATTGAGCGGAAATGTCTTGATTATGGTCTCTTGGCGACCCGCCTTGTTCGTTTTCCTCCTGGTCAGCTGCATTTTTGTGAGCAGAAGCGTTTGCGCCGAGGATGCGGCTCCCGCAACAACGCAGATCATCGCACACTATCGTGTCTATTTTGCCGGCTTTCACTTCGGAGATGTTCGTCTGACGATGGCCTTGAAAGGCTCCGAGTACCAAATGAACGGTGAAGGTCGCTTCTCCGTTCTGGGTGGCTTGATCTATGACTGGCGCGGCGCGACGGCGAGTTCGGGCAGGATTGCCAAGACCGGCCCCAAACCATCCACGTACACGCTGAGCTACTCGGGGGGAGACAAACGCGGAGACGTACGCATTTCATTTGGTGGCGGCGCAGTCACGCAGGTCTCAATCTCTCCGAAGGGGCACCCAAATCCCCACGACATTCCGGTCACCAAGGCACAACTTAAGGGCGTGCTCGATCCGATGACCGGAGCCTTTCTTCGGGCTCGTCCTGACCTTCTCGATGCGGATTTGAGGGTATGTAATGAAACCATTCCCGCATTCGACGGCACGCGGCGATTTGATCTCACCCTCACCCCAAAGCAACGAACGAAGGTGGAAAATGAAACTCCGAGTGGATATTCGGGATTTGCCGCGGTGTGCCGGGTCAAATTCGTGCCTATCTCAGGATACCGACCTGACGATTCTGCCATCAAGTACATGTCCCAGACAGACGAAATCGAGGTCTGGCTCGTTCCCGTGCCGACAACGGGTTTTTATCTGCCATACCGAATTTCAATGCCGACAGGCTTTGGATCTGCGTCGACCGAATTGACTTCAATTCAGGTCGACAAGGGCCAAGCCAATGGCGGAGCTCTAACTCGACCTTAGTCACGTAAATACACGTGTGGACGAGCGAGTATTCTGTCTGGCGAGGCGGCCGCCCAGGATGCGAAGCTATCCATTCAAAACCCTGATCAAGTGCACCCTCCTATGCTTTTGCTTGGCACGATAAACGAAACGCCACTATGGCTGGTGGCGTTCGCGGTCGTCGCTGCCTCCGAATTGTATAGCGTCGGGTTGATGCTGCTTTCCCGCCGGAAATTGGGCGTAGACCGATTGCAGCTCAACAACGAAGTCGCCGGGTTCAAGTTCGCCGTGATTGGCGTTCTGTATGCCGTCCTTCTTGGCTTCGTCGTCATCGCCGTCTGGGAAAATTTCCGCAATACCGAGGTCGCAGTTCGGAACGAGGCCAAGGCCATTACCGATTTAAATCAGCTCGCCTACGCATTGCCCGAAGACAGTGGGAGCTCCATCCGCAACCCGCTGTTGGGCTATGCTGAGCAAGTGCGACGCTCCGAATGGGCCGCCATGGCGAGAGGCAAACCGAGTCACACTGCATCGCACGCGCTTGCCCATCTCACTCAATCGGTCTTCGCCCTTAAAGCAGAGGATTTCCGTGGGCTCGCTCTCTACCAACAGGCCCTACGCTTACTAGCCGCGATCGAAGACAATCGAGCAGAACGCCTGGACAGCGCCAACGGCTCAGTGCCGTTAATCTTGTGGTTGGTGCTAATCGCTGGGGCGATGATTACGCTTGGCTATCCCGCCTTCTTCGGGACGTCAGATCTCATTGCACAGACCCTAATGACGGCGACCCTCGCTGGCCTCGTTTCGCTCGCGCTGCTGCCTGCGTTGGTTTTGGATTACCCCTTCACCGGTGAAGTGCGCATTTCTGTCGCCCCCTTCAAACAGGCATTGCAGCAACTCGCACCACACGCAAAGAGCAACAAGCCAATCGAATCGGAGCCGCGGTGACGCGCGATCCATGGCGTGCCCGAGTGCTGAGGCGCACCCGACGGCAAATAAGGTCTGCAACAGGTGGCGTTGCCAATCCTGCAGTTACTTGCGCCAAGTAATTAAAAAATATGGTGGGCGGTACTGGGATCGAACCAGTGACCCCTGCGATGTCAACACAGTGCTCTACCGCTGAGCTAACCGCCCTCTCCGTAAGGCAACGACCTCTATACCCGGTGAGACCCCGGCAAGGCAACAGCGGCACTTAATGCCGTGTCTTTAGGCGGCGAGCATCCGCTCTACCTGGTCCACGAGGTCACGCAGATGGAAGGGCTTCGACAGGATCTTGGCATCCTTCGGCGCTTGGCTGTCAGGGTTCAGCGCCACGGCCGCAAAGCCCGTGATGAACATGATCTTCAGATCCGGGTCGAGCTCACTTGCCTTGCGCGCAAGCTCGATGCCATCCATCTCCGGCATCACGATGTCGGTGAGCAAGAGCGTAAAGGGCTCCTCCTTCAGACGCTCATAAGCCTCGAGCCCGTTGCCGAATGACACCACGTCGTAACCGGCCTTGGCGAGCGCCTTGACCAGGAAGCGGCGCATATCCTCATCGTCCTCGGCCAGGAGAATGCGCTGCAGACTGCGCTCTCTCGGATCATTCGCGGCCATCCCTCACCCCCACGCGTCGATCGCGAGTTGTTCGCGATACACTACTTTGGTAAACGACCAATTGCGTTGGCCGCAGGCCCGGGCTCCGGCCCATCCCCCTGAAGCCCAATCATTACGTCTAATTGGCGAAGGCACAAGGCAGAAGCGCCTGGACAGGATCAACTCTCATTGGCAGAGTTTACAGGCGATTCTATCGTCAGGCCGGACGTGCCGGCCGATTAGCGACCGCAGGATTCAGGATCACGAATGAACCGAGGCGAGGCGGAGGCGATCGAGGCCGAGCTTACGCCACCCTTTGAAGTGGCACAGCCGAGGGCCCTGAAGGTCCCATTCGTCTTCAATTCGCCCCACAGCGGCCGGGTGTATCCGCGGGCGTTTCTTTCCGCATCGAAGCTCGATGCCCATACGCTCAGGCGTTCCGAAGACGCCTATGTGGAGGAGCTGTTCGCCTTCGTGGCCAATATGGGCGCCCCCCTGCTCTATGCCCGTTTCCCGCGCGCCTATCTCGACGTCAACCGCGAGCCCTATGAGCTTGATCCCGCTCTGTTCCGCGATGGCCTCCCCCACTACGCCAACACGCAATCGGTGCGGGTGGTGGGCGGGCTCGGCACCATTGCTCGGATCGTCTCGGAATCCGACGAAATCTACCGCGAGCCGCTCACCGTCGGTGCAGCGCTCGAGCGCATCAATCAACTCTACACGCCCTATCATGCGACCCTGCGCGCGCTCCTGCATGAGGCGGAGGTGGCGTTCGGGCTTGCCGTGCTCATCGACTGCCACTCCATGCCGTCCAGCCCGATGGCCGACCAGGCCAGCGGACGGCCGGATTTCGTTCTCGGCGACCGCTACGGCGCCTCTTGCAATGGCGAGCTTACCCGCTTGGCCGCCACCCAGCTCAAGGCCATGGGCTACGCCGTCGCCCTCAACAAGCCCTACGCCGGAGGCTATATCACCGAGCATTATGGCCGGCCGCAACAGGACTGCCACGCGCTCCAGCTCGAGATCAACCGAGCACTTTATATGGACGAGACGACCTTCGAGCGATCGCCGGGATTTGACGGCCTCACGCGCGATCTCGAGCGGATGGCAAGAGCCCTCGCCACTTGCGTGACTGGGCTTAAAATGCCGAGGGCCGCAGCCGAATAGCCACAAATCAGGACTTGGAAAGAGATAAAAAAAGGGCCGTCCGAAAGGATCCGAACGGCCCAAGTCTAGGGAGGAAACGCCCAAGGAGGGCAGCGACACGACAGAGTGTCATGCCGCGTTGCAACAATATGTCATTGCGACGCACAAAATGCAAGTTCCAGGGACGTTCTTTCGGCAATTCAGGAGAAACCTGATGCAATTGTGTCACGAAAGCTCCCTTGCCCCGGCCGAAACACGCTACAAGAGAATCCCTGATCTCTTGATTTAGAGCCAAAAACGCCACCACCGCCGAGGCAATGCCCGCGCTCGCCGATCCCGATTTCGAGGCCTTCCTCGCCTTGGCTCATGCCCTCGCCGACCAGGCAAGCGCGGTCATATTGCCGCATTTCCGGACAGATTTGCGCATTGATCACAAAGACGGCACCCCTTTCGACCCCGTCACTGTGGCCGACCGCGCTGCCGAGACCACCATAAGAGCAACCCTGGCCAGGATCTATCCGGGGCACGGCATCATGGGCGAGGAGCTGGGATCCCAGCACGCCGACGCCGATTATTGTTGGGTGATCGACCCGATCGACGGCACTCGCGCTTTCATCTTGGGCCAGCCCCTCTGGGGCATCCTGATCGGGCTGCTCCATCAGGGCCGGCCGCTGCTAGGCCTGATGCACCAGCCCTTCACGGGGGAGCGCTTCTACAGCGGCGCACGCGATGCCTTCTTCCGCCGCAACGATGGGGAGAGCCGCCTCAGGACGCGGGCGGGCCAATCCTTGAGCGAGGCGTTCCTGGCTTGCACCACCCCTGACATGTTCGAGGAGGAGGAGGAGCGGCAACGCTTCGAGACGCTGAGCGGCGAGGTCCGCCTGCGGCGCTTCGGCGGCGACTGCTACAACTATTGCCTGCTCGCCATGGGGAAGATCGACCTCGTCGTCGAAGCGGGACTCAAGCCCTTTGACATCCTGCCCCTGATGCCGATCATCGAGCGGGCAGGCGGGGTCGTCACCACCTGGGATGGCGGCGACGCGAGGAGTGGCGGACGCATCCTCGCCGCCGGCGACGCGCGCCTCCACGCAGAGGCGATCCAGGCGCTTACGCGCTAGCTCGCTTTGCTCAAGGCAGCGCCGGGCACGAAGGCGTCGAACGCCGCCCAGAATTGCTGGCGGATCACGTCCCGCTCCTGAAGGATCTCGTGGCGTGCCCCGCGCAGCACGAGCTGCGCGCCGACCTTGAGCCGCGTGGCCATCTCTTCGATGGCGAGGCTCGAGACGATTCGATCGTCGCTCGCGGCAAGCATTAGCACCGGCACCCGCACGCGGGGCGGAAAGGTATCGGTGGCGATGTCTCCCATGGCGCCCAGCGCCGTCCGGAGCCAGGCGATAGTGGGTGGCCCGACCGCGAGCTTGGGGGCCGCAGCAACAACCGACTGGTTCCGCAGAAAGCGCTCGCGGTCGGAGGTGAGCAGGTTGCCCTCGAACACCTGACTGGCGAGATACCCCTTCATGCCCCCCGGCACGGAAGCCGACCCAAAGCCGGCGAGCGACAAGGCCCAGACCAGCGCCGAAAGCGTTCCCGGCGACACGGGCAGCTCGGCAATCCTCAGCATTGGCGCGGTCATCACCATGCGTGAAAACCAGCACCCTCGCATCGTTGCCGCTCGGAATAGCACCGTCGCCGCCATGGAGTGGGCGAGGGCGAAATAAGGCGGTGGACAATCCGGCAGCACGACCTGGCTCATGAAGCAATCAAGATCGTCCCCGTAATCGGCAAAGCTCCGCACATAGCTCTTGAGCGGGTCCCAGAGCACCCGGCTCGAGCCCCCCTGCCCGCGCCAGTCGAGCACCGCTACCGCGAAACCCCGCCGGCGAAGCTCGCCCACAACCTCGAAATATTTCTCGATGAATTCGCTGCGGCCCGGAAAGATGCAGACCGTGCCCTGCCGCTCGCGCAAGGACGAGGGCCAGCGGGCAAATCGGAGCTTGGCGCCTCTTTTGCCCTTGATGAAACCCGCCGACGCGCCGAGCGGGATGGGATTCTTAGGTGTAGCGATGAGATCCATGGGAGCGTCGCGTGAAACTTGGCGCCACGAAGAGCGCGCGATGCGTTCTTATAGCAGCGGCGGCTTGTCCCACCAGAGACTTCCGCCAACAAAATACCGCGCGCAACAGCCGTCCCGATGAAGGCAGTCGATCCGCCGGGCGCCCCTCGAAGGCATCGGCGTGCCTCGTTTCGCAAACCTCAAAACATCACTTTATGCTTGATTCTCAGTAGCATACTCTCCCTTGAAGGTCGCCTGGGCAATACCCATATCGGTGTCGCGCAAGGCCCATTGGATTGCGCATTCTATCATGCCCGGCTCGGAAAGAGCGGGCACTTGAGATCATCGCTTCAAGGAGGATGTGCGTATGACACATTTCGATCTTACCCCGCTTTACCGCACCACCGTCGGCTTCGACCGTCTCGGGTCGTTGCTCGACACCCTCGGCTCGCACGACAACGATGCGCCGAGCTACCCGCCCTACAATATCGAACTCGTCGATGAGAACGCCTACCGCATCAGCATGGCGGTCGCGGGCTTCGCCGCGAACGACCTGAACATCGAGGCGAAGGAGAACACGCTCACCATTCGCGGCGAGAAGCAGACCGAGAAAGAGGAGAGCACGTTCCTGCATCGCGGCATCGCCGCCCGCAGCTTCGAGCGCAGATTCCAGCTCGCCGACCACGTGTTCGTGAAGGGCGCCAGGCTGGAGAACGGCCTGCTGCATGTCGATCTCGTGCGCGAGCTGCCCGAGGCCATGAAGCCCCGCACCATTCCGATCTCCACCAACGATACCGAGAGCAAGGGCCAGAAACCCAAGGTCATCGACAGCAAGGCAGCGTAACTTCGCCGCCCGTCGTCTTAAAGTGGGGCGCTCCTCATCAGAGGCGCGCCCCTCAAATTGCTCCGACAGGTAGAGGTCAAAGTCGGCTCGCACCCCCGGGGTACCTCTCCCCCCGAATCCCGCTTGTGCCCGCACCGGAAATCTGTCATTTTCGGGGCCAATAGGACAGGCTTACTGACCTTTGTGGCCAAAGCTTGCGCCACGGCCTTAAGGCTGGGGGCTAGCCCCTAAGGCCATCCGTCATCCTGAGGCGTTTCATTGAGATGACGGCTGGCGCGGAGCGGCCCAGGTGGGGACCTGAGGATCCGCATCGGCAAGCGGATGCGGCGTGGCCGAGCTTGAAGCGTGATGACAGTAACGAGACAAAGTTTGCGTGCTCGAGGCGCGGCAGGGCTGGTCCTGCCGCCCGCGCAAGGACTCTATGATCCGAAGAACGAGCACGACGCCTGCGGCGTGGGTTTCGTCGCTGATTTGAAAGGGCGCGCAAGCCACAAGATCGTCGAGGACGGTCTTAAAATTCTCGTCAATCTCACCCATCGCGGCGCGGCCGGTGCCGACCCGCTTGCGGGTGACGGCGCCGGCATCCTGGTGCAGATCCCGCACGATTTCCTACACGTGGCGTGCAAGGCCGTCGGCATCATGCTGCCCCCGCCCGGCCAGTACGCCATCGGCCACATGTTCATGCCGCGCAACGCGGCGCAGCGCATCTATTGCGAATTGGTGGTGGAGCGCGGAGTGGACGCCGAGGGGCTGATGCTCCTGGGCTGGCGCGACGTGCCGACCGACAACTCCTGCCTCTCCGCCTCCGTCATCGAGACCGAGCCGGTGCATCGGCAAGTATTCATCGGCCACGGCCCTGGCGTCGCCAACGAGGCGGCGTTCGAGCGCAAGCTCTACATCCTGCGCAAGGTGATCTCCAACACCATCAATGGCGAGACCGGCGGCCACGACATCGGCTTCTACACCGTGTCGCTGTCCTGCCGCACGCTCGTCTATAAGGGGATGTTCCTTGCCTACCAGCTCGGCGCCTATTACCCCGACCTGCATCACCCGCGCTTCACCTCGGCGCTTGCGCTCGTGCATCAGCGCTTCTCGACCAACACCTTCCCCTCCTGGAAGCTCGCCCATCCCTATCGCATGGTTGCCCACAATGGCGAGATCAACACACTGCGCGGCAATCTGAACTGGATGGCGGCGCGGCAGGCAAGCGTATCGTCGCCGCTCTTCGGCAAGGACATCGGCAAGCTCTGGCCAATTTCCTATGAGGGCCAGTCCGACACCGCCTGTTTCGACAATGCGCTCGAGTTCCTAGTGCAGGGGGGCTACAGCCTGACGCACGCGGCGATGATACTGATCCCCGAGGCCTGGGCGGGCAATCCGCTGATGGATGCCAAGCGGCGCGCCTTCTACGAATATCACGCCTGCCTGATGGAGCCGTGGGACGGCCCCGCAGCCATGGCCTTCACTGACGGCCGCCAGATCGGCGCCACGCTCGACCGCAACGGCTTGCGCCCCGCGCGCTATTTCGTCACCGACGACGACCTTGTCGTCATGGCGTCAGAGACCGGCGTGCTCCCCATGCCGGAGGAGCACATCGTGCAGAAATGGCGGCTACAGCCCGGCAAGATGCTGCTCATTGATCTCGAAAAGGGATGCATCGTCTCCGACGACGAGATCAAGGCGGAGCTCGCGAGCGCGCATCCCTATCAGCAATGGCTCGATCGCACCCAGATCCGCGTGCATGAGCTGCCGGGCACGCCCGAAGCCGCACCGCGCACCAATGTGAGCCTGCTCGACAGGCAACAGGCCTTCGGCTACACGCAGGAAAGTCTCAAGTTCCTGATGGCACCCATGGCTGAAGCCGGGCAGGAAGCGGTCGGCTCCATGGGCACCGACACGCCCCTCTCGGCCCTGTCCAACCGGCCGAAGCTACTGCACACCTATTTCAAGCAGAACTTCGCGCAGGTGACCAACCCGCCGATCGACCCGATCCGCGAGGAGCTGGTCATGTCGCTGGTCACCTTCATCGGGCCACGGCCGAACCTGCTCGACCTAGAAGGCACCTCCAAGCAGAAGCGGCTCGAGGCCGCGCATCCGATCCTCACCAACGAGAATCTGGAGCGCATCCGCTCGATCGGTGACGTCGCCGACAACCAGTTCCGCACCGTCACCCTCGACATCACCTACGGCGCCGACCATGGCGCCGCCGGCATGAGCGCGGCGCTCGAAAAGCTCTGCAAGCGCGCGGAGGCCGCGGTGCGCGCGGGCGACACCATCATCATCCTGTCCGACCGGGCGACTGGCCCCGACCGGGTGCCGATCCCCTCGCTGCTCGCCACCAGCGCCGTGCATCATCATCTGATCCGCCGGGGCTTGCGCACCTCCGTTGGCCTCGTGGTGGAGACCGGCGAGGCGCATGAGGTGCATCAGTTCGCAACGCTTGCGGGCTACGGCGCCGAAGCCATTAATCCCTATCTCGCCTTCGAGACCATCGAGGCGATGCTCCCCGACATCGACGAGGAGCTTACCCCCGAGGATGCGGTGAAGCGCTATATCAAGGCGGCCGACAAGGGCATCCTCAAGGTGATGTCGAAGATGGGCATCTCCACCTATCAGTCTTATTGCGGCGCACAGATATTCGACGCCGTAGGCTTGCGGACCGACTTCGTCGCCAGATATTTCACCGGTACCAACACGCAGGTCGAGGGTGTCGGGCTCGAGGAGATCGCGCGCGAGACCGTGGAGCGCCATCGCCTCGCCTTCTCCGACGCACCAGTCCTGCGCAAGGCGCTCGAGGTCGGCGGCGAATATGCCTACCGCGAACGCGGCGAGGCGCATATGTGGCGCCCCAACGTCGTGGCCGACCTGCAACATGCGGTGCGCGGCGCGCTGCCAGAGAAGTACCGTTCCTACGCCAAGCAGATCAACGAGCAGAGCGAGCAGCTGTTGACGCTACGCGGTATGTTCCGCATCAAGACCGCGGCGGAGATGGGCAGGAAGCCCATCCCCATCAATGAGGTCGAGCCCGCCAAGGAGATCGTCAAGCGCTTCGCCACCGGCGCAATGTCCTTCGGCTCCATCAGCCGCGAGGCCCATACCACGCTCGCCATCGCCATGAATCGAATCGGCGGCAAGTCGAACACGGGCGAAGGCGGCGAGGAGTCCGACCGCTACAAGCCGCTCCCCAACGGCGATTCCATGCGCTCCAAGATCAAGCAGGTGGCGTCGGGCCGCTTCGGGGTGACGACCGAATATCTCGTCAACGCCGACATGATGCAGATCAAGATGGCGCAAGGGGCCAAGCCCGGCGAGGGCGGGCAGCTCCCCGGCCACAAGGTCGATGCCATCATCGCCAAGGTTCGCCACTCCACACCCGGCGTCGGCCTGATCTCGCCGCCGCCGCATCACGACATCTATTCGATCGAAGATCTGAAGCAGCTCATCTTCGACCTGAAGAACGTCAACCCACAAGGCGCCGTCTCGGTGAAGCTCGTCTCCGAGGTGGGTGTCGGCACCGTGGCGGCGGGCGTCGCCAAGGCCATGTCCGACCATGTCACCATTGCAGGCTTCGAGGGCGGCACCGGTGCTTCGCCCTTGACCTCGATCAAGCATGCGGGCTCGCCTTGGGAGATCGGCCTCGCCGAGACTCAGCAGACGCTCGTGCTCAACCGCTTGCGCGGCCGTATCGCCGTCCAGGTCGATGGTGGCGTGCGCACGGGTCGCGATGTGATCGTGGGTGCGCTACTTGGCGCCGACGAGTTCGGCTTCGCCACCGCGCCCCTGATCGCGGCAGGCTGCATCTACATGCGCAAGTGTCATCTCAATACCTGCCCCGTCGGCGTCGCCACGCAGGACCCGGTCTTGCGCGCGCGGTTCCAGGGCAAGCCCGAGCACGTCATCAACTTCTTCTTCTTCGTGGCGGGCGAAGTACGCGAATATATGGCCGCCCTTGGCTTCCGGACGTTCGCCGAGATGGTCGGTCAGACCGATTGGCTCGATAAGAGCCAAGCCATCAACCATTGGAAGGCGAAGGGGCTCGACTTCAGCCGCCTCTTCCACAAGCCAGAAGTGCCGGCGGACGTGGCGACCCATAACTCCGAGCGGCAGGATCACCAGCTCGAGCGGGTGCTCGACGTCAAGCTTATCGAGCTCTGCCGTCAGGCGATCGACGAGAAGAAGCCGGTCAAGCTCGATCTGCCGATCAGGAACACCGACCGTACCACGGGCGCAATGCTGTCCGGCGTTATCGCGCGCGCCCATGGCCATCCGGGCCTGCCCGAGGACACCATCTGGGTGACCTTCAACGGCTCGGCCGGCCAGAGCTTCGGCGCCTGGCTCGCCCATGGCGTCACCTTAGACCTCGAAGGCGAAGCCAACGACTATGTGGGCAAGGGCCTTTCCGGGGGCCGCCTCGTCGTGCGTCCGCCAAAGAACGGCGGCATCGTGCCCGAGCAGTCCATCATCGTCGGCAACACGGTGCTGTATGGCGCCATCGGCGGCGAATGCTATTTTCGCGGCATTGCCGGCGAGCGCTTCGCCGTACGCAACTCCGGTGCCATCGCCGTGGTCGAAGGCACCGGAGACCATGGCTGCGAATATATGACCGGCGGCGTGGTGGTGGTGATCGGCCCCACGGGTCGAAATTTCGCTGCCGGCATGTCGGGCGGCATCGCCTACGTGCTCGACCAGGAGGGCGATTTCGAGCGCCGCTGTAACCTTGCCATGGTGGACCTGGAGCCCGTGCCGAGCGAGAACAGCGTCATGGAGCAGAGCCGCCATCAGGCGGGTGACCTGGAAAGCCATGGTCTCGTCGACGTTACCGACATGACGCGCTTCGACGCGGAGCGGCTCCATCAGCTGATCGAGAACCACCTCCACTATACGGGCTCGGCGCGCGCCCGCACGATCCTCGATGATTGGGCGGCCTACCTGCCGAAATTCGTCAAGGTGATGCCAGTCGAGTACCGCCGCGCACTAGAAGAGATGGCGCGCCAGCAGGTGCTCGACGGGACCGGCTTGGGCGAGATCGAGATCGGGCTTCGCGCCAACGGCAAATAATCTTAATCGAGGCGACCTATGCTGCCGGGGCGCCCGGGAGCATTGAGGCCGACCGCGCTTTCCGACAGAGCGCTTGACGCGAGGGGTTTGGTAGCAAACCTTGAAGGGACCGGCCGCAGTCAAGTTAGTGGCCAACCGTGGAATGAACAGAGCTGAGCATGGGCAAGATCACGGGGTTCCTCGAGATCGACCGCCAGGACCGGGGCTACGAGCCGGTGGCGGACCGCATCCGCCATTACCGCGAGTTTCTCTTGCCGGTGAGCGAGGCCGAGATCGTCCGCCAGGCCGCCCGCTGCATGGACTGCGGCATTCCCTACTGTCACACCGGCTGTCCGGTGAACAACCAGATCCCGGACTGGAACGACCTCGTCTACCATTCCGATTGGGAGGTGGCCGCGGAGAACCTGCACTCGACCAATAACTTTCCCGAGGTCACGGGCCGCATCTGCCCCGCCCCCTGCGAGGCCGCCTGCACGCTCAACATCATCGACGTGCCCGTCAGCATCAAGTCCATCGAGTGCACCATTGCCGACAAGGCCTTCGAGCAGGGCTGGGTCAGGCCAAGTCCGCCCGAGGTGAAGACCGGCAAGCGTGTTGCCGTCATCGGCTCAGGGCCTGCGGGGCTCGCGGCAGCGCAGCAGCTCGCGCGTGCCGGCCACGACGTGCATGTCTATGAGAAGCATGCCCAGCCTGGCGGCCTGCTTCGCTACGGGATCCCCGACTTCAAGATGGAGAAATACATCGTCGAGCGGCGCGTGGAGCAGATGCGGGTGGAAGGCGTAACCTTCTACTGCAACGTCCATGTCGGCCGCGATATCACCGCGGCAAAGCTCGAGCGCAGTCACGATGCCGTGCTACTTGCCGGCGGGGCCGAGCACCCGCGCGATCTGACCGTGCCCGGCCGCGAGTTCGCCGGCGTGCACTTCGCCATGAACTATCTGCCGCAGCAGAACCGCCGCGTCTCCGGCGAGCCCTTGGGCGACGTGGAGCCGATCCTCGCCACCGGCAAGCAAGTGGTGGTCATCGGCGGCGGCGATACGGGCTCCGACTGCATCGGCACCGCGTTCCGTCAGGGTGCGGTGTCGGTGGCGCAGCTCGAGATCATGCCCATGCCACCCGACAAGGAAAACAAGGCGCTGACCTGGCCCCATTGGCCGCTCAAGCTGCGCACCTCGTCGAGCCAGGCGGAAGGCGCGCAACGCGATTTCAGCGTGGCGACGACGCGGTTCCTAGGCGCCGATGGCAACGTTACCCAGGTCGAATGCATCCACCTTGACGGCCAGATGAAGCCGATCCCCGGCACCGAGTTCACTCTGCCCGCGGACTTGGTCCTCCTCGCCATGGGCTTCCTGCATCCCGTGCAGGAGGGCATGGTGAAGGCCCTGAGCCTAGACCTCGACCAACGCGGAAACATCAAGGCGAACGAGCTCGACTACCGGACGTCTAGGGCCAAGGTGTTCGCAGCCGGCGACATGCGCCGCGGCCAGTCGCTCGTGGTCTGGGCCATCCGCGAAGGCCGCCAGGCGGCGCACGCCATCGACAAATTCCTGATGGGCGCGACGGACCTGCCGCGCTGATACCGACTTACGCGCTCAGCGGACGCCTGAAGCGGAGTGGTCGAAGCGAAGGCACGCACCATCGGCACCATCGTCGAGCCCGTGCTTGGGGCCGTGGCAGGGCTCCCGTAAAGCGGTCGGACCGCTCCCTCTGCTCAATCTCATTGTAAAGTAAGCAGAATACATGCATTTATTTTCTGGCTCCGCAAGCTCATCTACGATTTTGGCCTGCGGCGGTACCCGCCCCTCTTTAATATGTTAGGTACCGACTTGGGCGAGAGGAGGCTCCCTGGCAACAGCGTAGGAGCCTCAATCAGTGTTCGATTATTTCCGCCCTCTCGACCCACAAGACTTCGCCACCGCACCCTTAGGTGTGACCTTCCCGCATCGTCACAGGCAGGCCTTAATTTGGCACCGCCCATAGTGTTTGGGTTGGCTCGTAGAGATTGATCGGGGCTGTAAGGAGGATCGTTGATGACGTTCTATCGCAGGCTACTTATTGCCTTTGTTTCGATGCTGTGTCTTGCCTCCTCTGCGCAATCAGCGACAGTAAGCAAACACGTACAGAACCATTGTGTGAACGACTATAAAAAGTACTGCCACCAGTGGGGGCTCGAAACCAAAGGTCTGACCAACTGCATGCACAAGCACGGCGACAATTTGAATCCATCATGTATAGCGGCGTTGGTTCAGGCGGGCGAAGTCTCGCAGGCCGAAGTGGATCGCCGAAAAGCCGCTAAAAAGTGAGAGCGACTTCCGCCCTCTGGGCTTCTTGGGCCACAGCCTGATGCGTGGGCAAGTCGCGTAGAACCTCGTATCGGAATCGCACCGCCATGGACATGGGTCTCGTTCTTGGGCTCGCCGGGACTGGGGCACTCGTTTACTGGGTCTCCAAGTTCGAATTTTCATCCGCACCGCTTCTCTGTATTACATTGACGGCCTCGATAGCGTCCTTCCTGATTTTCTTTTGGGGAGCATTGGTCCCGTCGTTTGGTCAAATTCACGTCCACGCGGGGCCGATCAATCTCGATTTGTGGCTGCTTGGTGGAATGGCGTTCGTAATCGCTATGGTCGTCAGCATCCTCGTCGAGGATTGGGGAGATCGCCGACGATCCAAAAAGCACGCGAAGGCTTATCGGAAGGACCTTGCGGCGGAAGGCCAGACAGCCGTTGACCTTAATCCTTGATGGGTATCATCCGGCGCCGGCTAGAACAGCGGGAGCGAGCACCTAAGCTGCATGCCCGCTGCATCACCATTTTGGTTGATGCAAATGACGAAGATCAGTCAGCCGCGCGTGCGATTGCGCGGCAGCACAATCCTGGCCCCTATGACGTGGTGATCTATCGCGGGCAATACGGCGGCTACGATCGCAACCTGCCTCGGCTCCTCGTCATCACCACGCTGTAATTTCCGCGACCTTACTGAGGCCTTGGACTGAAAATGTCACATCGTGGCATAGCCGCCACAGCAGGGGGCGTTCCACTTTGGTACAACCCATGGATTGGACCGGTTCGTGCAGGTTCTTCTTCCCGCGTTAAGTGACGAGTAGAAGCGAGACGATGGATGAGTGAGAAATTTCGGCGGTTCCAAGCCCGGGCGCGCGAGTTGGGCCGGTCTGGCAAGTCCAATGGAGTGCGCCCCGCTCACCTTTGAATTGCAGTTTGAAGAGGGTTTCGCAGAGGCGTTTCAATGGCTCTACAACGCCTCCACCCAAGCAGAGCTGGATAGTATTTGCAGAGAAGCGAGGATGAGCCGTCAGGCTGAACACGAGTTTCGCCGATCAGCACCTTCCAGGATGACGACGAAATAATTCGCGCGCGTCGTTTCAAGAATCGCTTGGGATCTTTCTCAAAGGGAACTAAGCTTTCTCTTCAATGAACGGGGCACGTTCGTTGCCGGAAAACGGGAGGGTTGCCATGGCATATGCTGTGGGAGGGATTGTGTTCCTGCTGGGTGTCGTCGGATATGCGGCCGTAGAAACTCGGCGGGAGCTGCGTCACGATCAGCGGCTGCTGGCAGAAGCAGAAAAGAACCGCAAATATTAATCGGCCAGGGTTTGTCCCCAGATAGGTAATGCCGAGTAGCGCCTGGCGGCTTGGCGATGTTGCTGCCGATGCGGCGTGCCTCATCCTCGGTGAGCACTCCGGCAGTACGTGCGTCAGCAGGGCTTTCGCGCGAGTAGACATGGGCGAGTTGGCATCGACCACCTTCAGGCCGCCGGAAATCCTCTTCACTGTCCGTGGCGGCGGTAAGCGACGCTCGGTCATGGTTTGAGTCGCAACTGGGACCTAGCTACACGGAAACTTTCGGTGAGCGCCGCAGCTCTGGAGAGAAGGGGCGGAGTAGCGTCGCTTTCTGGATAATCGATCAGCCAGCCCTGCGCGCTGCCACGATGCGTAGGCCTTCTTTGCGGCCAAGCTCGTGCACTTCGATGATGTCGTAGACCTGCTCGTCTGGCGGCGTGGGAACCGGCGAGGCATCAGGGCTGAACGGGGGATAGACAATCCGATCAAGGAGGCTCAGATCGGCAACGTCCGCCGAGTAGCGCACGCGGAACTCGACTTGCTGCCGAGCGACGGATTGCTCGAACGTGAACCGCTCCTCACCGCGCACCGGGGACACTGACGCCGAACGGCGAAAGGCGAGCTTGTCCCAAAGTTCGACCTCATCGCCAAACTCGTCTTGCGTGACAGTCTTGCGCTCAATATCTATTTTCCGGTCCAGACTGCGCATGCTAGCTGGCTCTCGCACGCAGCCCACGTTGAGTTCTCGCATCAATCGCTACGTTCAGCCGGATAAAGAAGATAATGACGATGACGACGACGATGCCGGAAGCTATACGGCCATGTCTGTAAGCTATACGGCCACGTCGGCAGCGCGGTGATCAGAAGGATGATCAGGGTTATGAGCAGGATGGCGTCCATAATTAACTCGTCCACTTTCAAAAGGCGATGTGTGGAAGCGTAGAGCCATCTTTAAGTGAAGCGCAGAACTATCTTCAAATATGGTTGTCGGTCGCCCGAGGAAACGTGCTGCACCACTACATTTGTGCAGACAGCCATCTTCTTCTCAACGGTCCACGGAGGCGGGAAGCGGCGTGCGGTCATGACTGAGAGACCTCCTTTAGGTTTCTCGTGCCGGATTGAACGGAGGTGGCGTCGCGTCCCCAGCGTCGACAACGTCCAACGCCCTTTTAAAGCTGGCGAGATCGTACTTCTCTAACATTGGCTCCAACGGATGGCAGCCCTTGCTCGGAGGCGTCGAGAGTTCCCGAACCACAACAGCGACGCTCGAATACCAACCCCTCCACGCGCCGCTAATGGCGTCCGCCAGCACAACCTTCTCCCAAGGACTCGGTTGGCGACCCACCGTCTCAAATGAAGCGATGGCCTGTCGAATCACTTCGACCGCGCGATCCTTTTCCTCGGCTTGGCGCGCCTGACGGTCGGGACTAGTGCCGCTCTTGAGACCCATTGCCTCCCCGTTTACCCATCGCCGCAGGTAATCCTGGTGGTCGAGTAGATTATCACCCCGAGCCTCGCGGGGATCAACAAGGCGCTCGGCCAGGAGAATGATACGCGGCTTCCCGGCTATGCCATCGGATATGTGCACGCTACCGGCCTCTCTCCCCCGGGCTCAGCCGCCGCCTTGCTCCATTTTTAGCCAACCAAGTTGGTGCGCCGCATCGTTTGCCAACGTCCACGCGTGCACGCGGAAATCGACAGGCCCGACCTGGACCTTGGACCTTAGTTGAGGGGAACCATTGGGCTTGTGGTAGATGGCTATGTTAGTAGTCCCCGGCATTCTGACAATGATATCAGTGCCATTCACCTTTACGGTGAGACCGCCTGCATCAGACATTGCGCACACTCCTGTACGACTTCACGCATAAGGAGTGAAGCAAGCGCTATGCCAACCTGAAGTGTGGGTCGGGCTGCGCCGATGCGGCCGTAGGGGCTAGCAGGCCGAACGTGACGGCCAGTACGGCCACCGATACGATCAAGCCGCGCCGGCTGATAATTGCGACGGGGAAAGAAGCGTCCGCCAATGAAGTGCCCTCCACTTTCCTGATATGCGTGGTTTCAACTCCCACGCCTTGAGTTCCTTCCGAGCCGTCCCGAAATTGCCGAGCTGGTAGACGGACGCCCAGCTGGCGAGAACGTGAACACATCGAACGGTTCGGCAAGCATCTCCTTGAGGTAACCCTGGGGTGCGACGCCGATGGTGACGTCGGGATTGAACTTCTCGCCTGTTGCTTACACACCCCACCCCGTCTCAGGGCTGTTCTGTGAGTCTTGGAGGGGTAGATACCCTTGGACTTACACGCCGATCATCGTTTTCAAATCCCCACAAATAGCCATTTTGGCTATTTTGCCGATTATGGCTGTTATGGGTACTTCTCGGCCCCGCACATGGTTAACCCTTTAATAACAAAGCCCAGTTCGATTGACCGTGGCTGTGCTATGGGGGGATTAGAGTGATCGTCCCTGCGATTGCTCTCCTTTGGGATGGAAGCCCCGGTCAAGCGCCTACCTTGGCTGGGGCTTCTTCGCTTTGCTCAGGGCTGATTGGTCGGCATAGTTTTTGCGGGTGGTTGTCATGGTCGAGCAAAAGGAAGAGCGCAGGCGACCACCGCCGCGTAGACGCACCCTCAAAGGAGCCCGTATCGTCTTTAACAATCGTAGTTGCGCGATTGATTGCACCGTGCGGAACCTGACCGACCATGGTGCGCTCTTGTTCTTGCCGACGCCCTTGGGCATACCCCATGAATTTGAACTCTGGCTCGACAGTGCGTCTCATACCGCGCACATCGTCTGGAAGGGGGACGGCAGGCTAGGAGTTGCGTGGGGCTAAGTAGTGAGGGGCTGCATTGGTACCATCCGCCGCAGAGTAGAACAGTTGCAGCGGGCACTTACGCGGCGGCGGCGCTGCATCACCATTTTGGTTGATGTTAACGAGAAAGATCCGCGCGTGCGATTGCGCAGGAGCATAATCCAGGCTCCCCTATGACGTGGTGACCTATCGCGGGCAATACGGCGGCTACGAAAGGCGCAGCGCCGTCCGTGGCTTGAACGAAAGCAATGGCGGTCCCACTTGCAGTGACCCTTTGGATTTCGGAGGGTGTAAAACTGGAAGCATCCTGTTTGCGTCCTCTATACGATACAACCCAATGTCAGAAGGATCTTGAAAGTGGCACCGGCATCCGCCCGAGCCTCTGCTCCGGATGAGTTGACAGTCAAAATGCCTAACGCCATTGCGCCATAAAAGTGCAGCAAGTGCAGCAAGTGCAGCAGGTGCAGCCCCAAGCAGATTTAGTTTTCTCATGGCCATTCCTCTCAATACGAGCGCTGGAACAATACCCTCGGACTTAAAGGCCGGAACAGGCGTGCCTCATTTTTAAATCCAGATGGAGACAGAAAGACGGGTGCGGCCAAACGCGGCGGGACGCCAGGCGTGCGGTCATGAAGGACTACCGGCGGCGACGATTCGTAACCTGCCTCCTCTTCTCACCATCACCACCTTGTAATTTGCCTCTAGTAGCGAGCCGCCATCTTCCGCCTTTAGCACTAGAATTCATGAGCCGCTCGGTTTTCGCATAAGAAAATCGGAAAGCGCATACTGATGCTGCCCCGGTCCTACGGGTCGCTGAACATTCGCTAAGCGCACCTCTTCGGTTTCGATAAGAACGCGAAGCGAGGCAAGTTCGGCATTGAGCTCGGCCACGCGCTTGTCGCGCTCTTTCTGCAACTGCTCTATCGTGTTCTGGCAGCGAGAATTGACCGTGGTGATTTCATGCTCGAATAATCGTGCACGTTCCTGCAAGTCACTGCGGATGTCGCGCATGAGCGCCCCTTCCTGAATATAGTCAGAGGCCTCCAACCAAAAGCTGCATACCGAATGTGGCGAAGATGTAGCGACGTTAACCATGATGCGGTGGTGCATCGGTGGGGTGCCGACTTGAAGCGGCGACGGCCTTTCCACGTTTCCTCGGGCGACCGACAACCATGTTTGGAGATGGCCCTACGCTTCATTTGAAGATGGCTTTACGCTTCCCCACACATCGCCCTTGCACGAGCTGATTATGGACGCCATTCTACTCATCACCTTGATTATCCTTCTGGTCGCCGCGCTACCAACGTGGCCGTATAGGTCCTGGCATAACCGCCCCCGTTACTGATGTTCCCGAGTATCTTGGGTCCTGGCTCCCCTTTATCCAAAAAAGAGCGCCGACCGAAGCCGACTAACCGCCCCCTTGTGGAAAATCCAATTCCGAATTTTCGGCCTCACCCAGCAGCACCGGCAGCTTGGCGATGTTTCTCGGCGATGCGCCGAAGCCGTTAACGAACGGTTAACCATACCGCAAGTTCGGTTCCGCTGAGAGAAAGGAATCCCTCTCATGAAACTCACAACGTTCGCAGGATTGCTGCTCTTGCTTAGCACCGCCCATGCATTGGCAGAGGATTGGCCTAGTCCGATTTTAAATGATAGCCAGTGTCAGCGACGTCTGGTTCTGGCCTCCGCCAACGGCGTGACTCTATCGAGGGCTGAAGCGTCGCCCTACGTCATTAACTTCCATCTCGTAGACGTGGACCGGGATGGACAGATTTCGCTTGCCGAGTTCAAAGTCGCATGCACGCAGGGCCTCGTGCAAATCACCTCAAATGAAGAGCGCAGACCACACATTCAATTTTAGTGGCCCGAACGGCAAAAGGGCGAGAATCGACGAAACCCCCAGGTCCGCACTCGGTGGAACGGATTGGAAGGTCTGAGTGCAGGTAAGTCTAGGTAATCCGGTACTATTTTGAACCGAACCGAACGTGATGGGTCGGCATTGGCTCGGACGGCTCTTCTGCCGTGGAGGTCTCGAGCTGGATGGCGCGAGCGCTCAAGGGAGCAGCCCCAAAGGCGCTCGCCAAATCGGTCCAGCGCGCCTCGCGCAAGCCAGTCACGAAACTGCGCACGTGTTCTTCCACGCTCTTGGCCCCCGCGCGCTGCATGGCGCCATCCCAGGCTTCCGACAAGCCCAACAGGGGACGGCCAAACTGGCTTTCCGCCAAATCACCGGCATAGAGCCGCAAGCCCTCGGAATTGAAGATAGCGAGGATGGCCGCCGTCACCACCAGCGCGCCGAGCATCGTGGCCCTGCTTGCCCGCGTTTCGGCGCGGCCGTCCTCGGCCTTCCGCCGCTTTGACGCAGAGCGCTTTCGCCGCCCGGTCATCTTGGCCGTAGGGGCGGCGAAATGCTTTTTACGGAACTCCAACACAAACGACATTACACGCCTTACGCAACACGCACTCAGAACTGGAAGTAGATGAACGGCGCCACTCCCTCAGGCGCCACCGCAAAGATCGAGAGGATGCCAAAGCCGAGCACGGCCCCGAGCGTCAGCGGGCCTGCATGTTCGAGCCGGGTGCTGATCCGCTGCAGGAGGTCCTCCGATGTGAAATGCGCCGCGAGCGACGCGGTCACGAGCGCGACCAGGAACGGCCTCGCCCACTCAATCGGTTTCGACCAGTCTACCAGACCCCGAAGATAGGTCACCGCGAGATCGAGGGACTCGGCCCGGAAGAAGACCCATGCAAGACACACGATGTTGAAGGTAACGAAGACGGCGAGTGCTTTGCCGAAAGCGTGGCCGCCGGAAGCGCCCGCCGCAAGCACGCGCCCCATGGAACCATAGCCGTAGCCCACCAGTGCGAGCGCCGGCGCCGGCTGAGGCTTGAACACGAGCAGCATCCGCTCGATCGCCAGGGCCGTCCCATGGATGGCGCCCCAGATAATGAAGGTCCAGGCCGCGCCATGCCACAACCCGCCCAAGAGCATGGTGATGGCCAGATTGCGGTAGGTCTTGGCCGTGCCTTGGTAGCTGCCGCCAAGTGGCTTGTAGAGATAATCGCGTAGCCAGCTCGACAGCGAGATGTGCCACCGCCGCCAGAATTCGCGCAAGGAGGACGAGCGATAAGGCTGCGCGAAGTTCGGCTGGAAGTGGTAGCCGAGCAGCCCTGCGACCCCGATGGCGATATCACTGTAGCCGGAGAAGTCGCAATAGATCTGCACCGCATATGCATAAAGGCCGAGCAACAAGTCGGGACCGGAGAAGGCGGAAGGATCGAAGAACACCCCGTCGACGAGCTCGTTAGCGAGATAGTTGGCGATCACCACTTTCTTGAACAGGCCGATCAGGATCAGCACAATGCCGTTCGCCACCATGGAGCGGTTGAGCTTGGGCTCGGTCTTGAGCTGCGGCAGGAAATCGGACGCACGCACGATCGGCCCGGCGACGAGCTGCGGGAAGAAGGAGATGTAGAGGAAAACATCGAGCGGCGATTCCTCCGCCGGGATCTTGCCGCGATAGACGTCGACCACATAGGAAATGCCGTGGAAGGTGAAGAAGGAGATACCGATAGGAAGGATGATCTCCAGGAACGGCAGGTCGCGCTCGAGCCCGGCGCGGGTGAGCAGGTCGGACAGCGACTCCATGAAGAAGCCGTAATATTTGAAGAAGCCGAGGATGCAGAGATTGAGCGCGATTGCGGCGACGACCAGCTGGCGACGCTCCTTGTCGCTCACAGTGATGGCGAGCAGGCGCCCGGCGGCATAGTTGATGAGCGAGCTCGTCGCGAGCAGCGCCGTGAAGCGCCAGTCCCAGAATCCATAGAAGACGTAGCTAACCGCGACCAGGAAGGCCTTGCGCGTTTCTGGCCAGGCGCTCAGCTCCCAGGTGATCGCGAAGACGATGAGAAAGAAGATGCCGAAGTTGAGGGTTGGGAAGAGCATGTTGCCAGCCCTGCCTCACGGTGCCGGGACGGGGGGCCCGGCCACCCGCTCGGGCGTGGCCAAGTCGTCGTCGGCAACGCTGTCAGGGTCGCTGCTGCCAGCCGCCTGTTCACGATAGCGGTCATAGCCTTTGATCAGAGCAGCATAGATGGCTTGGCCAACGCGTCTTGAGCCCTCATCGCTCAAATGCACGTGGTCAGGCAGGGCGAGAGGGGGCGCCGCCTTCACCCACCGGTCGATGCTGCATAACCCCCCCATGACCGACGACAGGTCCCAATAGGTGGCATTGTAGCGGTCGGCGATGCGCGCGAGCAGCGAGCGCACGACGGCTAGTTTAGGCGGCTCGTGCCAGCGGGCGAGACGCGGGTCCTCCTTCGCCAGCATCGCGTCATAGTCGGATTGCTCGCTGGCGCTAAGCGGACGACAGGGCGCCGCGGCCCGGGCATCGCCCTTGACGAAGCCGGGCAGCCGCGTCCCGTCCAATGGGCCAAGGATAAGGAGCGCGGCGTCCGGCGCCGCGACTTTCACGAGCTCGACAAGGCGGACATATTCCTTCTCGTAGGCGTCGAGGTCGAGACCGTCGATGAAGCCCTCATTGGTGCCGTAGCCCAATATCACGAGCTTTGGCGCCAGCTCTCCGATGTCGCTTGCGGAAAGCGCGCGGTCGAAGCGCCGAGTTGTAAGTGCCGACGCGGAGGGGATGCCGAGATTGACGTAGCGGACGCCCCGCTCAACTGAGCCGGCCGAAAGTCCAAGCACCGTCACCGGTCCATCACCCTTGACGGCGACCTCCAGCGAGGAGGCCTTTACCGGCAGCCGCACGCGCAACACCGAGCGCGTGAGAGTCCCGGTCGCCACCTCTTCGCTCCTGTCTCCGGCACTGATCACAGCGTGGCCCCCGCCGGGGTCGGCCAGCAGAGACACCTCCGGTGCCGTGAACGGCCCCGTCGTGCTGGCAAGCTTGAGCACGGCATCCGCGCCTGAGCCGGTGAGGCTCACGCCGGTAATGCCGTATACTCCATCCTCGTTGAGACTGTTGCCGGCCGTCCATTTGCCGGTCTTCTCGAAGCTGAAGCCCGGTGCCCTGTAATAGGGGAAGGGAAAGCCAGGCATCATCAGCCCGCGTCCCGCATCACCGAAACGGGCCTGCAAGAGACGGCGCACCTCGCCCGTGATGCGGTCCGAGGCGATATGACTGTCGCCGAGATGCAGGATCGTGACCGGCGCCGCCGCGCCCGCGCTTTCGACTTTGAGTAGGGCGTCGTAGAGCGGCGCGAGCTTGCTGGCACGCGGGATGACATGCGCGGTCTTGGTCTCGCGCGCATCATTAGCGCCGGCCGTCTCGACAGCCTCGTTCGTCGGTGCATTGGGTGTGGCACCTCGTTCTGGCGCCGAAGGCGCTTCCGGGCCTTGGGCCGGGGCGATGGGCGGCGTCACGGGGCTTGACGAAAATTCGGGGAGACCGAGAGCGACGACCGCGATTACGACAATCAGCGCGATGGCGCCACAAGCCGCCGCCCAGCGCAAGCGCCGCGCGCGAGTGTCGGCCTTCGAGCGTGTCCCCCCGCCACTCGTCATGAGCGCTTTACTCCGCTACCCGAGCGCCCTACTCCGTTAGCCGCGCGGCCAGGTGAAATCGTCGGCTCTGCCCGCCTTGGGCTTGAGCTGCTCGCCCTCGATTAGAACTTTATAGTACGGCCGCTGTGTGAGCGGCAGCCTGGGCTTCGATGAGGTGACGGACAGGTCGTTGACAGCGGAGATCGAGGCGAGCGCGGTCAAGCCACCGGCCAAGTCGCTTGCAATCATCTCGCTTTCCGGCATCGAGGCTGCGGCCCCTTGCGGCGCCATAGTTTGCGCCGCCTGCAGCGTCGTGTCAGAGATCACCGGGCGAAGGACGTTGACCTCGCCGACCTGGCTCTGCTGCATTTGCGTTGCAGGTATCTCGCCGTTTTGCGCCGGCGCGGCAGCGACCGGAAGCTGGGCTCCGCTCGCCTGGTCCGGAGCAGACTCAAGAGCGACCGACGACTTGGCCGGAGTCACCATGTGGCCTGTCACCTTGGCCTGCTCATCCTCGGCGCCGGCAAGCGGGATGTTGCGCTCGAGCTTGGCAAGGCTCAGGTCGCGGCGGAGTTCCTTCTCGACGAAATGCGCAAGCTTGAGATAGCCGCGCATGGTGAAGTGCACACCGTCATCGGCCCTGAGCCGCCTGACCTGGCCCGACATGTCCGGCCCATAGGCGCTGTAGCGCCCCGCCTCGTCGGTGAATCCGCTCCACGTATCAATGAACTTAGCGCCGTTGATAAAGGACTTCTCGCGGAAGATTTGGTTCATGAATTCCGCGTCCGTGCTCTGATCCGGACTGCGCATGACCGGCAAGCCTACCCAATAGACAGCAACACCGGCCGCGCGGAGCTTCTTGATAAACGCCTCTACCCGTTGGCCATAGGCCTCACGCCAGCCGTCGGTACCGGGCTTCAGCCAGTCCTTGCCGTTGTGGATCGCCTGGTCGTCATTGGCGCCGAACATCACCACCGCGATCTGGTAGGTCTCGGTCTTGAGCATATCGGCAACGGCGCTGTTCCAGTCATAGTAGTCGGTGCGCACGAAGCCGGTCGACACCTTCGACCGTTTCACGAACTCAAGGTTGTTGTCCTCCTCGAAGGCGCGATAGAGGCCGGACCAGAGTCCGTCGCCCAAGGAATCGCCGAGCACGACGATCCGATAGCGGTCGCCACCGGGAAAGGGGTTGAGGTAGCTGCGTTGGAACTCGTTGGTGCTCTGCGCCGCGGTCGGCGTGGGCGCAAGACCTGTGAGCACGAGCGAGAGGATGACGGCGGCTAGGGTGAACATCGAAAGGTGCGAGCAAAGCGCATGCGAGCGCCGATGAAGACGAGACGCGTTACGAGACATGATCTTCCGGGCCTTTTGAAGGCCCTCCCCCAATTTTCCCTGCTTTGGGACCTTGCAGTCGTTCGCGGCCGAAGGGCTAGGCCTCCTTTTCATTATTCGTGTCCGATTAGATCGGCGATTAGCCGGTCGTGGCATCGGTGTCGCGAAGAGCATCGCGATCGGATAACGACCCTGACTATACAGCCTACCCTTCTTTTCGCAAAAGCTGCAAAATCGTGAGGCTTGGAAAGCCGTCGACCGGTAGGCCCTTGGCCCGCTGATAGGCTTTGACCGCCTCCAGCGTTGCCGGCCCGATGACACCGTCGGCATCGCCGGTGAGCAGGCCTTTGCCCACGAGCAACCGTTGCAGCTCCATGCGCTGATCGAGCGCGAGATGGTTCTCGTCGGTCGGCCAGGGATGCGCAATGGGTCCAGCCCCTCGGAGGCGATCGGAAAGATGCCCGACGGCAAGCGCATAGGAAGTGGCCGTGTTGTAATGGAGGATCGAGCGAAAATTGCTGAGCACGAGGAAGACGGGGCCGCTCGCCCCCGCCGGAGCAAATAGAGTGGCCTTGTCGGAAAGCCTGGGATAGGCGGCACCGCCCACCCGCACGATGCCGAGCTTTTGCCAGTCACCGAGGGTCTTGACGGTTTTCTCGCTGACGCCGAAGCCCTTCGGGACCTCGACCTCATAGCCCCAGCTCTCCCCTGGGCGCCAATTCGAGACCTTGAGATAGCTCGCGGTCGATGCGAGCGCGTCGGGCACGTCGCCCCAGATGTCACGCTTGCCGTCCCCGTCATAGTCGACGGCGAAGCTTTGATAGGTGGTGGGAATGAATTGCGTGTGTCCCATGGCGCCGGCCCAGGAGCCATTCATCCGATCAAGGGTAATGTCGCCATGCTGCAAGATCTTCAACGCCGCGATGAGTTGCGGCTTGGCGAATTTGGCCTTGGTCCCGGAATAAATCAGCGTAGCCAGCGAGCGGATGACGTTCTTGTCGCCAGGCTGCGTGCCGTAGTTCGACTCCACCCCCCAAATGGCCACGACGATATGCCGGTCGACACCGTAGCGCTTCTCGATGGCGTCGAGCAGCGCCTTGTTCTCTTCGAGCTTCTGCTTGCCCATCTCGATGCGTTTGTCGGAGACGACCCGGTCCATATACTCCCCAATGGGCTTCACATATTCGGGCTGAAAGTTGGCCTGCTCGATCACTTCCGGGTCGGGAGTGAGACCAGCAAACGCCCGGTCATAAGTCGCCCGCGTAATGCCGGCGGCCTTCGCCGCGGGCCAGAAGCTTTCGACCCACTGGCCGAAGCTTTGCGCCGCCGCAGCGCTCGACGAAAAGCCGACGATCGGCGCGACCGCCAGAAACGCAAGCAAAGCCAATAAGTTGGTGGCAGGGATGATTCGCATGGGCGCAACTTAGCAAGCCGGCCGGGCAAAACCTAGCCCGCCGCGGCCGCAAGCGCGGACTACTGCGCCGCCGCGCCCGCCGCCTTGAGCACGGCATCGATGACCGCGCTATTGGGATAACAGGTGAGCGGCAGACCGAGCTTCCTCTCGGTGAGCCCGATGGCCTGGCGCGTCTTGAAGCCGGCGAGCCCATCCACGTTGCCCACATCATAGCCCCGCGCCACCAGGGCCTCCTGGAAGCGCTGCATGCGGTCCTGCGTGAAGCGCTCGACCGGCTGCCAGGTGCCCGCGAACTTCACCGGTACATTGGTCGCGATCATGTCGGCAACGTGCCCCACGAAGATCGCGTAGACGTCAGAGTTGTTGTAGAGCTTCAACACCGCGAAATTGTTGGTCGCGAGGAAAGCAGGGCCTTTGAGCCCGGCAGGCAGCACGAGGAAGGTAGGCTCGGCGAGCGCCGCTTGCGGAAATCCACCGGCCTCCGCGCTGACGGGCGCCACACCAAGTTTCACCCATTCCGCCACCGGCCGCGCCTGGTCGGGTCCTTGCAGGGTGCAATCGAAACCCTTCGGCAGGCGCACCTCATAGCCCCAGGGCTTCGTGCCGTCCCAGCCTTGGGCGTGCAGGGAATTACCGGTTGAGGCGAGCGAGTCGGCGATCGAGCCCCAGATGTCGCGCTTGCCGTCGCCGTCGAAATCCACGGCATAGTTCTCGAAATCCGTGGGCATGAACTGGGTGTAGCCCATGGCGCCGGCCCATGAGCTTTTCATCTGCGCCCGCGTCGCATGGCCCTCACTAAGAATTTTCAGCGCCACGATCAGCTGCTTGCGGAACTCCTCGGGCCTGCGACCCATGAAGCCTTGCGTGGCGATAGCCGCGAGCGCGTCATAGGGCGCATCGATCTTGCCGAAGCCCGTCTCCCGCCCCCAGATGGCGACGACGATGCTCGCGGGCACCCCATAGCGCATCTCGATCTCGGCGAGCTGCGGGCGCCATTCGGCGGTCTTGGCGCGCCCTTGGGAGGCAAGACCCATCAGCGTGCCATCCTTGAAGTAACCTTCCGGCACGTCGAACTCCGGTTGATGCTGCGGCTGCGCGGCCTCCTTCAAGGCTGGCGGCAGCGGCGGGCCGCCGGGGGCTGCCGGATCGGGCAGCACGAGATGGGGCAAAGACCAGTTGAACTTGAGCCCCTTGAGATTGGCGTCGAAGGTCGCCCGCGATACACCAGCCGCTTGCGCGTCGGGCCAAAGCGCCGTGAGCCACGCGGAGAAGCGCGCCTCGACGGCACGCCTATAAGCGCCGACCTCGTCGCCCGTCTGCGCTTCGGCGACCGGCGCCGGAGCGGCCGCGAACGGCAGAAGCAGCGCCGCCGCCATCCCGACCATTGCCGTAATGCCGCGCGACCGTGCGATGCGCATACGCCCTCCTTAACGTGCCACGATTCGTCGACCGAGCGTGATTGTGGGGAGCAGATGCGGCGCTGAAAAGGCAAAAGCAGTCCGCTGGCGCGGGCCTCGACCTAGGAAGCAGCCAGGCGCCGGTCTTCCATCAGGCGCCGCTCCCAGGCGAGCGCATGGGCGACGATGGTGTCCAGGTCGTCGAGGCGCGGGCTCATGCGCACGGCAAAATCCCTATTCGCCGCGGACTTCACCGAGTTGATGACATCCAACATGGAAAGCCGCGGCCATAGCAAATAGTCGAGCGCCGCAAGATGCGCGCGCACGAGGTCGCTTACATGGATGTAGTCGCGGATACAGGTACCGTCGGGCGCCGGGTAATCAGTGTCAAACCTCGAGATGGGAACGCTCGCCCAACCGCGACCTTGATGAGATGGGTTGCGCGCGGCGCGGATCGTCCACTCCGGCGGTCGGGATCGGCGCCAGCGACGTTGAAGTAGCATAGCGCGACATAGCGCAGCGCGTGCGCATACGCCGTATCGCGCAGCATAGTCTCGGTCATCAGCCTCGAACTACCGTAAGGCTAGATAGGCTCAAGGCGCGCATCCTCCGCCACGGAATTTTGGTGCGGCATGCCGTACACCGCCGCGGTCGAAAAGAAGATGAAATGCAGGACCTCGGCTTCCACCGCGCAGGCAAGGAGCGCGCAAGACTTACAGGCGTTGTTGAGGTAGTAGCCGAGCGGATCGGCGACCGAGTCAGGCACGACGATCGAGCCGGCGAAATGGATGATGGCGTCAATGGCGTTGCATTTCAGCAATCGCCGCACGAGCGCCTGATCGCCCACATCGCCAACGATCAGCGGCGCACCATCCGGCACGACCCATTGGAAGCCGGTGGAGAGGTTGTCCAGCACGAGCACCTCTTCGCCCGCGTCGAGCAACTCGAGTACCATGTGACTGCCGATATAGCAGGCCCCACTCGTGACCAAAGACGCTCATGGATCGACCTTCCGCATGCGGCTGTTGCAATTCGCCGCGTGTTATCGGAAACAAGTTAGGGACTCCTGACTACGAATCCACGAATCCCACCTACGCGTTCCGTTACGATTAACGAGGGCTTGTATGGCCGCTCCTGTCCGCAAGGCGGTGTTCCCGGTGGCCGGTCTTGGCACCCGGTTCCTGCCCGCTACCAAAGCGATGCCCAAGGAGATGCTGACGGTGGTCGACCGGCCGCTGATCCAGCATGTGGTCGACGAGGCGATGGCCGCCGGGATCGAGCACCTCATCTTCGTCACCGGCCGCAACAAGGGGGTGATCGAGGATCATTTCGACAAGCAGATCGAGCTTGAGCAGACCCTCGCCGCCCGCGGCAAGCGGGCCGAAATCGATCAGCTCGAACGCGGCCTGCCCGGCCCCGGCCAGACGAGCTTCACCCGCCAGCAGGAGCCGCTCGGCCTGGGCCATGCGGTGTGGTGCGCGCGCGAACTCGTGGGCGATGAGCCGTTTGCGCTGCTACTCCCCGACGTGCTTGTGCAGAACAAGGGCAAGGGCTGCCTTGCCCAGATGCTCGACGTCTATGCGCGGCACGGCGGCAACATCCTCGCCGTCGAGCCCGTGCCGGAGGCGGAACTCAAGAACTACGGCGTGGTGAGCATCGGCAAAGGCGATGGACGCGTCTTCCCAATTGACGGCATGGTCGAGAAACCGAAGCCGGGAACTGCACCTTCCGACCTCACCATACTCGGCCGCTACATCCTGCAGCCGGAGATCTTCGACCTCCTGTCGGCGCAGGAAGCCGGAGCCGGCGGCGAGGTCCAGCTCACCGACGCCATGCAGAAGCTCATGCAGCTGCAACCCTTCCATGCGCTGAAATATGAGGGGCGCAGCTTCGACTGTGGCTCGAAGCTGGGTTTCCTCACCGCCAATATCGCATATGCGCTCGAGCGCCCGGACCTTGGCGAATCTTTGACCGCCGAGATCAAGAAGCTGATCTGAGCTCCCACTCCCAGGTTCCCCATCAGCGTCTAAGCTTCAGCCCCAGCCGAACCTTATCCTCGTCGAAGTCGCTTGCCGCGTCGACGCGAAGCCTGGGCGCGCCGACATCGGACTGGGTGTCGAAGCGGGTGTCGAGCACATTGTTGGTCAAGATCGTGCCTCGGGTATAGCAAGAAGGTTCCGAGCCGGACGCCGATCGGCAGGTACGGCTCGAGGTCGTGCGGCTCGGGCGCAAGCGCGCTGTGGATCTGCGCCGGCTCCTCCTCTTCCGTATCGGGGGCCGCAAGGCCGAGCACTTCTTCGAGGCCCTCGCCCTCTCCGATCGGACTGGGCTCCTCTGTCACGTCGAGGTCCGGTGCTTCGCGCGGGTCTGTGGGAGGTCGATCGCCGATCCCGCCCAGCGGTTGGGTGGGTAGCGGGCCCTCCGGCTCGTCGCGGAGGCGGAGCGGGGGAACTGTCGGGGGCGCCCAAACCGGTCTTGGCTGGGAACGTGACACCCATCCGTTGATGCGGGTGTCGTGGCAGCCGCTGCTCCTTGCAGCCCCCGTCGCCAGTCTCAGTCGAGGCGATGCTGCCTCTGAGGGCCTGGTCTCCGGCATTTTGCACCCAAGCGGAAGCGCTCGCGGCCATAGACAGGGCTATAGCGGGAGCGCCCGCTGCAAGGACGAACCTCGATAGGCGTCGGGGACGCGGGCGCCCATGCAAAGACGCGGGCGCCCATGTAAAAAAGGGCCCGCGGCCCAGCGGACCGTTGATCCCACAAGCCTAGGAGGAATAGAGTTAACGAGGCGTTTAGCCCCGTTCCGAAACGGCTCAAGTTCGCGACCTTCCACGCGTTGTTTTTGTGCTAAAGCAGAGCCAGCCAAGCTAGGGGGAGCACTTTCATGCCGGTCGGCCTGAAGCGGGATCGTTACCTGGAGCGCAACGCGAGCGAGGCAGTGGCGTCGGCGACGCGCACAGTGCAGCTCGAGTCCGAGGGCTTGGGTGCGCTTGAGGCGGCATTGCGCGGGGAGCTGGCCGAGAGCTTCGCCGTGGCCGTGGCCGCCATCCGCGCCTGCCGTGGCCGGGTGATCGTCACCGGCATGGGCAAGAGTGGCCATGTCGGGCTGAAGGTCGCGGCCACACTTTCCTCCACCGGAACGCCTGCCTATTTCGTGCATCCTAGCGAGGCGAGCCACGGCGATCTGGGCATGATCACGCCGCAGGACGTCATCCTCGCCTTCTCCTGGTCGGGCGAGACTGTCGAGCTCGGCAATATCGTCTCATATTCGCGCCGCTTCGCCGTGCCCATGATCGCGGTGACCTCGAACGCGAACTCCACACTGGCCGGCGCCGCCGAAGTGGTGCTGGCGTTGCCCCAGACCAAGGAAGCCTGCCCGCACGGCCTGGCGCCGACGACGAGCACGGTGATGCAGCTCGCGCTCGGCGATTGCCTCGCCATTGCTCTGCTGGAGAGCAAAGGTTTCACCGCGCGCGACTTCAAGGCGCTGCATCCGGGCGGCCAGCTCGGCGCGCACCTCAAATTCGTGGGCGATCTGATGCATAAGGGTGATCGCCTGCCGCTCGTGACGCCCGAAATGGTCATGGCCGAAGCCATCGTCGTCATGACCGAGAAGGCGCTGGGCTGCCTCGGAGTGGTCGATGACGAGGGCAGGCTCGCTGGGATCATCACAGACGGCGACTTGCGCCGGCACATGGGCGACGACCTGCTGTCCTTGCGCTCCGGAGACATCATGACGCCCGGACCCAAGACAGCCAGCCCGGAGCTCCTCGCCAGCGCGGCGCTCGAGCTAATCAACGCCTCGAGCATCACCGCCCTCTTCGTCGTCGAGGACGGCCGACCCGTGGGCATCCTCCACATCCACGATCTGCTGCGCGCCGGCGTCGCCTAGAGACAACGTTGGCGTCAACGCAAAGCTTCGATGTGCTCGTCGTCGGCGGCGGCATCCACGGCGCCGCGGTCGCCCGCGACGCCGCCGGCCGGGGCCTCAAGGTCATGCTCGCGGAGAAGGGCGACTACGCGTCGGCCACCTCCTCCGCCTCGTCCAAACTCATCCACGGTGGCTTGCGCTATCTGGAGCAGCTAGAGCTCAAGCTCGTGCGCGAGTCGCTGATCGAGCGCGGCCAACTGCTCAAGACCGCGCCCCATCTCGTAGCACCGCTCCGCTTTCTCGTACCGCTCTATCGTTCGCAGAAGCGCTCGGGCCTCAAGGTGGAAGCGGGGCTGAAGCTCTACGACCTCTTGTCCTTCGGTCATGGCCTGCCGCCGAGCGGCAGGCTCGGGCCAAGCGAGATCGCCATGCTCCCGCGGCTCCGCCAGGAGGGCCTCGGCTCGATCCTCCACTACCACGATTGCCAGGCCGACGATGCGCGGCTCACGCTTGCCGTGTTGTTCGACGCGCGCGCCCGCGGCGCCGACATCAGGAACCGCCGCAGCGTAGTCGCCATCGAGCCGCTCGCCAATGGCTATGGGGTTGAGCTCGACGAGCAAGGCGCCAACCGCCGCGTAGAGGCGCGCTATCTGGTCAATGCCAGCGGCCCCTGGGTCGCCTCTGTAGATGCGCTCGCCGCCTCCCATCCGCCATCGCGGCACTTACGCCTCGTGCGTGGCAGCCATATCGTGCTTCCCAACCCCGCGCCGGCTCAAGCCGACGCCTACACACTGCAAGACTCCGAGGACCGCGTGATCTTTGTCCTGCCATGGCTCGACCAACGCTTTCTCATCGTCGGCACCACCGATGTCCCCCATGCGGGCGATCCAGGCACTGCCGTCTGCTCCGAAGCGGAACGGATCTACCTCCTCGATGCCTATAACCGCACCTTCGCTGGTCCAGGCGGACCGGCGACCGCCGCGGACGTTGTCTTCACCTGGTCGGGCGTCCGGGCCCTCGCAGACGACGATGCGGCAGCACCCTCCCGCGTCAGCCGCAGGCCGGCCCTCGCGCAAGTTCCCAACGGCATGGGCGGCATGATCACCCTCTATGGCGGCAAGCTCACTACCCACCGTGCCTTCGCCGAAGAGGTGCTCGACGCTCTTGGCGGCCTTGGCGCCCCCATAGGACCCTCCTGGACCAAGGATGTGCCGCTCCATGGCGGCACACTCAGCCGCGAGGCGCTTACCGCCCGCGCCGAGCGCGGACCCGCCTCAGTGCCGAACACCGTCTGTCACCGCTGGGCCTTCACCTATGGCGACCAGATCGAGACGCTCTATGACCGGATTGCGCGGGACCCGGCACTAGCCGAGACTATAGCTCCCGGCGTGACGCATGCCGAGCTTGAGCATGCGGTCGAGGCGGAGGACGCCATGACGGCGGAGGACTTCCTGCTGCGCCGCACCAAACTTCACCTCACCCTCGAGCAGGGCAGTCGAAACGCCGTCGCGGCCTGGTTCAAGCCGAAGTGACTCCCGAACTCAAAGTAGTATAGACGCCACGGAGGAAGCCGGTATGTCTACAGGAAGTGGTACCTGACGACGATCTCGCTCTCCGGATTGTGTCGGTTCGCAACGAATCCGATGGTTGCCGACCGGCTGGGCAGCGTTGGTCTCAGGCAAGTGTATGTCGAGGTTCAGGAGGAAGGCGTCTAGCCGTGGCCTATCGGGCTGATGAGGATACATCGGCGCCGATTATATTAAGTACACTAGTTCGAACGTTGGTGCCCCTAATGCGGCAGCAGCTTCAAGATCTCATCGACCGCGGCGCCCGCGGCGGCATCGGCGGCGATGCCCCATTTCGAAGTCGAGGGAGCCCTTGCGGACTTCTTTTGTCTGCGACACGACGCCGAGTTCATCTCCATCGGGACTGAAGATGACCCAAACGATATGCACGCTTTGCTTTCCCCCCGGCGCTGGCGCCAAACGCACCGTGGCCTGGACGTCATACACATTGGTTTGCAACGTCGTTGCGGGCTTCACGCCGGCCGCGAGCAGCCGCTTGACAAGCGCGGCGGCCAGCGCTTGCTCGCCATCCCCCGGCGCGCCGACGACGGTGACATACGCCAACGGCGCCTCGGCGCCGGCGGGGGCCGCGTTCTCGGCGGCGGAGCCCCCCAGCGCCGATGCGAGCAAGGAGAGGCAACAGGAGATGAGGACGATCGTTGCGCGGTGCATTGCCTTGGGGGATGGCGAGAGGGAGAGGCTGACGTCTTACCCCCCCTAGCATGACTTCTTGGTGCGCCTAAGCGAGCTTGCGGTCGATAGCACCCGCCCACTCTCCCGTGGCAACTGAGACGTTCTGGCTAAAGGTGCCGCGCACGATGCTGAGCACCACGAGCGCCGGCGCGAGCGACTGGACGCCGTCAATAAGCCTGGCCCAACAGCAGCTTGAACCCCGCATGATCGCCCGCCCCCAGCGGCGGCAATCATAGCGCGTTACAGCCAGCCCTCAAGCTCGCGCTGGATCAGATGCACGAGCACATGAATGCCGCTGTCGGAATCGTTGAGGCAGGGGATGAAGCTGAACTTCTCGCCGCCATGCTCTTTGAAGATCTCGCCATTCTCGGCCGCAATCTCCTCTAGGGTCTCCAGGCAGTCGGCGACAAAGCCTGGTGTGACGATGGCTAGCCCCTTCACGCCCTCCTTCGCGAGTGCCTCGACGGTCTTGTCGGTATAGGGTTGCAGCCATTCAGCTCGGCCAAAACGCGACTGAAAGGTCATGCGAAGCTCCACCCCATCCGGCCGCAGCGCCTCGGCCAACCGCGCGGTGGTCGCCGCGCATTGACGCTGATACGGATCTCCCTTGTCGATATAGGCCTTGGGCATCCCATGGAAGGAGGCGAGCACCACCTCCGGCTGCCAATCGAGACCAGCGAGATGGGATCTGATGGAGCCCGCGAGCGCCTCGATATAGACCGGGTTTTTGGGATAGGACGGAACGGTGCGCAGCGCGGGCTGATAGCGCAAGGCCTTCAAGGCGTCGAAAGCTTTGTCGTTGACGGCCGCTGTCGATGCCGCCGAATATTGCGGATATAGCGGGAAAATAAGCAGCCGGTCGCACCCGCGGCCAGCGAGTGCCTCGACGCGCGAGACGATGCTCGGATTACCGTAGCGCATTGCCCAGTCGACGACGATCTCAGCACGGGAGGCCAATGCGTCGGCGACCTTGGCGCTCTGCGCCCGCGTGATGGTGCGGAGGGGGAACTCATTCAGCTCCTCGTTCCAAATCGATCGATACTTGCGGCCGCTGCGGGAGGGCCTGACGGTCAGCACAACTCCGTTCAGAATAAGCCACCACAAGAGGCGGTTGGTCTCGATCACGCGGCGGTCGGAGAGAAACTCCTTGAGGTAGCGCCGCATCGGCCAATAGGAGGTGTCGTCGGGCGTGCCGAGATTGACCAGGAGTACGCCGATCTTCCCGCTGCGCCCGCCATCCTCAGCCGGCCGTGGCTCTGGCGGCGCCGAGCCTCGGACCCCGGGCCCGTCATTCATCCAGGAGCACTCCGATCATGGGAATGCTTAGATAGGGCATCCGCCCGCGCGCGCCTAGCCTAGGTGGGAGGGTTTCAGTACGCCTTCCTCGGGTGCGTGAACCAGCGCCATGGTTAAGAGATAGCAAGAAAATCGCGGCCTTCGCGCTCGGCAATGGCGATGAGTGTTTCGAGCGCCAGCTCCACGCCGTCCTGCCGTCCACCGAGCGTGGGCTATTCAGAGCTCAGCGCCTTCAGCCCAGCGGCTCGCCGCTGGTTCGGCGCCTCTCCGCGCGCCTTCGCCGCGGGGCGCCTAACCTGGACGCCGCTGCTTGAGCATCGCCTCGGCATCCGCCAGGATTTGGGCGTGATCGAAGGCCAGGGCGACGCGGCGCCAGTCCTTGACCCATTCGGCGCTCGCCGCATCCGACCCCGCCCGCGGCGAGACCGTGCTTGGTAAGACCGTCGCGTAGGTGACACTGACCATGTGACCGCGCGGATCGCGCTTGGGGTCCGAGTAGACGCCGACCAGACAGAGATCGTCCACTTCGATGCCGGTCTCTTCGCGCACTTCGCGCCGGCAGGCACCTTCCACGGTCTCGCCCATCTCGACGAACCCGCCAGGCAGCGCGTGGCTCCCGGCAAACGGCTCGTGCTTGCGGCGGACGAGCAGCACGCACCCGGCCGGATCGAAGATCACGCAATCCGTCGTCAGCTGAGGAACCTTGGGTGCTGCCATGGCGGCCCCTCCGGACCAAAACGAAGATCGACCGCGCGCCCGTACGCCCCGCTT
>CAWJXT010000004.1:0-216678 GCA_963846875.1 uncultured Alphaproteobacteria bacterium
TCGGCACGCCACCTGAAAGCGTCCACAAGAGGCCGGTCCCGGCCCAGACCATGCATTTAAGTGCACCCCTGCGGCTTAGCCCGGCATCGTCGACCTCGGATTTCGAGGATCCAGCTGCGATATTGATCTCTTCACGCATCGTCATCTCCTTCACCCGCGATCAAGCGTCACGAAGAGGAGACCGGAGCTAGAGGCGATTTATTCCCGCAAAGCCGTAATTTTTTTATCGTCCGCTACGCTCGCGCAGATAAAGGCGATTGCTCTATTCACGGGCCAACTCGGTGAGCAAGCTGGGAGCCTCCCAATCGGTCAGAAGAACGGTCCAGAACAGCGGTGCAGAACACGGCGAAGTGACCGGGCTGTTGATCGCGTGCGGGGAATAAAGCCCTTTCCAAGCGAGTCTCCTCGGTGATCGGGGCGTCAGAGCATGACACCAACCGAGAAGGAGATGAACATGATGAACAGCGGAGATTGGGAAAATGGCGGGCGGGAGAGACCGCAGAGGAGTCGAGCAGAACTCGGCGTTGCAACAGGAGAGGAATGTCATAGGAAGAAACTGGCGATCACCATCGTTGTGCTGCTTGCCGGCGCTCTGACGCTCCCCAACCATGAAGCGTTGGCTCGTGGGGGCGGCGGGTTTGGAGGCGGCCACGGCGGGGGCTTTAACGGAGCTGGCTCCCACGATGGTGCTTTGCGACGCGGTCTCCACGGCGGTGATCTCGGCGCAGGCGGTAACCGATTTAGCGGCCGAGGATCGAGCCACCTTGCAGGCGGTCGCGTATTTGACCATCGAGGCCAAGTCGGCGATCCTTACTGGACTCCCTGCAACTACAACTCCTACGACACCGACGGCTGCGAGTAGGAGCGGAGCGTTCCCCGGACAAATGGATGCCCCGACCATAGCTTGGGGACGCTCGCTCTCGTGGGGGTGCCTCAGCGTCCGCATCGTTGATAAGAAAATAAAGAGCGAGAGTGGCTTGCCCAACTCTTTTTCAACCTGCTCGATCGAGGCGGCACTGGTAGAATTGCTCACCAAGGCATCCAGAGGAGCTTCAGCTCTCGCGTTGAAACCTCACGCCGCTCTTGGCCGGCTGGAGGGGGTTCTAGCGATTTAATCGGGGGCTTTGGCTTATTTACCCGCTAGGAGATCAGTTGGGTGAGATCGATAGGTCCGCCGTCGGCGCGGCGGCCCACAATTCCGCAAGTTATCTCAACAGTGGCGCATGGTGCGCCGAAAACTTTGCACAATATTTTGTGAGAGGTGATGCCGAAGCATTAGAGCTTGAGCCATGGCCATCGCAATCATCATCTCGTTCTCGGTCGCACCGGAGTTTTTGTCTGCCATGGCCAACAGCTTGCGAATTTTATCCAAGACGTGCTCTTTGCTCATGGGTTCCCTCGTGTTGTGGTCTCACTGCAACGTGCCACGCACCGTTTAACGAAACCCTTTTTTCGGGATGTTTTTGAACAGGGGGGAGAACCATTCCTCCTCAGCCGGGTCCCAATTGGCAGCTGGTAAGGGCGGGCGACCGGTAACTGTTCTGAAGCAATCGAGGCATCACGTGCAGTAGCAAGAGGCTCTCTCGGCGCGGTGAGACAGTGGAACCGAGATTGACTTGGCCGGTCATTTTCAATTCAATCCATTGTGCTGTCGGATAACCCCGACAAATCCACCATTCTCAACTTGTCCAAGGCGGCTGAGATCATCGGCCAACTGGGCGAGGAGCTGGCATTCGTAGCCCCCGACCAGGACGCCGGACTTCTGCCCATCAATAAATTCGTCATGGATCTGGAGGAACTCGCAGACCGGGATGCCCCGGCCTCCGTGACCGCCGGCCTGAAGGTCGCGCGCGTGTGGTTGGACCAGATATTGGACGGGCCCGGCAAATTCACCGAAGAGTCCATTCGCAACCTAAACGGGTGGCACGCATGGATGAGTTCGGTTTTGCTGGCCTCGGAAGGGGGAACGCCCATGCCTGCCTGGCCTGAGGGGTGGGGTGGGAATCACCGGGCGGTCACCAGAACGGAAGGAGCCAAGAGCGCCGCAACGTCGGCGCCTTCAGGCGAGGAGGAGCCATCTATCCGCCTCAACCTTGCGGAGGACCTCGAGTTCCTGCGCGAATTTCACGGCGAGTCCGTGGAACTGCTTCATAACATCGAGCAGGGCGTGCTCGTGTTGGAGGACAATCCCGCCGATGCGGTCACGATCAATTCGATTTTTCGCGCCTTTCACACCTTCAAGGGCGGCGCCGGCTTCCTACATCTGGAAGCGCTGCGCGACCTCGCGCATGACTTGGAGTCGCTCCTCGACGCGGTGCGGCGCTCGGAGCTGCGCATCACCTCGGAAATCATCGACCTGATTCTCGCCGGTGCCGATACACTGAAACACTTCACGCACGAAATTGGCGGGCAACTCCAGGGCGCAAACCCTGGCGCTCCGATCCTCGTTCCCACGCTGCGGATTATTGGGCGTGTGCAGTCCGCCCTTCGCGGTGAAGCGCCGCCGGCAGCCGCGCCCGCGGGCGTAGCCGGTCCTGCAGAGGCATCCGAGGCCGCCGGAGCCTCATCTGCTCCAACGGTGGAGTCGGCCACGCCCAGCCCGTCAAGTGGTTTCGTAAAACTCGATACCCCGAAGCTGGACAGCCTGGTGGACATGGTTGGTGAACTGGTCATCGCCCAGTCCATGGTGGTCCAAGACCCCGATGTGCAGCAGATCACAGCCTCCAACTGGTGCGCTGCCTGCGCCAGCTCGGCCGGATCACCACGGAACTGCAACGCACCGCCATGTCACTGCGCATGGTCCCGATTCGCGCGATGTTTCACAAGATGACCCGCCTGGTGCGCGATCTCGCCGCGCAACAGCGGAAGCAGGTGCAGCTTGTCCTGGAAGGCGAGGAGACCGAACTGGATCGTAACATCATGGAGAAGTTGGGCGATCCGCTCGTCCACATGATCCGCAACGCGGTCGACCACGGCATCGAGATCCCGCCGACCGGGTCGCGAAGGAAAACCGGACCTTGGCACCATTCGCCTCGCCGCCTCCCATCAGCGCGGCGGCATCGTCATCCCGATCCAGGATGACGGCAAAGGCCTCGACCGCGAGCGCATCCTCGCCAAGGCCGCGGAACGCGGGTTGGTGAAGGCGAACGCGAACCTGACCGAGGCGGAGATCTTCTCGCTGATTTTCGTGCCGGGATTTTCCACCGCCGAAAAGGTCACGGATGTCTCCGGGCGCGGCGTCGGCATGGACGTCGTGCGACGTAACATCGAGAAGCTGCGGGGTAAGATCGAAATCCAATCTCGACCCGGCCAGGGCACCACATTCACCATCGTCCTGCCGCTGACCCTCGCCATCATCGATGGGATGCTGGTCGGGGTGGGCGACGATCGCTACATCATCCCCACGCTGTCGGTCCGCGAGTCCTTCCGCCCTCGGCCCGGCATGGTGTCCACCGTCCATGAACACGGCGAAGTGGTCAGCGTGCGCGGGCGCTTGACGCCGCTACTGCGCTTGGGCCGCTACCTCGGGACGACTTCCAGGGTGGTAGACCCGAGGACGGCATCATCGTCGTGGTCGAATCTGGCGACGCCGCCCGCGGCTTGCTCGTGGATGAACTCATCGGCAAGCAGGAGGTCGTCATCAAAAGCCTTGGCGGGATTTTCCGAACAGCAGAACCTGCTGGCCGGCGGCGCAGTGCTGGGCGATGGCCGGGTTGGGCTGATCCTGGACGTCGACACGCTGGTCAAAATGCCCTACGAACCCCCGGCGACGCCGCCCCCGGCCTCCACTGCAATCTTATGAACCCGAAACCATCCTCCCAGACCAGCCCGCGGCCAAGCCGGGGCGCTACTTGACGTTTACTCTGGGCGGGGAGTCCTACGGGCTGCCGGTGCTCAGCGTTCGGGAGATTATTCGCCTATGTCCGATCACGCCGGTGCCCCGGATGCCGGCGCATATCAAAGGCGTCATCAATCTCCGCGGCAAGGTCATCGCCGTTTTTGACCTGCGGGCCAAGTTCCAGCTCGCCACGACGAGCTACGGCGAACGGGCTTGCATCATCGTCGTCCAGGTCGCGGCGCCCTCCGGCGGCAACACCCTGATGGGCGCCATCGTGGACGCCGTGGAGGAAGTGGTGCAATTGACTGCGAGCCGAAATCGAGGCGACGCCGGATTTCGGCGGTTCGCCTGACACGCAATACATCCTGGGCATGGCCACCATCCAGGGCGGCGTTAAGACCCTGCTCGATCTCGAAAAGATCTTTCTCGAGGAAGGCTCTCTCTCGTTGCGTCCGATGCCCAAAACCGAATCCATCAACCCAACCCGAGTACATGAACATGAACACCTGGACCATCTCGCGCCGGATCATCGCCGGCTTCACCACCATGCTGTTGATCACGGTCGCGCTCGGGGTATTCGCCCTATGGCGATTGACAGGCCTCGCGCAGAACATCGCTGATATTGGCGGACAACACCCTCCCCAGCGTGCTGACTGCTGAGGGAGGTCGCCAGCGTGTCGCGGGACAACAATTTCCCTGTTGCAGATCGACGGAGCGGATCGGCCGAGCGAAACACGGAACTCGAGCAGCAAATCGCTGCCAACAGGGCGCGCAGTGGACGAGTTGCTCAAGAATTACGAAGGCCTGATCTCCGATGACGAAGATCGCCGGCTCTTTGAGGAAACCAAGCGCGCGCGCGATGTTATGACCGCATCCCGCAGCCGCGCTCTGGAATTGCTCAAAGAGAACAAGGTCGAAGAGGCTCGGAAATTGCAGCAAGAGGTCGTCATCCCCGACTATGAAAGATATCTCAAGGCGATCGATGCCGACGTTGATTACAACAAGAAGCTCGGCCAAGGCTACGCCGACGCCGGCAAGGCATCCGCGCTTTTCAGCATCCGCCTGATCGGCGTTGCCCTCGGCCTCGCCTTCCTTCTAGGTGCCCTGCTGGCATGGATGATCATCCGCTCGACCAACCGTGCCCTCAGCAACATCACGGTCAACCTCGACCGGGGCGCCGTCCAGACGGCCTCCGCCGCGCGGCAGGTATCGATGGCGAGCCAGACCCTTTCTTCCGGGGCCAGCGAACAAGCGTCCTCCGTGGAGGAAACCAGCACTTCGCTGGAGGAGATGTCCAGCATGATCCGCGCGACCGCTGACAACGCCGAAAAGGCCAAAGGGCTTGGCTTCTGAGGCCCGCATCCGTGGCTGAGACCGGTTCCAGAACGATGTCCGAGATGACCCATGCGATGGCGGCGATCGACACTTCCAGCGCGGAGGTCGCCAAGATCGTCAAGAACATTGACGAGATCGCCTTCCAGACCAACATCCTCGCCCTGAATGCTGCGGTGGAGGCGGCGCGGGCGGGCGAGGCCGGCGCGGGCTTCGCGGTGGTTGCCGACGAGGTTCGCTCGCTGGCCCAGCGCAGTGCGGCCGCCGCGAAGGAAACCGCGGACAAGATCGAGGTGGCGATTGCCAACAGCCGAAAAGGTTCCCAGTGCACCGCCAAAGTCGAGGAATCGCTCACGCAGATCGCCGAGAAGGTGACTTCCACCGACTCGCTGGTCGCTGAAATCGCTACTGCGGCCCGCGAGCAGGCCCAGGGTATCGAACAGATCAACATCGCCATTGCCCAAATGGACAAGGTCTCCCAAAGCAATTCCGCCAGCGCGGAGGAGAGCGCCAGCGCCGCGGAGGAACTCGATGCGCAGGCGGAGACACTGAAGGATCAGGTGGTGAAACTTCGCCAGCTCGTCGGCGGCGAGTCGGTAGCCGTCAGTCCGGACTCCGGTCTCCTCCACGCGTCTCCTGCCGAAGATGACTCCCGCCGTCACCGGCACCGGCCGCCGCGCCATCCCAATGCCGGGTGATCCGGCGGCGATGGCTGAATCGGACGATGACAACTTCCGAAACTTCTGAGTCCAGCTCTCCGGGCACGCGACAACTGAATGGACGATTTTTGTGACAATGTCTTTTTCCGGCAAGGCGTACCGGATTCTCATCGACCTGGTTTACGAGCACAGCCGCATCCGACTGGGCGCTGACAAGCAGGCGCTGCTGGCGAACCGGCTGCAGAAACGCCTCCGCGTTCTGGGTTTGGAGTCGTACGACGACTACTGCGCCGTCCTCCAGTCCCCCGAGGGCTCGGAGGAGATCGAGGAACTGGTGGATCTGATCTCCACCAACCACACGAAATTCTTCCGCGAGCCCGATCACTTTTCCTTTCTCGCCAACCGGGTTCTGCCTGCGTTGATCCCTGGGCTGGTCGCCTCGCGGTCACCGCTGCGGCTGTGGTCCGCGGCCGCTTCGTCCGGCGAAGAGCCGTATACGATGGCCATCGTGGTCGCGGAACAGTTACGCGCTCATCCCTCCCTCGACTGGCAGATCACCGCCTCGGATATCTCCAGGCGCATGCTCACCGAGGCTCAACAGGGCATTTACCAGATGGATGCCATTCAACCGGTGCCGCCGGAACTGTTGAGGCGTTATTTTCAAAAAGGGATCGGCGCCCGAGCCGGGACCTGCCGGGTCAAGCCGGAGCTCCAGAAGCGCGTGCGCTTTGAGCGGATCAATCTCTTCCAGGCCGAGTATCCCGTGTTTCCGAAACAGCACGTGATCTTCTGCCGCAATGTGATGATCTATTTCGATCTCCCCTCCCGTGCGACCGCTGTGCAGCGGCTCCTCCGGCACCTGTCTCCGGGCGGTTACCTGGTCGTCGGACATTCGGAGAGCCTGCTCGGTATCCGCCACAATCTGCAACCGATTAGGCAGGGTATCTACCAACGGCCATGAACGCCCGCGACATCCACGGAAGATGAAAACCGTTGCGCGCAAAATCCGTGTGCTGGTCGTGGACGACTCCGCCCTCGCGCGCCGCGCCATCAGCGACGCGCTCGCTCGTGATCCCGAGATCGAGGTTGTCGGCGCCGCCAGCGACCCTTATGTGGCGCGAGACGAGATCCTCGCACTCCAGCCGGACGTGATCACGCTCGACTTGGAGATGCCGCGCATGGACGGGCTCACCTTCCTTAAAATTTTGCAGGAACATTATCCGGTGCCGGTCGTCGTTGTGAGTTCGTTGACTCCGTCCGGGTCTGCCAAGGCGCTCGAGGCACTGGAGGCCGGCGCTTTGGACGTTTTGGCCAAGCCCGATGGCAGCGGGACCCTCGGGCAGCTTGCGCACCAGCTGGCTTATCACGTGAAGGCGGCGGCGCGCTCTCGCCGGCCATCTCGGCGCCCCAAGGCGGCCGCCGAGGCGGCCGTACCCGTCGCACCGCCGATCCGTCCGGGCGAGTTCTCGTCCCGACGGGTCATCCTGATTGGAGCCTCCACGGGTGGCGTCGAGGCATTGCGCTTCCTGCTGCCACGCCTGCCCGATGGCTTGCCGCCAATCGTGGTGGTGCAGCATATCCCGGCGAATTTTTCCCGCATCTTAGCGGATCACCTAGATGAACTTGTGCCCGTTCAAGGTTAGTGAGGCCGTGGATGGCGAGGAGTTGCGAACTGGCTTGTGCCTGGTGGCGCCAGGCGATTTTCATCTCGCGCTGGCGACAGCATCGTGTGGCTACCGCGTCCGGTTGACCCAGTCTCCGCCCGTTCACCACTGCCGCCCCTCCGTCGACATTTTGTTCCGCTCTGCTGCAGAGCACGCCGGAGACCAAGCAGTAGCCGCCCTGCTCACAGGGATGGGGGTCGATGGCGCTCGCGGTCTTTGGTTGCTGCGCTCAGCTGGGGCGCGCACCCTCGCCGAAGACGAGGAAAGTTGTGTGGTTTTCGGCATGCCACAGGCGGCGATTAGGCTGGGAGCTGCGGAGGAGGTGGTAGCCCTTCCGCGGATGCCGCGAGCCATTCTCCAGGCTCTCGCCCAGACCATCCGCTCCGCAAATGACCCATGGAGAGCCAACCCCCGATCTGGGCCCGGTCGCCGCTCGCGCCATCACCGAGGTGTTCGCCACCCAGTTCAAGCTTTCCGCGACTGCCTCAGCACGGGTTGATAGGCGCATCGCCGCCCAGACCCAACCATGCCTGGTCGGCTCGGTGAGGCTTACCGGAGGGCGGATTTGCGGCTATGTGCACCTCCAGCTGCCTGAAGCCTTCGCCGCCAAGGTGACCGCCCGGCTGCTGGAGCGAAGCGATGTCGACGAAGGCGAAGCCGCAGACATGACCGGCGAGCTTTGCAACATGCTCGCCGGGCGCGTCGCTGCGGGCCTGGGCGCCGCGGGTTACTCCAGCATTTTGAGCGCCCCCACGATCTCGCGTGACCGCCGGCTGGAACTCGAGACCGCTCCGGGCGCCAAGACTTGCCGGAGCGACTGGACTTGCGAGGGACATTTGCTCACAGTTGCGTTGCAGTTCACCTTTAAGTCGAGATGAGCCCGAAAATTCTGAGTGTGGACGACAGCAAGACCGTGCGGGTGCTTCTGGCCCGGATGTTTCGCCCCTACGCGTGCGAATTATGCGAGGCCGCCAATGGGGAGGAAGGTCTGGCAGTGGCCGCACGGGAAAAGCCTGACCTGATCTTCCTCGACTACAACATGCCCGTGATGGACGGTGTCACTATGCTTCAACGGCTGCGGGAGGATGCCGAACTGAGGCGGACGCCCGTGATCATGCTCACCGCCGAATCGGGCGCGGAAAACATCGCGACCGTGGCTCGCCTGGGTGTTCGCGACTACCTCACCAAGCCCTTCAGCGAGGAACTCCTACTAGCCAAGACCGCCCGCGTCATCTCCCTGGTGGCACGGCCCAGTCGTGAGCGGCGCGCACGAAAGCGGGGCCCGCAGCCTGAAGGGGATAGGGCAGCCCATGGCCCCATTGAACCGCAACGACCTGAGCCACCTTCATTCCCGGCTCCTATCAAGCCGATGAACTTCATGAGCCCAGAGGACCCGAATCTCGCAGAACTTGTTGAGGAGCTCTCCGTGCCATCTGTCCCGTTGCAGCGGGCCTCTGTGCTGGTGGTGGATGACAGCCGCACCATGCGGCTCACACTGATTCGAGCGCTGAACGACCTCGGCTTCCACAACATCAAGGAGGCCAAAAATGGCCGCGAGGCGCTCGAGCTTGTGCTCAAGGAGTTCTTCGACTTGATCCTGCTGGACATGGAGATGCCTGAAATGAATGGCATGGAGGTCCTCGCGGCTGTCAAAAACAACCCCCAACTCGGCGGGTTGCCGGTCATCGTAATCTCCGGTGCCGATCAGATCGAAAACGCCGTCAAGTGCATCGAGGCAGGGGCGGAGGATTACCTGCCCAAGCCCTTTAATCCCACGCTACTTCGCGCGCGCGCGACTTCCTCCATCGAGAAGAAGCGCCTGCGCGACCTGGACCGTGTTCGCCTGACCCAATTGCAAACCGAGAAGGACAGAACGGAAGCGGCAAACAAGCTCGTTACGGAAAAGAACGAGATACTCGAAAATCTGTCCTCCAAGCTGTCGAAGTATCTCTCGCCACAGATTTATAAGTCCATTTTTAGAGGTGATCAGAAAGTTGAGATCTCCGCAAAAAGGAAGAAGCTTACGATCTGTTTCTCGGATATCGCGGGCTTCACCGAAACTACAGACAATCTGGAATCCGAGGAGCTGACGAATGTTCTCAATCATTACCTAACCGAGATGTCCGTCATCGCGCTTCAATACGGCGCGACAATCGACAAGTTTATCGGTGATGCAATGCTTTTGTTCTTCGGTGATCCTGAATCCAAGGGTGTCGCGGAGGACGCCAAGGCTTGCGTGATGATGGCGATAGCCATGCAGCGCCGCATGCGCGAGCTGGAGCAGGAATGGCGAAACCGGGGACTGTTGCGACCTTTCCGAATACGCATGGGGATAACTACCGGGTTCTGTACGGTGGGGAATTTCGGCAGCCGGGACCGAATGGATTACACGATTATCGGCAATGAGGTGAATTTAGCGGCGCGGCTCCAGTCCGCCACCGAGCCGGGCAGCATCTTGCTGTCCCACGAAACGAATGCCCTGGTGCACGGTCTAGTGATGACTGAGGAACAACCTCCGATCACGGTGAAGGGATTTGCGAAGCCGATTTCGGGCTACAAGCTCGTCGGCACCTATGACGACCTCGTCAAGGAAGGAAGGGTCGTGCTGGAGGAGCGCGACGGTCTGCACGTTTTGGTCGACCTGACAAAGCAGGACCGGTCGGACGTGATCGAGATCCTGCAGGACATACTCACGCAATTGAAGCGGCCAAAAGGGAGGGCGACGAAAGCAGCGGGAGCAGGCCGACGCCGCAAGAAATCAGGCGCAGGAGCCTGAGTTCAGACTCGAACCAAGTGGGCTCAGGAAGTAATAATCCCGACTTGTGCGGCGCCACCCCACACCCAGTCGGAACTCGAAAAGCTGACAGGACTGCCAGTGACATGACTATCACTTCGCGCCATTGCGCCCTGGCTAACGGCAATGGACCACGTCCCCAGCAACGGTAAACATTTTTCTGCTGCTCAGGTCGAACGTCTATTGGCAGCGTGAAGGTTCTCCCTTCGGAAGCGGCACGAGAGTTGTGCCGCCCGGACACGGGCGGGCTATAAAAATCCGGAATTCACCCGTTTAATGGGGGCACGAGAATTCAGAAAATTTGGCTCTGTTGCAAAAGGGCATCAGCTTTGACTGCCTCATGTTGTAACCTCATCCACTGGTTTGATTTGTTTGAGGCAAAGTCCAGCATTTAAGGCGTCAACATGCGCCAAGCGCCGTTGGACAGAGAGGTGGTATCTTGTGGTCCTTCGGCAGTGTCTCTTTCGTTAGTGGGGCCGTTGCTCTTTGTAGCTTGCTTCTAGCGCTGGGTCCCGCGAAGAGCGCGGACCTGGGTCCACCGCCTGGTCAACAGTGGGCCGAACCTGCGCCACTACCCAGCCAATGGCAGTTCAGCTTTACGCCCTACGGCTGGCTACCCTGGATATCGGGGAACATGGTGGTCAAGGGGCGACCTTTAAATGTAGCGGTCGACCCCACGCAGATTATCGACCACCTCGACTGGCCGACTATCGTGCCGGTCTGGATGAGCTATGCGGAAGCCCGCCGCGGCCCACTGAGCTTTTTCAACGACGTTGTCTATGCGCAGGTCAATGGCGGGGGAGGCTTCAGTGGATCGGTCAGCGGTAGGCGAGCCACCGCGACATTTGGAGGCCACGTCACCGCTGACTACCAATTAGCGATCGTCGAAGCGGGGAGTGCTTATCAAATCTGGTCCAACGGCAGCCAAGGTTCAGCTGGTTCCACAGCTTTCGACCTTCTTGCAGGTGCACGCTATTGGCACCAAGACGTAGATATCTCTGCTGATGTGACGGGCACCGTGACGCTTAACGGCCCGCTCGGTCTCAGCATACGTGGAAATCGCGCGATAGCGAAATCCGGCTCCGTCGATTGGGTCGATCCGTTCATCGGCGCCCGTGTGCGACAGCAGCTGGCGCCTGGCCAGGAGATCGTGCTCCGCGGCGACGTTGGCGGCTTCGGCGCCGGTAGCCAATTCTCATGGGAGGCAATTGGCACCTACAACTGGCTACTCGGTGTGACCCACGGCATCCCGGTCGACGGCTACGTTGGATTTCGCGCCTTGTCGGCGGACTTTTCGCAGGGCTCAGGCACATCCAAATTCACATTCGACAACGTTATATACGGACCGGTGATAGGCGCGACCCTGAGGTTCTAAGGCGTGAGCGCGCGGTAGTGGACGCCTTTGCGCGTCGGCACTACCCCCTGAGGTCTGGACGAATCCAAATCTGCTCGTGCACAAGATTCAACCGGAGCTTGACGGTCACAATCTCAACCGGCTGCGCTCATGGTATCGTCGCGCCAAGTCTCGTAGAAACGGCGTCAAATCTTGCCGCGATGAGACGAAAGATCTGAGGCGTTGGACCAAACGCGAAGATCTCGCTGAGACCGCGGTCTTTCTTGCCTCGCCAGCCGCCAAAGGCGTTGCGCGTTACAACGTGCGGGTCACGGAACCGACATCGAGATCGAGGTGTAGCCGATCACGCATCCCGTAATGTCGCAATTTCAGGGCTGGGCACTGCAGCTCGTAGGGCTACGACGACAATGCGGCGGATAGCGTTTCGACATTGTGACGGAACATGTCGAGATAGGTGCCGGCTGGACCAGACGGATCGGACAACGCATCGGAGTAGAGCGTGCCGCCAACCTTGGCGCCCGTTTCCTTGGCGATCTCGTCGAGTAGACGCGAGTCGGTTACGTTTTCTAAGAACACGGCCGGGATTCTTTCGGCCTTGATTTGGCGGATGATCTTGGCGACGTCCTTAGCGGACGCCTCGCTTTCGGTACTCACCCCTTCAGGCGCAATGAACTGCATTCCATAGGCCGAACCAAAATAGCCGAAGGCGTCATGGGTGGTGATGATCTTGCGGCGGTCGGGCGCGAGTTTGGCGACCGCATCCTTCACGTGCGTGTCCATCTGTGTGATGGCGTCGAGGAATTTTGCGGCATTCAATTCGTACCTTGCCTCGCCCTCAGGATCGGCAGCGATTAGCGCATCGCGAATATTGGCAACATAGATTTTCCCGTTCGCGAGACTTTGCCAGGCGTGCGGATCGGTGACCTTCTTTTCGACTTCAATCATCTGGCGGGGTACAACCCCCGCTGTAGCCGTGACCACCGTACCTTTAAATCCGGACGATTTCTCAAGCCTTGTCATCCAACCTTCCAGTCCAAGACCATTAATGAAAAGGATCTTCGAAGCAGCGAGCGCCTGGATGTCCCCCGGCGTTGGCTCGTACACATGTGCATCACCGTTCGGGCCGACGAAAGTGATCACATCGACACGGTCGCCACCGACTTGCTTCACCATATCGCCAAGGATGCTGAAGGAGGCCGTGACCCTCAGTTTGTTGTCAGCGTTGGCGTCCGAGGCAAAGCCGAACCAAGCCAAGACCAAACCCGCAAGCGCAATAAATACATGTCTGTTCATGACGATCTCTTTCTCCCGTTACGCTTCGAGATGTGGGCGCGGCAGAAGCTGCCAGACGATGCCACCTCTTCTGCCCAGTATCATTGACAGCAGGTAACCTACGCCGGAGGTGAGGATGATGGCCGGCCCTGAAGGCACGTTCACATAATAGGACGCAAGCAAACCAACAATGCTTGCGACGAGGGCCAAGATGACTGAGACGAGGATCATGCCGGAAACATCTTGCGCCCAGAATCTTGCGCTGATGGCCGGCAGCAGCATGATCCCGACGGCCATCAGCGTACCTAACGCTTGAAAGCCGCCGATCAAATTCAGCACCACAAGACCGAGGAAGAGCAAATGGGTGGGCGAGCTTGAGTCGCTGACGGAGCGTAGGAATTGAGGGTCGAAGCATTCGACGACAAGCGGGCGATAGATAACCGCAAGCCCGACCATGGAGAGGGTCGCGAGCGCCGCAATGAGGATAAGCGCGGCGTCGTCGAGGGCGAGGACGGTTCCGAAAAGGACGTGGAGCAGATCAACGCTGCTTCCCTTGATCGAGACGATCAGCACGCCGAGCGCAAGCGAAACCAGGTAGAAAGCGGCTAGGCTCGCATCCTCCCTCAGCAGCGTTGAGCGCGAGACGAGGCCTGCCAAGAACGCTATCGTAATCCCGGCGATGAACCCACCAAGGGACATGGCGAACAGTGAAAGGCCGGCGATCAAAAAGCCGATAGCGGCGCCAGGCAGGATCGCATGGCTCATGGCATCGCCCATGAGGCTCATGCGTCGTAGCACTAAGAACACGCCAATTGGCGGAGCGCCAAGCGAGAGCGCAAGACAGCCTACAAGCGCGCGGCGCATGAAGGCAAATTCGACGAAAGGATCGATCAGGTGATGGATCATACAGTCTCTCGCTCTTTCTCGTCCCGATCGCAGATGGTCGCCTGCTCATCCCAAGCCTCAGTGAGCTGTCGCGACTTGGAGAGGTTCTCTCGCGTCAGCACCTTCTTGGTATCGCCCCAGGCCACGACCTCGCGGGCTAGAATAAGAGTTGATGGGAAGTGTGTACGGACTTGTTGGAAGTCGTGGAGCGCGGCGATCACGGTGCGCCCTTGCTCGTGCCAGCGCTCGATAAGCGTGATCAAATCGGTAATGGTCTTTTCATCGATCGCGCGGAACGGCTCATCAAGCAGTATCAGGGAAGCGTCTTGCAGGAGTAGGCGCGCAAACAGCATTCTCTGGAACTGGCCTCCCGACAGCGAACCGATTGGCCGATGGGCGAAGTCCTCCAGTCCGAGGCTAGCAAGTGCATTAAGGACAGCGCCTCTTGGCTCTACGCCAAGCCCGCGGAACGGGCCAATCTCGCGCCAGAACCCCATGGCTACGCAATCGAAAACCGAGATCGGGAAGCTTCGATCGATTTCGATCTGCTGAGGCAGGTATGCGATTTGATGCTTGGTTACGCCGCGCAGGTCGACGCTTCCCGCAAGAGGCTTTAGCTCGCCCATGATGCCCTTGAGCAGCGTCGACTTCCCCGCGCCGTTCGGTCCCACCAGAGCCAGCAACTCGCCTTTTGTCACTTTACCCGTGACGTGATGGATGGCTGGGTGGCGGTCGTACCCAAGTGTCACATCCTGAAGGGTGATGGCCACGGTCCTTGCCAGCGTCATGACAGCGCCCATAGAACCGATGCCCAGAGCAAGAGCGCGATGACCAGGATCATGCTGAGACGCGCCAATACTGAATTGCGTATGAGCGAAGGCGTGAATCGGAGGCCTGGGTCAGACAAATCGACCTTCCGATCACCGAGCGCCATATTGGCACTCTGGCGACTGACGCCTCGACTGGCCCATTCGTGCATTTGCCTTGGTCCAGGTGCGTTACGCAGTCCGCCGAGGTGTTCCGTTACGCCATAGCCCCACCAGCTTCCTCCGATGTTCTTGCTGCCGAGCGGCAGCGTCGACACAGTCCGGATAATTCGAGGGTCACATATTCGACCGAAACGTCCTTCGGTGAGAGCGCCGCAAGAGCGGCATGATCCTCATTGCTCAGAGGAATTTCGAGGACTTTCTGGCACTCGCGGCATATCGCGAAGGCAAACTTGCCGTCGCATCCCCCGTGGTCGCAAGCGACGAACGCGGAACGCGATTGCAGCCGGTGCACCTTTCCCAACTGCATCAATTCGCTAAGAGCGCGATATACGGTGGGAGGATGGGCAATTCCTGAAGGCCGTACCCGGTCAAGGATCGCGTAGGCGCTGAGCGGTTCTCTTGCCGCGCGTAGACAGGAAAGGACCTCGGTTTGATTCCGAGATAGCTGCTTAGGACGAGCATGTTGATGTTCGATGGTCATCTTACAACGATATAACATACCGCTTAGAGAGGCTATAACATATCGGACCGGCGGTATCGATCGCGGCGAAATGCCCCAGATGGTAATGGAATTTTCTGGGCATACCGCTCAGTTTGCGCCCATTTTTCAACCAATATGCGGACCTAACCCGGGGGACTGCTCTGGGAGCTCATCGTCAATTTTTCGGACTTCTCGCGGCCATCGTACTCCCTTGCGCATCGCCCGCAGCGGCACACCCTCATGTCTGGGCAACGGTCCGCTCGGAGATCGTTTTCGGCCCGGATCATCGGATCACCGGCATCCGTCAGGCCTGGACGTTCGATGAGTTCTATACCGCCATGGCCGTGCAGGGACTCGACACCAATGGCGACGGTGTATTCTCCAAGGAGGAGTTGCAGCCGCTTGCCGAGGTCAATGTCAAATCGCTCCACGAATTCGACTATTTCACCTTCGTGCACTTTGACAAATCCGATGACAATTTGCCGCTCAAGCCACCCGAGAACTATTGGCTCGACTATGACAAGAGCGTGCTCACCCTCCATTTCACCCTGCCGCTAGCGAATCCAGTCGACCCGAAGGATAAGGACGTCATCGTCGACGTGTACGACCCCACCTTCTTTGTGGCCTTCGGCTTCGCTAAGGAGGATCCAGTGAAGATCGCTGGCAGTCCTGGTCCCGGCTGTAGCGCGAAGATCGAGCAGCCGGATCCCGAGACCGAAGAGGACGCCAAGGCCATGAGCGAGGCCTTTTTCAGCCAGCTCGGCCCGAACAGCAATTTCGGTTCTCAATTCGCCCAGACGGCGATAGTCAAATGTGCCACGCACTGAGACGAGCGGCTTGGACGTCTGCGTGCGCGATCTTGCTTGCTGCCGTGTTGCTTTTTCGCGTCGCGCCAGGCCACGCGCAGGCGCCCGTGAGCGCCTTTGGCGGCAATGCGCAAGCCGGGGCTCCGTCGCCCTTTGCTCCTCCGACCGCCGCCCCTATTCATGCACCCGGACCGCTCGGCGCGCTGTTCAGCTGGGTGGTCGACACGCAACAGACGATGCAGCGTCAGCTCGCCGACGGCGTGAAGAGCCTCAAGACCGAGAATGCGTTCGCCGGCGCGGTGACGCTCGCCGCGCTCAGCTTCATCTACGGTGTTATCCATGCCCTCGGCCCCGGCCACGGCAAGACGATCATCTCATCTTATGTTGTCGCCAATGAGGAGACCGTGCGGCGCGGGGTAATCATCTCCTTCATCGCCGCCGCGATGCAGGCGATGACCGCAGTGCTGCTTGTGGGTGTGCTCGTGCTCGCGCTCCATGCGACAGGGCTCGAGATCAATGCCTGGTCGAACCAGCTGGAAAGCGTGAGCTACGCCTTGATCGCGCTGGTCGGCCTGTGGCTGCTCACCACCCAGCTTGCCAGCCTCTGGCGCCGGTGGCGTGTTCCGCGCGCGCCGAAGGTTGATGATGCGCATGCCGGGCATGAGCATCATCACCATGGTCAACATGCCCATCATGCGTATGAACACGACGATCATGACCATGTACATGACCACCACGCCCATCACCACCACGCGGACGGCGGGGTCTGCGATCATGTCGTCGATGCGCGGGCGCTGGCCGGACCTATGACCTGGCGCAAAATCGCGGCAGTTGTGTTCTCCGTCGGTATCCGGCCGTGTACAGGGGCGATCCTCGTACTCGTTTTCGCTGTGACGCAAGGGCTGTTCTGGGCGGGTGTGGCGGCAACGTTTGCCATGGCGCTCGGCACGGCGATCACCGTCGCGGCGCTTGCCACGCTCGCCCTTGGCTCACGCGAGCTCGCGCTCAAACTCGGCGGTACAAGCAGTGCCTGGGCCAATGGGGTGTGGACCGCCTGCGCCATCGGCGGCGCAACCCTTATCCTCCTGTTTGGAACGCTCCTGTTCGCGGCGTCGCTCGGGCCAGCGCGGCCGTTCTGACATTACTGCGTGTAGAGGAGGCCATCCCACCAACGGAATTCGAATATCATGACCACTAGATCGAGATCACCCATGGGCTTCGGCGTATTGATCGCTGCGATCACGGTGCTGCTCGCCGCCGCGCGGCCCACCTTCGCCGCCGAAGCTTTCCAGGGTTATGGCTGGGGTTATAGCGCCAACGAGGACGGTCCCTCTCTCGTGCTTGGCTCGACTGAGACGACAGAAGATTTCGTATTCCTCCTCAGTTGCAGCAACGCCGACAAGACCGCCGAGATGACGGTCTATGTGGATATCGAGGGCGCCAAGGTAGGGCGGCCAGTAAAGATCGCACTCGAGGGTGGTAGCGCCAAAGCCTCGGTCGATGGCACCACTACCACCGACGAGATGAGCGGTTTCATCTTCGCTGAGGCCAGGGAGTTCCTGGTGAAGCCAGTCATTGCTGTGCTCAATCAGAAAGGACCGGTGACAGTCACGACAGGCCGGACGGTCACGACGCTGCCCGAACAGGGCCGGGCGGAAGAGCTCGCCAAATTTGCCAAGGACTGCGAGCTCGATTGATCCTCACCCGGTCAATAGGGGGCCGAAGGTGCACGAAGCGCGCTCTCTCGATGCTCGCCTGGCTTTTTCATCGGGCAGTTGCCTGTACTGGCTGATCGACCAAACAAACTTAGCGGGCTGGATTCCGTAACTTGTAAGGACGTACGCTACAATATGTCCATGACCGCTTGCAGATGGCTATCGGTTTCGCGAAAGTTTGCCAACTGTGGCAAGTGCCACAAAAATCGTTGCTATATGCGACCATGCCGACAGTTGTTGTGGTGGACGGAAACCTCGGTGGAGCCTGCTAAGGAATAGAGGCCGCCAGATGGCTCCGAGAGGTATGTGGTGTACCGTTTTCCGCAAGCACCCTTGACGACGATGGGACGATTGCCCCTGAACACATTGCGCGTTATCTCGATATTTGAAATGACGCTCTTTTTCCCGGCAATCTGAATCCCAGCCCCCGCGTTATCAAGAAACTGCGAGTTTTGTATCCGAACGTTCGTTATCTTTTGCGCTGCGTTATCCGGCTCAAGATCAATGCCATTGCTCGGGCAAGTCCCGTGGGTATTCTTAAATGTTGAGTTCTGCACTACCAGTCCGTCTACTTCAATGATTGACAATCCCTGACGCCGGTTGTTGTCGGCAGTGACCGAGCAAAACTTCGCATCCGTAGCCCCCTTCACATAAAAGCCGTCACCCCACATGTCCCGGGAGGTCACGCCGCTAATGGTCACGTGCTCGGCGCCGCGAGCGATGCGAACTCCCATGCCCCCTTCTCCTGAGGTTCCCATGTGCTCTTCGCGCTCACCTTCGAGCGTCCCCCCGAGCACCGTTACATTTGACACGCCCACGATAGAGAGAATGGAATATTTATCCGAGTTGTTGGGTATCGCCTTAAGGATCGCATCACGCGACAGTTTGAGCATCACATCACTTTTGAGAGTGAGGTGATGGCGACCCACGGCGTTGACCATATATGTGCCATCGGGCACAAGGACCGTACCTCCAGTCCTCGCAACTTCGTCAATCGCGGTCTGAATTGCGGCCGTATCGTCGGTCTGGCCGTCTCCCCTTGCACTCTTCTCTTTGACGTTGACGACAAGAGATAGGGTGGGTGCCTCCGCACATCCCGTAGGATCGCTCGATTGCGCAGAAGCTTCAAAAGATACGAAACAAGCTCCGAGCAGCGAGGCAATCAAGAGAACCCCTTGCGCGCGCGTCTTGCCTTTGGAAACTATCCTGGTCATTCTCTACCGACGCCTCGCTGGCTACCTCAATGAAACACCGAGGAGGCTCTCAGGCGCCCCAGCCTGCTTAAGTGAGTTTGCTAAGCCAATGCCGCATTTGGGCAATCAAGCGGAACTCGATCCCTTTCTCTTGTCCGCAACTCAGTTCGGCCAAGCTTGGACAGTTATAAGTGCACTGCACCTCGGTTAGGCAAAGGGCGCCCGCAAAATCTCACACTCAAACGCGCAGCCGGTGCGACTGAGCCCACGTCGAGATTTGCAAACAATGGAGGATGGCGCAATGTCGTTGGGAAGATGGTTGTTCGTTCTGGGTCTTCTGGTGTTGGCTGCACCGGTGCTAGCCGAGACAGGTGGGCAGGCGATGGATGACAGCATGAGTCGGCATAGGATGATGGGCTGCCTCAGGGGTACATGGAACCAGAAAGCCATGGTTGAGGGACGGCTCGCATATGTAAAGACCGCCCTCGGGATTACCGACGACGAAGCCGCAGTCTGGAAAGCCTATGAAGATGCGAGCCGGGCGAACGAGCAAGGCATGGAGAAAGCGCGCCAGGTGAAACACGCCGCCCTGCAGTCGGGCTCCGCTGTCGACCGTATGCAAGCTCGCATCACCTTTATGCAAGCACGTCTCGAGGCCCTAAAAGCGTTGGAGCCAGCCGCCCAGGCTCTCTACAAGGGCCTCACGCCTGAGCAACAGAAAACGGCGGATACGCTACTCAGCATGGGCTGGGCCGAAAACTAGTGGCGACCCCAATTTGCGACGTATCAGGTGACTGTGCTGGCAGTCTGCATCGAACCGCTCGCGCAAACTCGAACCATTTAGCCGGGACGTCGTCCATACGCACACACACGCGAAGAGAATCGTGACGATTGCCAGAGAAGACTAGCCCTCCTTGCGGGATGGGCATGTCAAAGTAGCGCCAGCATCGCACCAAGCGGGGCGCGAGCCGTTATATCGGTTTGGATGCATCTGGGGGGCCTCGCAATTGAGACAAGCAATGTCTGGCCGTTTCTCTTGTTTCACCGCTGCCGCTTGGGTAGCTTGCGTCATCGTGTTTGCGTTGAACTTTGTTTTTTTTGACCCAGCCTCGCAGGAATTGCTTGCGGACATTGTGCGTCTCCTTGTCCCCTTTGATAATATTATTCTGCGTGCGTGATCAGGTTCGGAGAATTGCCCACAATGCAAGAACACGAGACCAGTAAGGCCCCCAATCTCTTTACCCCCGTCGAAGTTGGACCACTAGTGCTCAGGAACCGCGTCGTCATGGCACCTTTGACGCGGAGCCGTGCCGGCCCCGGGAACGTGCCGAACCAATTGAACGCCCTCTACTATGCCCAGCGTGCTAGCTGCGGTCTCATCATTTCGGAAGCAACTCAGATCTCGCCGGACGGTCAGGGCTACATCTCGACGCCCGGAATTCACAGCGCCGAGCAGATCGAAGGGTGGAAATGCGTGACGAAGGCGGTCTATGTGGCCGGTGGCCACATAGTGCTGCAACTTTGGCACGTCGGACGCATCTCTCACCCTTCCTTCCAGCCGGGCGGCGCAGCGCCCGTCGCGCCCTCGGCCATCAGGCCCAATGGACAAGCTTTCACGGAGAAGGGCTTCGAGCCGATCCCGACACCACGTGCACTTGAAACGGCCGAGATTCCCGCCATTGTCGAGCAATATGCTCAAGCGGCGCGGAACGCTTTGGCAGCCGGGTTCGACGGCGTCGAGGTCCACGCCGCCAATGGCTATTTGATTGATCAATTCCTGCGCGATCAGACCAACAGACGCACGGACCGCTACGGTGGCAGTATCGAGAATCGCAGTCGGTTCTTGATGGAAGTTATCGACGCAGTTACTGCCGCCGTCGGCGCCGAACGCACTGGCGTGCGCATTTCGCCGCAGAACACTCAGAACGACATAGCTGATAGCGATCCGCAAACCCTATCCAACTACGTTGCAGAACAGCTGTCGGGAAAGGGCCTCGCCTATCTCCATATTATTGAAGGCGATACGTCCGGCCTCCCTGTTCCGCCTTTCGACTACATAAAACTCAGACGCCTGTTCGGCGGGCCCGTCATAGCCAACAACGGTTTTGATAAGCCACGCGCAAACAAGGCTATCGCGGAAGGACGCGCTGATCTCATAGCTTTCGGCAAGCCCTTCATCGCCAATCCGGACTTGGTGATCCGACTGTTCCTCGACGCGCCGCTGATGCCAATCAATCGGGAAACTCTGTATGGGGGCTCGGAGCACGGCTACACCGACTATCCGATACTCCGCGCTGTTGCGCCACATGCCTGCTATCAAGACGCGGAAAGGGCCTGGGGGTGATAATCACGCGTTACGCGTAGCGCAGATCACTCAGGTGACTGACTTTCTCAAGGGAACGAGCCAATTTCCTCACCGACGCGGTTTTTCATTCGGCAGCGGCCTCCGAGAGGCTTCGATCAAAGCGTCTAGCTTGGCATTCCCCTTAGTGACTTCTTCGTCTACGCCAGACCTCATTTCAGAGATGGCCTGAGCGAGCCCAGCCTTGGCGGTCGCGATGTCCTTACCAATTGCGGTTCGCGCTTCTCCGATTGCGGATTCGGCATCTCCAATCGCGTGATCATGGGCAGTGCGGTCCTGCTTTAGCTCGGCAATGTCAGACCTAATGCTCTGTAGAGTCGCCACGAGGAGGAAGTTCGCTGCGAGAAGGGCAACCACAATCCATTTGAAGAGATCCCACGACCTCAAGTCCTTTAGGCCAGAACAACTCATATCGATCAGTCGGGCAGAAATTGAGGGTCGCGGCTCGTCTGAATCTGGCCAATCAGTCATGGTCTGTAATCCCCGTAGAACGCAAATAGCCCGAAAAAGGCGGCCTGGATCAGGAGGAGTTCACCCTAATCATTTACGGCAGCGCCATCTCGGCTCGGCTGGCAGCGATGGGCTACATCACAAGCGGGGGCACACCCTTGCCCGGTTCTAAGGTCAACGCATCCAGGAAGTTACTTGTCAGCGAAGATAGCGTCTCAAGTCCTTCAAAGGGGGTGGTCCCGTCTCAAAGTGTTTAGCCGTATGAATATCATAGTTAATTTATTGGTTAACTGTGTTTTTCAGCGCCATCGTCCCGCGAAGATCTTTCGCATCGCGGCACGCTCAAGGGCAATTGCGCCCTGCGACAACGTCAATCCAATTCGCAGCTGGAACAGCGACTGAACCAGATGTTCCGGTCACCCCCACCATTATAGCAGCCAGTTTAAGACCTTCCTTCCTTTGAATGAACACCGGACCACCGGAGCTTGCCGGATGCGCATCGCAATCGGTGAACCAGAAGTCTTGATCATGCGCCAGCAGGTGGCACCCAAAGTGTCCGGTCAACACGTAGCGCCGGTCAGCAGGGTAAGCTGCGTGGACAAGTGAAACATCGGAGCTCTGGATCTCGGCATGATCGAGTTCCAATGGAGCAATGTCATTGAGGTCATCCTTCAGTACGATTAGCACTACGTCTCGAAAAAAGGCGCGTCGAGGAACATCTCGAAATGGTCCGAGGTACTCGTATTCAGGAGGAAAATGAAGGCACCTGGCGGTTGAATGACCGAGCCAGCTTGACCCTCTGACACCTGCTAAAAAATGTATTTGATCGAGGGGAAAAGGCTTGCGGCTCCATGGATCCATAACGCAATGGGCCGCACTGATGACGACGTTTGGCGCGATAAGAGAGCCTGTGCACAGGATCGTGCGGCGATAGCCAGTCACGTTGATTTGTCCGATTGCACCCCAGGGTGGACTCAGCTGCTCAATCACTCTCCTGTCGTCGCTGCCTAGCGAGTTGAGTTGCGGATCTTCTGCGGAAGCGCACACGATGGTCAGAGATAACGCAACACAGAGGATGACAACCGTGCAACGCGCAGACCGTCTGCGCTCAGAGCGGCCTCTTCTGTTGACCATAGAGCTTTTCCTAAGAGCGCTCGAGTGAGCTCCGACCTGAAGGCCTTTCCTGCCTTGGAAAAAGACGTGCGCCGTGGAAGGGCGTGTGGCCCGCCTCTGCCGAACTGTCCGAAAGGTGTAGCGCACCCATATTGCCATCAGTCAATCAGGGACGCTTTGGGTAGCCTTCTAACTAGCTTGAATCGCATAACCATCACTTTCTAATTCTCCGTCCTCGAAAAGAAGCGACAGGGAGATCGCTCATAGCTCTTTCAGCACCCTCGAAAGCGTCCTTTCCTTTCTGTGCTGCTCGTGCACTATGCGCATGTAGGTTCCCCCGGTAAGCGGATATAGCTTTGAGACCTTGCTAGTTGCGTTCTTGTTGCTTCTTGCCGGCAATATAATTCGAGGCTTTGAAGTCCTAGCGCGCGCATGCGTCTCAGGTCTTCGGTCGCGCCGCTGCACCCGCATGACCTCATTGGGGCAGGTACGCCACCGCTCTCGAACAGCCACACCAATGTTCTCGGTCGCACCACAACACTGGCATTCAGTGCGATCGCTTACGTCCCCCTTTTTGTTCCCAGCACAGGGAGCTATGAACGAAGTCAATCCCTACAATTTGACGCACGACGAGGGGGGGTTCGTGCGAGCTATGATGGCCTTTGTGGAGTCCGACGGCACATTCGAACGGGCCCGGATATTGCGACCTCTTTCGCGCCGATGACAAAGGAAGAACAATCATGCAACGACTAATTGGCCTCGCCGTCTTTGCTGTGATTTTGCCGCCGCTGGCCATGGCTGAGCAGATGGCGCGCGTTCAACTGACGCCTAATCAGATAGACATAATCCAACACGATTTGCGCGCCACTCTGAAAAATGATCCGGCGTCGACGAAATTTGGCAACATGGTCGCTGGCCTAAAGAATCCTGAGGTCACCTATGTCTGCGGGCTGTTCAACTCCAAGAACAGCTCTGGGAGTTATACCGGTCTCCAGCCATTCATAGGGATACTCGGAAAGAAAGAGGACGGCTCGCTCGGATTTTTGCCTCTCGCCGACGGCGACGTCGCCGGGCAGCAATGCGCAATGCGCGGCTTGACGCCTTAAAGACGATGCCCAGGCGCAAGGTGATCTCTCGCAATATGTCGGTGTTGTCGCCCTCGATCACTGAGACCTTTCTAATTGCGTTTGATGCTTCTTACCGGCAATGTGTTCCAAGTTTAGCTCCCAACGGCGCGGATGCTGCTTCCTCCACAATGTGACTGCGTTAACGTGAACCCCTGGACAATGCCCTCCGGTTTTCTGAATTTCCGAGGTGTGCCGCTCGCTTTGAGACGGGGCTCGGTACGGATGAAGGCCATCAGCTTTGGCCTCGTCGGTGTAGTCAATACTCTCGCCGATTTAGGTGTCTTCTGGATCGCCCTGAAGGTGATGGGGCTGCCGCTCCTGCTGGCGAACTTGATAGCGTGGCTCGTCGCGGTCTCGGGATCGTATATCTTGAATTGCTTCACCACATTTGCTGCAGAGTCGGGACGCAAGTTAGCTCTGCGTAAGTACGCGGCCTTCATCGCATCCGGTGTCACCGGTTTTGTGGCAGGCTCCGCCACGCTCGCTATCGCCGCGATGTTGGTTCCCATTTTAGTTGCAAAGCTATTTGCGATCGCCGTCAGCTTCTCTTTTAATTTTTTGCTGTCCCACTTTGTGATTTTCCGGCCGGTCAGCCAATTCGGCAAGTAGCCAAACTCGCAGCAGCTAAAGTTCATAGAACCACCAATGCGCGGCTTCCTTATCGCGCGTCCGTTACGTTTTCAACAAATCCCGGATTTCGGTGAGGAGCTTTACCTCCGGTGTCGGATCAGGGGCAGGCGCCGGAGGCTCTTCCTTCTTCAATTTGTTGATGCCCTTGATCGCCATGAACAAGACCCATGCGACAATGAGAAAATTTAGCGCCACGGTCAGGAATTGACCCCAGCCGAGCACGGCACCTTGTTTTTTGGCGTCTGCATATGCCAGGCCTGACTGCACTTGCTCGGACAGCGGGAGATAGTAATTTGAGAAGTCTAGCCCACCCGTGATCGCACCGATAATTGGCATGATGATGTCGCTCACCAGCGACGTTACGATGGCTCCGAACGCCACGCCGATGATGACGCCGACCGCGAGATCGACGACGTTTCCACGCAGTGCAAATTTCTTGAATTCTTCCAACATGTTCGCTCTCCCATTCCCTTGCCCGACATAGGGCGGCAAAATTGAGGATACTAGCAAATCCTGAAGACGGAGGTCCCGAAGATGGCGATGAATTTCAACGGGGTCATGGCTAAGGGTCCAAATGGCGGGGGGAGGTTGGAACCATAGGGAAAGCGCAGGTTCTTGTGTGTACGCTCTTGGTTGTGATGTCAGCAACTTGACTCAGAACGGAGCCCGGGCAGGGGGTTGAGTTCGTGGCCGCAATTTCAAGCATCGCCATATCAAAACTTCTATCTCGGCTAACTCGCGCACGTCCAAAAGTCGAGCCACCATGATGTAAATCCCGAGCCCAACTACGCACAGCGTCGTGACGCGCATCACAATTACTATGAACTGCACGCCCGGTAAGAGCTGTAGTAGTAGAACCCGCACCTCTAGGCCCACACCGATCGCGATGCCCGCCGCCAGTGCCAGTCGCACTGCCGCCTCTAGCGTGCCGGGCACGCCCCGAAGCGTGGTACCCTTGGCTATCGCCTCACGCTCGAAGCGGCGCCGCTGCAGCCAACCAAGCAGAAGAACGTAGACGAGGATCGAGATCGAGCTGGCGACCGCCAGGCCGATCGCGCCCCAAGACTGGCGAAGTAGGACATACAAAGGCACCAGGCCAATTGTGACCATCGTACCGACGGTCGTTGGTAACCACATGCTTCCCAGAGCATAGAAGCCACGACTGATCACGGTCTGCGCCGCCCAACCGCTAAGGCCAAGGCATAGATACAAAAGAACCGTCGCCGTGGCGTGCGCATCTGCCACGCTGAATCGGCTGGCCAAGAGTTCCCAGACCAGGTAGGTCGCCTCAAAGCCGGCCAATGTCAGGCATATCTGTGCGGCAAATGTTGCGACCAGCATCAGTCGTACGGCATGGCACAGCGCGCTATACGCTTGCGGAACGTTTCCGGCTGCAATCATCCGACTTATCGTAGGATAGGCTGCTACTCCGATCGCCATGCCGAATACTCCTATCGGCACTTTCATCAGCGTCCTTCCGTATTGCAGATACGACAGTGCACCTGCGGCAAGGTATGAAGCTTGGTTTTTTACGATCCACTCATCAACCACCACGATGGAGAATCCGATCATGATCGGAAGTGACAGCCAGAGGTAGCGCCGGAGGTCCGGGTGTCGGAGTGAAAGGATTGGGTACCAGTGCATGTGGGTCTTGAGGCAGCCATATAGAGGCAGCCCGAATGGTCCCAATATGGAGCCAGCCAACACGCCCCAAGCAAATCCGTCGGCCCCTAATCCCGCATGGTACGTCCCGACCAAGCCGCCGACGATGATGCCCGCCGAATACACGAGAGGCGCCATTGCCGGAAGGAAGTGTCGGTCCTGTGCCTGGAGCGCTGCCGATAGCAGTCCTCCAATCACGAGGAAGAATTGTGCCGGCAAAACAATGCGTATCAGACGCACCAGCGTGTCCACCTCGCCCGAGTTGGTGAAACCGGGCGCCACGACGCCGGCCAATGGTCGCGCAAAAGCCATGAGCAGCGCGATTCCGACGGACCCCACCACAAGGATAAAATTCGCGATCACGCTGAAGGCTTGCCAGCCGCGCTCGTTGTCACCTCGTTCGAGATACTCAAGGAAGATCGGAATGAAGACGATCGACAAAGCTCCAGCGGCCAGCAAGTAGTTCAAGAAGTCCGGCAGCGTAAAACTGGCGAAGTAAAGGTCGGCTTGGCGACTCGCACCCAGCGTGCGGCCGATGATCTGCTCACGCACCAAGCCCATGATGCGGCTGAGAAAGATGGAACTGGCCCAGATCGCCGAAGCGATGCGGATCGTGCGCGCGTGACTCGCACTGTCGCTTTGCGGCTGCGTGTCGGTCAATTTGGGAGTTCCTCATGTTGGGAAGGTGCGCCGCGAAGATCCCGGGCCGTCGGGTCTTCCGGCGAGCGGAAGTCTTCCTAGCTCATCCTCGCTCCTGGATGGCTAGTATGAGACAGAGAACCTCTGCCCATGAGCAAAGTACGTACCTCGCGGAAGGCTGGGTTTTGACAGAGATCAAGGAACACTCCCATTACTTCTGTAACGTTGGTCTTGAATGAGGCGAGTGCGGGTTAGCGCCTAAATTATCGCCCTAATGCCCGGGATTTCCAGACGGAGAAAATTTGATGGCCCAAAACCAACTCTTCGAGATGCCAAAGCAGTTGCGCGAGCTTGCGGAAAAGAATGTCGAGCAGGTTCGTGCGGCTTACGCTCAATTCATGGACGCCATAGCGCAAGCGTGGTCCACGGCTCCATCGAACGTGATGACGTCTGGGTTTAGGGACGTCCAGGCGTTGGCGATCCGTTTTGCCAACGAGAACGCAGAGGCTGGCTTCGCGTTGGCCAAAGAACTCGCCAACGCCAAAGACATACTGGGCGTTATGACCCTTCAGGGCCAATATACCCAGACTCAGCTCCAGTCTTACGGACGTCAGGCCCACGAGCTTGGTCGGCTCATGGCCGAGGCTATGGAGAGCATGAAGACCAAAAGCTGAGGGCGGCCACACTGGAGGGGTCCAAAGCGGGGTGTAGAAAGCTACGAGAGGCTACGTCCGCAGCGCCCCGCCGTTACTCGAGTCTTTCTTATAATATCCTGTGAGCGCGTTGCGACGTATGCTCCAGTGTGGCTGCATTGCGTTGTGTGCCTCCCCCGAATCACCCGCACGCCAAAAAGTTGTGCTATCAGAGCCTGCCAATAAAGAGGAGAAAGTTATGGCCAAAACTGTTGCCAGGAGAAAACGTGTGGTCCGTCGTGCTTGGACGCGCGCCGACGTTAAAGAATTAAGAAAACACTCAAGAGACAAAACGCGTGTCAAAACCATCTCAAGGGCGCTCAAACGTACCCCGGGTTCCCTAAGGCAAAAGGCCCGAGCGCTCGGAATCCCGCTCGGCCATCGCCGCCCCAAAAAGAAGCGAGCTTGAATAGCTAGCCGTCTGACGCTTCGGTTCGCGGTATCGGAGAGCCCATATACCGTCTGATTCGGACCGCTTGGCGCGGCCCCGGCGAGAGGGTGCACCAGAGAACGCACCGCTTTCGCTCGCGTGCTGCTGCGCCATTATCGCGCGCCTGTGGTAACTGGCAACCGCGGCGACGGGCCGCGGCTAGCTGAAGATGCGCATCAGAGTGGCGAAGAGCGTGTCGTGCTTCTTGAACAAGGGGGCGATGAACTGTGCCGCAACAGCCACCGCGATCGCCGCGGCGATGAGGGCGCAGTCGGTGGCAAGCGCCCGCTCGCGCGCAAAGCTTACTATCCTATCTCGTAGCCCTAAGCCCATGGTGCACACGCTTGCCCTGGCCGAATGCTAACGCCGCAAATACCAACAAAGGGTTAGCCCCGAGGCCGCACTTGCTGGCGCTTTGCCCCTATAGCCGAGGCCAACAGGGGCGTCGATTCTTAGAACATTGCGGACGTCGTTGGGTTCCGCGGCAGAATGGCGGCCTAGGAATAGCCGTACCTTACTCGCAACGGCCAGCTCAGAGCTTCGACTAGGCGGCGATAGGTGCCCGGCATCTCCAATTTCCACGCTTGGTCTTCCTTGATCGCGCTGAGCGACGGCGGCCCGGACCGCATCCTGTTGCCGTAGAGTTGGTGTCGATTGGTTCCCGTGCCCAAGCTCTCGAACCGGCACTCACGCTCTGATAAGAGCGTCTCGAGTAGGACGCGCACTTCCTCGCGGGGTGAACGCACCACGTCCTCGTAACCGAGGCGCACATATTGATTTGGATACATCCATCCGAAAAACTCGCAAGCGAGGTTTGCGATCCACCAACCGACCGTGGTAAAGGCGCAAAGCAACGCTCCATTGGAGCGAGCGTTACCTCTGCGCTCGGCCTTCTTGAGGGCCGACCAGCAAACGGCCCTCGGATCGCGCGCGACATGCACGAGCTCAAAATCGTGACCCAGCCTGCGCCGGAGCCCGAATGGTACGGCAGCCGACTGCCATGCCGTCTTCGAGGAGTCGACCAAAAGAGGGTAGTCATCGGACACATGCTGCAGCAGCGCGAGGGTGAGATCCTGGTGCCTCCATCCGTCCGGTGGGAATGATGTCTGAACGAAAGCACCCCAGATTGGACAGTCCCTGGTGAGCTCGCCACAGGTGCATCGCGATTTCATCATGCCTTCGCGCGCCGAGCTTGCCACTTCGCCGCACGCGATGACCTGCGGGCTCGCCGTCATCAAGTACTCGACCAGGGTGCTGCCGCTATGGCCATAGCCGCCGATATAGACGAGCTTCGTCAATGCCGTCCTACACGCGTTCTACGCATTCGCTCTCGACCACCCAGCAACCGAAACTGCGCCAACCTATGGGTCTTATGTCACGTTCCATACCAGACGATACTGTCCTACCTCAATTTCGTCGTGATCCTACGCTTCTGATCAGCATCCCCAATCCCTAGAAGCTCGGCCAGGCACGGCCCCCTTGGTCATGCTGGCTGAAAGACGCCGCTCATCCTCCGACAGCCGCACAGGCTAATGCCGGTTCGTCAAAGGAGTCGATTCCGGTGCTGAACAGAACGCGGGACGCAGCACAGCGCCGCTAGACCCGACCAGAGTCCGCTAAACTCAACGCGAGCGCTGAAAAATCCCGACCTCGACGCTCCCCGACAATGCTAAGGAGAGTGTTCCAGTCCGCCTCGAGCTCTTTCGCCAGCTCGTCATTGAACGTGATGGCCGTAGCGGGCGCAGAATAACGGTCGAGCCGCGTCCCAAGTCTAGAGCCGACGCCGCGCAACGGTCGTTTCGCGCGTGAGATGAGCGGGGCGTTTTTCAGGACGCGGGCAATCGAGAATAAGGCGCGCGACGCATGCTGACCGAGACTGCCCCGCGGCGATCGGTTCTCCCGCCTTTCAGAGATCTCGCTCCAGTTCGAGGGTACCGGAGTCCCCAGAAACCCGCATAAATCAGAGATCAAGGACTCCGGGCCATGCAGCAACTCTTCATAGAGAAAACAGAAGATGGGTGCACGTGCCGCGCCGACAGCGTCTAGAAGCTTGCACCACGACAGCTCGGTTGGAGAGAAACTTTCGAGGTAGCTTTCAGGAAGAACGGGTTCCTTCTTCGCCTTCTCTGAATAGGCTGAATTTATCCAGGACAATTGCTCTCTGAACCCTATAATTATGCCGTTGCAATTGTTGAGCGCCGACATTTTCTCAATGTTCTCTCGCAACCGTTTGTCCCGGTCGCCGGGAGATTTTTGTGTGGATATGGAGCCGCTCATCCCTTCATGCGAGATGATCAGGACAGCATCGTTATTGGCAATTGCGTCCTTGATCTTAGGCAAACTTCTGGATCTTTTCGTTGTGACGTCGGAGAGCGCTGGAAACAAGGCTCGTTGCAACCAAGTCGTTCCCGTCTTATGGAGCCCGATGTGAAAGAAGACGTGGGGGGTACTCACTGCCGGCGACTCCATGTCAACGCAGCCGCACCTGCTCCTGCGGCGGGACTAGGAAGCGATTTGTGCTGTCGGGCGTCACAGGACCGTTTCGGCTTTGACCTGGCTTGCGATCTACCTGAATTGGGCTCATTCGACAACGACCCTAAGGGGGTCTTCCTGTCCTAGGATGACTGTCACACCTCCGACGTTTTTCAATGTGACGTACACCCGTGCCGATCCGCGGGCTCAATCTTGCATCTGGAGGTCGGTTGGCTTAAATGAGCCGCAGTAGACCGATATCGTGAACTGCGAAGTTGGAGAACCTGGAATGTACAAATATGTTGTCGCCGCGCTGCTCGTCGCATTCGCTTCAACCGCGTGCTTGGCTGGCGGGACATTCTACATCGCTCAAGACCAATCGAAGAAGGTATGCAAGGTCGTGGGAGATAAGCCCGACGGTGTGAAAATGGTTATGGTCGGTACGGCCACCTACGCGACAAGGGCAGAGGCAAAGACTGCCAAAAAGGCAGCCCCTGAATGCAATCCTCCTGAGAAGAAGCCCGCCCAATAGAGCGGCATGTCAGCTCGAGAAGAGTCCGTTCGGTCCGCTCTCAGCACCCATGTGAGCCGATGATCTGGTGCGGCAGGTAACGCGGCGTAACGAATGAGGTTTTGGGGAGGCTCCGGCGGGAGAATTCCGCAGTGAGTTCCCCGGATAGCCACCATCCATTGCATCGAACTGACAGAATCTTGGAGGGGCCTATCAACTCGGTTTCGCCAAGGATTCCGTCCCTGGGTACGCGCCTCATGAGCGGTCTCGCGCGCCTGACGCGATTTGTGAAGCGCCAAAAGGCCGCCCGCTTGGCACAGCAGGCCCTCGCCCGCCGGCGGCAGCGCCTCGGCTTGGCTGCCCTGTTCAAGCACACAATTCCACCCGCCATTCGCGTCGTTTACTTGGACGCGGGTCTGCACAAGAGCGCCGCCCAGCTGCACCTCGTGGCGGATTGGTTCGGGGGACAGTGCGACCTCCGTCTCTATGGCTTCGAAGCGCACCCAGACTATCTGAAGAGCGCAGGTGAAACAGCCCGAGGCATTGCTGGTCTATGCCTCGTGAATGTCGCGCTCGTGGGCCCGGAACAGGGACATTTCGCTACCCTGTATCTCAATGGCGCAAGCGGGGTCGGCAACAGCCTGGTCCGCCGACGCGGCAGTCAGTCGATCGAAGTTCCGGCCGTTCGCCTGTCTGATTTTCTGGTCCGCGAGGGCATCGACCCGAGGCGAGACATCACCATCCTTCGCATGAACATTGAGGGCGCCGAGGCATATGTGCTCGAAGACTTGCTCGCGGCCGGTTTGATCACCTTTGTGGATGGATTCTATGGCGCCTGGGATGACCCTCGCAAAATTGGGGGGAAGATCGCGGAGCGGTTCGACGCGGCGATGGAGCGGGCTCGCGTCAAGAACTTCCGCTTCAATGACAAGGACTGCCGCTCCAAGCTCCGCCTTGCCATCATCCGCTATGACCTGACGACCTCCATCCTGGCGGGTGCGCTGGCAAAAACGGCGTCATGACCGTAATAGCAGGACCCCGAGATTCGAAATCGTCGGTGTAGTTGGCGCAAGACCATCGACGAGCGCATGCGCGCTTGGTTGATTCCGCCGAAACTTTGTGGGATGGCTTGCCCAGGGCAATGACACTAAGCGAAGCATGAAGAACATCGCGTTAGTCAGGAAACCTTTTCAGATCGGCGTTTTTGGATCGGGGACAATCAATCGCGCTGTTTACAAGCGCGCCTTTGAAGTCGGCCAGGAGATCGCCCTCCAAGGGCACATCGTCATCAATGGAGGCCTGACCGGGGTCATGGAGGCATCGGCGCATGGATGCGCCAAAGCCGGAGGGCTAGTCGTCGGGGTTTTGCCGGGAAGTGAGTTCGCCGACGGCAACAAATACTCCACTGTGAAGGTATTGACCGGAATGCAGTATGCGCGGAACAATATCAACGGACTGAGCTGCCACGGTGCCATCGTCGTCGGTGGGTCGAGTGGTGCGTATGAAGAGGCCCGCAGGGTATGGGAGGGCCGCGGACCGGTTGTAGTGCTGGAGGGGAGTGGCTCGGAGACCGGCGCAGCAGCGACCATGATTGATCGGCAGGCGGCCTTCGGGCTGGCCTTTCCTGAAGAAGAATCGAAGCCGTACCGCATTTTTGTCGCGCGGAAGCCGGTAGAGGCCGTCGCTATGGTGATCAAGCTCATCAGGAAGGGATACCCCCAGGATGACGAGTGAGTTTTCCCGACAGTTTGGCCACGCAATCTATGGCGACACCATCGGCGAAATGTGGATGGGCCTCGTCAAGGCCGTCGTCACGTCTGGGGTGAACAGCTTCGATGAGAGCCGCGAACGGCTCGCCCTCCCAAACCTGCGCGTAAAATCCGCGACGCAAAACTTTCCCGATCCAATAGTGGAACGATATTGTGATGGCGAACAGCTGAAAGCGATGATCGACTTCATGTTCGAGAAGGAGGTCATGGAGGACGTCGACGTGGTCAAGAGTTTCTCCCCCGGCGCCAAGAGCTACCGGAAGCGCATCAAGGAAGGGCGGTTGATCGATTTCGTCATCGAACGGTTGAGCCTGATCCCCGAAAGCAAGAAGGCAGCCATCGTGTTTCCGACTTACGAGGATTATGCCGCCGTGATGCGCAACCACGGTGATGACTACATGCCGTGCCTGGTCAGCATTCATTTCCGATTGGCTCCCCGAGAATTCGGGTATTCGCTGAACACAACGTTTTTCTCGCGCTCGATGGATGTGTGGCAAAAGGGGCACGGCAATTTCCTATCGATCGGCATGCTAACGGATCACATCGCCAAGGCACTCAGCTGGCGCCTCGGCCAGAGCATCACCTTGGGCTTTCTCGATGGCATGATTGCGGATGGGCACATCTACGAAGAGAAATATGCCGAGGCGCGCGAGAAGGTGGAGCAGTACGACAGTGATATGGCTGTTCTTGCCTAGATGAGCAATCACGTAGGCGCGGAACGTCGGGAAGGCGCGCGCCGATGAGTGTTCCTCTGGAAATGGTCGCCGCGACCTTCCACCGTGCAGCCGAGCAGGAGTTTGCCGAGTCCGAGCATTGGAGTTTCCTTGCGCGGCATATCGAGTTTGACCAGGAGCTGCTGGAGCTTGCCGCTGGCGCGCGGCCGGGAGAGTTCCCGCCCTACCTCCTTCTCGCCGCGGTTCATCAGCTGGTACTAAAGGGAGAAGCTCCCGAGCTTGAGCCCTTCCATCCGAGCGTTGGCGGGAATTGATCGCCAGATCACGATTTCTTCTTGGCGTTTCGCCAATGTGCCCTAAGCCATCGCGTTGAAGTTTCGGAAGTCGTCGCTAGGCGCAACGTCAATAAGACCGTTCTTCGCCGGTGTGCTTGTCTGCGCCCTTTGCTGATAGAGGTGGCAAGAAAGCTTGAGACAGACAAGGTTCATTTAATCGATATCGGCTGCAGCGCCGGTCTGAATCTGCTCCTCGATCGATGGAGTGTGGTTTACGAGCCGGGCCAGAGGGGAGGACCCGTCGATGCGCCGGTCACAGTCGCCACCGAGCTACGCGGCCCTCTCCCGCCTCTTGATGGCATGCCTCAAATTGTCGAACGGATTGGTCTCGATCTTGATCGCATCGATATGGCCGACCCCGATGACAGTACCTGGATTCTCGGCAACCTCTTTCCAGACGACACCGATTTCGACATTACGCTGCGCGCCGCGCAAGAACTACTCCACGCGCCACCAAAATTCATCATCGGGGACGCGGCGATAACGCTGCCGGGTACTATTCAGGAACTTGATGATTCAATCCCCGTCGTGCTCATGCAGAGTATACTCGGCTTTCATTTTAACACGCGCCAACGGATTGAGCTTCTTCGCGGTGCTAACGAAGCCGCGAGAGAGCGTCGCGTCGCCCGCATCACCATGTCTTCGATACCTTCAGGAGATGCCCAGCTCACCCTCGCTGTAGGTGACCTTTCCCAGCCAGTGCCTGTCGGGACGGCTAGTCGCGATGCCACATGGCTATCGTGGAACGGATAACCTGCCTGCCGCCAGCACGGTCGTGGTCCTCGCCATGCAACGCGGTTCCGGTTATGAAAAGACCCTTCATCGTGGCGGCAACCGGCTGAGGAGCGCACCCTTCATAAGCTTGCCGTTGGCGTTGCGGGGCATCGCATCGATAACAAAAACCTCGCGGGGCTGTTTGTCCGGCTGCATGCGGGATCGGCAGTAGGCCAAGAGCTCTCGCGGCTCCGCATTTGAGTGCAACACGACGAACGCCGCGACCTCCTCGCCCATGATCGGGTCCGGCCACCCGACGACGGCCGCCTCAGCTATTGCTGCATGCTCGGCCAAAACGCCCTCAACCTCGGATGGATAGACATTGACTCCGCCCCGAATGATCAGGTCCGTATTCCGGCCCACGATTGTCAGAAATCCATCCTCGTCCAGCGCGCCCACATCGCCTGGATAAATCCATCCATTGAGTATCAGATCTGAAGTCCGCTGCTCGCCCTCGTCGCTTCCGAGCGACAGGGGCTCCGCCGCCGCCGGTGTGCGCACTCTGATCGTACCAATCTCGCCCGTTGGCACGGGATGATCCTGCTCATCAACGATCTCGATGCGGACATGCGGAAGCGCGCGGCCAACTGAATTCGACTTGGCATCTATGTCGCCGCTCTCGAGGACCGTGATCATGCCAGCCATGGTACTTCCGTAGTTCTGCACGAAGCCCCTGCTCAGCATGTTCCGCGCCGCGAGTTTTTCGCCCGGTGTCATCGGCGCTCCGCAGCACATGAGATAGTCGAGGGTAGGGAACAATGGCTTTTCTGCTCTCGCCAAACCCATCAAGCCCCTGGCGACAGTCGGAACACTCAACATCGCTGTAGCCCTTGAGGTTTCGACCATTTCGGCCAGGTGCTCGGAACCGACCAGCACCGGGGTGAAGTAGACACTGCCGCCGTCCAACAAGCGGGACAAGGCATGCTTGCGCGTCGCTGAAAACGCGAGCGGAGCCGACACGATCAACCGCCCGCCCCGTGCCCACTGCGGACTTGTTACTGCCATGGCGTAACGTGTGAACAAACACGCATGCGAAAACGCGACAGGCTGTGGCAGTCCCGAGGTGCCCGACGACACCCCGATGACGGCAATCTGATTGCCTGGCACCGGAGATTGTCTGCCAGCCAAGCCAGCCAGCACTTCTTCCTCAACCCAAGCGCTGTCATTCCGCACGGCCTCATAGGGATCTGTCCCGGGGGGCGCGCGATCCTCGACGAAGAACTTGATGCCAAGGCTGTCCGCGAGCTTCCGGCGCTCGGCGGCGCGAGTGCGGAAGTCTACCACCAACGCAGTGGCCCCGCAGTGCCATGCCCCCAGCATAAGCACGAACGCTTCAGCGTTACTCGTTTGTGCGATTCCAATCCGATCACCCATTCCCACACCCCTGCGCCTCAGCAGTTCAGCAATTTGAGAGGCTCGGCGCACTAATTGTGAGAAAGTCAGGCTTAAGTCCTGAGACTCGATTGCCGGACGGTCCGGCCACCGATCGGCCAGGGCAACAAAAGCGTCGGCGAGATTATGAGGCATGACGTAGGGTAAAACACAGGATCATCGAGTCCTGGAGGACCTCAACGTATCCACGGCCTTTAGTTAGCTCGAGGGATCTAGCGCGTTTTTCACAAAGCGCGTCATCTCGACGATATGCGTGTCGAATATTTCTCTGTGCGTTGAATCCATGACTTGGAAGTCAATTCCGCCTAGGTGAGTGCGCCAAAATGATGCGTCGCCAAGGGTTTTTTGCATCTTATTTGCATTCACCAGCATCGCCGCCTTCCCTGAATAGGGGCGAGGCACATGATGCGTAAGGGCCTCGTGAAGTTGCTGGGTCACGATCAGCATTGCCTCGGGCGAATAAGAACGCTCCTCGGGGGGTCTCGGACGAGTGCGGCGTCGCTCGATGTGACTCAGAAAGCGTCGTTGCTCCTTGGCCCTCAGGCTGACACGTTGTTTGAATTGTTCGGGCATGCCATCCGCAGGAGGAATCCTAGCGCCCAAGGACGTGAACAGCCGCCTGTAGAGCCCAGACCTTAGCCGCCTTGCTCCGCGCCAAAATCTCCGTTTCTTGCGCCTGTTCTTAGTCTCGTAAAGCTGCGCAAGCGCGCGTGGCGCTGGATAGGGATCAATCAGGATCAAGCGCGCAACAGATTGCCCAGCTTCCTCAAGTTGATTGCACATTTCCAGCGCGATGAAGGAACCGGAGCACAGCGCGCCGATGTAGTAGGGACCGCTTGGCTGAATTTGGCGAATAGCTGCAACGTACGAGGCGGCAAACTCTTCGATGCTTTTCAGAGGCTTTGTGCGTCCGTCGAGACCCGGCGCCTGAAACAGATAGACCGGCCGATCCTGGCCCACCTCGTCGATAAACGCGCCCTCGAAGAAAGCATACCCCAAAGCGCCGTGGACCAAAAAAAAGGGCAGCTGTGATCCGCCCGCGCGGCCGACAATCATGTGCGAAGGTAGTGGTGGCGAGTGAGAGGACTTCCCTTCGGCAATAATGCGCGCTTGCTTGGCGATAGTCGAAGATTGGATGATAGTGGCGGGCGCAAATTGCACGCCGAACGTCGCCTCAATCTCAGCGGCAAGCGCCGTTGCCGCAAATAAGTCGCCACCTAGCTCAAAAAAATCATCAGCGTTACCGACCTGATCGATACCGAACACCTGCTCCCAGATCCGGGCGAGCTTTAGTTCCGCCTCGGTTCGCGGCTGCTCCCATGGTGTGGCTAGGCCAAGGTCGGTACGCCGCAACAAAGCAGGCTGCGCGGCGCCCCCCACAAGGCAATCGTCTGGCGCTATGCCATCTGTCATGAACTATCCCCCAATAAAATCTGTACCTTGCCCCATAGCTCACACACGACACCGCCCATCACTTGCCAGTCTAGCCCACGATTTCCTAACGTCCAACCGCCCGCAAAGGGAGTCCCCTGGTGCCGATGCAAGAGAGGGGTTGCAGAGCTGCTCGGCCGGCTGTAAAAAGGGGACAAGGGTCACGGTGTGACCGCGGTCATCTTTTGACCAGCATCGCGGGGGGATGCGCATGTCGGACGCTCTGATCCAGAAGAAGCGGAACGAGGGCAAGCAGGAGATCGTGCTGCGGCTTTTGGAGCACGTCGAGGCCGACAACTCCGTCTCCCAAGACCGTTTCGCCAAACGGGTTGGCATCGCCAAGGGGCTCGCCAACGCCTATTTCAACCGCTGCCTACAAAAGGGCTGGATTCGGCTGCGGCAGGTGCCGAAGCAGCGCTTTCTCTATTACCTGACGCCCAAGGGTTTTGCCGAAAAGGCGCGGTTGACTGCCGAGTTTCTGACGAGTTCCTATCAATTCTATCGCAACGTGCGCGCGGACATGGGGACCCTCATGGCCGAGGCGGCAAGGGAGGGCCATCAACGTCTTGCGGTCCTCGGCGCCGAGGAGTTGGCGGAAATCACCGCCATCGTCAGCGAGGAATCCGCCGTGGAGATCGCGGGCTTCATCGCGCCGGGCAGCACGCGCAAGCGGATCGCCGGTCGCCCCGTTGTGGCCAACTGGTCTGGTGTGGAGGCAGCCGACGGCGCCGTCCTGGCAACGTTCGAGGAAGCCCGCCATGTCTACGACGCCTTTCGCGCGGAGCAGCCGACGGTGCCGGTTTTCGTTCCGAGGCAGTTGCGTTCGCTCATATGGAAAAAGTCTGCATGACACGCTGGTACGTGGTCCATACACAGTCCCAGTCTGAGGCGAGGGCCCTGTGGCACCTCGAGAACCAAGACTTCCACTGCTTCCTGCCGCGCGTGGTCGAACTCCGGCGTCACGCGCGTCAGGCGCGACCCATGCTCGTCCCGCTGTTCCCACGTTATCTCTTTGCCCGCTTCGACCTTGATGTGACGCGCTGGCGCGCCATCAACGGGACGCGCGGCGTGGTCAGTCTCTTGGCCAATGGTCCCTGTCCTCTCCCGGTCCCGCATGGTGCGATCGAGGCGCTCCTCACCCAGTGCGACCGGCGGGGTGCGGTGCCTCTGGCCGCGATGGGCGTTTTCGCCAAGGGACTCAAAGTTAGGATCAAGAGCGGCGCCTTCACAGGGCAGACAGGCGAGCTCACCGAGATTCTCCGGGGAGGCGATCGAGTTCACGTGTTGCTCACGCTTCTAGGCGCTGAGACCGATCTACGACTGCCTTCATACGCGATCGAGGCCGCTTAAGCCTCTGGCCGTCGACCGCGACTTGGGTTTTGTGCGGTGTAGGGGGTTTTCACCTGCACTGCGGTAGCATTGGGGGGCCCGCATGCGACCTCGAAGTAGTCTGCCTCGGACGCGAGAGACCCCCGCAGGATAGGTTAAGATGCGTGCGTCAGAGTCGCTCCTTGATCAAGCCAAATCTGCAGCCGCGCCGGCAGCGCCGCAAGGCATGCGCTTGCCGATGAAGGTTTTTCAAATCGGCTTCAACAAATGCGGGACGTCGACGATCCATCATTATTTGCGCGCGAATGGCGTGCGGAGTGTGCATTGGGACAAGGGCCGTCTCGCGCAGCGCATATTCGCCAATTTCGCCAATGGCGACGATCCGCTTGCCGGCTACGAGGATTTCGATGTCTTCACCGACATGGAGTATCTCGATAGCTCGGGGATTTATCTGGAGGCCTATAAGCTATTTCCCTATCTCGCGGCCCAATACCCCGATGCGGTGTTCATTCTGAACACAAGGGATCGTGAAGCTTGGATCCGAAGCCGTATGGGTCACGGCTCCAACAGACCTTACGCCAAACGTCAGATGACCTACTACAACATCAGCTCGACTGAACAGTTGGCCGATCTCTGGCGCGCCGACTGGGAGCGCTATCATCGTCGTGTCACCGAGTTCTTCGCGGGCAAGCCCTATCGATTTTTTGTCTTGAGGATCGAGACCGACCTTCCCCATCGCCTCAATGAGATGCTTCCGGAGTGCAAGCTTGACGCCAAGCATTATAGGCTGTGGAAAACCGAGAAAACCCCGTCGCGCCACACGCTCTTCCGCCGTTATGCGAAGTTCGCAGGAGGGCGTGCCAAGTCGCTACTCAGGCGCTTGCTTCCGTTGAATGCCCGCTGAGCCCCGCTCTTCCGATGTCAGAAAAGTCGATCGATCAGATGAACGTGGCCGACAAGCTCCTTACGCTCTTGCCGTGGCGGCAAAGAGTTAAGTCGGCCTTGCTCATCTTGCTGAGCCTCATTACGGCAGCCATTGAGACCTTGGGGATCGCTTCCACCGCGCCATTTCTGGCTGTGTTGGCGGCGCCCGATACGATCGAGAAAAATAAGTGGTTGATGAAGGCGTACACCGTTCTCGGCATCGAAAATCGGCATCAGTTCCTGGTCGTCCTCGGACTGTTGTCCTTCGCAGGTCTGGTGAGCGGCACTGCCTGCCGGTCCCTCAACATGTGGGGCCAGATTCGCTTCAACCGGTCGATTGAGTATTCGCTCGCCTCCCGCCTCATGACCGACTATCTGCGTCGACCGTATGCCTTTTACCTGGGCCGCAACAATGCAGACTTGACGAAAATGGTTCTTACAGAAGTTGCGCAGGTCGTCTCTGGTTTTCTCTCACCAATCATGATCCTCATCTCCAGCACGATCATAACGACCTTCATGCTTGCCCTGCTTTGCGCCATGAGCGCGTCGCTGGCGCTGGGAACGACCGCGGCCGTCGGTGCGACCTATACCCTCATCTTTCTTGCCATGCGGGGGTGGATCACCCGTCTTGGTCAGAGGCGGTTCAAGGCCAACCAGCAGCGCTTCGAAGCCGCGAGCGAGGTGTTCGGCGGCATCAAGGAAATCAAGCTGCTCGGCAATGAGTACGTTTATCTCAAACAATTCTCAGGGGCTTATTCGCGCATGGCGCGCGTTCAGGCCAATGCGGCCCTGGCCGGTTCGTTGCCCGGCCGTGCCTTGGAGTTGATCACCTTCGGCGGGGGCTTGCTGCTCTCTCTTTATTTCTTGGAAGGCTCAAACGAATTGACGCGGGCGCTGCCGGTGATCGCTCTTTTTCTACTGTGCGCAAGAAAGATGCTCCCCGCCATCCAGAACATCTTCAAGAACCTGACCACGCTGCGCTACTCGCAGCCGGCGGTAAATCGGTTGCTTCAGGACTTTGAGCAGTTCGAGGGTTCACAAACGGAAATGGGGCCCGTGACCAAGCCGCTGCCGTTCGAGCGTAGCCTGGTTCTGAAAGACGTGAGCTTCACGTATCCCAAAGTCAGCAAGCCAGCCATCGCCAACATCAATCTTGCCATCCCGGCAGGGGGACGCGTTGGTTTCGTTGGGGCCACGGGGAGCGGCAAGACCACGACCATAGATCTTGTCTTGGGTTTACTAAGTCCTACGAAAGGTCGGCTGTTGGTGGACGGCACGCCGATTGGCCTGGACAACGTCCGTTCCTGGCAAGTCAATCTCGGCTACGTGCCCCAGCACATCTACCTGGCCGACGACACCGTCACCGCCAATATCGCTCTCGGGGTCTCGCCGAAGAAGATCGATCCGGATGCGGTGGAGCGAGCGGCACGGCTTGCCAGCATTCACGATTTCGTCGTCAACGAGATGGCCCAGGGCTACATGACCATGGTGGGAGAGCGTGGGGTCCGCTTGTCAGGAGGTCAGCGCCAGCGGATCGGTATCGCGAGGGCGCTCTACCGCGATCCGAAGGTCCTTCTGTTCGATGAAGCGACGAGTGCACTCGACAATCTCACCGAGAAGGCGGTGATGCACGGCCTGCAATCCCTAGGACGTGACCGAACCATGATCTTCATTGCCCACCGGCTGAGCACGGTCCGCGACTGTGACATCATTTACCTGTTCGAAGGCGGAGGAATAAAAGCGTGCGGAACCTATGATGAGCTCACGGCCACGAGCGCCGAATTCCAATCAATGGCGGCGTATGGGAGCTGATCGGCCCGCGGCTTCTGCCGAAGCAAAGGCGTCACATCAGCGGCAAGCGAGAAGGTATTAGAAGGAAAAATGAGCGGCGGTTCACAGGGGGGGTGGAAACCCAATCTGAAGGCTTTGTTTCGGGCCTTCGGGTCCGGGGCAGGGGGCTCAGATAAGGCCATCATGCTGCCGAAGATCCGCAGGTCCTCGGCCTTGCAGGGGTATCTCTCCGCGGTCGTGATTGCGAAGAATGAAGCGAGCTACATCGTGGAATGGCTCGAGTTTCATAGGCTCGTCGGTATTGAGCACTTCTACCTTTACGACAATGGCAGCACCGACGACACGTCGGAGATTCTGCGCTCCTACCTAAATTCGGGACGCGTCACGTTAATTCCGTGGGCGAGTTATGATCTAAACGGCCGCATCCAATATCAGGCCTACGCGCACGCACTCTGCAACTTTGGGCCCTTTTGGCGGTGGATGGCGTTCATTGATGTCGACGAGTTCCTGTTCCCGCTCGAAAGTGACACCCTGCAAACGGTCTTGGCCGCCTACGAGGACCTTCCTGCGGTCGCGGTGCATTGGCACATGTTTGGTCCTTCAGGTCACAAGCGGCGGCCGGCTGGGCTCGTGATCGAAAACTATACCAAAAGGGCGCCCGTGCCTTCCCCGGCCATGGAAGGCAAACGGCTCTCAAAGTGGAAATGCATCGTCGACCCAACGAAAGTGAAGGCGGTCAGCAGCCCCCATGCCTTCACCTTAGAGGACGGGCGCGAGGGCGCCTACGATGAGGAGCGCCGCTGGATTGTGAAGAGCCAGCGGGCGGGGTCGGCGAGCAAAACTCTGCGACTGAACCACTATTTCACCAAGTCCGAGGAAGAGCTGGCCGTAAAAATGGCCAAGGGCTCGGTGGGCGCGAAGCTCAAGAAGAACGCGCGGCCCAAGACCTGGGCGGCGAGCCGAGCTGAGTCCCTTGAGACCCAAACGGTCACGGACGAAGCGATCCTCCGCTTCGCCGCTCAGTTGCGGGAGCGTCTGTAGCAGCATGACAGATGGGGAAGGGCTTAAGCATGATATCGGAGTGGCAGAATGCCAAGAATTGAACGAGAGGACCGCCGGCCTGCCAAACCTGCTGCAGGCGATAGGCAGCTTTGGCATCCGAGCGTTTTCCAGCCAGTCCTGTTGTCCGCATGAAGATCAAGATGCTTGGCGCCGGCTCGATCGGCAACCATCTGTCTCACGCCGCCCGCCGTCTTGGGTGGTCGGTCGATCTCGTCGATATCGATCCGGCGGCTCTCATTCGCGCGCGCGATGAGATCTATCCCGCGCGTTATGGCCGCTGGGACGACGCCATCGGACTGTTTACCTCGGCTGCAGCGCCAAAAGGCGGCTACGACATGATCTTTGTCGGTACGCCACCCGACAGCCACATGCTGCTCGCGTTGCAGGCACTAGAGGAAGGGCCCCGCGCCATTCTCATCGAGAAGCCGGTCTGCACACCAGACTTGGAAAGCGCGGACGACCTCATAGCGAAGGCAAAGGCCAAAGGCTGCCGGCTGTTCGTCGGCTATGACCATGTGGTTGGTGCCGCGGCGGATCGGTTCTGCGCGCTGATCGACGCAGGCAGGGCAGGGGACGTGCAGACCCTCGACGTCGAGTTTCGCGAGCACTGGGGGGGCATCTTCGCGGCTCACCCCTGGCTCGACGGCCCCACCGCAAGCTATCTCGGTTTTTGGCGCCGCGGCGGTGGCGCGGCGGGAGAACATTCCCACGCCTTCAATCTTTGGCAGCACTTCGCGCACCGGCTAGGCCAGGGGCGGGTTAGCCGGGTGACGGCGACTCTCGACTATGTCGAGGCGAACGGTGCCGACTACGACCGGTTGTGCCTCGCCAATCTCGAGACGGAAGCGGGCCTCATGGGCCGTGTGGTGCAGGATGTGGTGACGCGGCCGGTGCGTAAATGGGCCAGGCTGCAAGGTTCGGACGGCTTCGTCGAGTGGATTTGTGGCTATGAGCCCGGCAAGGACGCTGTGATCTATCCCGGCAGCGACGGCAAGGCCGTGGTTGAGATCTTTGCCAAGACGCGTCCCGACGACTTTATTATTGAGCTCGGGCACATTGCCGCCGCTATCAAGAGCATTTCTAGCCAATCGCCCTTGGCCATCGAGCGTGGCCTTGACACCATGATGGTGGTTGCGGCGAGCCACCGCTCAGCTCAAGCGCGGAAGTCCATTGAGATAGACTGGATCAAGGGCTATTCGACCAAAGCTCTCAGGGGCTAGGCCGCGAGCACCCATCGGGGGATGTCATGGAAGCAAGCTTCGATTTTCGTAATCTGTTCGTCCTGGACCTGGCCAACAACCATCAAGGGTCGGTAGAGCATGGCTTGGAGGTCATCCGCCAGCACGCGGAAGTCGTGCGCAAACACGGCGTGCGGGCAGCCATCAAGTTTCAGTTCCGCGACCTCGACAGCTTCATCCACCCGAGGCACGCGCGCGACAGCAACAACAAGCACATCCCGCGCTTTCTTTCGACGCGGCTGAGCCAGCAGGACTACGAGCGATTGTTCGATGAGGTGAGACGGCAAGAGCTCTACACTATGTGCACCCCCTTCGATGAGGCCTCCGCCGCCCTCATCGCCGAAATGGGGTTCGACGTGATCAAGGTGGCGAGCTGCTCAGCGAAGGACTGGCCTCTCATCGAGACCGTGGCCGAGACCAACCTGCCGGTGGTGTTCTCCACCGGCGGCCTCGAGATCGCCGACGTCGACAACCTCGTCGTCTTCGGTGAGCACCGGGCGCTCAATCTCGCGCTGATGCATTGCGTATCGATCTATCCGACTCCGCCTGAAGCCTTCAATCTGCTCAACATCGCCATGCTGCGGAAGCGATACCCGAGCATCTGCATCGGCTGGTCGACGCATGAGGACCCCAACGCTACCGCTCCCATCCAGATGGCGGTGGCATACGGCGCGCTTCTGTTTGAGCGGCACATCGGCGTTACGACCGACACCATCAAGCTGAACGCCTATAGCGCCACCCCGGAGCAAACCGACCGCTGGCTCGAGGCTTGGAAGCTGGCGCAAGCCTTGGCGGGCTCCCACGAGCGGCAAAAGGCCCTGAAGGAAGAGGCCGATGCGCTGCGGAGCTTGCAGCGCGGCGTGTTTGCCAAGCGGCCGTTGAAGGCGGGCGAGCTGCTCGAGCGCGAGGACGTGTTCTTCGCCATGCCGATGCAGGAGGGGCAGCTCGATAGCGGCCGATTCGGCGGCGGTATCATTGCGACGAAGGACATCGACAAGGATGGGCCGCTCATGGAGGGCGACGTTATCCTGCCGGAACTGAGCGACGGGCAAAAGCTCAAGCGGTACGTGCATCACGTCAAGGCGATCCTCAACATTGCCGGGATCAAACTCGGGCCCGAGTTCTATGTGGAGTATTCGCATCACTACGGCATTCCGAATTTCGGGCGCACAGGCTGCGTACTGATCGACTGCGTTAATCGCGATTACTGCAAGAAGATTCTGGTGCAGCTGCCCGGGCAATCGCACCCCTACCACTTCCACCGCCTCAAGGAGGAAACCTTTCAGGTGCTCTGGGGCGAAATGTACCTCGACCTCGACGGCGATGAGCGTCTGCTACGGCCGGGGGACACTGCCGTCGTCCTGCCCGGTGCCTGGCACAAGTTTCGCACCGAGCGTGGCTGCGTTGTCGAAGAGATCTCCACGACGCATCACAACAACGACTCAGTCTACAAGGACCCGGCGATCAACAAGCTGCCGCGTGAGGAGCGCAAGACCGTCGTCAAGCATTGGGGACGCTTTGAGATTGCTTGAGGCAGGACGTGCGGCGCCTGTGGCCATTCGCAGCGCGTGCGGCTAGACGATGCTTGGAGACCGTCGCATCCTGGCCGTGGTCCCAGCGCGTGGAGGTTCGAAGGGCATTCCGCTCAAGAATCTGCGCGAGGTGGGCGGACGGTCCCTCGTTGCCCGCGTTGGTGACGTGATCCGCGAGCGTGCCTGAGATCGACCGGGCCGTAGTGTCGACGGATCATGAAGCGATCGCCAACGCCGCGGAGGAAGCCGGTATTGCCGCACCCTTCCGCCGCCCGGAGCCAATCTGCGGCGACTATATTGGAGACATTGACGTGCTGACCCACGCGCTCGAGGCGACGGAAGCCATCGATGGCCAGCGCTACGATATCGTCGTCATGCTGCAGCCCACGTCGCCACTTAGGACGGCCGCCGATGTGTCGGCTACGATCACGCATGCTTGTGGATGGCGGATGGGATTCGGTGTGGACCGTGTCGCCGACCGATTCCAAGGCCCATCCGTTGAAGCAGCTCACGGTGACGGGCGGCAGGCTCGACTATTATGATCAGGGTGGGGCGGCCATCTTGGCCCGCCAGCAGCTGAAGCCGGTCTACCATCGCAACGGCATTGCCTATGCGATGACGCGGGAGTGTTTGCTCGAGCAGCGCAGCATCAAGGGAAAGCGAAGCGGCGCGCTCGTGGTCGAGGGGGAGCATGTCTCGATCGACACCGAATGGGACTTGGCGCTGGTCGAGTTCCTTTTGGCACGCCGCTGTAGCTAGCCAACGTTACGGGCGTTCGTTCTAGGAGGTAAATGATGCTTAAGCTTGGATCAGTGGGTCGGGTGTTTTCTGGCGACAAGGTCGTTGAGAGCCAGTTGCTCAATGTGCTCGGTGCGCAAGTCTTCCGCACCATCGCCGCGCGATCGATTTACCACGCTCGCCCCGTCGCCGTCAGCGAAGACGTGAAAGACAAGCTCGAGACGCTGGAGCGGGATGGGGTGGTTGTCTGGCCGGGCTTCTTGTCTCCCGAGCATTTCGAGCAGGTGCAGCGCGAATGTTTCGAACTCGTTCCGGCTCATCCCGAAACGCTCAACAGGACGAGCGGAGCCAACAAGGTGCATGCCTTGCACGTGCGGAAGGTCGAGGCGGAACGATTGTCCAACATTCATAGGTTTCTGGCGGACCGCCGGCTTGAAGAACTTCTGGAGGCAGCCGAACGGCGCCCCCTCGGTCCGCTCTCAAAGTATGCCAAGATCGAGCATCTCATTCAGGGCAAGGAGGAGGAAGGCGCCGATCCGCAGTCGTCACATCATAGCGACACTTTTTTTAATTGTCATAAGGCCTGGTTCTACGTGGCGCCCGTGACCATGAAAGACGGACCGCTGACCTTCAACAAAGCCACGCACAAGCTGACGCCGCGGCGCTTGGGTCATATTTATAGAGACAGTTGCATCCGAACGGGCGACGCTGATCCGTCGCGACGGGTGACCGCTGAGGAGATGGCCGAAATCGGGAAGCCCATAGTCCTAACCTGCCCGGCAAACACCTTGGTTGTCGCCAATGTGTGTGGGTATCACAGCCGTCGACAGGGAGAGCCCGGCGCGGAACGGTGGGCGGTGCAACTCGGCGCCCGTACGGACCCCTTCAGGACCTTACCGTTGGCGAAAACCTTGTCGAAGGCGAGGCGAGAGCGTAGCCAAGCGTGATGCCGTTTTCCTGACATCGCACCGTGTTGAGCTCAAGATGAGGAGAGTCGAACTCTCGCCACGACGATGGATCCTATCGCCGATCGCCATCAAGGCGAGGGATCTTGACGGCAACGCGCTGCTTGCTTTCGCGGCGGCTGAGCGGGGCTTTGGCGTCTTGCTAGGAAATTCCAAGCTGAAGAATAGGACCTACACTCCGCGCGGGTTCGTTATCGAGAAGAACCTCCGTCCCGGTAAGGCGACTCAGCTTGTCTCCGAGTCGCGCGCAAGCGGCCAAAAGATCGCCGCTTGGTGCGACGAGGGGCTCATCTACAAAGATGCGGAGACTTACAAGCGATTGAAATTTGATCAGCAAGCTTACGAGCTGGTCGATGCCTACTTCACCTGGGGGAAGAACCAAGCGGTCGATCTGGTCGAGCGGCTCGGCTGTAGCGGGGACAAGATTCGTATCACCGGCAATCCGCGGTTCGATGTGCATCGTCCTGATCTTCGAGGTGTCTTCGCCGAACGAGCCGACAGAATAAGACAACGACACGGTCGCTACATTTTGGTCAACACGAAATTCTCGACTTTCAACGGCTTCGCTGGATCCGAGAAGAACGTGTCGGGAATGCGCGCTCGCGGCATGTTGCATACGGACGAGCATGAAGCCGAGGCGATGGGCTTGAACGATTTTCAAGGCTCGGTATTCGCGGGCTTCATGCAGCTGATCGAGCGGCTCTCTCGGCGCTTCTCGGCCTACACCATCGTTGTAAGGCCTCATCCCTCCGAGAATCATGAGCCATGGCACGCGAAAGCCGCGACTCTGCCCAATGTCGAAGTCGTTTACGATGGCAACGTGGCGGAGTGGATTTTGGCCTCGGAGATCTGCATCCACAACAATTGCACAACCGGCGTCGAGGCGTATCTGCTCGGCAAGCCATCCCTCTCCTATCGCCCGGCCTGCGATCTCAGATTCGATTTGTTTCTGCCTAATGCTTTGAGCGGCGAGGCCTTCGAATTGGAGCAGGCACTGGACATGATTGCGGATGTTCTGAACGGAAAGGCGATGCCCAATAGCAAGGACGCAACCGCAAAAACTCAAACGGCTCGCCACTTCATCGCCAACATTGACGGCAAGTGGGCCTGCGAAAACATCCTGGACGCTCTCGATGAGGCTGATCTGCCCGAAGTGCCACTATTTTTCAGAGTAAGCTGGCTCGAGCAGGCGGGAGCTAGCGCGGCACGCTGCCTTCGCCCGGTGAAGCGGATTGGCCTGCCGGCCGAGGCCGGCGCCAGGCGCCGCTTCGCCAAGCAGAAGTTCAATGGACTGCGCCGCAGCGAGTTGGTCGACTTCCTCCAATCGGTACAGAAGGTGACCGGCAGATTTGGCAACGTTCAAATTGCCCAGCTTGATGATGATGTTCTCTGCATTTATTAAAGCGCGCGTCGGACATACGCGCCTCCACTCCGAGTGACCGCAACGCAAGATCGATCTGGTTCCAAGGATACCGGGATGAGTTTGAAACAGGCGGTGCAATCAGCTTCACGCGCGGCTGCGGGGCTGATCAAGCCGGTGCGCGAGGGCACGTTTACCGTGCTCGCTGCCTGCGATCTTGCTTGGGTGACGGCGTGGCTTGCGAGGCTGATGCTGCGAGCCATCTACGTTTCTGCCGCCGCCGACGCAACAACCGGATCGCGCACGCGCCGGCGTGTCTTGCTGCTCCCCAGAGCAGGGCTCAATGACGACGTTCTGAGCACCCTCCGTGGTATTGAGTCCATCGAGGTCGTGACGCTGCCGCGCAGGGCCCTGAAGGCTATTGCAGCGGCGTTTCTGCCGAGCGAGGTCGACGACAACAACTACGCATCGATTTCGCCTGACATGCGAGCGGCAATGGGCAGATACCGCGCGTTCCTCACTCGTTTCTGGCGGGCGTTCGATCCGCACCGCCGGATCGACGCGGTGGTCTCTGGTAACTTTGGCTATTATGCTGAACGGGAGCTTGCGGCCGCGCTCGAGGCCTTGGGGGTGCCGTTCGTCGCTCTGCACAAGGAAAATTCCTGGAGCCCTGGCAGCCAAGCCTTTTGGGGACGGATTTACCATGAGAGGCGAGGCCCCTTCCTCGGTCGACGTATCCTGGTCTACTCGCCGATCGAGCGCGACCTTCAAGTTGGAGCCGGCATCGCCGATCCTGACCGCATCGAGGTTGTCGGAATGCCGCGTCTCGACGCGGTACACCGGTGGCGCGCGGCCAATCTCGGCCAGACGCCGACGCCCACGGTTCTATTCGCGAGCTTCCCCATCGATGTGAGCATGCCGGTGTTAAAGGAGATGCCAACGGAGCGTGGGCATCGACGCGGACGGCACATCGTCGCAATAGAGGAAGAGGCGCAGCACTTCGATCTCGCCGAACTCTGCTATAGCGCTCACCGCGCCGTCCTTGAACTTGCGGCGACGCGCCCAGACATCACCGTCCTCGTCAAGACCAAGGGGAGAGCGCGGGATCGGGCGGCGCTTCCGAAGCTCTTCGGCGTTGGTGACGAACGCGACCTACCGCGCAACATGCGCGTCGTGCACGGCGGCTCACCACTGTCTCTCATCGTTGAGGCAGCGGTCGTCGGCGGCCTCCATTCCACCCTGCTCTTGGAAGCGCTTGCGGCCGGTCGCCCTGTGGTGGTTCCTTGGTATGGCGAGGTCCTCGATCCTGTGATCGGCCGCTATGTCTTCGACCTCGGTCCGGCAGTCATTCGCACTTCGTCGAGTAAGCAATTCGCTGAGCGTCTTAAGGAGCTTGCGCTGGCGCAGACTTCCGTGCCGAAGACGCTCCCGTCCGAGACCTTGAAGGTTCTCCGCGAGTGGCTTGGCAACGACGATGGCAGGGCTGGGGAGAGGGCGGCGGCGGCGATTCTGAGCGTAATCAAGGCCAAGCAGTCACAGGCTTCCTCCGCAATCGTGCCTTTAATATGAGCCAGCATTATCGATCACTGGTCGGTGACGGCCGATTCTGCCCGCCCGAGAGAAGGGAGTGTGCACAATGAAACTCAATGGCGACATACCGACCGTACTCTTTCCCATCGAAACCCTTACCAGGGAACTCGACAGCAAGCTGGTGATGGCCTCGGCGCTTGCCGCCCAAGGATGCCGCGCCATCGTGGGCCACAAGGAATCGATGAAAGCCATTGGCGGCGCCTCCACCGGGGTGGTCTGGCAGGGCAAGTCCCTATTCCGCGCCAAATCGAGCAATCACTTGGCGGACCAGCTGATCGGCAATCGCTCCGCCATCATGTTCTTGCACGATGAAGGTGGCATGCATCAGGTGAAGGCGTGGCCCAATCACGTTCTGAAAACGCATCGCATCGAGTTTCTCCGCGAGCGAAACGTCAATCGCGTTTGCGTCTGGGGCCAACGGCAGAAGGACGTTCTGTCGTCTTACGCCCAAGAGTTGAAGGACGTGATTGCGGTGACCGGAAGTCCCAAGTTTGATTTGTGCTTACCGGATTATGCATGGGTGACGGCGGCCAAGAGCGAGGAGATTCGCAGCAGATATGTATCATTTATCCTGGTCTGCACGCGGTTTGCGACCGCTGCCCATTCGGCGGGACAGGGCGATCCCTTCCGGCGCAAGATGAACCCGGCCCTCTGGCCGCAAAGCCTGAGTCACGAGAGCCTAGCGAATCTTTGGTTCTCTAAATGGCAGCGGGACGTACACGATTTCGCGGATTTTGTCGTCCTGACCAAGGAGCTCGCGGTGAATTTTCCACAATACACCGTGGTGCTGCGCCCGCATCCAAGCGAGAACTTGACCTTTTATCAGGAGGCCTTCGCCTCGTTTAAGAACGTCGCTGTCAACAGAGACGATAATGTCCTGCCTTGGATTCGCGCGGCCGAGCTCGTCGTTCACAGCAATTGCACCACCGGCATCGAGGCAGTACTTGCTGGCCGTCCGGTCCTGAATCTGCTGCCCGAATGTGAGGGCCGCACCGAGCTCGACGTAGAGGTAGCGCGCGAAGCAGGCCATGTGGCGGGCTCTGTCGGTGAAGCGCTGCAGAAGGCCGGCGATTTCCTGTCCGGGGAAACGCCTGCCTATCAATGGTCGGAACATGCCAAGACGATCCTTAATAACCTTACGCTGGAGGCGGTCCCGAAGGTGGCGGCAGAGACGTTGGGCGTGTTGCAGGAGCAGGGAATCACGTCGTCGAAGCTTGCTCTGCCGAAGGAAACAGCGGCCCGCGATACGGTCAGGCGATGGCTGAAAAGACCATCGACCACTTACGCCTCCTCCAAACGCGGGCCGATGAGCCCGGAGCATGTCGAGTCGATCATTGACGGCTACCGCAAGAAATATGGTGGCGGCGGTCGTATCCGGCACACGACCGAGAAATACGTCGTCCTCGACCCTGCGTGATACGGCTGGACGGGGCGGAGCCTCGTCCGCTGAGGGAGAGCCAAACTGGGCATGCTCACAGCCCGAGCGCGCCTTCTGGCCTGAGCCCGCGCAACAAGCAAAAATTGCCAAGAAGAACCACAGGCCCCGGGCGGGCGCGTGAAGGACCATGTCGGCAAAGGCGCGGAAAGTCATTTACATCGTGGGCTTGTCGCATTCGGGGTCGACGGTGCTCGACATGCTGCTCACCACAGCGGGGAAAGCCGTCGGCCTGGGCCAGGTGTGGACGGTCTTGCGTGAGGCCCCGGCGCGGACCCAAACTCGCGTCTGCTCCTGCGGCACCTCGGCGCCCGAATGTGAAATGTGGGGCCCGGTGATTGAACGGCTAGCTGGGCTTACAGAGAGCACGTCCCCGCGAGATCGCTACCAGCTCGTTTTGGAGAGCGTGGATCGTCTTTATGGACCGGAGGTCGCCATTATCGACTCCTCCAAGCATGTCGAATATCTGACGGTCCTGGCAAACAAAATCCCTGGCGTGGCTCTCACCGTCCTGCACAACGTCAAGGATGTGCGCCCATTCACGATCTCTACCTTGGACAATCTCGTCCGTAAGGGCCTTGGGCGCGGACTGCCGGAGAAGATTTTTTACCAGTGGTACCGGGACAATCGCGCGTCCCTCGCTCGTGCCGAGCAATTGCTCGGACGCCCCCCGGTACGTGTCATGTATGAGGGTCTATGCCTGGCGACAGAAGCGGTCGCCAAGCGCTTGGCGCGGGCTTTGGGGGAGGACTATATCGACGCCGGCGCCGCGCTCAATCGCGGCCATACCCATATTGTTGCCGGCAACCGCCTGCGCCTTCACGAGGCGGGAAAGGCCAAGCAGCTCGCCTATGACTCGCGCTGGTTCGCGCGGTCTGAATGGTTGCGGCCCTATGTCCTGATGCCTATGGTGCGCAAATATAACGAGCAGTGTCTGCGCGAGCTGGGCAACGTGGCTTGAGCGCCTTCAGCTCGAGCGAACCGCTTAAGAGATCGGCGAGGAACGTGCGGAAGTCCGAAGTGTTATCTCCGATCAAGCGCAGACCGTCGTCCTTCTGCAGCGCCATCTGACATTGGACCCGGTCGCAACGGGATGCAGACCCTATTCGTACGCCACGCATAGGGCCATAGTGCTTCCCCAGTTTCCCCTCGGGGTGCGCCCGGCTCCGGGACGGCGGCCGGCGGCACGAGCCCCGGTGAGGTATCCAAATGAACACTGATGTGCGCATCCATCGTGGGCCCTGACTTTGTCGGCGTCGGTGCGCCGCGGTCGGGCACGAGCTGGCTCTACGAGGTCTTGAGCCGCCATCCCGCGCTTTGGCTGCCACCGGTCAAGGAGCTGCACTATTTCGACGAGCCGGTGCGTAGTAAGCGCTACTACCGCTATCTTCGCATGCGGCTGATCTCGGGCCTTTGGATCCGGCACCCGCTCTCCCGCTTCGACCTCGCCTACTTTCTCGGCCGGCGCAGCGACGCATGGTACTGCAATCTGTTCGAGCCCGCGCGCCGCCGCGGCCTCCTCACTGGCGAGATCACGCCAGCTTATTCCATCCTCGACGAGGCCGCGCTCCAGCGTCTCAAGGCGCTGAGCCCCGATGTGAAGCTGATCTACCTCATGCGCGATCCGGTGATGCGTAGCTGGTCCGCCGTCATGAAGCTACGACGGAAGCGGGGGCTCGCCGGTGTCCCAACCGGAGAGGAAGCGATTCGCTATGCCCGCACTGAGGGCGTTTGGAAACGATCGAGCTATCTCGACTGCGTTGAGCGATTGGAGCGGGTGTTCCGGCGTGACCAGATCTTTTACGGCTTTTTCGAACGCCTCTCGGAGGACCCGACGGACTTCGTCACCGACTTGCTTAAGTTTCTTGGGGCGGAGCCCGGAGACGTGGCGCGCCTCTTGCCGCCCGCGCCGGTCAACTCGGCAGCGGCCGGCAGAAAGCCACCGCCTGAGTTTGCCCACGCCCTCGCCACCGCCTGCCTGCCTTGGGTCGAGAAACTCTGCCTCCGATTCGAAGGTCCGCCGCACGCCTGGCGCGCGCAATACGAAATCCTGCTCGGCAGGCAGGAGTCAAGTCGTGTGGAGGCGCGTAAATGAAGCTAGCTTATCTTTCCGCTTCCAAGATTCCGTCGCGCGAGGCAAACGGCATCCATGTGATGAAGATGTGTCAGGCGTTTGGCCATCTCGGCCATGAGGTGACGCTACTTGCGCCCGACGTGACTGACGGTCTTGAGCCAGGCATATCCGATGTTTACTCGTTCTACGGGGTCGACCGCTGTTTCGAGCTGCGCAAGCTGCCCTGGCGCCCGGTCAAGGGACGCGGCTTCATCTACGGCATTGAGGCGGGACGGCTCGCCAGCCGCCTTGGCGTCGATGCCGTGTTCGGTCGATCTCTGCATGCCTGTGCCGTCGCCGCACGCTTGGGGCTCCCCACGACCTTTGATGCGCACATGCTCTCCTTCCTCAAGCGGCCGGACGAGCGCTGGCTGTTTCGTTGGATGATCGGCGCGCCCGCCTTCACACACCTCTCGACCAATTGTGCCTCGCTCGCGCAGTGCATTGTAGAGCAAGTGCCGGAGCTCGCAGACCGTATTGTCGTGGCCCATAACGGCGCCGACCTGTTGGCGGAAGGCCTCAAGCCGGCCGAGCTTTCAGGAGAGGGACGGCCGCAGGTAGGCTATATTGGCCATCTCTATGCCGGAAAAGGCTTCGAGATTATCCCGCCTCTGGCGGCACGGATGCCATCGGCCGACTTTCACGTTGTCGGCGGCGAGCAGAAGACCGTGGAGGCGCTCCGCGCCGATCCGACGCTTCCCAAGAATGTCCGCTTGCACGGCTTTGTGCCGCCGGCGGAGACCGAGCGGATGTGTTTGGCCTTCGATGTGCTGCTTGCCCCTTATCAGTCCGATGTACGCATCGCCGGGGGCGGCGAGACGGCGGCGTGGATGTCTCCACTCAAGGTGTTCGGCTACATGGCGGCGGCAAAGCCCATCCTCTGCTCCGATCTACCGGTCTTGCGCGAGGTCATCGAGGATGGTCGCAATGGCATCTTGGTGCCGCCCGATGATCCGGAGGCCTGGGCGGCGGCCTTGCAGCGGTTGATCGAGGATCGGGTCTTGCGCGAGCAGCTCGGCACTGCTGCGCACGCCGACTTTTTGGCGCGTCACACTTGGCGGCAGCGGGCGAGCCGTGTGCTTGCGGGTCTCGTCCCTGACCATGGACAGAACAACGTCGGCCCGACCTTGCGGTGACCAATTGGGCCGATGAACTCTCACGATGTCGGGGCCCACGCGCCGTTCTCCGCGCCGTCTAAGGGGACAAGAGAGATGCGCGTCCTCTGCCTGATCCCTGCCATGGCTGGCCCTGGCGGCGCAGAGCGGACCATGTCCTACCTCCTCGCTTACCTGGCCGAGCGGCACGCCGTCACTTTGTTGACGCTGGAACGGTCGGACGCGCCCTCCTTCTACCCTCTTCCGGACTCGATTCGACAGATCCGCATCGATAAGCTCGGCGGGCGCGGCATCAGGCGGCTATTCCGCGTCATATCGCGACCCTTCCATATCCGGCAAGCGGTGCGAGCCTCGGCTCCGGACGTCGTCGTGAGCTTAATGGACACGATGAACGTCACGGCACTGATAAGTTGTCTTGGCCTTGGTATTCCCGTTGTCGTCTCCGAGAGAAATGATCCAGCACTCCACCGCATCGGCTGGGCCAAGGAAGCGGTGCGGGATCGCCTCTACCCGCTTGCCTGGCTTGTGGTGGTGCAAACGCGCCGGGTTGCGCGCTATTTTCCAACGTCGTTACAGCGGAAGCTTCGCATCATCGCCAATCCGATACCTGCCGCACTTTTGTCCGCCCACCCCGATCAACCCAACGCGGAAGGGCGCATGCGGACCATCTCGGTGGGTCGCTTCGAGCCGCATAAGGGCTTCGACCGGCTGATCGAGGCCTTCGCTCGCATTGCCGATCAGCGCCCGGAATGGGATCTTGTGATCATCGGCGAAGGGCCCGCTCGCGCGAGCCTCGAAGCTCTAGTCCGGCGCCATGGCCTTGAGGGTCGCGTCCGCCTACCCGGCGTCGTGAAAGATGTATTCCGGGAGCTCGCGGCCTCACATCTCATGGCCTTCCCCTCGCGCTACGAAGGCTTCCCCAATGCGCTGGCGGAAGCCCTCGCCGCCGGGCTTCCTGCTGTCGGACAGAAAGGGGTGAGCGGTGTCGAAGACCTGATCGTCGACGGGAAAACCGGAGTACTGCTGGATTCGAGCGATGATCCCGCCGTCTTGGCCGCAGCCTTGTCCGCGCTGATGGGAGACGCCTGCTGGCGGCGAGCGCTCGGCGCCGCGGCACGAGATCATGTGGCCCAGTGGAACCCGGACACGATTCTGGGGGTCTGGGAGGCGGTGCTGGCGGAAGCGGCCCATGGTCGAGCGCCGACAAAAAGCTCGGGAGACGGGGACCGTCGCTAGCGTTGATGCGGCCGGCGGCCCGCCCGCGTCAACACGACGAGCTTGGCGAGGATCCCGAAGAAGAGCATTTGCAGGCCGAACAGGGACGCGCCCAACACGAGGTTCACATTCGTCACGGGCTTTTCGGCGGCGCCCAGCATCCACTGCCCAAGCTGAACCACGAAAACGGCGGCGCCCAAGAGCAAGAACAGCACCCCGCAGGTGCCGAAGATTTTCATCGGCTTGGTCATTGCGATGACGAGGACGATTTGCGGCAGTACCTTGAACGGGTAGAGAAGCGAAACGAAGGATTTGCCCGCGCGCCTTTGGTGGAAGTCGACGGAAACGTGGGCAAATCGCATGCCTTTGAGATAGGCGTCGAGCAGGATCTGCTGCGTGTAATTGTAGTCGCCGGGGATGTCGTAGATTTCCAGATACGCACCGCTCACGGCGAAAATCCCTGGCTGGCTGTCTTGAATTGGCCAATTGGTAAGCCAGCGCATGAGTCCGCGAAACGCGATGTTCCCCGCCCGCCGGATCAGGGGCATCTTGTAGGAGATCTTAGAGAAGCGCTCGCCATAGACGAGATCGGCATCGCCGGCGACGATCGGCGCGATAACCGCAAGGATATCCTCTGGATTGTGCTGGAGATCGGCGTCGATCTTGAGAAACACATCGGCGTCCTCGGCCGCCGCGGCATTCAAGCCGGACCGGACCGCCGCACCAAGCCCTAGATTTTGCCGATGCGTGATGACGCGATTGGCTCCCGCCGATTCCGCCGTGTGCGCGGTGCCATCCGCCGAACCGTCATCGATGACGATGACCTCGAGCTTGAGACCGCGCTCCATGAGCTGGGGGCGAAGGGACGAAATCCCCGAATCACCTGCTCAATATTTTCCGACCTCGTTGTAAGCGGGAACCATCACCACCAAAAGCCGCTCGGTGTCGGCCTTGGACGCCTGATCCTTGGCAGAGGGGCGTGGCACCGCGGCCGGCGAACTTAATTGCATCTCGGGCTCCCAGGACAGGAAAAGATCTCGGGTACTCTGGAACCGGCTAGCAACTACCTATTAGATCAGTCTTGGATGATCTGTGCCACACCGGTCAGCCCTCAGATGATGAGCTCCGAGGCCAGCAATTAGGCCGAGTTTCAGCGCAATTTGTGTGTGTCATTGCCAAAGGTCTCCGCGCTTGCTTGCTCCACCGGGGACACCTAGACTTTGCCACCCGAGAGGGACTTTGGTGCCGCAAATGCTGAAGTTAGGGCAGACCTCGTCGAGAAATGCCGACGGAGAGAAACAAGCTGTGTGCGGCGAAGATTAGCCGCTTTCCTGAGCAGTTTGGCGAGGAGGGGACGATGACCGCAACAACGCGCACTGCGAAGCGCCGCGCCTTGACGAAGGGGACAGTGGGCGATGGCATCGTTGCGCATAACGGTGAGTGGTCGTTTGGCGGCGGCGTAGCCGAGACCTTCACGGAACACGTGCGACGATCCGTGCCCCTCTACGATGAAGGGCACGACCTGATTTGTCGGATCTCGGACTACTTTGTTCAACAGAACTCCGTGGTCTACGACTTGGGCACCAGCACCGGGCAGCTTTTGACAAAGCTCGCCGTGCGCCACGACTCCAAACCGGGGATAAAATTTGTTGGTATCGATTGCGAGGAGGGCATGATAGAACAAGCCCGCAAGGCCGTGGGCAATCGTGCGAGTGTCAGGCTCGAGGTCGGCGATATCAACCTTTGGGACTATGAGCCGTGCGACCTCGTCATATCCTGCTATGCAATCCAATTCGTTCCACCGCGCGTTCGCCAAGACCTCATCAATAAGATCTATCGGAGTCTGAATTGGGCGGGTGCGTTCCTGTTTTTCGAAAAGGTTCGCGCCCCGGACGCGCGATTTCAGGACATCTGCACCGGTATCTACACCGATTTCAAGCTTGAGAACGGGTTCACTGAGGCGGAGATCATCAACAAGAGCCGCAGTCTGAAGGGCACCCTCGAGCCATTCTCCACCAACGGCAACCTCGATCTGCTGCGTCGGGCAGGTTTCGTGGATATCATGACCGTGATGAAATACGTGCCGTTCGAGGGGTTTCTGGCCATCAAATGAGTGAACGGCTCGCTCGGATCCTGCCGCGCTTGGGGAAGGGCGCCGGGCAGTTCACCGTCATGACCCTCGGCTCAGGCCTCTTTTTTCTCATCAAGGTCGGCTGTCTGTATCTGTCCGAGCAGCTCGGCTTGGCCGCATGGTTGAGCTACCTCGCCGGTGCTGACGCACTACATCCCCCGCTACAATCTGCCGCTGTTTGGCGTGTTTGCGATTGGACTCTGCTTGGCTGCCACGTTCCTGTTGGTCCTTGTTGCTGGCACCTGGGCTCGCCGCCCGCAACCGGCCTTTGATGAGCCTTGGAAAGCAGCCCTACGAGCAACTGAGGTTCTAGTCCTTACCTCCGATAAATCTACGTTTGACGAGAGATAAGCCCCAACCATGTCCCCATCACGCCGGCTGCTGGTGGTGACCGAATCCTTTGGCATCGGTGGAACGGAGAGTCACCTGATCAGGCTTCTCCCGCGGCTCGTGGAGTCGGGATGGACCGTCGCAACGTTCTGCTTAACGGAGCGGGGCAATTCTGCCCATGTGCTCGAGGCAGCAGGTATTGAGGTTTTCTCCTCTCCGCGCCTATCAAGCCACAAGGGTTCGCCACTGCGATACGCCGCGCATGTCGCGCTGGCGTCGGGCATTCTTTACCGGCTTGCACGGCGCTGGCGTCCCGACATCGCGCACTTCCACTTACCAGCCCCTTATGTGGTGGGTGCGCCTGTCGCAATGGCGGCACGTGTCCCGATCAAGATCATGAGTCGCCGGAGCCTTGCCAGCTATCAGCAGAAATGGCCTAATGTCGCGCGCTTCGAGCGCGCTTTACACCGCGAAATGGACAAGGTGATCGGGAACTCGCGCGCGGTCGTCGAAGAGCTGCGCGGCGAGGGCATTCCGGATACGAAGCTTCGATTGATTTACAATGGTGTCGAGTCGCCATCGGTCCAGCCCAAGCTTGAAGAGGCGAGGCAGGTTCTCGGACTTGCGCCCAATGCCTTCGTGGGCGTAGTCGTCGCCAATCTCATCCACTATAAAGGACATCGTGAACTGATCCTGGGTGCGGCCCATACCGCGCGTCAGATCCGGCAGCCCTTACGCATTTTGTTGGCCGGCCGCGATCAAGGTCTCGGACCCGAGCTGCAAGCGCTCGCCATGAAAGAGGGTGTGGGCGACATGATCCAGTTCCTCGGCCAACGCTCCGATGTTGTTCTCTTGTTTGCGGCGGCGGATTTCGGGCTGCTGACATCGCGAGAGGAGGGCTTCTCCAACGTGGTGCTTGAGGGCATGGCAGCCGGTCTGCCGATGATCGTGACGGCGGTGGGCGGAAATCCGGAGGCTGTGCTCGATGGAGAGACCGGGCTCGTCGTGCCATCACGCAATCCGACGGCAATTGGAGATGCGATCTTGCGGCTCGCCCTCGACCCTGACTTGAGGAGGCGCCTTGGTGAAGCCGGGCGAAATCGCGTGCGCGATGAGTTCTCGATCGAGCGTTGCGTGACCGCGCACGCGGAGCTGTATCAAGAGACGCTGACCAATCGCGGCGAGGGCAGTCACACTTAGCTGCGGGAAACACGCTCTACGTTCGTGTGGAGGAGCCCCTCGATCTCGCGCAAGATGGGGCGAGTAGAACTGATCCGCGTCTAGCGCATTGCCCAATTTGTGCTTGAAGGAGGCAAGTTCCTCTAAAGCGCGCTTGTGAGCTAAGGCTCAAGCAAAGCCCGCGTCCTTCCATCGGGGATGTGCGGGCTGCGGCGGCGGTAGGAGAGGGTGCGGCCGTCGTAACGCAGAGTCACAGCGTGCTTGCGGTCGCACAAAAAGAAGGCATGCCTACGGGCGAAGTATCAGAGGCTCAGAAGAAGAGCGGGCACGGATTGCCTTGCGAGCCGGCGAAGCCCTCTTCGCTTGCAATAGGACATGGCGCGGTCGCTGCTGGAGGCTCAAATGATGGCGAGCAGGGTGGCGAACAAACGAACACGCCAAAAGGGATTGTTGGCGTTCGCTCACCCGCGAACATTGCTCGCCCCTGTTCGTGGTCGCCTTGATTGTTCGCCTGAGGGAGATACGCGCGGAAGTCCTGGGCCGACGTCACGCTATGATTTGTCAGCAACACACCCAGTCCCACGCCAAGCACCAACCCTAGCGGATGCCACCCTTCCGACGTCATCATCACGAGTCTCCAACGATTGGCACGGTTGCGCCTGCGACCGAAATAAGCCGTCAGACTTGATGTTGGTTCCCAGGTCTGGCCTAGTGGCGCTCTGCATATTGCGCCGTCATGGTCCGGATGCGTTTGAAAGCCCGAACACTGGAAAGTCAGACGTCGAAACTCCAGAAATGGCGACCAAAGACAGTACTGGCCTTCGATATTCGCATGTGATGCCTCCCAATTTTTCGGAGAGGTTGTAACCGGGGTGAATAAGGAAGAGTTCAAGCGGGCATCAAAATTGGAGGATTCGGTAAATGAACCACTTCCGGGAACCTTGGGTAATCCGGACCCCTAGCATCGACTTATCTTTTTTCGCTATGCTGGGGGCTACAAGAGAGGGCGCGACATGAACTTAGGTGTGGGAAATATCGTGGCGCTGGTTTGCGTTATCATCAGCGTTGTGTTTGCGATTGTCACGAACCAGGCGACCAGCGCGGTTTGGTGGGTACTCCTGGCAATCTTCGCGGTCCTTTGGTGGGGGGCAAGGTCACCCTGGGGGACCTAGACGAATACTACGGCGAGTAGCCGCTGGTTCAGGCAAGGCGAGCCGCGAGCGACATTTCGGCAGGTGTGACCGAGCTCTATTAGGCGTGGCAGCCTCGTGTCATAAGCAAAGAGTGGAAGGCTCGCCTTCCAGCACGTGCCGTCGACGGCGGTTCTGGGCCTACAGGCCGATGCCGCTCTTGTCGTCCTTTCTCGCGTGATACAGGGCCGTATCGGCATCACGGTACATGCCACAAAATCGGCGCCAGCGCCGTCATGCACGGCGATACCGATCGACACACTGAACTTGGCACCAGCCAGAAGGATTCGCTGACGAAATAGTCTGACGCGAATCCCCTCGTCCTCTGGGCCTGCGTCGCAGTCGGGCGAGAAAATAATGAATTCATCACTGCCCATGCGAAGGAGCGCATTGCTCCCGGCATGCTTGGCGAGTGACTTGTTGACGGCGTCGGTGGTAGCAGCCTCGGCTGTCGTAGATTGGGGACGGGCGCGGTAAGAAAATATCCGTAGTCGTCGTGCTCGTAGGTGGGCGTCACGAAGTCCTGCCCACCGCAATCTGCTGCAGCCAGCCGTCCTCGCATTTCTTGTGAAGTTTGAACCGCTGTATATAGGCCAACACACGCAAACGGTGGACTGTACGAAGACCCGCCGACTCGGCCGTATCAAGGATGAAATGCGCGATGCCGTCTCGATCGACCATTGAGCTATGTAAGAGCGCGCCACCAACGACTACCGGAATGGCGTGACCCGCATGCCTCGACAAGCTCGCCGGAGAGTTTGCGCGCCCGAGCCCGTGGGCTAGGTCGGCTTGCGCCTTTCCAAGTTTCGCCCTGGCCACCTGCGCGTCCCGGACGCCCTGAGCGGTCGGCATGTCGTGCAAGTGCGAGCAGTAGCCGCGCACGGATGGCTTTGGCTTGTTGCTGCTGCGCTTGTCCGCGCGCAGCACCACACCTCATACAGATAAAAGCCCGCGCCGGTGAACGTGCCGACAATGATCATGCGACAACCCACTTGTTCAGAGCTCTACGTCCTCATGGCACTCGAGCTTGAACTCCTTTTGGGGGTGGGCAATCATTTTCGTGATTGCTTCCTTACAAGCCTCCTCGGTGTAGTAAGTAGCAACCGGGATCGCACGGGGATAACCGGTCACCAGCAGCAGTATACTCCAAACGGTTGCAAAGTGTGTCATGGCGAGTCCTCCAAATTCGCTGCTCAAGACCATCTTGAGCTTGAGAATCGTAGAGCACAGCCCGGATTTTCGCTGTGGCATTTGCCACAAAACAGACGGGTTACCGCCAGAGCGCGAAGAGCCACCGCGAGACCCATTGCACCGCACACCGAGTGGCTCGTTAGTGAGAACCGACACCGACGCGACGCAGGTTCAATCGTGATCCCTCGCAACTATGCACCGCGTGAGGTGGTCATTGCTAGCCGCCGAGCTGACGTAGGATGCCGCCAATCCCACCGCCAGGAACCTCGGTGGCATGATATAGAAGCAGCTTGAGCGCAACGCACCTGAAGATTTTGCCATTCAGAGCGACAACCGGTCCAAGACCGTCGCTTTTCCAATATCGCCATCTAAAGCATCACTATTTCATCAGCTGCGGCTTAAATGGCGTGCAGACACCTTTCGTTCGACGCATACCTCTTACCGCCCGCAGCGCTAAGGCGGCCTGACGCGTACGGCGCATTTTCTATTCGGCCTTAAACCCCGGGGATCAACGGAGCGGTTCGTGATGATTCTCCGCGGGGAGGCGGCCTACCTAGGGTATCTTAGGCCGATGCGCCGGGAACGATGACCCGCAACGCGCCTGGCCGTGAGCGGTAGTAGAGCGGCGTATGCAGGATCTCGACCTCGCCGTCCAGCGCCACAGGCAGCCGGCTCGAGCGCGCCGCAATCTCGGCCTCGGGCGCCGCGAAGGTGTCGATATCGCTGGTGTCGTGGGCTTTGCCGAAGCACATGCGGGAGACCGTCCAGAAGAACTCAAGCGGGTTTCGCGGCTTGACCACATAGAGCCAAAGCTCGCCGCGATCGAGACGCTTGCGGCGGCCGAGCGCGAACAGCTCCATGGTATATTCGTTGTTGCCGACGAGGACGCAGGGCGTGCGGTAGGGCTTGGCCCCGCCTTCGATCGAAATCTTCAAGCGGCGCCGCGGGAAATGGCGGAGCATGCGGAAGAAGGCGGGCACTATGGCCATCCATTTTGCCAGCCGGTGCCGCTGTCTGAGCCGTTCGCGCGCGATGACGAGATAGGGGTAGATGCCGATCGAAGAGTTGTTGATGAAGATCTCGCCATTGACCTCGGCGAGGTCCACCACCCGCAATGCGCCATTGGCGATCGTCTCGGTCGCCGCCTCGACGTCTACGGCGATGCCCACATCCTTGGCGAAATGATTCAAGGTGCCGAGCGGCAGAACGCCCAAGGGCACGCCGGTGTCGGCGAGCACGCCCGCCACGGTCCGCACGCTGCCGTCGCCGCCGCCCACCACCACCGCGTCGATCTCGCCCCGCTTGGCCAGCGCCAGGGCATCGCGGGCCGCGGCCTTCAGCTCCGCGCCGGACAGGAACCGCAACTCCGCGTCGACCCCATGCTCGGCGAAGCACCGTTTGAGCACAACGCGGATTCCATGCGCGGGAGATTGGCTGCCCGCGCCCGCATTCATCAGCGCAACGACGCGCATGCGCGAGGGGCGAGCGGGCGGCATCAGCCTTTTCGCGCCTCCTCGACATAAAGCTGGCGCAAGAACTTGCCGATGGGCCCCGGTCTTCCGTCGCCGATCTGTCGGCCGTCGATCTCCACCACCGCCAGGACGAAGGCGGACGCCGCGGTGAGGAAAGCCTCGCGGGCGCCCTGCGCCTCGGCGACGGTGAAAGGCCGCTCCTCGACAGTGATGCTCTCGGCCTCGGCAAGCCGCATCACGGCGCGGCGGGTGACCCCAGGGAGGATATGATGCCCGAGCGGCTGGGTGCGAACGATGCCTTGAGCGTCCAGGATGAACGCGGTGGAAGACGTGCCCTCGGTGACCGCGCCGTCCTCCACCATCCAGGCTTCATAGGCGCCTGCAAGCTTCGCCTGCTGCTTGCCCATGGCTTGCGCGAGCAGGGCAGTGGATTTGATGTCGCGGCGCTTCCAGCGGATGTCCGGGATGGTAATCACCCTAACGCCTGAGTCGGCGTAAGGGTTGTCGATCAGCGCGCGGTTCTGCGTGAAGGCCGCCACGGTCGGCTGCGCGGCCTCCGAATAGGCGAAGTCGCGGTCGGCAACCCCGCGGGTGATCTCCAGATACACCACGCCCTCGTCAAGCCTGTTGTGGGCGATGAGCTCCTGATGCAGGGCGCGCAACTCGGCGTGGGTGAGGGGAGGAGCGATGGCCATCTCCATCAGCGAGCGGTCCAGCCGCCCTAGATGCGCCTCCATATCGATGGGTCGTCCTGCGAGCACGGCCGTCACCTCGTAGACACCATCGCCGAACAGGAAGGCACGGTCGAAGATGGAGACCTTGGCCTCGGCCTCGGGCACATAGCGGCCATTCACATAGACGGTGCGGGACATGGTCTAATTGGCGGATTGGACCCGCAAGCCGGCTTCCGCGATTAGCGCCAGGTCGTCCGCCGTGTCGTTATTGGCGGTGGTGAGCAGCGTGTCGCCATAGAAGATGGAGTTGGCGCCCGCGAGCAGGCAGAGGATTTGCGCCTCGCGGGTGAGGCTCCGCCGCCCCGCCGAGAGCCGCACCCGCGCGTGCGGCATGAGGATACGCGCAGCCGCCACCATGCGCACTAGGTCGAGCGGATCGACAGGCGGCTGGTCTTCGAGGGGGGTACCGGCGATCGCCACGAGCGTATTGATCGGAACGCTTTCCGGATGGGGATCGAGAGTGGCGAGCGTCTGCAGTAGTCGCGCCCGATCCTCGACGCTCTCGCCCATGCCAATGATGCCGCCGCAGCAGACCTCGATGCCGGCGCGGCGGACGCAGGCCAGCGTATCCAGCCGGTCCTGATAGGTCCGCGTGGTGATGACCTCTCCATAGAATTCGGGCGAGGTATCGAGATTATGGTTATAGGCGGTGAGCCCGGCTTTGGCGAGGCGCCCGGCTTGCGCCTCGGTCACCATGCCGAGGGTGACGCAGGCCTCCAAGTCGAGTGCCCTCACGCCGCGCACCATGGCGAGCACGCGGTCGAAGGCCTCTCCGTCCTTTACCTCCCGCCACGCCGCGCCCATGCAGAAGCGCGTTGCGCCAGCGTCCTTCGCGAGCCGCGCTTTGGCGAGCACGTCATCCACGTCGAGCAAGGCCTCGCGGGCGACGCCGGTCTCCTTGGCGTAATGCGCCGATTGCGGGCAGTATCTGCAATCCTCCGGGCAGCCTCCGGTCTTAATCGATAGGAGACTCGCGAGTTGCACATCTGCGCTTCCGTGATGGCGGCGATGCACGGCGCGGGCCTCGTCCACAAGCTCGAGGAGCGGAGAGGTTAGGAGAGCCAGCACTTCATTCCGACCCCAGTCATGGCGAAGGGGGGACCCTAAGACCGTTCGTCTGGCCAGCGATCGGCCGCGGGGCGCCTTTGCGTTGAGAGGATTCGCCTTTTTTCGGGGCTGGAACACGGAGGTGCCGGAGATGCGATTGCTGCTCGAAGGTCGCTTCGCTAATACAGGATCATGGCGAAAAGCGAAAGGCGCTATGCGGCCTATCTCGACGCCCGCACCCGCGAAGGGTTGCGGCGCGGCATGATCGGGGCCAAGGCGATCGACGCGCGGACCCTCCGCGTGGCGGGCCAGACCTACGTCAATCTGGCCAGCAACGACTATCTCGCCTTGCGCTTCCATCCGGGTCTAATCGAGCGGGCACGAGACTGGGCGGAGGCTTATGGCGTGGGCTCGGTCGCATCCCGTCTCGTCACCGGCAATCTCGACGTGTTCGCGGGGCTCGAGGCCAAAATTGCCGCGTTGAAAGGCAAGCCCGCCAGCCTCATCCTGGCCTCGGGCTTTCAGGCCAATGCCTCGGTGTTGCAGGCCCTGCTGGACCATACCGTGCTCGGCGCCGAGCCGCTCGTTTTCACCGACCGCCTCAATCACGCAAGCATGCATTTCGGCTGCGCCGCGGCCGGCGTGAACCAGCGTCGCTATCGCCATGGCGATGCGGGCCAACTCACCAAGCTTCTGGTTCAATATCAAGGAGATGATCGGCCGAAATTCATCCTGACCGAGAGCGTCTTTTCCATGGACGGCGATATGGCACCAATTGCCCAGATCGGCGACCTTGCGCTTGCTCATGATGCGCTTCTGATTATTGACGACGCTCACGCAACCGGCATTTTGGGGGAGGGCGGTCGCGGCCTCTCCGGCGACGCGGATGTGGTCGTTGGCACCTTCTCCAAGGCCCTTGGCAGCTTCGGCGCCTATGTCGCGTGCTCCGCGACGATGCGCGATTACCTTGTCAATCGCTGTGGCGGGCTCATCTACTCGACGGCGCTGCCGCCGCCGGTGCTGGGCGCCATCGACGCGGCCCTCGATCTCGTGCCGGCGATGGAAGCCGAGCGCGCCCATGTGGCGGCGCTCGCTGCCCGCTTCCGCGACGGCGCGCGCTGTCTCGGCTACGACACCGGCGCGTCCTCCACCCAGATCGTGCCGGTGATCGTGGGCAGCGCCGAAGCGGCGCTGGCTACAAGCGAGCGTCTACGCCACGCGGGCTACTGGGCGACCGCGATCCGCCCACCGACGGTGCCACCCGGAATGGCGCGGCTTCGCCTTGCTTTTAACGCGAGCCATCAGGCCCGCGACGTCGATCGCCTGCTCGAGGCGTTCGACACGCAGGCCGGCGCACGCTATGCGCGCGCCCAGGTCCTTGGCTGAGCAAGCGATCGTCCATGCATTTCGTGCTCGTCCATGGCTGGGGCTTTCACGCCGGACTTTGGGATGGGGTCGTCAGCCATCTCCCCGACAGCGACGTCACGCTTGTCGATCTCGGCTTCATAGCCGGCGGTCCGAGGGGTGCCGAGCGACTGGCCGGAGGACGCCATTGCCGTCGGCCACTCTCTCGGCCTGCTGTGGCTGCTTGCGCGGGGCAAGGGGCCGCTTCCGGGCGCTGGTCAGCATTCAGGGCTTTGACTGCTTCTGCTGCCACGTCCCGCTCTCGCGGGTCGCCTCCATGCGGCGTGGCCTTGCGCGCGACGCAGACGCAACGCTTACCGCCTTCTGGCGCGCCTGCGGGACGAGCGACGTTCGCGCCCACGGAAGCCCCCAATGTGGCGCGGCTCGACGAAGGCCTTGACTGGCTGATGCGCTGGGACGCGCGCGACACGAAAGCGCGGCTCGCCTGCCCGGTGCTTGCGCTCGCCGCCCGCGACGACGCGATCGTGCCAGAGGCCATGACCGAGGCCATTTGGCAGCACGCTGCGGGCGCTTGCTCTGTTATATGGTCTCAAGATGGCGGCCATGTCTTGCCCTTGCGACGCCCCGATTGGTGCGCGCGCCACGTCCTCGAGTTCGCCCATGCGATCCAGCCGTAGCACCGCTGTCGCCGAGAGTTTTGGCGCAAGGGCGGACAACTATGACGCCCATGCTGAGCTGCAACGCGCCATAGCCGCACGGCTGGCGCGCCTGCTGCCTGACTTTGTACGCCCGCGCGTGCTTGAGCTTGGCTGCGGCACGGGCCTCTTCAGCCGTCACCTGCTCGCGCGCTATCCCGACGGCACCTTTGTGTTCAGCGACTTCGCCCCTGCCATGGTCGAGCAATGCCGGCGGAGGCTCGAGCCCGCACCCCGCGCCAGCTTCGCGGTTATCGACGCCGATGCACCCGGCGGGCAGGGGATCTTCGACGTCATCGGTTTGAGCATGGCCTTGCATTGGCTCCGTGATCCGCTTCGTGCCCTGGAACGCTTGCGCCGCATGCTTTCCCCGCGCGGCGCCCTCGTTTACGCTACGCTCGGCCAGGAGAGCTTTGCCGAGTGGCGGAGCGTGCTCGAGAGGGAAGCCTTGCCGAGCGGGCTTGTCGAGATCCCAAGGCTGCCCGGAATCGTAGGCGATGATTACCTGGTGCCCGACGGCGGCGCGCTCGGCTTCTTGCGCGGCATGCAGGCGATCGGCGGGTTGACCCCGAAGGCGGGCTATCGGCCGCTGCCGCCGGGCGCGCTGCGCCGGGCCATCCGCGCGCTCGATGCGCGCCATGGCGGACGTGTCACCTGGCATATCGTCTATGGGCAGCTCGGTTCAGATGTTTGACTGGTCGAGCCCCTCGATGAGGCCGGCATAGGCGCGGTCGAGTTCCGCGTCGCTAATGCAATAGGGCGGCATCAGATAGAGCGTGGCACCGAGCGGGCGGATATTGAGTCCATGGGCCAGATACCAGTCGCGCAGGGCGCCGCTCGCCGCCGACTGATAGGTGCCCCCGCTCTTGATGTCGAAAGCGAGGATCGAGCCGAGCACGCGCGGGCGCAAGACAATTTCGCGCGCCATGAGCGTGCTGAGCATGTCGCGGTGACGGGAATGAATATGCGCGATTCGGTCGAGCGTCGCTTCCTCCTCGAACAGGACGAGCGAGCAAAGTGCCACCGCGCAGGCGAGCGGATTGGCGGTGAAGGAATGGCCGTGCGGCAACGCGCGGTCGAAGCTTTCGCCCAAGAAGCCCTCGAAGACGGGCTCGCGCACGACGGTCACCGCCATTGGCAGATAACCTGCCGTGAGACCTTTGGACAGGCAGACCATGTCAGGCACAGTGCCTGCCTGCTCCATGGCGAACAGCGTGCCCGTGCGCCCGAAGCCCGTCGCCACCTCGTCGAAGATGACAAGCACCCCCGCCTCTCGTGCGATCTCGACCAGGACGCGCAGAAACTGCGGACGGCAGACGCGCATGCCGCCCGCTCCCTGCAGCAAGGGCTCGATGATGATTGCGGCAACGTCGTGGGCACCGTTCGATAGCCTGTCCTGGAACGCGGATAGGGCTCCTTGCTCGCGATCCTCGGCGGCATCGTCGCCCTCGAAGGTGGCGGGGAAGGGCAGGACGGCCACCTGACACATCAGTCCACGGAACAAATTAAAGAAGCCCGAGCCGCGGCCGAGCGACATGGCGCCCAAGGTGTCGCCGTGATAGCCGCCATCGAAGGAGACGAACACGCGCCGACGCGTCTCGCCGCGATTGGCCCAATACTGGTAGGCGATCTTCAGCGCCACCTCCACTGAGGTCGAACCGTCGTCGGAGAAGAAGACGCGGCGGAGGTCGCCGGGCAACAGGGCCGATAGCGCCGTGGCGAGATCGACGGCAGGCTGATGCGTGAAGCTGGCGAACATCACATGGGGAAACAGGGCCGCCTGGCGAGCCAGCGCCTCGTTCAGCTTAGGATGGGAATGCCCATGGGTACAGGTCCACCAGGACGAGACCAGATCGAGGATCTCGCGGCCGGAAGCATCAAACAGTGAGGCGCCACGCGCGCGCGCGATGAACAAGGGATCGCCCGCGGTCCCGTGCTGGGTGAAGGGATGCCAGACATGCCGCCGGTCCCGTGCAAGCACGTCGCGTGCAAGCAGCTCCTGTGCAAGTACGTCGAGAGTGGCTTGGTCCTTTTGTTGCGAGTCGTTCATGCCTCGGCCCGTGCGAGCTGAGCAAGATCAAGCTCAGACTCGATCGTAAGCAGCGCCTCGCGCGTTACCGTCTCCATCCAGGGAATCTCCGCGATCACCGGCGCCTGACCGTAGCGCTCGATGGCCGCTCGATTATGCGGTGTCTCCGGTCCGTTGATGACGACGCCCGCAAGCGGCAGCCCGCGGCGGCGCAGGGCTTCGAGGGAGAGGAGGGTGTGATTGATGGTGCCGAGGGTGGAGCGGGCGACAAGGATCACCGGGAGATGCAGCTCGGTCGCGAGGTCGATCACGGTGGACGTGTCATTGAGCGGCACGAGCAGGCCACCCGCGCCCTCGACCACCAGCAGCCGGCCAGCCAAAGGCGGAACGAGCTTCGCCATCTCGATCTGGATCCCGGCCCGCTTTGCGGCCTCATGCGGCGCGATGGCCTCACTCAGGAGATAGGCCTCGGGCAAGATGCGGTCCCGCGGGACCCCGAGGCGGCATACGGTCTCTGCATCGGTCTCAGGCTCGGCGCCGGCCTGCACTGGCTTCCAGTAGCAGGCGTCAAGATGCAGCGCGTCGAGATGCGCAAGCAGCCATACTGCGGCAACCGTCTTGCCGACATCGGTATCGGTGCCTGTGACAAAAAACCCCTGCAATGCGTGTCATCCCGGAATTGAGTAGGCACCGAGCTCGAACTGTAAGACCCTAATATCACAAACCAAGGTCGCTCCCATGCTTCGACGTGTTCTGCTTGTTGCTCTGATGGCGCTTTCCCTGGTCGCGGGGGCTGATGCCAAGACACTGCGCATGGCCTATGACGCCGATCCCACCTCGCTCGACCCCCATGAGCAGCTGGCGGGCGCCACCCTCCAGCTCTCGCATCTGATCTTCGATCCGCTGGTCCGTTTCCGAAAGGATTTCACTCTGGAGCCGCGGCTGGCCATGAGCTGGGAGACCATCGACGATCGGACCACGCGTTTTCACTTGCGCAAAGATGTGCATTTCCACTCAGGCCGCACGCTGTCGGCCAAAGACGTGGTGTGGACCTTCAGCCGCTTGAAGCAGAGCCCGGACTTCAAGGCGCTGTTCGAGCCGTTCGAAGGCGCGCGGGTAATTGACGACTTGACCGTGGACCTCATCACCAAGGGTCCCTATCCCCTCGTACTCAACCTCGCCACCTACATCTTCCCCATGGACAGCGAGTTCTATTCGCGACAGGACGAGCGCGGCCGACCGAAAGCCGAGATCGTCAAGCACGGCGCGTCCTTCGCCTCGACCCATGCCTCCGGCACCGGGGCCTTCATCGTCACCTATCGCGAGCAGGGGGTGCGGCTGGAACTAAAGCGCTTTGCCGACTATTGGGACAAGACCTCGCCCGGCAATGTCGATCAGATCATCTTCACGCCGATCAAGGAGCCGGCGACACGCGTGGCGGCGCTGCTGGCCGGCGACGTGGACTTCATCGCGCCGGTGCCGCCGACCGACCTTGCCCGCGTTCAATCCGATTCCTGCTGCACTCTCGTCACAATGCCGAGCACGCGCATTATCACCTTCGAGCTCAATCAAGCGCGGGTGGCGGCGTTCAAGGACGCGCGCGTGCGCCAGGCGATCAACCTCGCCATCAACAAGCAAGGCATCGCCGAGAAGATCATGCGCGGCTTCGCGACCGCGGCGGGGGAACTGAGCCCGCCCGGCTATGCCGGCTACGACGCCGACATCGTCCCGCGCTTCGATCTCGCCGAGGCTAAGGCGCTGATGCAGCAAGCGGGTTATGCGGACGGGTTCTCTGTCACGATGATGGCGCCCAACAACCGCTATATCGAGGACTACCGCATCGCCGAGGCCGTCGCCGCCATGCTTGCCAAGATCAACATCAAGGTCGATCTGCAAACCATGCCCAAGGCGCAATACTGGCAGCGCTTCGACGAGCGCGCGGGCGACATCATGATGATCGGTTGGCAGTCCGACACCGAGGACTCGGCGAACTTCTATGAGTTCCTGGCCATGACGCCCGACAAGGAGTCGGGCTACGGCCAGTACAACGCGGGCGACTATTCCAACGCCGAGGTGGACCGGCTGACCCTAGAGACCCACACGATGACCGACAAGGCCGCGCGTGCCCTGGTGCTGCAGAAGATCGAGCGGCTCCTCTATGACGATGCGGCGCTCGTGCCGCTGCACTGGCCGCATCTCTCCTGGGCCGCGCGCAAGAATGTGCACATCGAGCCCGTGCTCAATGTCATCGACATGCCCTATCTCGGCGATCTGGTCATAGAATCAGGAGCCGACCCGCGCATCGAACGTGACAATTGTATGACTCCCGCTATTCTGACCGTCGTTAGCCGCTCATCGGCAGCGCGGGGGCATGGATGTCCTCATCTATTGCTGGCGCAGCGATGCCCCGGATGCCGCCGTCGAGGCACCGGGCCATCGCCATCATGGCGGCGCTTGGGGTCGTGACCGGCCTGCTCTCCGGCCTGCCGTCGCCGTTGCCCGAGCTGCGCCTGAGCGAGCCCGACATTCTCATCAATTCGCGCGCGGTGCCGTTGCATGCGGGCATCGCGTTCGGCGCCATGCTTGCGGCCGTGCTATGGTTGTGGGCAAGCCGCGACGCTGGCAAATGTTTGCTCGCCATGGCGCTCACCCTCATGGGCTGGCTGGCCGCCATCAACACTGCAAATGACGTGATCGCGGCGGTTGTAAGCTCCGATTTGTTCGGCGCCGCTACGGGCGCCAAGGCCAACCGGGAGATCGTGGGCTGGCTCTTGGGCGGCGTGGCCGCGGGCGCGGTTGGCGCTGGCCTGACCGCCTTTGGTGCCGGCATCCCAGCCACCGCCATCCGCCGCACCGACGCCTGGATGCCGATCGTCGGCGCTGGCGCCCTCTTGGGGCTTTTCCTCTACCCCGCCGCCAAGCTCGATGCGATCGCTATCTTGTTCGTGCCGTGGCAGGCAGCGGTGGCGGCGAGCATCGCCTATGGCCTGACCGGACCCAAGGGCTTGGCGCGGCAGGCAAACTAGGTAGGAGTGATCGCGCGGGGCCCGCCCCTTGCGGCATCGCAGCCAAGCTAATTGTGGTGGCCCGGCGCCGTGGCTCGGGTAGTGTGGCCAAAAGAATGCCCCCTCTCAGGATCGGCTGACCAAGGCACCCCATCATAATGGGCTCTACAGGCAAAGTCGTGTCGATCGTCGCCCCCTTCTACAACGAGGGCGCGGCCGTGGACCCGTTCTATCGGGGGCTTCGCGGCGCGCTCGACGCTGTCCCTGACATCCGCTTCGAGGTCATCTGTGTGGATGACGGCAGCCAGGATGACACCTTGCAGCGATTGCTCGCGCTCATCGACTGCGACCCGCGTTTCTCTGTCATCGAGCTCTCGCGGAACTTCGGCAAGGAGGCCGCGCTCACCGCTGGCCTCGATGCAGCCAAAGGCGATGCGGTCATTCCCATCGACGCCGACTTGCAAGATCCCCCAGAGCTGATCCCGGGCCTGATCGCGGCGTGGCAGCAGGGGGCCGACGTCGTGCTCGCCCAGCGGGGGGACAGAGCCTCAGATACGTTTCTGAAAAGAAACACGGCCAGGCTGTTCTATCGCGTGCACAATTGGCTGTCGCAAGTGCGGATACCAGCGAATGTGGGTGACTTTCGCCTCATAGACAAATCGGTCCTCGAAGCCCTTAAACAATTGCCGGAACGACAACGCTTCATGAAGGGGCTGTTTGCCTGGGTGGGCTTCAAGACGGCCACGGTCCATTACACCAGAGACCAGCGCAAAGCGGGCTCAACGAAATTTTCCTGGCTATCGCTTCTGAACCTCGCGCTTGAGGGCTTGACCAGCTTCAGCATGGCACCTTTGCGATTATGTGCCTACGTCGGCAGCCTGACGGCAGCCGTAACCCTTCTCTATGCCGGCTATATCCTGATGCGCACCCTGATCCGCGGTGTCGATGTTCCCGGCTACGCGTCCCTGCTGGTGGCCATCTTGTTCTTTGGCAGTCTGCAGCTCATTAGCGTCGGGCTGCTCGGCGAATATGTGGGACGGATCTATATGGAGACCAAGCGGCGGCCTATGTATCTCGTCCGTAGGCTTCACAAAAGCACCGATGAGAAGTGAAGTGGTAGATTGCGGTGGGCGCACTCAGCGATGTGGCGGCACGACGGTCACTATGAAGCTCACGGGCGGCGCCGTGTAACCCCAGAAAGAATGCGTCAGGGTCAACTCATTCCGACGCGCCTGCGGCGTGGCGACGTAGCTCGCGCTTGAGGTGAGACACTTCTTGTCCTCCTTGGCGCAGACGACCAAAAGACCGCCTTGGTCGAGATCTTCAGGCGTTACCCAGGGTGCCTGATGGGAATCGAAATGTATGAAAACATGCGGCCGATCAGGACTGTAAAATGCCACGGCGTTCTCGTAGCGCTGGCTGCCGGCAACATATTGGAGAGGTGAGCCGGTCGATTTCGTGCCAGATTTTCGTTGCCTCCCTCGCCAGCTCCTTACGTGGATCGCTATAGTTGTTGTCGTCGCCGAACCAAATCTTGGCAATTGCGATGGCGGGGGACAGCACCAGCGCGATGAGCGTCAGACCCACGACAAGCGCGCGACTGAGCCGATAAAGGCGCTCATCCCCTTTGCCTCCGGAGAGTTCGAGTAGCAGCAGCGGCATGAGGCTGAAAATCGCGATCGTCATGTTGGTGGATGGCCGCAAGCGGAACGCCACTCCCGCGACGAGAGTTAGCACCAATGGCAGAACCGCGAGAGTCGTCAGCATTCGGAATTTCGGGTCAGACCAGCGCATTCTGAGCGCAACTGCCCACGGTTTTGGCGAAGGTCCTTTTGTAAGCGCGATGAGCGCTACGATGGTCGCGTGGAACCCGACCACGCCACCCAGAAACGCGGCGCAAGCAACGAAGGCTGCCGTGCCGAGGCCCGTCTTGGTCATGAAATACTGCACCGGTGGCGCATCGCTCCGAGCCAGCCACCAAACATGGGGCGCAAACAGTAAAGCCGCGATCCCAAACGACACATAAGGCGATGCAGACGCAAAATACGTCCGCCGCTCAGGATGAACGAGAACGGCCACGAAGCAAGTCGCTCCCAAGATCAGCGCATAATATTTGGACAGCAGGGCGAGGCCGATGAACAGGCCGAAGAGAATCGCGTCCGGAAGGCGACGGTCATCGACCGACCGAACGAAGAAATGCATCGTCCACGGCCAGAGCGACAGAAAGATCGAGTTTGCGTTATATTTGAATGCGAGGAAGGTATAGAACGGCGTGAGCAGCAGAAGGACCGTCGCCGCCCGTCGCCTGTCGCCATCGGCAAAATCCCCGATGAGCATCCATGAGCCATAGAGGCCGAGGCCGGCATTCAGCATCGCCAGCAGCGCGAACGCCCAATCTGCGCGCGGAAACACTTCAAACCAGAGGCCCGCGATCCATGCCCAGAAGGGCGGATGCTTGAAATAGCCAAGCTGGAACTCCCGCCCCCAGACATAAGCCTCGGCCATGTCGTTGTGGATCGCGGCGGGCGCGCTCGATATCACGTCATATACCGTCCAGGTAATGACAAAGATTGCGAGCAGCGCGAACGACGACAATAGGCTTGGTTGTACGCCACTGCCGGGCACACTCCCGTTGCCCTGCGCCTTCGCGGCCGGCGTCGTTCGACCCATTTGCAACGCAGAGGCCAGCAAACTTACCCTCGATACCACCAGCGTAAAGCTTGACCGTGCCGGTCGGCGACGCGAAACGGCTCCCGCCGGAAGCTACTCAGAGCAAGCCTGCGCCCGCTTCTAGCGGCTGCCCGTGGTCAGGGATAGCCCAATTTTGCGGGTATCGCTGTACTCTCTCCTAAGGTGATGATTTCTGAGTAGACCTCGATGCGAGCGCTTGCCGCAACTTTGGGCTTCATTGGCGGCCGCGCCGCTCAAGCCCTGCTTGTGACGCTCGCCATCCTCGTCATCGCCTTTGCCGTGCGCGCTGCCCTCGGCGACCCACTGCGCGAGATCGTGGGTGAGGCGGTGCCTGAGAGCGAGCGGGCCGAGCTCCGCCATAAGCTCGGCCTCGATGCGCCATGGCCGGTGCAACTTGCGCGCTATGTGGGGCAAGCTGCCAAGGGTGATCTCGGCACGTCCTATATCTACAAGCGTCCGACGCTTCAGGTGATCCTCGTGAAGTTCCCGGCGAGCTTCGAGCTCGTTCTCGCCGCGAGCCGATCGTGATGTTGATCTCGTTGCCGACAGGCATCTATTGTGCGGTGAGGCCACGATCGTGGGGAGCCAAGGCCATCCTCGCCTCGAGCGTGCTCGGCATCTCTATCCCCGTCTTTCTTACCGGTATTTTCCTGATCACCATTTTCTCGGTCGAGCTTGGCTGGCTGCCAGCCTTCGGGCGAGGCGAGACGGTCACACTCGGGCTCTGGGAGACGAGCCTCCTCACCCGCGACGGACTTGCTCATCTTTTGCTGCCCGCGCTCACGCTTTCCTCCATCATGCTGCCGCTCTTCATTAGGCTCGTGCGCGGCGCCATGCTGGAGGAGCTCGGCCACGACTATGTCCGCACTGCCCGCGCCAAGGGCGCATCACCCTTGCGCGTCTGGCTCGCCCACGCGCTGCGCAACGCGCTTCTGCCGCTCGTGGCGCTGGGTGGACTGCAGATCGGCACCATGCTCGCCTACACCCTTCTCACCGAGACAGTGTTCCAATGGCCCGGCATGGGCTTCCTCTTTCTGGAAGCGGTGACCCGCGCCGACGTGCCGCTCATCACCACCTATCTCGTCGCCGTGGGCTTTCTCTTCGTGGTCACCAACACGCTGGTCGATGTGGCGAGCCTCTGGCTCGACCCGCGCATCAGTCTCAAGGTGAGCGCGATGAGCAGCGCGTGGTTTCCAAGCGGTGCTGCGGCCGAGCCTCGCCTTTGTCGCGGAGCGGCCCGGCGCGGTGCTGGCGGCGCTCGTGCTTTCGATCATTGCGCTCGCGGCGCTGGTTGCTCCGCTCATCGCCCCGCAGAACGCCGTTCGACCTTGGCAGCTTCGACGTGCTCGATGCCGAGTTCCCGCCCGCTTGGCTTGACGGGGGCGATCCCCACTTCCTCCTCGGCACCGACGCTCAAGGGCAGGGACCTCCTGAGCGCGATTTTATACGGCACGCGCATCTCCTTGGTCGTGGGCGTGCTCGCCGTCGCCATCCAAGCCGCCATCGGCATTCCCCTCGGTCTCATCGCCGGCATGGTCGGGGGGAGGGTGGATAGCCTCATCGCCAGGGGCGCCGACATCCAGCTCTCGCTCTCGACGCTGATGCTCGCCATCATCGCGCTGGCCCTGTTTCGCGCCGGGCTCGGCGGGGAGAGCTTGGGCACCTTCGCCGTGCCGCTGCTCGTGCTCGTCATCGGCGTAGCCGAATGGCCGTACTTCGCGCGCATCGCCCGCGCCGCTACCCAGGTTGAGGCGGCGAAGGATTATGTCCGTGGCGCGCGGGCGCTCGGCGCGAGCCACGCCATGATCGTCAGACGCCACATCCTGCCCAATATCCTCTCGCCCCTCATCGTCGTGGCCACCACCCAAGTGGCGGGTGCCGTCATGGCCGAGGCGGCCTTGTCCTTCCTGGGCCTCGGGCTTCCCGTGACCAAGCCCTCCCTCGGCACGCTGATCCGCGGGGGCTACGACCTGATCTTCGCCGGGACCTGGTGGGTTACCGTGCTCCCGGGGGTGGTGCTGGTGAGCCTCCTCATGGCCGTCAATGTGCTGGGAGACACTCTCAGAGACGTCACTCGACCCGAGGCTCCGCCCCCGCTGACGGCGGACCCCAGCGGCGCGTCGTCGCCTCGGCCCCGGGACGGCTCTTGGCGCCTTCCGGGGGCCCTTTGGGGTAGGCCCGTCCGCACCCATAAGATATAAGGGCCGAGCCTTTAGCGCAGCTTTCACTCGGTCTGTCCGCCACGCTTTCGTCCAAACGTGGCGGCGCGAGGATAGCCTTGGGAGATCCCCTGTGATGGACACCGCAGGCCGCCCGAGCCCGGAGCTCGTCTTTTCCCTTCGCCGCGTCACCGAAAGGGCCGCGCTTGCCGCCTTCGATTGGATCGGGCGCGGCGACGGCATGGACGGCGGCCGCGCCGCGCTTGACGCCATGCGGCATGCCCTGGCCGAGGTGGACATCGACGCCGTGGTCGTGATCGGCGAGGCCACCAAGGGCGAGGCACCGCAGCCTGGACGCGGCGAGCGGCTTGGTCGGCCGGATGCGCCCTTCAAGGCGGATATTGCCGTCGATCCCGTTGAAGGCACGAGCTATCTCGCCCGTGGTCTGACCAACGCGCTCGCCGTGCTCGCGGTGGCCCCGCGCGGCGCCATGATGAATCCGGGCCCCGCCTTCTACATGGAAAAGTTTGTGGCGCCCGCGGCAGCCCGCGGCAAGATCGATCCCAGCTGGCGCACGGCACGGAAGCTCAAGGCTCTCGCCGAGGCGTTGGGCAAGACTGTTTCCGACCTCACGATCTATGTGCTCGAAAAGCCCCGCCATCGGGAGCTTCTGGAGGAGATCCTGGCCACGGGAGCGCGGGTCGCTCTGTACCCCGCCGGGGATGTTGCGGGCGCGCTTCTGGCTGCCATCCCCAATTCGGGCATCGACGCGCTGATGGGAACCGGGGGCACACCCGAGGGCGTCATGTCCGCCTGCGCCATCCGGGCGCTTGGTGGCGAGTTCATGGCCCGTATCGATCCCCAGCTCCACACCGAGGCCAAGGCGGTGCGTGACGCCGGGCTCAGCACCACGCGTTGGTACGGCCGCGACGAGATCATCGCCTCCGACGACGCGTTCTTCTGCGCCACGGGCATCACCACGGGCCTGATGCTGGAAGGCGTGGAGCGCTCCAAAACCCATCATAAGCTGCAGACCATGATGGTCGCGGGATCCACGGGGGAGCGGCAGATCATCACCAGTTACCTTCCGATCGCACGCGTGGCGGAAGCGGGCGCGTCCGCGCGCGATGTGGCTTAAGATGTTAGAAAAAAGGTCGGAATGCTGGGATTAGGAGATGCCGAAGCGGGTTGAGCATCCGATAATCCTCGGGATCGTTGGCGATTCGGCGTCGGGCAAGACGACGCTGTCGGCGGGCGTGGCGCAGATTCTGGGCGCGGACCACTGCACCGTGATCTGCACCGACGACTACCACCGCTACGACCGTGGCTGAGCGCGCCGCCAACGGCTTGTCGCCGATCGATCCGCGCGCGAACTACATCGACATCCTCGAGCAAAGCCTGCGTCACTTGCGCGAGGGCGAACCGGTCCTGAAACCGGTCTATGACCACTCGGACGGGACGTTCCGCCGGCCGGTTTATGTGAAGCCGAAGGAATTCGTCATCGCCGAAGGACTGCTCGGTTACACCACGCGCACCATGCGTGATTGCTACGACGTGAAGATCTACCTCGACCCCCACGAGGACCTCCGCGTCAAATGGAAGATTCACCGCGACACGACCAAGCGGGGTTATCGACGGGAAGACGTGCTGGCCGCGCTCGAGCGGCGGAAGGAAGACAGCGCAAGCTTATATGCACCCGCAGCGCACCTTCGCCGACATCGTCATCAGCTTCCAGGTGCCCAAGGGGACGGACGGGTCCGACACCCAGCTCGACGTGCGCCACATCTTGCGGCCGACCCTGCCGCATCCCGATTTCGCGCCGCTGTTCGACGGCTCGAGTAATGCCGGCTTGCACCTCGAGCTCGCCCGCGACCGCGACGGCAAGCCCGTGGACGTGCTCGAGATCAACGGCAACATTTCCGACAAGCGAGCCGAGCGCATCGAAGATTTGTTGTGGAACCTGATCCCGGAAGCCGGGCACCTGCGCGACCAGGTCGGCCGCATCGACGTCGCCAACGGCGCCCGCAAAAGCCACCCGCTCGCGCTAAGCCAGCTCCTCGTCGGCTACCACGCCGTCAAGGCCGCCATGGGCGTCCGGGCTTATTGAACAACGTTTTGGGAATTCGCAGGATGGCTGAAGCTTTGCAGCAGGAACAGGCATCGCCGGAGGCGGCGCACCAGGACATGGCGAACGCCATTCGGGCGCTCGCCATGGACGCCGTCGAGAAGGCGGACTCCGGCCATCCCGGTATGCCCATGGGCATGGCCGATGTGGCGACGGTACTGTTCACGCGCTTTCCTGAAGTTCGAGGCCGAGCAGCCCGAATGGCCGGACCGCGACCGCTTCGTCCTCTCCGCCGGCCACGGCTCCATGCTGCTCTACGCGATCCTCTATCTGACGGGCGTGCCGGGCATGGACATCGACCAGCTCAAAGCGTTCCGTCAGCTTGGCTCGCGCACCCCGGGACACCCTGAATATGGTCACGCGCCGGGCATCGAGACGACCACCGGCCCGCTGGGGCAGGGGCTCGGCAACGCCGTCGGCATGGCACTCGCCGAGCGGCTACTCAACGCCCGCTACGGCGATGAGATCGTGAGCCACTTCACCTACGCCATCGCCGGCGACGGCTGTCTCATGGAAGGGATTAGCCACGAGGCGGTCTCCCTTGCCGGGCATCTCAAGCTCGGCCGCCTGATCGTGCTGTTCGATGACAATCAGATTTCCATCGACGGCCCCACCAGCCTCTCCGTGTCCGACGATCAGCTTGAGCGCTTCGCCGCCTCCCATTGGCACGTGGCGAGAGTCGACGGCCACGACCCCGAGGCGGTCGCCCTCGCCATCGAGAATGCGCGTGCCGTCACCGACCGACCGTCGCTCATCGCCTGCCGCACCATCATCGGTTATGGCGCGCCGAAGAAGCAGGGCACCGCGTCGACCCACGGCTCCCCGCTCGGCGCAAGCGAGATCGAGGGCGCGCGCGATCTCTTGCGCTGGCGTCACGCGCCCTTCGACGTGCCGAAGCCGATCTTGGCGAGCTGGCGCGCCGCAGGCACACGCAATCGTGCGGCCTACGCGGCTTGGGAGCGGGCGGCGTTTCGCCTTGACGCCGAGGCCAGCGCGCACCTCGCCGATCCCATCGATGCTGCCGTCCGCGCCAAGATCGCCGCGGTGGTCAACACCCTAAAGGCGGAGTTCACCCGCGAGGCGACCAAGCTCGCCACCCGGCAGTCCACGCAGAAGGTGTTGGAGGCGTTGGTGCCCGTCGTACCGGGCCTGATCGGCGGCTCGGCCGACCTCACCGGCTCCAACGGCACCCTAACCAAGCTGCACACCATCGTGAAGCCGGGCGACTTTGCTGGCAATTACATCCATTATGGGGTGCGCGAGCACGCCATGGCCGCCGCCATGAACGGCATGGCGCTGCATGGCGGCATTGTGCCCTACGGCGGCACATTCCTCGTCTTCTCCGACTATTGCCGCCCGGCGATCAGGCTCTCCGCACTCATGGGCCAGCGCGTGATCTACGTCATGACGCACGATTCCATCGGGCTCGGCGAGGACGGCCCGACCCACCAGCCCGTCGAGCATCTGGCGGCCTTGCGGGCCATGCCAAATCTCAACGTATTCCGTCCCGCCGATTCGGTCGAATGTGCCGAATGCTGGGAGCTTGCGCTGTTCTCCACGTCAACGCCATCGGTGCTCGCCCTGACCCGCCAGGGCCTGCCAGTGCTGCGCACCACCCATGCGAACGCCAATCTCTCGGCCAAGGGCGCCTATGTGCTGGTCGAACCCGAGGGGGCTCGCGACGTGACCCTGATCGGCACGGGCTCGGAGGTGATGCTCGCTTTGGCCGCGGCGAAACAGCTGGCGGAGGAGGGGATCAAACCTGCCGTGGTGTCGATGCCCTGCTCCGAGCTATTCGAGGCGCAAAGCGCGCAGTATCAAGGTGAGGTGCTTGGGAAAGGCTCCGCGCGTTGCGGTGGAGGCTGCGGTAGCCTTTGGCTGGTCGAAATGGCTCGGCGACGGCGGCGTCTTTATCGGCATGCATGGATTTGGGGCTTCTGCGCCCGCGCCAGAGCTTTATAAGCATTTCGAAATCACGGGCGAGGCCGTGGCGGCCGCCGCACGTGATCTGATCAAGAGAAGGAAAAAGTGAGGAGAAATGTCTAACAAGCGCGTCGCCATCAACGGGTTTGGCCGCATCGGCCGGCTCACGCTCAGGGCGTATCTGGAGTCCGGCCGCAAGGACCTCGACTTCGTGGCGATCAATGATCTGGGTTCCGCCGAGATGAACGCGCATCTGCTCGAATTCGACAGCGTGCATGGCCGCTTCCCGGGCAAGATCGGCGTGGCCAACGGCCACCTCAAGGCCGATGGTCAAGACCTCGCCGTGCTGTCGGAGGCGACGCCCGAGAAGCTTCCCTGGCGTGACCTCGACGTCGACATCGTCATGGAGTGCACCGGCCGCTTCACCGACCGGGCCGGCGCCGCCAAGCATCTGACCGCAGGCGCCAAGCGCGTGCTCGTGTCCGCGCCCTGCAGCGGCGCCGATCTCACCGTCGTGTACGGCGTCAATAACGAGAAGCTGACGCAAGGCCATCACGTGGTCTCTAATGCCTCCTGCACCACCAATTGCCTCGCGCCCGTGGCGCAGGTGCTGAACCAGGCGATCGGCATCCGCCACGGCTATATGACCACGATCCACGCCTATACCGGCGACCAGCGCACCGTGGATACCCTGCACAAGGACCCCTACCGGGCGCGGGCTTCCGCCATCAACCTGATCCCCACCTCGACCGGCGCGGCCAAGGCGGTCGGCCTCGTGCTGCCCGAGCTCAAGGGCAAGCTCGACGGTGCGGCGATCCGGGTGCCGGTGCCGAATGTGAGCCTGGTCGACCTCAGCTTCTCCTCGATGCGCCCGACCTCCGTGGAGGAGATCAACGCGGCGATAACCGAGGCGGCCAACGGTCCCCTCAAGGGCGTCCTCGGGGTAAATGCAAAGCCGCTCGTCTCGACCGACTTCAACCACAATCCCTTGAGCTCGATCTTCGATCTGCACGAGACCCAAGTGGTGGACGGCACCTTCTGCCGCGTCGTGGCTTGGTACGACAATGAGTGGGGCTTCTCGAACCGCATGAGTGACACGGCGGCTGCGATGGGAAGGCTGATATGAACGATCTCAGCCGTTCTGGATCCAAGACCTTCGACAGCGTCGAACTCCGGACTCGACCTCTCTCGCATCCGCTCCATCGATGGGGTCGACGTGAGGGGCAAGCGCGTGCTCGTCCGCGTCGACCTCAACGTGCCGATGCAAGGGGGCATCGTTTCTGACGCTACGCGCATCGAGCGCGTGCTCCCTACCATCCGCAAGCTTGCCGATGCAGGCGCCAAGGTCGTCGTGCTGTCCCATTGGGGACGCCCCAAGGATGGCCCGAGCGCGGAAACGTCATTACGGCCGGTTGCGACGAAGTTGCAGGAGCTGATGCGCGGGCACGCCGGTGCGATTCATCGACGACTGCGTTGGCGCGGACGCTCTCTGCGGCGTGAACGCGCTCAAGTCAGGCGACGTGGCCGTCCTCGAAAACCTCCGCTACCACGCGGGCGAGAAGAAGAACGATCCGGACTTCGCCAAGCGCCTCGGCGAACTTGGTGACCTCTACGTCAACGATGCGTTCTCATCGGCCCACCGGGCCCATGCCTCGATCGACGCTATCACGCATATCCTGCCTGCTTACGCGGGACTTCTGATGATGGCCGAGATCAACGCGCTCGGGCGGGCGCTCGAGCACCCTGAACGGCCCGCCATGGCGATCGTCGGCGGCGCCAAGGTGTCTACCAAGATCGACGTTCTCATCAATCTTTCGGCCAAGCTGGATGTACTTGTCGTGGGCGGCGCCATGGCCAACACCTTTCTGCTGGCCCAAGGCGTCAAGATCGGCAGCTCGCTCGCCGAGCCCGATAGCGTCGCAACCGTGAGCGAGATCATAGCTCGCGCAGAGCAGACTGGCTGCGAGATCGTTCTTCCGTCCGACGTGGTCGTTGCCAAGGAGCTGAAGCCGGCGCCGCGTGGCAAGTGTGCGAGGTGGGCGACGGTGCCGCCGGACGGGCTGATCCTCGATTTCGGACCCCGAAGCGTCGATGATCTGAAGCGGCGCCTCGGTGAGATGAAGACGATGCTCTGGAATGGACCGCTCGGCGCCTTCGAGGTGCCGCCCTTCGGCGAGGGGACGTTTGCACTTGCCCGTGAGGCTGCCCGCCTCACCAAGGTCGGCGGGCTCATCAGCGTTGCCGGCGGCGGCGACACGGTTGCGGCGCTCAACGCGGCGCACGTCGCAGGCGACTTCACCTATGTCTCGACCGCGGGGGGAGCCTTTCTCGAATGGCTGGAAGGCCGCGAGCTCCCGGCGGTCGCCGCCCTCGCGACGAGCTCGCTCGCGATGCGCCAGGCCTAGGCGGTGCGGCCAGGAGGACGAGGTTGCAGGCCAAACTAGCCCGCGGGAGCCGGGTTTCCCCTTCGACCGCCGTGAAGGCGAGGGCCGTAACATCCGCTATACGACTCTGGCGTATGCTACGGAGCTAACCGGGGCGAGTGTACCTAGTGGGTGAAGGCGCTCGGCGCCTTGCAACGACCCGCCGCGCCGCCGATCGAAGCCAAGAGTTTTTGCCCCGTCATGAATGAGCAGGTAAGCAAAGGAAAGGCGCCGGGTGACATCATCATCGCCCCGTCTATCCTGTCCGCCGACTTCGCCAAGCTCGGCGAAGAAGTGCGCGCGGTTGACCAGGCCGGCTGCGATTGGATCCATGTGGACGTCATGGACGGTCATTTCGTGCCCAACATCACCATCGGACCGGAGGTAGTGCAGGCGCTGCGCCCGCATTCCAAAAAGCTGTTCGATGTCCATCTGATGATCGCGCCTTGCGACCCCTACATCGAGGCGTTTGCGCGCGCTGGCTCCGACATTATCACCGTGCATGTGGAGTCCGGTCCCCATGTAGACCGCTCGCTGCAATTTATCCGCAGCCTTGGCAAGAAAGCAGGCGTGACGCTCAACCCCGCCACCCCCGAGTCCGAGATCGAATATGTGCTCGACAAGGTAGACCTCATCCTGGTGATGACGGTGAACCCCGGCTTCGGCGGTCAGAGCTTCATCCCGGCGCAGCTGGACAAGATCAGGAACATCCGCCGCATGATCGGCGCGCGACCGGTTCACCTGGAGGTAGATGGCGGCATAAACGCGAAGACCGTTACCTCCGTGGTCGAGGCGGGCGCCGATGTAATCGTGGCGGGCTCTGGCATCTTCAAGGACGGGAATTACCGCGACAACATCACCACCATCCGCCGCAATGCCGAGCGCGCCCGAACCCCCGTGTGATGCAAGATCAGGCGAGCTCATGGCCACGCGCGGTGATCTTCGACCTTGACGAGACGCTGGTGGATACCGTCGAGGATCTTGCGGCCGCGCTTAATCAAGGTCGAGCTCGGACTTTCGCCGCATCCGCTTGACGCCGTGCGCTCGATGGTCGGCGGGAAGCAAGCTGCTGGATCGCGCGCTCGTCATCGACGGCCTCGCGGAGCTGCCAGCGCGCTTGTTTCGCTCGCCACGCGACGCTGATCCTCTCAAGATATCAAATGTTTGTCATTGCCAGGCTGGACCCGGCAATCTGATGGCCTGCGCCGATTTTTGTGTTTACTGGATTGCCCGCCTTCGCGGGCAATGACAGCGGGAGAGGCTGCAAATGACCGTCACGTATTTCGGCGCGTTGATCGCAGGCTTGCTGAGCTTCCTCTCGCCTTGCGTGCTGCCGCTCGTGCCACCCTACCTCTGCTTCCTGGGCGGCGCCACCTTCGACCAGCTCGCTGGCGAGGATGAGACGCCGCGCCACGTCTATGTGACCATCGTGCTGTCGTCGGTGGCCTTCGTGCTCGGCTTCACAACCGTGTTCGTCGCCTTGGGCGCCACGGCCACGGCTATGGGCCAGCTGCTCATCGCCAACTTCTCGCTGCTGAGCAAGATTGCCGGCGTGATCATCATCATCGCCGGGTTGCATTTTCTCGGGCTGTTCCGCATTCCGCTCCTGCACCGGGAGGCCCGCTATCACGCCGAGACCCGCCCCGCCGGCGTTCTCGGCGCCTATCTCATCGGTCTCGCTTTCGCCTTCGGCTGGACGCCTTGCATCGGCCCTGTACTCGGATCGATCCTCGCGGTTGCCGCGGGCGAGGGGTCGGTGCGCCAAGGCGTCGGGCTGCTCTTCGTCTATTCGCTGGGTCTCGGGATTCCATTTATCACCGCGGCGATCGCCATTAGGCCGTTCTTGAGCGCCGTCCAGCGCTTCCGGCCGCATCTGGCGACCATGGAGAAGGTGCTGGGCGGGTTTCTCGTGCTAACCGGCATCCTGTTCCTGACCAATTCCATGACGCTGATCTCGGGCTGGCTGCTCGAGCTCTTTCCCGGTCTGGCGACAATCGGCTGACAAGCCGGCTTTCGCGAGGCCCAAGATGCGCCGATAGTGCCGCCATGACGGCCATCGCTCTCACCATCGCGGGCTCCGATACGTCCGGCGGGGCCGGCATCCAGGCGGACCTCAAGACTTTCGCAGCGCTCGAAGTCTATGGCGCGAGCGTCATCACCGCGCTCACCGCGCAGAATACCTTGGGTGTGAAGGCGGTGCACATGGTGCCGCCGGAATTCGTGCGCGCCCAGATGTGGGCCGTGGCCGCCGACCTCGACGTTCGCGCCATCAAGACCGGCATGCTCGGAACCAGTGCCCTCATCAAGGCGGTGGTGGAAGGGCTTGCTGACTTTGATCGCGTGCCGGTGGTGCTCGACCCCGTGATTGTGGCTGCGAGCGGTGATCCACTGCTCGACAAGGACGCCGTGGAAACGCTCCGCGAGGCGCTTATCCCACGTGCCACGCTGATCACGCCGAACCTCACCGAAGCGGCCGCGCTCCTCGGCGAGGGGGTGGCTCGAAATGAAGCTGAGATGGCTGCTCAGGCGCGTAAGCTATTGATTTATGGTGCTAAAACCGTACTTCTCAAAGGCGGCCACGCCGAAGGAGCCGCAGCGGTCGATATCTTTCTCGATGGCGAGGGGGAGATGCGGCTGTCGACCCAGCGTGTCCTGACCCGCAATACCCACGGCACCGGCTGCACTCTGTCGGCGGCTATTGCCGCGGAGCTGGCCAAGGGCGCCTCGCTCCGCGTCGCCGTGACGATGGCGAAAGCTTATGTGACCGCGGCAATCGGCGCCGCCGACGGGCTCAAGATCGGCAAGGGCAGGGGGCCAGTGCACCACTTTCACGCCCTGTGGGATCGGAAGCAGAAGACGTGAGCGGGGGGCTCTAACCTTCAGCCACCACCGTCTGGTGTTGTTCGCCAAGGCCCGAGACGGTGAGCTTGAGCTGATCGCCCACTTTCAGGAACACGCGGGGATTCCGCGCCATGCCGACGCCGGGAGGCGTGCCCGTGGTGATGACGTCACCGGGCATCAGCGTCATAAAGTGGCTGATATAGCCCACAAGGTGCGCCACGCTGAAGATCATGGTGGAGGTATTGCCGGTCTGCATGCGCGTCCCGTTGAGATCAAGCGCGAGGTCGAGCTTTTGCGGGTCCGGCACCTCGTCTCGTGTGACGAGCCACGGCCCGAGCGGGCCAAAGCCGTCATAGCTCTTGGCCTTCAGCCACTCGCCCGGGCCGCCCTTCTGCAGGCTCCGCTCCGAGAGGTCGTTGCTGATCGTATAGCCCGCCACATGAGCGAGCGCCTCGGCCTCTGCGACGCGCTTGGCGGGGCTGCCGATGACGACGGCAAGCTCGACCTCGAAGTCCATGCGGTCCCAATCCCCCGGCTTGAGGATGCGATCGTTCGGAGCCGGAGATACAGGAGGTGGCCTTAGCAAAAACGATAGGGGCTTCCGGGATCGGCATGCCGGTTTCCGCCGCATGGTCCCGATAATTGAGGCCGATGCCCAGGAACTTGGGCACGAGCCCTACCGGCGCCCCAATCCGCGGTATCCCTTCCACCAGTGGAAGCGAGCGGGGATCGATTGCGCGCAGGCGCTCAAGGCCCATAACCTCAAGCGTATCGCCGGCAATATCCGCAACAACACCCGAGAGGTCTCGGAGGCGCCCCTCGAAATCCAGAATCCCGGGCTTTTCCCGTCCCCGTTCACCAAAACGCAGGAGCTTCATTGATCTTCCCCCGGGGCGATTTTTTCTGCATGATGCACGCGGGCGCGGGGGTCGGCAACAGCCCGCCGCAGCAATCCTATCTCCAGACCAGGTTTGGACCGCTCCAACCAGAGGGAAATCTCATGCGACATCGTTTACTTTCGCCAATTATCAGCAACGTTCTGCCGGTCTTGGCCCTCCTTGGTGTGGCCGTGTTCGCTGCGCCGGCCTACTCGGCACCCAAGGCCAGCTGGCAATCCTTTCGACACGCTCAAAGGCTATTGGACAGGTGGCGGGACGGTGTCGCCGGTAAACGGTAAGCCCGAGAAGGTTAGCTGCCACGTCACCTATAACGTGGCAGGTAGTGCCGTGTCGCAAACCATGCGTTGCGCCGGTACCGACTACAAGATCAATACCAGCACCAAGCTCACCTACACCGGCGGCAAGATCTCCGGCTCCTGGAATGAGAGCACCTACGACGCCAGTGGCGGCGTGAGCGGTACGGCAAGTGGCAACATGGTGCATGCGCGCATCAGCGGGGACAAGTTCTCCGGCCGTATGAGCATCAACATTTCCGGCAAGGGGCCACTTCATCAATATCGTCGAGTTTGACAAAAACTCGGGCTCCTATCGCCCGGTCGCCAACGTGTCACTGCGCCGATAGCCGTCTCCCTGTTGCGCCTCGTGGGTGAGCCGGGACGGAAGATCCAGATGAACGCGGGCAATTCGCCCGCGTTTTTTTGGTGGGAACTTCGCGGCGCCAACCCTGACACGATACTCGATCCAGAACGAATCGTGGGAAGCCATCAGGAAGCCTCGTTGCTAAACGGCAACAAGCCTCAGGATTGTTTTCGCCACAATCTGTGAAATGCGGCAGCCGGGCGATGGTCGTCCCAGCCTAGATCCGCCTGCCATTGCCGTTCGCCAAAATTATCAAGCACTTGATTTACAAGCGTAATATGCCGCGTTTGTCCAGACTCATTGCCCTGTGACCGCTCCCGGATGGCATTTCGGCAACAGGCATTGGTCATTTTCCGGCAGTACGCTTATCCAATATTGAAGCTGCCAGGGGCACCGAGCTAGCTTCCTTAACGACGACGGGTAGGGCCGGGGGGTCATACGCCAGAAGCGCAAAAGAGCTCGTAAGGAGCTCAGAGGGAAATCACACCGCCGAAGACCTCGGCTCAGGAACAAAATTGGGGGGGCGAGCCGCAGCCCACTAAAAGGCCTAGCCTTTGGAGCACGGCTCGTTTCGCAGGGAAGACCGGCCCGGTCCATCCGGGCCGGTTCTTTTTTGACCGGGCTACAGGCCAAGCTTCACGAGCGCCTGCTCGATCCCCGCAAGATAACCCGCACCGAAGAGACGCACATGCACGAGCGTCGGATAGAGGTTGTACAGGCTTAGGCGCGTGGCGTGAAAGCCGGGCTCCAGGGGCTGCAAGGCCGCATAGGCGTCTAAGAAGGCGCGGCCAAACGTTCCAAACAGTGTGGTAAAGGCAAGCTCGATCTCGGGGTGCCCGCACGAAATCGCCGGGTCGATGAACCCCGCAATGCGGTTCCCGCTCACGAGCACGTTCCCGGTCCACAAATCCCCATGCAACAGGCTCGGGAAGGGCGGCTCGAAGAGATAATCCTCCAGGCGCTCGCCCAAGCGCTCGAGTCGCATCAGAAGCGCAAGAGGCAGCTGACCTTCTTGCTGTGCGGCGCGCGCCATATGCATGAGCCGGTGCTCGCGGAAGAACGGGATCCAGCAGGGGCTTTCAGGATTTGGCTGCGCGAGCGGGCCAATCAGCGTGTCCCGATCATAGCCGAACGACGCCATGGGGATCGCGTGCAGTTGCGCGATCAACTCCGCCGCATGGCGCTCGACCTTCGGAGTGATGGGGGCGCCGTCGGTCTCGATGAAGTCCATGACCAGCAGATCGGGGTCGGCGAAATGGACATGCGGCACCGGCAGCTCCGAGAGGCGTTCCAACTCGCCGAGCATGTAGGCCTCGATCTCGAGGTTTGCATGGGACCCCCGGTCGCGTGCCTTGACCGCCAGGCAATGGCCGTCGGCGAGGATGAGCTTGCGCCCCGTTAGCCCGAATCCGACCGGCAGAGGGCTCATCCTCACCACGGGGAAGCCGAGCGCGATCTCGAGCCGTTCTTTCAGCGTCATCTCGCTCATGGCGCCCTCGTTAACGCTACCACCTGTGCCTGTCACAAGCCTGCAACAAGACTCGACTACCTCCACCCAAGATCATGAAAACGCCGGGAAACGACGTGCAAAATGATGCGGGGATCAAGCGCTATCGTGCCCTTTTCGTCTCAGATCTGCATCTAGGCACGAAAGCCTGCCAGGCCGAGGCATTCCTAGACTTCATGCGGGTCACCGAGGCCGACCGCATCTACCTCGTAGGCGACATCGTCGATTTCTGGCGCATCAAGCGCGGCGTGTATTGGCCGCAAGCCCATAACGACATCCTGCAGAAGCTCCTGCGCAAAGCCCGCAAGGGCACCGACCTCGTGTTCATTCCCGGCAATCATGACGAGGCCCTGCGCGACTATTGCGGTCAGAGATTTGGCGGCATCGCCATTGAGCGCAAAATCATCCATACTGGTGTTGATGGCAGGCGCTACCTCGTCATGCATGGCGATGAGTTCGACGTCGTGGTGCGCTATGCCAAGTGGCTCGCGCTGTTCGGCGACTGGAGCTATGCGCTGGCCCTATGGGCCAACACTCATTTCAACGTGATCCGCCGCTTTCTCGGTCTGCCTTACTGGTCGCTGTCCGCCTATCTCAAGCAGCGGGTGAAGCGGGCGGTGAACTATATCGGCGAGTTCGAGTCGGCGCTTGCCAAGGAAGCGCGCCGGCGCGGAGCGCAAGGCGTGATCTGCGGTCATATCCATCACGCCGCCATGCGTCAGGTGGGCGATGTGGTTTACATCAACGCCGGCGACTGGGTCGAAAGCTGCACGGCGATCGCCGAGACCGAGGACGGAACCTTCGAGATCATCCGTTGGACGCAACACCCGCAAGACACGCGGATGGCGCTGGCGCTAGTTAAGGAGCTCGAGGCTGCGGCTTGATGCGGATCCTCATCGCGACCGATGCCTGGCACCCCCAGGTCAATGGGGTTGTACGCACTTATGAGCGGCTGGCCCAAGAGGCAGAAAAGCTTGGTTTCGAGCTTGTGTTCCTCGCTCCCTCCGCCTTCCTCACGCTGCCTTGCCCCACCTATCCGGAAATCCGTCTGTCGCTAACCACGCCCCGTGCCATCGCGCGTCATTTCGAGGAGGCGGGGCCCGACTTCATCCATGTCGCCACGGAAGGACCGATCGGACTGATGGCGCGAAGCTATTGCCGCAAGATGAAGCGGCCCTTCACCACGAGCTACCACACGCGCTTCCCGGAATACCTCGCCGCACGCATGCCGGTCCCCGAGCGCTGGTGCTATGCGCTGCAACGGCGATTTCACAACGGCGCCGCTGGCACCTTCGTAGCGACGCGGTCGCTGTACAGCGAGCTTGCCGCGCGCGGTTTCGAGCGGCTGATGCTCTGGTCGCGCGGCGTCGATACTGAACTGTTCCGACCACGCCAGGTGCGCCTGTTTGGGGAGCAGCCCGTATTCCTCTATGTGGGGCGCATCGCCGTGGAGAAGAACATCAAGGCGTTTCTAGATCTACCGCTTCCCGGCCGGAAGGTCCTGGTGGGCAGCGGCCCGCAAGCAGCCGAGCTTCAGCGCCGCTATCCTGATGCCCTGTTCACCGGTCCGAAGCAGGGCGAGGAGCTCGCGCTGGCTTATTCCTCCGCCGACGTATTCGTGTTTCCGAGCCTCACCGACACATTCGGCCTCGTGCTGCTCGAAGCGCTGGCAAGCGGTGTTCCGGTCGCAGCCTACCCAGCGAGCGGTCCCAAGGACGTGCTCACCGACCCCGCCGCGGGGCTGCTGAGCGTCGACCTTGGGCAGGCCGCGCTCGCCGCGCTTGATTTAGACCGTACCGCGGCCCGTGCTCACGCCCTTCGGTTCAGCTGGGAGAACTCAGCGCGGCAGTTCGTCGATAACGTGCTCGCCGCCCATCACGTGCCTGAAAAAAGACGGAGGCCGCCGCGCCAAAAGAAAACGGCCCGGTTGGGGGGGAACCGGGCCGTTGCTCTCATGCGTCAGTTTGGGGGACGCTTTGGGGGAAATCGCGTCGGTGTTTAAGTGGCGAACGACCCAAAAAATTTCAAGGGGTGAAGGGTAAAATCCGCTCACCCCCGTCTAAGCGTATGATTTATAGAAAAAATCCACTAGCCAAACAACGCCGCCCGCTTGACCGCGTCCAAGCGCGCCAGCGTTAAGGGCTCAGGCGGGTCGAAAGCCCCGGCCGCGACCTCGCTTCTGAGGGGCGCTGGCGCGCCTTGCGCTCCCGGTGCCGCCGGCCCGGTCTGGCCGTGCGGCTTGGCGCCGGCAGCCTCCAGCATCAGCTCGACGTCGTCATGCTTGAGTGCGTGGCCTCCCCGTTGTGGGCCGTCGAGCAAGTGTTGGCCCTCTTCCGCCATCGACGCGATCGCCGCGAGCCGGGAAACGATATCGTCGACCTCCCAAATCTCGATCATGGCGTTGATTCGCTGCTCGATGAAGCGGAGCGTCTGCACCACTTTCGCGGTGCGCTGGCCCGTGATGTTCTGGAACGAGCAGGCGGTATAGATCTCGGTGGCGCGCTGATCGAGCATATCGCAGAGCGCGACCTCGTTGCCGCGCTCGCGCAGTGTCCAGGCCACCTCCTGGATTTCCTCCGCTGCCTGCAAAATTTCCGTCGCTGCCGCCCCGACGACGTTGTCGAGCTCTTCCGGGGCGTTGGTCACATGCGCGTCGAGTTTGCGCGCCGGCGTGATCTGGGCGATCTCCCGCTGCGTGCGCGCGATCGCTTCGCTCATCGCCACGAGTTCGGCAAGCACGCCGCCCAACTCCTGCTGACGTTGCGGCCGGAGCACCGCTAGCTCGAGCTTGGTAATCGCCTCAAGCAGCATCTGGGTGTCGGCGGTCCTGTTGCGGCGCGCATATTCGGCGAGAAACCAGCGCCCGCGCGCATGCTCCGACAGTGCGGCCTCGATCGCCGCGTAGCCTGCGGCAGGTCGGGCCGACGGCGGCGCCTTCCGTCGCGACGACCCGTCTGGAGCCTGTTCCGGCATGGGGGCGTGAACCTAGCGTGATTCGGGCGAAGGAGCCGAGCCCGAGGGCGAAGGGCTGAGGATTCGTTAACCGTTGCCGGTCCCGCCGCGCGTCAGCCCCATAAGCTCAGGCGGCGGCGGAAAGACCTTGCCGTCGGCGTAAACGAGCCCCGGCTCCCGGTCCTGGCCAAGCAGGAGCGGACCGTCGAGATCCACCCAGTCGGCCGCTTGCGCGAGAAGCAGGGCAGGAGCCATGGCGAGCGATGTTCCGACCATGCACCCGATCATGAGCTTGAGCCCGAGGACGCGGGCTTCCGCGGCGGTGGCCAGCGCCTCGGTCAATCCGCCGGTCTTGTCGAGCTTGATGTTGACGGCATCGTAACGACGCGCAATCGCGGCAAGAGAGCTTTTGGCATGCACGGACTCATCGGCGCAGACCGGCACCTTCTGCGCGATGGCCTCGAGCAGCGCGTCGCGACCTGCGGGCAAGAGGCTGCTCGATCAGCTCGACACCCGCCGAAGCCGCCGCTTCGAACAGGGCTTCGAGGTCCTCCGGCCGCCATGCCTCGTTGGCGTCGACGATGAGCCGAGCCCCGAGGCGCCGCCCCGCGCACCAAGGCGAGCCGTTCCGCGTCCCGCATGCCCCCAAGCTTGAGCTTGAGTAGGGGATATCGCGTCGCTGCCGCCGCCGCCTTGGCCGCCATCTCCTCCGGCTCCGCAAGCGAGATCGTGAGCGCGGTCTCCACTGGCTTGAGCGGAGGCAGCCCGGCAAGTTCGGCCGCGCCCCGGCCCGCCATCTTCGCCTCGAGGTCCCATAGCGCACAGTCGAGCGCGTTGCGTGCGGCCCCCGCAGGCATCAGGCCGCGCAGCTCCGCGCGGCCGGCGCCGGCGGCGATCTCGCCCGCGCAAGCCTCGATCCGCCGCGCGACCCCCTCGACGCTTTCCCCATAATGGCTGTAGGGAACGCACTCACCGCGGCCCCGATGGGGGCCGTCACGGATGGTCGCCACCACCACGATGGCCTCCAGTTTGGAGCCGCGCGCGATGCTGAATCTCCCTGCGATCGGCCAGCGCTCGACGTCGATGCCTAGGCTTCCGGGGTGGCCGGGCGTCGCTAACCATCATCGAGATCCCTTGCGTCCACCGGCATAACGCCTTCCTTTCTCCTGCATTTTCATTCAATAAACAGGGCTCTTTCATCGGCGCGTTAGACAGAAGCAACAAGCCCCATGCTAAAGCGCGACCACGCCCTAAACCTCTCCACCCAAGCCCGCGCGCCCGGCTTTCGCGTCGAGCTCAAGGGCACGACGTTCCGCCTGATCGCCTCGGGCGCCTGGACGGTTGCCGAGGCCGTCAAGCTCGATGTCGCGCTCAAGCGCTTGCGCGTGCCGATCCCGCCCACGCCGGAATTTACCGGTGAGATGGACATCGCCGGCATAGCCGAGATCGACACAGCGGGCGCCTTGCTCCTGCAGCGGACCGCGGCGGCCTGGGAAAAGGGCGGGCTGCGCACGCGTTACGCCGGCGCCACCGAGTCCTTCCGCGTCCTCATCGAGGAAGTGCGGCAAAAGGGAAACGTGGAGCGGCCAAAGGTCGAGCGACGCGGCCCGGGTCGGCAGCTCATCGAGGACAGCACCAAGGCCCTGAGCGGCATCTGGCAAGACGCAGTGATGCTGACGAGCTTTCTCGGCGAGGTCACCGCCGGCATCGGCCGCATGCTGAGAGAACCCTCACGCTTCCGCGCCACCTCCTTCGTGCATCACCTCGACCACGCGGGACTCCGCGCCGTACCTATCACTGCCCTCATCTGCATGCTGATCGGCGCCGTGGTAATGCAACAGGGCGTGGTTCAGCTCAAACTGTTCGGCGCGGAGTTTTTCGCCGTCAACATGGTCGCTATCCTCGCCTTGCGCGAGGTGGGCATTCTGCTCACGGCAATCATGGTGGCCGGCCGCTCGGGCTCCGCCATCACCGCCGAGATCGGGTCGATGAAAATGCGCGAGGAGATCGACGCCATGCGGACTCTGGGCATCGATCCCATGGACACCCTCGTGCTCCCCCGCGTGCTGGCGCTGGTGGTGGCGTTACCGCTGCTGACTGTCGTTGGCGACATCATGGGGCTGATCGGGGGTGGCCTGATGGCTTACAGCTATCTCGGCCTTGACGTGTCCAACTATATCGACAAGCTCCACGAAACGGTGAAGTTCCGGGATTTTATGGCGGGCATGATCAAGGCGCCCTTCGCGGCGCTAATTATCGGCCTCGTTGGCTGCCTCGAAGGGTTAAAGGTCGAAGGGAGTGCCGAATTCCTCGGCACCCACGTGACCAGCGCGGTGGTCAAGGCGATTTTCCTCGTCATCATCCTCGACGCCATCTTTGCCATGTTTATATCGGCAGTCTGGGGATGACCGCGGGCAACGGAAGAGAGGTGCTGATCAGCGTGCGCGGGCTCGCCAAGAGCTTCAGCGGCTATCAGATCTGGGACGGCCTCACCCTCGACGTATATCGCGGCGAGATCCTTGCTATCGTCGGCGGCTCCGGGCAGGGGAAGTCGGTGCTCCTCCGCGTCATTACCGGTCTGGTGAAGCCGGAGGCTGGCGAGATCGAATTGTTCGGCCGCAACGTAAAGACCTTGTCGCCGAAAGACCGGCTCGACATCGAGAGTCGCTGGGGCATTCTGTTCCAGGACGGTGCGCTGTTCTCCTCGCTCACCGTGCTGCAAAACATCCAAGTGCCGATGCGCGAGCATCTCGAGCTGCCACAGGCGATGATGGACGATCTCGCCTTCCTGAAGCTGACCATGGTCGGCCTGCCGCCGGAGGCGGCGCACAAATATCCCTCGGAGCTTTCCGGCGGCATGCGCAAGCGCGCAGGGCTCGCGCGGGCCTTGGCGCTTGATCCAGAGATTGTCTTTCTCGACGAGCCCACGGCCGGTCTCGACCCGATCGGGGCCTCCGACTTCGACCATTTGATCCGCAAGCTCCAGCAGACTCTCGGCCTCACGGTCTATATGGTGACCCACGACCTTGATACTATTTTCACCGTGTGCGACAGGGTTGCCGTGCTCGCGGAGAAGCGCATCGTGCGGACCGGCTCACCGTCGGAGCTGCAGCGCCACCCCAACCATCCTTGGATCAAGGAGTATTTCTGCGGGGAAAGGGCGAGGGCCGCGATGCCCGCCGCGCGGGCGCAGGCGGCGCATGGGTAAGGAACCCTAGCCAATGGAAACCAAAGCCAACTATCTGATGATCGGCGGCTTCGTGCTCGGCGTTATCGTGCTCGCCTTCGTGTTTATCTTCTGGATGACCAACTTGGCCGGCGGCGGCGGCAAACACTATTACATCATCTTCAATGGCTCAGTCGCGGGGCTGACCACCGGCGCGAGCGTCGGCTTCAACGGCATCAAGGTGGGTGACGTTCAGTCGCTCGCCCTCGATCCCCAGGATGCGCGCAAAGTGCAAGTCCTTATCAGCGTGGGCAAGGACACGCCGGTGCGCGGGAACTCCCGTGCCACTATCCAATCCTTGGGGCTGACAGGCGGCAGCGGCATTCAGATCAGCGCCGGCACGCCGGACTCACCGTTCCTGGTTGCGACCAGCGAAACCCCGATCCCCATTATCCAGGCCGATACCGGCTTGGGGCAAGGTCTGTTCGACGCGGCGCCTGCGGTGATGAACAACGCCAACGCCTTATTGACGCGGCTGAACGACCTCGTGGCCGAGAACCAGGAATTGATCCACACGACAGTAACGAACATAGAGAACGTCACGACCATGCTCGATCAGCGGAAGGATGAGATATCGCAAGCCATCTCCAATTTTCGGGACGGCTCTGAATCGTTCAAGACTATGTCTGGCAAGCTTGAGGTTTCCCTTGGCGACAACGTAGATGGGCTCACGAGGACCGCGAAGGATGGTCTCCAGGAATTTGGGAATTTCATGCGCGAGGGGCGCCGCACGGCGGTAACTCTCAATCGGATTCTCGAGAAGTTCGAGGCCGATCCCAAAGGATTTTTGCTTGGCGGAAATCAAGTCCCGGAATACACTCCACGCGGACAATAGCGCGATACTCGGGGGCCACGGGGGCGCCCGGGAAAACAGGGGGCGATCGGTCATGTCTCGGTCAGCGCCAGCTATGGCTACAGGCGTGTTATGCCTGGGGCTCGCAGGCTGTGCTTTGGCCCTAGGGGGCAATCGCGCACCTACGACCTATGATCTCGTCGCGCCGCGCTCCTTCGCCCCCGCGACGAAGTCCGCGCGCTTCCAGCTCGTCGTCAGCGAGCCTTCCGCCGTGCATGCGCTGGAGACGGATCGCATCATGGTCCGCCAGGGCGGGGATAAGATTTCCTATTACAAGGGTATCGCATGGAGCGATCGGCTGCCGCGGCTGGTGCAGGCCCGTATGATCGAGACCTTCCAGAACTCCGGCGCGGTTAAGGCCGTCAATGCGTCTGGGGATTATAGTCTCGCCACTGAGTTGCGCGCCTTCCAGATCGACGTGAGCGGCACACAGACCGCCGCCGATGTCGACGTCTTCGCCAAGCTGGTCAACAGATCCGGGAAGGTTGTCGCCTCGAAAGACTTCACGGCCCGCGCCACCGCGTCGAGCGACTCTCCCGCGCAGGCCGTTGCCGCTTTGAATCAGGCCTTCACCGAGGTTGTGCAGGACACCTCGACCTGGGTGGGCTCGCGCCGCTAGGCCGCCTTCCGCGCAAGCGGACCTCTTAATCTTAGATTGAAATCACCCGCCGGTATTTGCTGGATCGCCCTCCTTGGCGGGCAATACGCGCAGCTGGCCGGCCAAAGCCCTTAGCGGATGTGTCCGCTCGCATGGGCCAGCATCAGATAGACGCGGCCCGTTTCCGAGGTCAGGTAGTTTTGCGGCACCCGCCCTTCGGGGTCGGTCGCTTCCGCCTCACCCAGCAGCCGCTCGAAGTCCTTCAGGTAGCGGTCGACGGTGACGCGGAAGTCGCCGTCGCGATCGTAGCGACGCGCGATCTCATCGAACGTCAGCTGACCGTCGTGACTGTAGAGATGGCGTCCGAGCACGCCCCGCTCGCCCGAGCGGAAACGCTGCCACACCTCAGCCGCGGTGCGATGGTCGATGGCGCGCGCGATCTCGTCGAGCCGCAACGCCTGACCGGCGCCGTTGGTACCGGCGGGTCCACGGGGCCGAAGCCCGCCGGGAGGGGGCGCACTGAGGGGCGCCTGGTCCGCGGGCTCCGAGGCGCGGGCGAGCAGGTCGCCCAGGGACCACGGCTCGCGGCGTCCGTGGTTGCCTCGGTCAGGCTGAGGAGCCTGCGCACGTATGCCATCGTCACGCTGGTCGAATTGCGAGGCGCCTGATAGCTGCTGCGCCAAGGCGCCGGCCACCGAGCCGAGATCGCCGGCCTCCTGCGGGGAGGCGCTCGTTCGGCGGCCTTGCGCGTCGAACCGGGGCAGCTGCGGCGGATCGTAGTCGCCCGACTGCGTTGAGCTCATCGCCGCGGGGCGGCAGGGACTGGACGCGGGAGGGAAGGGAAGGCTGCCGATAGGGCTCGGCGCCGTTGCCCTGATAGCCAGAGTTGGCGCGGTTGAGGACGGGCGTGATTGCCTCGATCTCTTTCAACTGGTCGGCCAGCGCCTTGCGGATGGCTGCGGTCGCCTGCGCCGTCTGCTGGGGCAGCCCCTCCATGCGCCGCTGCATCTCCTGCCGCAGACTGTCGAGGTCGGTCGCGGTCTGCCGCGCCGCTTCGCGCATGCCGCGCGAGGTATTGTCGAATTGGCCGCGCATTTGCTCGAGCTGGCGTCCGATCTGGGTGATGACCGTTTCGAAGCTGCCCTTGAGGTCGCCAACCGCCCGCGCGGTATGGGCCTGGGCCTCCTCGCGCAAGCGCTCGATCTGAGCGAGTGCCTGCTGCGCCTGGCCTGCCGTGTCGCGCGCAAGCGCGGCGCCCACTTGCTTGGCTCGCGTCTCGGCCTGCACCAATGCCGCCTCGATCATGCCGGCGTAGGAGCGCATCACATTGTCGAGGTCCCCGCCCTTGGTATTCACCGCGTGCAGGAGCCCGATGATCGCCTGGTGGCGGCTTTCCAGGATCGAAATCGATCTTGGTGTTTGAGGAATCGAGCGCCTTTGCGGCAGTGAGGATCGCCTGTCCCTGATTTTCGAACCGCTGGGTCAGGCTGTGGATCTGGCCGAGCAAGCCGCCCGAGACTTCGCGCAGATTCTGGGTCTGGCTGGCGAGAATGGTAACGGCTTCTTTCGATTGTGCTCCGACCTGATCCGCCGTCTGCCGCATCAGGTTCGAATTGCTGGCGAGTACCTGGTTGAGCTGCGCGCTTTGCTGGCCGAATGTCGCTTCCACCGCCCTGGTGTGGTTGCTGAGCATCTTGTCCACCGCCGCGGCGTGGTGGCCCAAGGTAGAATCGATAGCCTTCAGCCGTTCGTCAAGCGAGGCCGTGACGGCCTGGGCGCGATCGGCCAGCGTCTTGTCCACGGCAGCGGCGTGCTGGATGATCGAGGTTTCCAGCGCCTTGCTGCGGCTTGACATGGAGGCAGCGAAACTCTCGGTCCGCTCCACCAGCGTTCTGTCGAGCGCCGCAGCATTCTGATTGATAGTCGAGGCCAAAGCATCCGTCCGTTCCTTGAGGGACTTGCCGAGATTAGCGGCGCTCTGGTCCAGAGTGACAGCCAGCGCGTCGGTCCGGCCCCCGATAGTCGAGGCGAAGGCATCCGTCCGTTCCTTGAGGGACTTGCCGAGACTCGCGGCGCTCTGGTCCAGAGTGACGGCAAGCGCGTCGGTCCGGCCCCCGATAGTCGAGGCGAAGGCATCCGTCCGTTCCTTGAGGGACTTGTCGAAGCTCGCGGCGCTCCGGTCGACAGTGATGGCCAGCGCGTCGGTCCTATCCTTGATAGTCGAGGCGAAGGCATCCGTCCGTTCCTTGAGGGACTTGCCGAGGCTCGCGACACTCTGGTCGACAGTGACGGCCAGCGCGTCAGTCCGATCCTTGAAGGTCTTGTCGAGGATGAGGGCGCCTTGTCCGATGGCCCTGTCCAGCGCGAGCGCGCCTTGCCCGACGGAGGTCTCCAACGCCTTGATGCGCGCGGCGAGCGAGGTCGAGAGCGCCTCGGTCCGCTCCTTCAAGGTCTTGTCCAACGCGCGGGTGCGCTCGCCCACCACGTTCTCGAGCGCGGAGAGGTTCTTCGCCGCGCCCTCGATGACTTGGCTGAGATGCGTCTGCTCCTTGCTCAATCGCTCGAAGCAGCGCCGGAACATGCTCAGTGACCTTGCTCTGCGCTTTCTGCACCTGCTCGGCCGCCTCGCTGCTGCGGGCGACGAGCAGCTCGGTGAGCTGCAGCCCTCGCTCGGCGAGCTTCTTATCGATCGAGCCGCTCGCGGCCGAGATGTCGCGGGCCACCTGCGCGCCCACGCCCTTTAGCGTCTCGCTCACCCGCTCGCTGTTATTGGTCAGCGCCTCGCGCTCGGAGGCGAGCTCGCTGATCAAGCCGCGAACGCGGAGTTCATTCTCGTTGTAGGAGCGCTCGAGTGCAGCCACTTCGTTGTGCACCAGCGACTCGAGTTCGCCTGCACGCCCGATTGCGCGCGAGATGGCATCGTTCATCGCCGCCACTTGCCGACGGATGGTCTGGCCGAGCGATGCCACCGATTGCTCGGCGAGCTTGTCCGGCTCGGCGAGGCGCACGGCCACCTCGGTCATGGCCGAGGCCATCAGGCGCAGCTCCTGGGCCCGCCAGACGAGGAGGGCCAAGAACCAGAAGATGGCGATGGGCACGAGGATGGCAACCGCGGCAGTGAGCGCGGAGGGCGTGGCCAAGAGATCGGCAGTGCCGCCCTTGAGTTGGGAGATGAGGCCGAAGGCGAAAAAGCCGCCCACGATGAACCAGGCAATCGAGGAGACCAGCGCCACGATGAAGGGCGAGCGGGAGGGTCTCTGTTGCAAGGCGAAGATCAATCCGCCAATCGAAGGCAGATCGTCATTGGCTGCGGTCGCGATCCTGCGGCTGGCGGGACCTGCTGGCCGGCGTCCACGGGTGACGGGCTTTGCGGCATTGGAGCCCGTGGGCGCCGATCCCGCCGCCTCGGTGGGCTCGACTGGCTTTGCATCGTCGTCTTTGAATTCGTCGGCCTTGAAGTCGGAAGCCTTGGGCTGCTCGGCTTGCAGGCGTTCCGTGAGCGACGTCGTCTTCAGCGCGCTCTGGATGGCCCGTTCAATGGCACGAACTTGCAGGTTATCCTCGGCCTTCCCCTCGGGGGCGATGCCGTTTGCGTCGGCTTGGCCTTCGTCCTTCGCTCCTGGCGCCCCCGCGACCAGCGGCGATTTCGCTTGTTCCTGCGCCATCACGCGTTCCTCGCAACAGACTTAAACTCTTGAGAGAAAAACTGCGCCGCGCTACTCGAACACCGCCTGTAGCGGCGCAGGCATCCTACGGCAATAGCTTACTCCCGGATTGATCTCATATCCGGAAGGGCCCCGAGACGCGTTTCCCCCCGCTTTGTTATCGTTAACGGATTTTTAGGGCTAAAAGAAGCTTAATCGCTAAACATGCTTACCGCGTCATAAGTCACTCGTGCGGACTACGCTATTCTGAGCAACTGAAGGCCCAAAAGACCCGGATCCGGGGTGGGCGGTTGCAAAACTGCACGATGGCGTAAAAAAGGACGACGCAAGATACGGTCACAGAATTGCCGTATGCGTTTCCGCGCCGTACCCAAAAAGCGTCCCATTGCACGCGCAAGTGCTGAGGCCGAGCTTAAAGGCGAGGGCAAGAAACATGGAAATCGAAATCGGGGCATGGACTGAAGCGGCGCCAATGGAGGCGCGCAAAGCGCCGTCGCGGCCCGTCGATCTGGTGCATTTGTCGCGCTACACCCTGGGCGACCGCACGCTCGAATGCGAGGTGCTCGAACTCTTCTGTACCCAGTCGGTGGTCTATCTGGAGCGGCTACGCGCCGCGCCTTCCGACAAGGAGTGGAAGGAGGCCGCCCATTCGCTCAAGGGGTCGGCGCAGGCCATCGGTGCTTGGCGCGCGGCGGCCGCGGCGGAGTGTGCCGAGGCTTTGTCGGCGGAGGGCTTCAGCGCCGCCCGCCGCGCGAGCTTCCTCGACATCGAATCCTTCCTGGGCGAGGCCAAGGCTTATATCCGGTCGCTGCTTAGGGACCGCTGAGGCCTCGCGTCCGATCGCGCGCGCGAGGGCTGGAGTCTCTCCGGCAATTGCCCTATAGAGCACGGGTTGCGGGCAGGCTGGCGAAGCCTTCTCGCGCTCGCTGTCGTCATGGGCGCAAGATCTCCCGCTGCCCGCTCCCATCTTGAAGAGACCGAAAAGTCCGCCAATGCCATGGCTAGGATTACCTTTATCGAGCCGGATGGAACCTCCCACGTCGTGGAGGCGGAGCCAGGGATGACGGTGATGGAAGCGGCGGTGAAGAACAACATTCGCGGCATCGCTGCCGAATGCGGCGGGGCCTGCGCCTGCGCCACCTGCCACGTCTATGTCGACGATGCTTGGCGCGCCGCGACCGGCCAGCCGGAGCCCATGGAGGAGGATATGCTCGATTTCGCCTTCGATGTGCGGGAGGCGAGCCGCCTGAGCTGCCAGATCAAGGTCACCGAAGCCCTTGACGGTCTCGTCGTCCGCATCCCCGCGAAGCAGTTCTAGCGTCCGCGAGCCATGTCCAACGTGATCAGGACCGATGCCGTCATCGTGGGTGCAGGACCTGTGGGGCTGTTTGCCGTCTTCGAACTCGGCCTCGTCGACGTGAAGGCCCATGTGGTCGACATTTTGGATCGGCCGGGCGGCCAATGCGCCGAGCTCTACCCCGAGAAGCCGATCTACGACATCCCGGGCCTCTCCGTGGTCACGGGGCAAGAACTGACCGACCGGATCATGGAGCAGATCAAACCCTTTGGCGCCGAGTTCCATTTCAGCCAGCGGGTCGAGACCCTGGAGCGCATGCCCGAAGGCTTCCGGCTTACCACCGACGCCGGCACCGTGTTCGAATGCAAGGTGCTGGTGATCGCCGCCGGCGGCGGCTCCTTCACGCCGAAGCGGCCGCCGCTTTCCGGCATCGAGGCTTACGAGGGCACCTCGGTCTTTTATTCCGTGCGCAAGATCGAGACCTTTCGCGACAAGGACGTGCTCATCGTGGGCGGCGGCAACTCCGCGCTCGATTGGACCCTCAATTTACAGCCAGTCGCCAAGTCGCTGACCCTCATCCACCGCCGCGCCGAGTTCCGTGCCGCGCCCGAACTCGGTGAACAAGATGCTCGCACTGGTCGAGGGCGGCGACATCAGCTTCAAGCTCGGTCAGGTGACGGAGCTGCACGGGGAGGGGGGCAAGCTCACCTCGGTGACCGTGAAGGGTGCCGATGGGTCCACCTTCAGGCAGCCGACCGAGGTCATGCTCCCCTTCTTCGGCCTCACCATGAAGCTCGGGCCGGTCGCGGACTGGGGCCTCAATCTCGCGGAAAATCTCATTCCGGTCGACACGGCGAGGTTCGAGACGGGCGAGCCGCGCATCTTCGCCGTCGGCGACATCAACACCTATCCCGGCAAGCTCAAGCTCATCCTGTCAGGCTTCCACGAGGCCGCGCTGATGGCGCAAGCCGCCTATCGCTATATCTATCCCGACAAGAAGCTCATCTTCCAATACACCACCTCCTCATCGAGCCTGCAGAAGAAGCTCGGCGTGAAGTGAGACCTTGCGCAGCCGCGCGACTGCGTCAGGCGAGCGAGCGGTAGATGGCGATCTCGTAAGGGCTGAACAGCCTGGCCCTGAGCCGCTCGGCAACGGGCAGCTCGACGCGCTGGAACACGCCGCTCGCCTCCGCAAGCTCGCCCCCCTCCTGATCGATCAAGATCAGATAGTGCCGCCGCGGATGCTCGCGATAGGACGCGACGATGCTGGCCAGAACCTCACCGAACACCTTCACCGAGAAGGCGTTGAAGAAATAATGGATCGTCTCGCCAGGGAGTGGGACGAGATTGGTGGCATCCTCGAGCACGCACTCCACCTTGCGGCACTTCATGCGGCTGCGGGGAAATTGCGCGATATTCATGGTCGCGTCATCATGTAGCTCGGCGGCGGACTCGATGCCGCCGATCGCGGCGAAAGGATGCTGTGCGGCAAGCAGCAGCACCCGGCCGCGCCCCGCGCCATAGTCGACGAAGCTGAAGCGGCTGAAGTCCGCAGGCACGCCCGCAAGCGCCCAGTCGAAAATGAGCCTCGGCGAGGGCTTGTAGTCGCGCCCCTCTGCGCGGTGGTCGCCTTTTACATTCAAGTCTGCGAGCGGCACGGCAGGCGCCGTCGGCCGAAAGAACAACTTCTCGATCCCCTTGTCGCCGACGTTGGCGTGCCACCACAACAGGAACTCGCGCCAGTCCTGCTTGAGCCGCTCGGGCCGCGTGCGCTCCCGCAGCCGGACGCCGGCGCGGCCAAGTTCGGGCAGCACCGTTTCGCGTCCGATCTTCGCGGCCTTGGCAAGCCCAATCTTGCTCGCGCTGACCGCCGTCGCGGTGGCTGCGCGAGTCTGGGCGGCCGTCTTGTCGGCGAGGGTGGCCACGCGCTGACCGACGCGGCTGCGCGCGGCTTCGCGCTTGAGCTCGGCCGCCTTGGTCCATGCCTCACGGCTCCCGGCAACCGCGTCGGCGGTGGCATCCTTGGTGCGGACGGGCGCAGTGTTGGCAATGCCTTGGACGCCGCGCAACGACGGAATGGTCTCGTCCGGAGCTGCGTCGTTCTCAGGTTCCTCGGTGCTATGCGGCAGCACTGCCATCCGCGACCCTTTGGCTTGCGCGCGCAAAGATTGGGCAGTGTGACGCCCAACGCAAGTGCTTTTTGCCGCTCGCATTAATACGGCCAGTTCCAGAGCTTGCCTCAAATCTGGACGGGATGTGGTATTCTTTTGATTCGCGGCGCGGTGAGGCCTCCCGCGCCCGACGGCCAGCACTCACCCAAGTGGCGGGGAACAAAATTCGTGCAGGCAAAGTGGAGCCACGATTCCATCCGGCATGGCCTGATAACCATGCTGCCAAGGCTCAAGCGCTTTGCCGACGTGCTTGTCGGCGAGAGGCGCGACGGCATGGCGCTGCTCGGGCGCGCGCTCCGGCGCATGCTCGTCGAGCAGCATCGTTATCAGCGCGGCACACCGCTCGATCGCTGGGCATTGAGCGAGATCTATCGGCTGTGGCTGCACGAATTGCGCGAGCAACCCAATCCGATGCGCCAGGCCAAGGCTCAGGCCAAGGCTGACGACCAAAGCTTCGAACGTCTGTTCGGCGGCGCCGAAGGGGAGGCGGTCGCGGTCGATGTGCTGACGGCGGCCTTCCTCAGCAATTTGCCGCCGCAGCAGCGCTGCACGCTGCTGCTCGTCTATGGCGAAGGCTTCGACTGCGAGGATGCGGGCCGCGTGCTCGACTCTCCCCCTGACACCGTCGCGGCGCGGCTGATCCGCGCGAGCGCAAGTCTAGCCGATCGCTTGGGCGCAAGCGTGCAAGTGCCGCCAAGCGCCACCATCGAGATGCTCTATCCCAAGGGGCAACAGGACCACCATGACCGAACTCAGTGACGAACTGCTCGTAGCCTATGTCGATGGACAGCTCGCACGCGAGCAGACCCGCGCCGTGGAGAAGGTGCTCGCGCAGGATGACGTGATCGCCCGCCGCGTGGCGGCGCTGCAAGAGGCCCATGGTAGGCTCGAGGCGGCCTTCGAAGCCATTCTCGCAAGCGAAGTGAGCGAAACCTCCCTCGAGCCGATGCGGGCCGTCGCGGCATTGCGCGCGAGCGAGCCCCATCGGGCAACGCCTGCCAAGGCCGCGTGGGTAACGGCCGGCGTCGTGGTCGTGCTGATCGCCGCGGCCGTCGTTTATAACTGGCCGCTCACCCTTCCCGATCTTGGCGGGTGGCGCGATATTCTGACGCCTCGGCAGGCCGAGGCGCCCACGCCGTCCTGGCACGCGGACGCCGCACGGGCGCAAGGTCTGCTCAGTCGCGCGAGCTTGGAGGTTGGTCTCGAAAGCCAGGGCAATCGCGACTTCATCGCCTTCCAGCTGGCGGAGGCCATCGGGCCGGAGGTGAGACTGCCCAACCTCGAGCCACAGGGCTACCGCTTCGTGCGCGCCCAGCTGCTGCGCAACGGGGACCAGCCGCTCGTACAGCTGCTATATCTCCCGGCCAAGCACGATCCGCTTTCACTTTTCGCGACGGAAGGACACCGCGACAGCGAGCCCGTCTTCAAACAGGAAGGGGACGTCGGCACCGTGTTCTGGTGCGAAGACGGCATCGCCTATCTGCTGGCCGGACGGGATGACGAAACGCTGCTATACCGGATCGCCGAGAAGATCCGGCACGAGCCGGTGGCCCCTCAGCCTGAACCGCCGCCGCCTGCCATCCCGGCCGCGGCATTGCCGCCCTTTGTCGCCGACGTTCCGCCGCCCGGGATGGTGTCGGAGCCGGAGGCGCGATCGCCGGAAGCGGCAGCGTCCGCGACACCCGTGCCATCGGCACCCAATTGACGGCTACTGCGCGATGCGTGCGCCCGGCGAATAGTCGCCAGCGAGATAGCGGTTGAGCGCGCTCCTGACCGCGTCGACGCGCGCCTTGGTACAGTAGTTGGGATCGCCCTTAATCGAGTCGGCGACGGACTTCAGCGTGTAGTCGTAGGCCTGCTCGATCTTTTGCAACTCGGCTTGCGACTTGCCGAGGCTCGCTTCGGTGGCCAGGTAATCCGAACGGAGCTTCGCGGGATCGAAGATGAAAGCGCAATAGCTCGCCCGTGCCGAGGTCCAGGCCACCTGGATGGGCCGGGCAAGCGGATCCTCGGCCTTCAACTTGGCTGCGGCTACATCGTCGGACGCGCCTTCTTTCTTGCCCCGGATGCGATCGACGGTGCCGCAGTCCGCAAGCAGCATTGCGACGAGCGGGACGGCTGCGAGTGGAAGCACCCAAACATGGCGGCGACGAAACACAATTGACCCCGCGACGCGACGTTGCGCGGCGCAGGGCGTGGCCTCGCGCGAGCGCCAGGCGGAGCATAGTCGATGTGTGGGAGGGACAAAAACAGGAAAGGCGGAGCCTTTGAGAGCCCCGCCTCCCTGTGCGATGTCGAGCCTCACGCCCGTTCGGGACGATCGGTCGGACCGCGAGACCTTGCGGTCTCCGGATCACGCGCTCGGCTTGATGGTTGCCCACCACGCGGCGGCGTGTCCTGGCCTTGGCCCTTATTTAGCGTCGCGGTGCTACGACGGGGCTCCAACCCTGGCCGGATTGGCTCCTCGGGTTCGGCGGATTAGACTGCGGCGCAAGAGACCCTATCGACTCCACCAAACGGCATTCGGCGATGCCGATAGGCCGTGGCCTTTTTGCGCCGGCGGACTCTTCCGCCTTTAAGCCGCCCATGGCAATGGACGACTCTGGGCTTGCCTTGCCCCGTGAGTTTTCCGCCTGCTTCACGCGCCTTCCGATTTCTCTTCCAGCACGGTCCACAATCGGTCCGCTCACGAGGAAGAGCATACATGAGCTTGGGCGTGGTGGAGGGGCGACCAGGGAGCTTATCCCCACAATCCACCGGGTCAGCGCAAGCCAGCGACTTCCGCCACCAGCTCCCGGAAACGCGGGCGCGGCACCTCGATGTAAGGGAGCGGCCGGCACACATCGATAGCGGCGATGCCGATGCGCGTAGTGAGCGCGCCGTTGAACAGCCCCTCGCCGAGGCGGGCGGAAAGTTTGGCCGTCAGCCCGTGCCCGAGCAGCTGCTGGATCACGTCGTCGCCAAGCGCGATCCCGCCGGTCAGCACGATATGGGTTACCACCATGCGTGCGAGCTTGAGCAGCGACAGCATATGCGGCCGCGCGCCATACAGCGTGGCGAGGCGGCGGAGCATACGCAAATTCTCGCCCGTCACGAACAGCATGTCGATCAAGGCGCCTGGGCTCACAGCCGTGACCACGGACACCCGCTTCGCTGATGCCGCGACGATGGCGCGGGCTGGCGCATCCAGTGGTGCCACCAGCGTACGCTCCGTGAGCCGCAGCAGCTCGGCCGCGTCCATGATGTCGCTCTCATGCTCGGCGAGGCGCGCCAAGCCCCAAGCCACGTCCTTGCGGCTGCGATAAAAGCGCTTCAGCCGGCGCGTGACATCGATGGCCAAAGCCTTGTCGCCGTCGCGCGCGGCGCTGTCGGCTTCGTGGCGGATGCGGCCCAGACGTCCAAGCCGCGCCAGGCCCGCGGCCTCCCGCAGGATGATCATAACAAGCGCGAAGACGGCAAGCCCGAGCAGCCCAACCGCCGCCCATCCGATCCAGTCCTCGCGTGCGAGAAGGGCGCCTACCCAGTCATGCAAAGAGAGCGCCGCCAAGAGCGCTACGAGGCTCCCCACGGCGGCGAGGAGGATACTCCCCCAGCGGAGCCCGCGCTCGAGTTGGGGTATCCCGCCCACGCGCAGGGCCGGGAGCAAATCGGACCCTACGGCAAGCGGGGGCGCCCCGATGGGTGCGGTACTGACCTCGACCTCCTGCAGGCGGAAGGATGCCGGTTTGCGGGTCGTGCTCATTTTAGTCTGTCACCGATCAGCGCCTGTACGGCGCGGTCAAGTCGGATGTTGGGAAAGGGCGCATAGCCGCCTCCCGGCAGCACGACCGGATCGGGCGGCCGGAAGCGCACGAAGCGGACATCGCCCCCTCCCGCTTGGGAGCGCTTGAGCGCGCCCTCCGGATCGGCAGGGAGGTCGCCGGGAAAGATGGCGAATTCTTCCGTGCCGTCGAAACAGCGGCGCCCCAGCACCTCCCCCGGAAGCGGATGGCCCACGATGCAAGGCAGTACCTCGCCATTGCGTCTAGCCTCGCCCTCGCGCGTGGCGCGGATGGCGGCGAGCGCCTGCACCTTCACCTCGGCCCCGGCGAATTTCGCTTTGCCGATCGCGTGCTCCGTGAGCTTGGCGAGGACAGCCTCCAGGCGGTCGTGACTCTTATGGTGCAGATGGTCGGCCTTGGTGGCGGCGAAGACGATGCGGTCGATGCGCGGCGCGAACAGGCTCGACCAGAGCGAGTTGGCACCGGTGCGGAAGCAATCCAGCACCTCGGTCATGGCGCGTTCCAGATCCGCGACCGCCGGCGGGCCGCCATCGAGCGCCGCCAGCGCATCGACGAGCACGATCTGGCGATCGAGCCGAGCGAAATGATCCCGGAAGAAGGGCCGCACCACATGGCTCTTATAGGCCTCGAAACGCCGCGCCATCATTGCTCCGAGCGAGCCGCGGGGCAAGCTTTCCCCGGCATCAGTATCGAGCGGCGCGAAGGTGAGTGCGGGAGAGCCTTCCAGGTCCCCTGGCATGAGGAAGCGGCCGGGCGGCAGCGTAGAGAGCGCGTTCGCATCGGCCCGCGTGGCCCGCAAATAAGCCTTAAACAAATCGGCAAGCTGCGCGGCGCGAGCCTCGTCAGCAGGCTCGGCGGGATCGACGCGCCTCAGTGCATAATGCCATGCTCTGGCGATGGTCCGGCGGCTCGGGAGCCGGCTCTGCTTGAGCGCTTCGCGCGACCATTGCGCATAATCGAGGTCGAGCAGCGGCAAATCGAGCAGCCATTCGCCGGGGTAATCCACAATATCGACATTGAGCCGCTTGAGCCCGAGCTGGCGCTTCCAAAATTTCTTGGGCTCGTATTCGAGCGCGATCCTGAGCTGGCTTATGCGCCGCGTGCTTTCCGGCCAGCGCGGCGGGGAGGCGGTGAGGTGGGCCAGGTGCCGCTCATAGTCGAAGCGGGGGACATTGTCGTCGGGCTGCGGCTCCAGATATGCGCGCAGCACCCGGCCCTCCGCGGCGGCATCGAAGAAGGGCATGCGGCCACCCTCGATGAGGTTATGGATCAGCGCGGTGATGAACACGGTCTTGCCCGAGCGCGAGAGCCCAGTGACGCCAAGCCTAAGCGTCGGCTGCACCAAGCCGCTGGCGAAGTGACCGGCACTGCGGAAAGCGTCGGTGGTGCTTCGGGTCAGGGTGGAGATCGGCACGCTTCTCGAAAATCCTCGAACTCTCGTTTCGGGCAAACGCCTCTTAGCGCGGGGCGCAGCATCACGGAAGAGTTGGGGTGAGCGAGGCGCAATCCCAAGCACCGCTCGTCACTATGGTAAGGGGCTGAGCGGCAGCCCAGCCGGGTCGACGTCACTCGCCAGGCGCTCGGAAATGCGCCGAATATGACGGAATTGCGATGCTTCGGCTGGCGCCGTTTTGGCTCTTTGTCAAGCGCCTCTGCTCGCTTGACTTCGGAAGTCGCTTCCGTAAATACGTGGCTGCCGGTCTCGGGTCGCGTGCCACGCTAAAGCCGGTCATGGAGGAAGGGCGAGCTGCCCTAAAGGATTACAATGCGGGTGCAAGAGATTTTCATGCGGGCCAAGCCGAAGCTCCCCGAAAACTATCGGCCGTCGGAGGACGAGCCCTTCATGGGCGACCGCCAGTGCGCTTACTTCCGACGCAAGCTGCTCGCCTGGAGAGACGAGATCCTCCGGTCGACGAAAGAGACCCTGCAACACCTGCACGACGAATCGGAGCAGCACGCCGATATTGCCGACCGGGCAAGCTCGGAGACGGAGCGCGCGCTTGAGCTCAGGGCGCGCGACCGTCAGCGCAAGCTGATCGCCAAGATCGATGCCGCCATCATGCGGCTCGACGACGGCACATACGGCTATTGCGAGGAGACGGGCGAGCCCATTAGCCTTAAGCGGCTCGACGCCCGCCCCATCGCCACCCTGAGCGTCGAGGCGCAGGAGCGCCACGAGCGCCGCGAGCGCGTCTACCGCGACGAGTAATCCCCGCACCCGGACGAGGGCGTGCAGCACCGCGGCCCTACTCCATTTTTCTCTCCGACGCGCCAGGCAGGGCCCGCGGCGGAATCGGGAAATCGAAGATCGTGTCGGGGTAGGGCTCGTTCGCAAGCGTGAAGTGCCACCACTCCTTGTCGTAATTCTTGAAGCCGTGGCGGGTCATGCATCATACAGCAGCGTGCGGCTCGCGCGCTGGACCTCGGTGAGGCCTGCGACCAGCGCGTCCGCCTTTACGTCTAAGCAGTCGAAGGCCATTCCTATGTCCAGGCTTGAGTCCGGCATGCGCCGATCGCGTGGCGCCGTGCAGGGCGTATGTCTTGATGTATGTCTTGCAGAATTGTGGCGTCGGCGTCGCGATGTATGTCTTGATGTATGTCTTGATGTATGTCTTGCAGAATTGTGGCGTCAGCGTCGCGCAAATACACGAAACGATTCGGCATTTCGCCAGCCGCCGCCGCTGTTGCCAAGTCAAAGAGACGAGGACGGCGAGCGCGAGAGGCGTAACGCGAATGCTTGGCGACAGCGCGGCGCGACCCTCCCAAGCCTTGCAGGGAGACACCACGGGGCCATAAAAAAACTCCCCGCTTTGAGGGCGGGGAGTGGAGAAGTTTGGGGGACTGACATGACTGGCCTTGGCCAGTCGGTGTCGGACCTTTAGCAGGGAACTGCCGGCGTACTCACGGCATTACGGTTGAAATTACCGGCGTCGCCTCAACCGCTGCCACAACAACACATGGCAACCGCAAGCTCGACGCCTTGTTTAGCGCAACTCTGGCCCGGCGACAAGCAAAACCGCATGTTGCAATCCAGCCACAGTCAAGCAGTAACGACGGCATAGCCAGATGAAGGCGGGGCTCAGCCCTTGCCGAAGTCGGGGGCCGGGCGGGTATCACTGCGGGCGATGATCACGTCTTCGAGCGGAGGTTCCAGATGCCGCCGCCCCTGGATTCCGGTCTCGATCACACGTCGACCGGACCGCCGATCATGATCAGGTGCTCGACGTCATCGCGGCGGACGAGCATCAGCTTGCGGCGCGCGTCGACGACGACGGTTTCGACCACGCCCAGGCGCCGGTCGCGCTGGCGCAGGAAACCGGGGACGCTGCGCGCAGTGCCGCCCAAGACAAAGGACTTGAACGCCCCAGATCGCGAGCGCGACGAGCGCGATGACAAAAAAGGAGGCTGCGACGGCGAGGATGATGGAGTTGGTGTCGGGCATCACCGGTATCTCGGACGGCTGGCGAAGCCCGCGGCGCCAGGAGCCACCATCTCGGTCCCCTCCCTACAAATCCTTAACCGCGGTGCCAATATGGCACGAGATCAAGGGGAAACGCCCCACGACGGGCGCATGGACTGCGAGGCTCGACCATGGCCCCTTGACGAAATTCGGACGCGAAGACGAATCGAATCGGATATTTTGATACCATGACGGATATCGAGGCGCCGATGCGCTATGTCGAACCCGCGGCCGATCGTACCGAACGGGACGGGAGCGTGGGGCTCGTGATCCTGCTCGCGCTGGCCTTGGCCGTGGCGGCGGTGGCGCTCGCCATGGTATCGCGCGAGATCGCCGAGCCCTTCGTGCTCGCCATTCTCGCAGGCCTCGCCGTGGTCGGCGTGTTCTGCCTGTTCGCCGGTGCCGTCGGTATCTTGCATTTCGGCCAACGCTTTACCCGTAACGACGTCACCAAGGCGTTCGTCGACAACCTGCCGCAAGGAGCGCTGATCGCCGATCGCTCCGGGCGGGTCCTCTATGCCAATGAGGCCTATCGCGGCCTGCTCGGCCTCGATGCCGACGCCCCTATATCCGCACCCGACCGCGCCTTTGCCGGCAGCGCGCCTCTTGCCGACGCCATCTTCCGCCTGTCGCGCGCCGCTCAGCAGGGCCGAGCGCTGAAGGAGGAGTTCCGCTTGCCGTTCCCTGGCGATACCGGGGATGGCGGCGAGCCTCAATGGTTTCGGATCCAGGTGCGGCCGATACCCTCCGATCCTCGCTCGGGCCGCAAGGGCGGGCTCGTAGTGTGGCAGGTGGACGAGATCACCGAAGATCGCGAACGTCAGGAGGGGGGCTTCGAGAAGGTGCAACAGGCGATCGCCTCTCTCGACAATGCACCGGCGGGCTTCTTCACCGCCGACGCTGATGGCGGCATCGACTATCTGAACGCCACGCTTGCCCAATGGCTCGGCCTTGACCTCTCGGAAATCGCAGGCGCGCCGCTGAAGCTCGGCCAGATCATGTCGCAAGAGAGCGCGGACCTAGTCGCCCGCGCCGGCCGAGGCCAGGGGACCGCTACGCGCCGGCTCGACGTCGACCTCGTCAAGGCCGACGGCACGAGCCTGCCCGTGCGCATCCTGCATCGGGTTGCCCGGAGCAGCGGCCAGGGGGGATGGCGTATGCGCTTGTACTCAACCGCGCGCCGGCGGAGTCCGAGGAGGCGGGCGCGGCGGAGCTCAGATTCGCGCGCCTGTTTCACTCGGCACCCATCGCCATCGCCACCGTTGATTGGTCGGGCTCCATCAGTGCGACCAACACCGCCTTCAGACGGCTGTTCGATGGGGCTCTCGATCGCGCGCCCTCGCGCAAGGTGAGCCTCCAGGACCTTGTGAGCGAGGATTGCCATCAAGGCTTGCGCGAGGCTCTCGCAGGGGTGATTGCTGGACAAAGCCAGATCGTGCCCGTGGACATCGCCTTCGTGGGTGACAAAGAGCGGAGCGGACGCTTCTATTTGAGCCCGACCGAGCAGTCCGAAGGCGAGACCGAGGCGGCGATCGTCTACGCAATCGAGACGACCGAGCAGCGCGCGCTCGAGATGCAGATCGCCCAGAGCCAGAAGATGCAAGCGGTCGGTCAGCTCGCGGGCGGCATCGCGCATGATTTCAACAACATGCTGACGGCGATCATCGGCTTCTCCGACTTCCTCCTGATGAACCACCGCCCGACCGATCCCGCCTTCCAAGACATCATGAACATCAAGCAGAACGCGAACCGCGCCGCCGGCCTCGTGCGTCAGCTGCTTGCATTCTCCCGCCAGCAGACCTTGCGGCCCCAAGTGCTGGCACTGGGCGACGTGCTGTCGGAGCTGTCGATCCTGCTCGGGCGTCTGCTCGGCGAGAATATCGAGCTCACCCTCGATTCCGCCGGTGACCTCTGGCCGGTCAAGGCAGACCTGCATCAGTTCGAGCAGGTGATCATCAACCTTGCGGTGAATGCACGCGACGCCATGCCAGACGGCGGCAAACTCCTGATTCGCACCGCCAATGTCACCGAGCAGGACTCGCGCGCGCTCGGCAAGAGCTCGGTCGAACCGCGCGATTATGTGCTCATCGAGGTAAGGGATACGGGCGCGGGCATGAGCGTCGAGGTGATGCAGAAAATCTTCGAGCCCTTCTTCTCCACCAAGGAAGTGGGCCGCGGCACCGGGCTCGGGCTCTCCACCGTCTATGGCATCGTCAAGCAGACGGGCGGCTATATCTTCGCCGAGAGCGAGGAGGGCAGGGGCACGACCATGCGCGTCTACCTGCCGCGCCACGTCGCGACCGCAAGCGAGGCGTTCGAGGTGAAGCACGAGCCCCGCGAGAAGCCGAAAGATCTCACGGGGCGCGGCACCGTGCTCCTGGTCGAGGACGAGGATGCGGTGCGAAGCTTTGCCGCCCGCGCGCTCGGCCAGCGGGGCTATCATGTGCTCGAGGCCTCGACCGGTGCGGAGGCGCTCGAGGTGTTCTCCAACTATGACGGCGACGTCGACCTCGTAGTCAGCGACGTGGTGATGCCCGAGATGGACGGCCCGACGCTGATGAAGCAGCTGCGGGGTTCGCACCCCCACCTCAAGATCATCTTTATCTCGGGCTATGCCGAGGATTCCTTCCGCCGCAATCTGCCCGAGAACGAAGAGTTCATGTTCCTGCAGAAGCCCTTCGATCTCAAACAGCTGGCCGCGGCGGTGAAGGCGGCGCTCCAAGGCTAGAGGTCCGCGCCTTCGATCCGCGCGCCCTTCCTTGGACTTCCCTTCGCTTCCGATCGCGGCTAACACCCAAGGGCCGATCGCTCCTCAACCGACCCGTAGGATTTCGCGTGCCGGATTACGAGAAACAGCCGTCCGACGATGATTCCGGCTTCCGCCGGCGCACTCGCAAGAAGCCTCGCTTACCGGCGCTCACCATCCACCGCTATGGCGGCCGACTGATCTATTTCTGGTTCGGCATGCGTTTCGGCGGGCTGATGAAGCTGTTCAAGCGCGGGCACTATAGCTTCACGCTGAATTGCCTCCCCGACGCGATCTTGCTGTTGCTCTGGGTGCCGTGGAACTCGGTGCTCTATTGGATCAGCGAGGCGCGCTACCGCGCCTCCGCCGAGGCCCTTCCGCTTGTGCCCCCGCCCATCTTCGTCATGGGCCATTGGCGCACCGGCACCACCCTGATGCACGACCTCTTCTCGGTCGACCCTAATCTTGCCTATCCGACCACCTTTGAATGCTTCTTCCCGCACCATTTTCTCTTGACCGAGGGAACCTTACCTAAGGTAATGAAATCGCTGTTGCCGAAGAAGCGTCCCCAGGACGATGTGCCGGTGGGCTTCGACCGGCCGCAGGAAGAAGAGTTCGCTATGATGATGCTGGGGCGGGGGACGCCCTACATCACCCATGCCTGGCCGCGGTTCGGCCCCGCCGACAGCGACTATCTCGACTTCAAGGGCGTGTCGGAAGCCGACAGGAAGACGTGGGCGGACACCTTCCTGTGGTTCTACCGCCGGCTTCTGCTCAAGCATGGCGGCAAGCCCCTGGTGATGAAGTCGCCCGCCAACGCCGCGCGTCTCAAGCTCCTCACCGAGCTCTTCCCCGACGCACGCTTCATCTATCTGGCGCGCAACCCCCTCGACGTGTTCCCCTCCACCGTGAAGCTCTGGCGTGCGCTCTACTCTACCCAAGGCCTGCACAACCCGCCTTATCTCGACGGCTGGCTCGACGATTATGTGCTCGACATGTTCGTGCGCCTGACCGAGGCCTATGAGCGGGACCGGCACCTGATCCCCAAGGACCGCCTAGTCGAGCTCCGCTACGAGGACATGGTCAAGGACCCCATCGCCACCATGGCCGGCCTCTACCGCAGCCTCGATATCGGCGACTTTGGGAGAGCCGAAGCCCCCATGCGGGCCTATCTCGACGCACAGAAGGAGCACCGCATCTCCGAATACGAGCTGCCGCCCGCGCTCAAACGCAAAGTCATCGAGCGGCTCGGCCCCTATATCGACCGCTTCGGCTACCGCGACGCGGTCAAGGGGGGCGCCGCTGCTCTGTCTCGTCCCTCCGGCGAGAAGGTCGGTTGAGGGCCCTTCCGTCCTCATATCGCCCCGGCCCATTATTGGCTATGCTGCGCCCCGGAAGGTGCCGGCGGTGACATCACAATACACGGTGGGCCTCAGGGCCAAGGGCAAAGCGGACCGCGTCGTCGTGGACGCTGACGATGCGTTGATCGCCGCGCTGAAGGTGAAGACCGAGCGGCCCGACTCCGCCATCACCTATGTGCGCAAGGCCAACCGGCGTGGCGACGCGCGCCATCCCGCCCACAGCCTTACCTACCGCCGCTAGTCTCTGCTGCCCTGGAACCTCGGCTTAAACGGGAGAAGCCCGACCCGTGGGACTGCGGCCGGGCTTCCGGAGACTCATGCCTCCCAAAACGGTAGCGGGGAACCGCAGACGGGGGAGCTGGGAACGCGTTCGGCCGACACGCTGCCCAAAAACGCAGAATTTTCGGGTGGGTTCCCATAGAACAGATTGCGAACAGAGAACAAAAGGTGTACATTAATTCCACTGACCGCCCTGAAGCGGTGCCATGAGCAGGCCGCGAGCCGAGCAAGGCTGGGCGCGCGCGTCGCGCTTGTGGAATGTCAGGCTTGTGGAATAAGGGAGAACATCCATGTTGCAGGTCGTACGCCTCTTCGAGGGAGTGGAGATGGACAGGGAGAAGGCGCTCGAGGCGGCGATCTCGCAGATCGAGCGGAATTGCGGCAAAGGCTCCATCATGCGGCTCGGACAGAACGAGCAGGCGGTGGAGGTCGAGGCCATCTCCTCGGGCTCGCTGGGGCTCGACATCGCGCTCGGCATCGGCGGTCTGCCGCGCGGCCGCGTCGTCGAGATCTATGGGCCGGAATCCTCCGGCAAGACCACGCTCGCGCTCCATGTCGTGGCCGAGGCCCAGAAGCGGGGGGGCGTGTGCGGCTTCATCGATGCGGAGCACGCGCTGGACACGATCTATGCTCGCAAGCTCGGCGTGGACCTGGAGAACCTTCTCATCTCCCAGCCCGACACGGGCGAGCAGGCGCTCGAAATCACCGACACGCTGGTGCGCTCCGGCGCCATCGACGTGCTCGTCGTGGACTCCGTGGCGGCGCTCACGCCCAAGGCCGAGCTCGAAGGCGAGATGGGCGATCAGCTGCCGGGCCTCCAAGCACGACTAATGAGCCAGGCGCTGCGCAAGCTCACGGGCTCGATCTCGAAGTCGCGCTGCATGGTGATCTTCATCAACCAGATCCGCATGAAAATCGGGGTGATGTTCGGGTCGCCGGAGACCACGAGCGGCGGCAACGCGCTGAAATTCTATGCCTCCGTGCGCCTCGACATCCGCCGCATCGGCGCCATCAAGGAGCGCGAGGAGGTCGTGGGCAACCAGACCCGCGTCAAGGTGGTGAAGAACAAGGTGGCGCCGCCTTTCAAGCAGATCGAGTTCGACATCATGTATGGCGAGGGCATCTCCAAGACGGGCGAGCTCGTCGATCTCGGCGTCAAGGCCGGCATCGTGGAAAAGTCGGGCTCCTGGTTCTCCTTCGACAGCGAGCGCATCGGGCAGGGCCGCGAGAACGCCAAGGCGTATCTGAAGGAGAACCCGCATATTGCCGACAAGATCGAGCGGGCGATCCGCCAGAATGCTGGCCTTATCGCCGGGCAGATTTTGGAAGGTGCGCCCGAGTCGAGCGGTGAAGCTGCGAGCCGCGAGGAGGGTGAGGAGCTCCCGATCGGCTTTGCCGAGGGCAATCCCGACTCGACCGTGGCGCCCATCACCGGTGGCCGCCGGGGCCGGCGGGGCGCCTGAAGGCACGGCGCTCGAGCGCACAGTGTTGGCACTTGGAGGGCTCGACTCGGAGGGTCTTGATCCTTAGGGGCCGGCGGAGCGCATAAAGCTTCATCCTGTTTGCCAGGACGCCTGCCTTAAGAGACTCGCCAAAGGGGACTGGCCTGGGCAGGCCCCTGTGTCGCTTTTCCTGCGGCCGCGCGCGCTGCCGCTGGACAGCCTCCTTTCCCCATCCTATGTGTCAGCCATCTCTTGCGGCCCTGGCTCTCGCGGGAGCAGCCTGATGCGCGCACGGGGTTGATTCGCCCGCGCGCCAGGGTTTGTATTGCAACGAAGGTCCCGCTTCCCGGCCATGACCTCCCTCAAGGACAACGACCGACGCTCGCGCCCCGCGCGTGCCAAGGACACGCATGGCAAAGCCACTAGTGCCAAGGATGCTGTCGCCAAGAGCATGGGTGTCAAAGACACGCGTGTCAAAGCCACCAATATCGACCGCACCGGCGCCAAAGACGCGAGCGCGAGCACCACGAGTGCCAGCGGTACGAGCGTGAGCGTGAACGCCGTCCGCGCGGGCTTCCTCGACTTCTTCGCCAAGAACGACCATGTGATCATGCCGTCGAGCCCGCTCGTTCCGCGCCATGACCCGACGCTGCTGTTCACCAATGCGGGCATGGTGCAGTTCAAGAACGTGTTCACCGGCGCCGAGACGCCCCCGTATGCCCGCGTCGCAACGGCGCAGACATGCGTGCGTGCGGGCGGCAAGCACAACGACCTCGACAATGTGGGCTACACCGCGCGGCACCACACCTTCTTTGAGATGCTCGGCAACTTCTCCTTTGGCGATTATTTCAAGGAGCGCGCCATTGTGCTCGCCTGGGAGCTGCTCACCCGCGATTTCGCGCTCGACAAGGAGCGGTTGCTCATCACGGTCTTTGCCGAGGACGACGAGGCGGCCAGACTGTGGCGCAAGATTTCGGGTTTCCGCGAGAGTAAGATCGTGCGCATCGCAGGTTCCGATAATTTCTGGTCCATGGGCGATTTGGGCCCCTGCGGGCCGTGCTCGGAGATCTTCTACGATCATGGGCCAGAGTTGCATGGCGGTCCGCCCGGCAGCCCCGACGCCGACGGCGACCGCTTCGTCGAGATCTGGAACCTCGTCTTTATGCAATACGAGCAGCTCATGGGGGGCGAGCGCGTATCCCTGCCGCATCCCTCCATCGACACCGGCATGGGGCTCGAGCGCATCGCCGCGGTCCTGCAGGGGACGCACGACAATTATGCCATCGACCTGTTCCAAACGCTGATCGCGGCCTCGGTCGCGCTAACCGGCAAGCCCGTCACCGGCAAGGGGTCGAGCCCCGAGATCAAGGCCAGCCACCGCATCATTGCCGACCATTTGCGCGCGTCCTCCTTCCTCATCGCCGACGGCGTACTGCCGTCGAACGAGGGCAGGGGATATGTGCTGCGCCGGATCATGCGCCGCGCCATGCGCCACGCCCATCTCTTGGAGGCGAAAGAGCCGCTCATGTACCGGCTCCTACCAGCGCTGATCGATCAGATGGGGCGCGCTTATCCAGAGCTCGAGCGGGGCAAGAGCCTCATCGCCGAGACGTTGAAGCTTGAGGAGACCCGCTTCCGCGACACACTGGAGCGCGGGCTCAAGCTGCTGGACGATGCGACCCGGGGTCTGTCGCGTGGCGCTATGCTGCCGGGCGAGGTCGCGTTCAAGCTTTACGACACCTATGGCTTCCCGTTCGACCTGACCGAGGATGCGCTCAAGGCGCGCGGACTAGGCGTTGACACACCTGGCTTTGCCGCTTGCATGCAGCGCCAGCGCGAGGAGGCGCGCAAGGCCTGGACCGGCTCGGGCGAGACGGCGACCGAGGCGCTGTGGTTCGAGCTCAAGGACAAATTGGGCGCCAGTGAATTCCTTGGTTACGCGGCCGAGACCGCGTCGGGCGAGGTCGTAGCGCTGATCGCGGGTGGCAAGCTCGTGCCTGAGCTGAAGGCGGGGATGCAGGGCGCCGTGATCGTCAATCAGACGCCGTTCTACGGAGAGTCCGGCGGGCAGGTCGGCGACCGCGGCACCATCACGAGCCCAAGCGGCACGCGCTTCACCGTCGAGGACACGCAGAAGAAGCTCGGGAGCCTCTTCGTCCATCAGGGACGCCTCGAGGGAGGCACGATGCGGCTGGGCGAGACCGTCGAGCTCGCGGTCGATCACGCGCGCCGTGATGCGACTCGCGCCAACCACTCCGCCACGCACCTCTTGCACGAGGCCTTGCGCGAGGTGCTGGGCGAGCATGTCGCGCAGAAGGGCTCACTGGTCGAGCCCGGTCGGCTTCGTTTCGATTTCTCCCATCAGAAGCCCATGACCCATGCCGAGATCAAGGCGGTCGAGGATCTCGCCAACGCCATGATCCTGCAGAATTCGGGCATCGAGACGCATCTGATGTCGCCCGCCGACGCGATCGCCAATGGCGCGCTAGCGCTGTTTGGGGAAAAATATGGCGAGGAGGTGCGCGTCGTCAGCATGGGCCGCAGCCAGCGGAGTCACAAGGCTGGCCACGCTTATTCCATCGAGCTGTGCGGTGGCACCCATGTGCGGCGCACCGGTGACATCGGACTCCTCAAGATCGTGGCGGAGAGCGCGGTCGCTGCCGGTGTGCGCCGCATCGAGGCGCTCACTGGCGAGGGCGCGCGCGCCTATCTTTCAGCGCAGGACGAGAAGGTGCGCGAGGCGTCAGAGCTTTTGAAAGTGGGCCCCGACGAGGTGATCCCGCGCCTGGCCGCCATCATAGACGAGCGCCGCAAGCTGGAGCGCCAGCTCGCCGAGGCGAAGCGCGAGCTCGCCCTGTCGTCGCGTACAGACAGTGGCGCAGCGGCCGTGCGTGACCTTGGTCCCGTCAAGCTCATCGCCCGCACCCTGCAAGGCGTGGAACCCAAGGATCTACGCGTGCTTGTCGACGATGCGAAGCGACAATTGGGGTCGGGCGTCGTCGCCATCATCGGCGTGAGCGAGGGGGGCAAGGCCGGCCTCGTCGTCGGCATCACCGAGGATCTCACCGCCACCTATGACGCCGTCGCGCTCGCGCGCCTTGGGGCGGAGATCTTGGGCGGCAAGGGTGGCGGCGGGCGCGCAGATCTCGCCCAAAGCCGGCGGTCCCGACGGCGCACGCGCCGCCGCGGCGCTCGAGGCTATCGCGGTGAAACTCGCCGCGGGCGCGGACATTACTTCGGTCGGCCAAGCTGCCTCGAAGCGCTGAGCCGAGGCGCCCGACCGGCGCGGAGCACGAAAGTCCGTTCCGCAGAAATCAGCGGAACCTCGCCGTCCTACTGAGACACTACGCGCCAATTTGCCGACATCGAGAGACTGGTATCGTCGCGCCTTCGACGCCACCAAGTCTGAGGAGGAAAGCGATGCGTAAGCTGATGGTTGCTCTCATGCTGACCGGGGGGATCATGTTGGCGGGTTCGTTGGTTTGGAAGGCTGAGGCTACGACGCCCGTCAGCGACACGGGTCTCCCTGCCGTCGCTAAGAATTTTAGTCCAGTTGTTAAAGCCGCCTGCGGCGCACCGGGTCCTCCATTGTGGCCCCCGCCGGCAGTGGGTCTGCGGCCCGCATGGGCGCTGCTGGTGTGCTCTCTATTAGTCGGCCAACTCTCGTGGCGCGAGACGTTGTGCAGGAGGGATCACCGCGGGGCGACCCCTCCTTTTGGTTTTGGCGTCCCCGCTCAAATCTGGAAAAGGGGTTTAGTCACATGCGCACGATTGCCACCCTGGTCGGGTCGATTTGCATTCTGGGAAACCTGGCGCCGGCCGGCGCGGCCGAGCTGAAACTTTGCGATGACATCAAAGAGGACCAGAGCCGTATGGCGTGCTTGCAGGAGCATATCGTCCATTTGGAAGGAGACATCGTCAGGTTGGAAGGGGACATTTCTCAGATGAAAATCGACCTGGAGCAGAAGCTCGCCGCCACGCCAACGTACAAATTGCAGGCAAGCGGCCCAGCGCCGGCCAACTGCCAAGCGCAAAACAGGCCAAGCGCAGACATCGGGTCACGCGGAGCCAACAGGCCAGGCGAAGGCGGCAGGGCCACCCATGTGCTTAGGCGGCGCGACCGAAAACCAGCCGCCGCTGATGGTCGCATGTGACCACCCGGATGCGTGGAAACTCATCGTGGCGAATGCCTCGCCCGATACGAAAAACAAAGGCCAGGCCAACAAGAACACTCCGCCAACGGTGTCGATTCGAACACCAAGGCCCGCGGCGGCCGCCCAAACCGGGCCGGTGCCGCCAAGGGTTCCTACGCCGCCAAGACCACTCCGAAATAGAGCAACGTCGAAGCTGGGATGTCGTCGTGAGCAAAGGAAGCGCGCGGATTGGCTCGTCTACCAGCCGTTTCCCGCGCAGAATGAGGCCCCATGGGGATCGACCTCAGCCGCCGTCATCGCCAGCCCGAGATCATGGATGCGCCGGATCTGGCCCCGGCGCGCTTCACCGAAACGCTGAGGGGTTTGAGGCGCATCAATATCGTAACGCGCTCGACCGCGCTCATGTGGCCTGACCTCGAAGCTGCCGTCAGGCGGTGCGCCGCGCGGCCGCTCCGCGTGCTCGATGTGGCCTGTGGCGGTGGCGATGTGCTGATCGCACTTTTGCGCCGGGCAAAGCGCGCGGGGTTAAGGGTCGAACTTGTGGGCTGCGATGTGAGTCCGGCGGCGGTGCAGTTTGCCAGCGAAGCCGCGGCTAGAGCCGGGGCACCGATCACGTTCTTTCGCCATGACGTCACCGCGATCCCCTTCCTCATGGGTTCGACATGGTCATGAGCACGCTTTTCCTGCATCATCTCGACGACGAAGAGGCAATCGCGTTTTTGCGCGATGCTGCCGCCAAGGCCCTCGACCGGCTCGTGATCCAGGATCTCGTGCGCAGCCCGTTGAGCTATTGGTTCGCGCGGCTCGGCACGCGCGCCCTGCTCTTGAGCGATATCTGCCGGCTCGACGGACGGACTTCGGTGGAGGGCGCGTTCACGCAGGAGGAGGCCACGTCGCTCGCGCGCGAAGCGGGGCTCACCCACGCGGAGGTCGTGTTACGCCTGCCGTTTCGCTATCTGATCCGTTGGAGCAGATGCTGAGGATCGCCTTACGCTCGCGGCGCCGCCGCGATGACATCGTCGAACCCGCTGATGCGGGTCGACTTGGCGATCCAGGTGACGGCGCCGGGCAGCAGCGGCCGCCCCCATTACTGAGACTTTGTGCAATATCCTGCTCTCGAATAGCAGGTTCACCGCGCCAGCCCAGTGGAACTGACCCCTTAATCGCTTGATCATGCGCTGCTGAAATAAAGCGGCGCTGTCCGCAGCGAGGGCGGCGTGGGCGGCGGCGATCCCGGAGTAGAGCGCAATCGCCATGCCGTCACCGGTGAAGGAGGGAATGACGGCGAGTTGATCGCCCACGGGAAAGATGGTGGGGGCGATGGGCTCGCGCCGGAGATAACCGTAAGGAATGTCTGCAATGGCGACCGGCTTGTCCCACTCCGGTCGTGCACCCGCCAGAAGATCTCCTAGTCGCTCCGATTGAGCGGAGAAATACGCGGCCTGGGAGGACCAGGCGGCGCCGATGCGCCGCACTAGGGCAGAGCGCATCACCCAGCAAAGCGTGACGAGCTCATCCTCCACGATGCAGGCGCCAATATAGCCGCCGTCGAACATCGCGATCTGGACCACCTCGTGAAGGGCCTGCAATGCCTCCGGCCGCAGCCGAAACTGCAACTTGAACCCGACCATGCCGCTCGGCTGGCGGGGAAAAGCACGGAGGCAGTGCTTGCCCGTGGCAAGAGCCGCCCCTCGCGCCCGCAAGACGCGGCCTCCAGCCCTCAGCGTCAAACCGGCGCCCGCAGGGGCAATAGTGCTGACCGCGACGCCACGCCTCACTTCGGCTCCGGCCGCCTCCGCGGCTTGCAATAAGCTCTGGTCGAGGCGAAAGCGGGAGAGGCCCGCGCCCGGGAAGGGCAGGTGCGCCTCTGCCGCTCGATGTCCCGCGACCAGTCGGAACGTGCTCACGCCGCTGGCGCCCAGAGCCTTGAGGTCAAAACCGAGATAGTCGAGCAGGCGTCTGGACCTCAGCGCTGAGAAACTCCCCGCAGACCTTGTGCTTGGGTGCCGGCGTGCTTTCCAGCACGAGCACGTCTTCGCCATGGCGGGCGAGCTCGAGCGCGAAGGCGGCGCCGGCTAGCCCGCCCCCTACGGCAATGAAAGGACCATGCGGCATCGGGGAGATAGAGGCACCTTACCGGGCGCCGATCAATCCTTGGAGGAGACTGCCGAAGCCTCACGCCGCGGCGCGGTCGGCCATGGCCTCGCGCAGGCGCTCGTCGATCTTGTCAAGAAACCCAGTGGTGGAGAGCCACGCCTGATCGGCGCCCACCAACAGCGCGAGGTCTTTGGTCATGAAGCCCGCCTCGATGCTGCCGACCACCACTCTTCCAGCGTGTCGGCGAAGCGAAGCAGCTCGGTATTGTCGTCGAGTTTGGCACGATGCTTGAGCCCGCGGGTCCAGGCGAAGATCGAGGCCGTCGCGTTGGTCGAGGTCGCCCGTCCCTGCTGATGCTGGCGGTAGTGGCGGGTGACGGTGCCATGCGCGGCTTCGGCCTCGACTATCTTGCCGTCGGGCGTCATCAGCACGCTCGTCATCAGGCCGAGCGAGCCGAAGCCCTGCGCCACCGTGTCCGACTGCACGTCGCCGTCATAATTTTTCAAGGCCCACACATAGCCGCCCGACCATTTCAGCGCCGCGGCCACCATGTCGTCGATCAGGCGGTGCTCATAGGTGAGACCGCGGCTCTTGAATTCCGCGGCGAACTCCGCTGCGAATACCTGGGCAAAGATGATCCTTAAAGCGCCCGTCATAGGCCTTGAGGATGGTGTTCTTGGTGGACAGGTAGACTGGCATGTTGCGGGCGAGCGCGTAGTTAAACGAGGCGCGCGCGAAGTCGCGGATCGAGCTCGTCGACGTTGAACATGGCGAGCGCGACGCCCTGACCCTTGAACGCATGCACCTCATGCTCGATCTTGCTGCCGTCCTCGCCCTCGAAACTGATGGTGAGCTTGCCTTTGCCGGGGACACGAAAGTCGGTCGCGCGATAGACGTCACCATAGGCATGCCGACCGATGACGATCGGCTTCGTCCAGCCGGGGACCAGCCGGGGCACGTTGCGGCAGATGATAGGCTCACGGAAGATGACGCCGCCCAGGATGTTGCGGATCGTTCCGTTCGGCGATTTCCACATCTGCTTCAAGCCGAATTCCTTCACCCGCGCCTCGTCGGGGGTGATGGTGGCGCATTTGACCCCCACGCCATGCTCGAGAATGGCGTAAGCGGCATCGACCGTGACCTTATCGTTGGTCGCGTCACGGTTCTCGATGCTGAGATCGAAGCGTTGAAGCTCGACATCAAGGTAAGGGCGGATCAGCTTCTCCCGGATGAGGTCCCAGATGACCCTGGTCATCTCGTCCCCGTCGAGCTCGACGACTGGGTTTTTGACCTTGATCTTGTTCACGCGCGTCTCCGGCAGGGAGGATTTTCGAGGGGGGCGCCGCACCATCGGCTTCACCACCGTTGCGGGTAGGCGCCCCCTATAGCATCGTGCCCCTCATGATCAAAGCAAGGCCGCGCGTCCAAGGCAAAGCCAAAAAAGCGGCAGTCTCGGCGACCAAAGCCGCGCGTCCAAGCACGCCGGCGCCGGCGCCGGCGATCATCCTCGTTCAGCCGCAACTGGGCGAGAATATCGGCTTTGCCGCCCGCGCCATGGCCAACTTCGGCCTTGCCGATCTGCGTCTGGTCGCGCCCCGGGACGGCTGGCCGAACGACAAGGCGCATGCGGCAGCCGCTGGGGCCGCGAGTGTGGCGGACACGGCCAGCCTCTTTCCCATGGTCGAGGAGGCGGTCGGGGACTTGCACTTTGTCTTTGCCACGACGGCGCGGCCGCGCGACATGGTGAAACGCGTGGCTACTCCCGAGAGCGCTGCCCGCGAGCTCGCCTTTCGCGCGGCCAAAGGCGAGCGGACCGGCGTCTTGTTCGGGCCGGAGCGGAGCGGACTCGACAACGATGCGTTGGCGCTTGCGGATGCCATCATCACCGCTCCCGTCAATCCGGGCTTCGCCTCGCTGAGCTTGCCCCAGGCGGTACTGCTGTTCGGCTATGAATGGCTCAAAGTGCAAAGCTCGGCGCCCTCGCTCGGCCGCGCCACGCCGTTGGACGGACCGGCGGAGGAGGGTTTGAGCGTGGCCGACACGCGGCCCGCGACGCGAGCCGAGCTCATTGGCCTGTTCGAGCATCTCGAGAGCGAGCTCGACCGCGCGGGCTTCCTGCGCCCGGCCGAGAAGCGCGCTACCATGGTGCGCAGCATCCGCAACATCTTCCATCGCATGGGCTTGACCGACCAGGACGTGCGCACCTGGCGTGGCATCATCGTCGCCCTTGCCGGCAGCCGACCCAAGCGATAGCGAGCCATAGTTCCGCCCCGTTTCTCCTATTGCGATTGGCTACAACGATGGCTAGCTTCGGCACTGAACTTGAGAGAGGCAGCTGATGCAAAAAGCTTGGATTCAGTGGGCTGCGGCGGGGGCTACCGTGCTGGTGGCGGTGCTGCAGGGCGCGCCGCTCAAGGCTCAGGATAATACGAGCATTCGGCCCGTGGCCGAGGAGCTCGACAAGCGCACTAAGCCAGCGGCGAATGGCGATGACGCTCCCAAGGACAAGCTCAGCGACAGCGCCGTGCGCGTGATGGCGACCTTCGCCTGGTCGATCATGCCGGATGAAGCTCCCGGCCCCGACGGCAAGCTGGTCAAGGTCGACAAATCGAATCCGCAGAAGTTTTTCATTCCCATCGACGACGCGCGCCGCGTGATCAAGGTGGCGACGCGTTCTGCCTATGCCGAGGCTTGCAATCTCGTCGACCTCGAGAAGGCCAACTATGAGCGACTGATGAAGGGCGAGGCGGGGCGCAAGGTCTGGAGCCCCGAGCAGCTCATGTTCATCAATGCCTTGCATATGTTCTCGGTCTCCTACTTCACCGGCAATATCAGCATGACCGAAAAGAACAGCGACGCGGCCAACGCGCGCGGACGCCGGCGCGCAGCCGGGGGACGCGGGAGCGCAGGGCGCGGGTAACGATGCCGCCGCTGCCCAGTGGACCTCAATATATCAATCCGAAAAAGCTCGACTGCCCGCCGGATCAGAAGGAGAAGGTGAGGCAGGCCATTGCCGCCTATGTTCAGTCCGCAGAGGCCGTACCCGGGCCGACCCCGACGACAACCCCCGCGCCGGCTCCGAAGGCTGCCAAGCCCGCGCCGGTGGCCGGCCACTCCAATTGACACTTTCGTATCCTTGTGTGTAACAGAGCCCCTATGCGAAGGTGAGCTCGCGCTCTAGCCTGGCCTAGGTCAGACCCTGAAAGCGGCCATTACCTCATCGCGAATAATTTACTCGAGAGGCCGCCTGCGGAGCACACCGCCCGCGTGCGAAGCTTGGATTTGGCTTGGAGTCCTGGACGCATGACGAAACGTATCAATGCGAAGCACAAGATCGACCGCAGGCTTGGCGAGAATATTTGGGGGCGCCCGAAGAGCCCCTACAACAAGCGCGAATACGGTCCCGGCGTGCATGGCCAGCGCCGGCGAGGCAAGCTGTCGGACTATGGCCAGCAGCTGCGCGCCAAGCAAAAGCTCAAGGGCTATTACGGCAACATCACCGAGAAGCAGTTCAAGGGCATCTATCGCGAGGCGGCGCGGCTTAGGGGCGACACCGGCGAGAAGCTTATCGGGCTCTTGGAACGGCGCCTCGACGCCATCGTCTATCGCGCGAAATTCGTGCCGACCGTATTTGCCGCGCGACAGTTCGTGTCACATGGCCATGTGCGCGTCAACGGTAGGCGCGTGAACATCCCGAGTTTCCGCTGCCGCGAAGGCGACGTGATTGAGGTCAAGGACAAGGCCAAGGATGCCGGCATCGTGCTGGAAGCGGCGCAAAGCCCCGAGCGCGACGTGCCCGACTATATCGAGGTCGACCACTCCAAAATGGTGGCTAAGCTAGTGCGGACGCCTATGCTCTCCGACGTGCCTTACCCGGTGATCATGGAGCCGAACCTCGTCATCGAGTTCTACTCTCGCTAGCCGATCCGGGTTCGCGTGGAACATCGGCAGAGTTACGCCGTGAGCGTCTGCTGGTTGTGGGCGATCCCCTTGTCGCTCAAAAGCTCCTGCAGCTCGCCGGCCTGGAACATCTCGCGCACGATATCGCAGCCGCCGATGAACTCGCCCTTGACATAGAGCTGCGGGATCGTCGGCCAATCCGAATAGGCCTTGATACCCTCGCGCACGCTCATGTTGTCGAGCACATTGATGCCTTTGAACTCCACGCCCAGATGATTTAGCATCTGCGCGACCTGCATGGAGAAGCCGCATTGGGGCATCTCTCGTGTGCCCTTCATGAACAGTACGACGTCGTTGGCTGCGACTTGCTTCCTAATCCAATCCTGAATCTCTTGCGCGTTTGTCATGCCAATCTCCTTAGTAAGGCGCCGAGGTCTTGAGCGCAAGCGCGTGCAGCGCCCCGCCCATGCTGCCGCCTAGGGCCTCATACACCATTTGATGTTGCTGCACCCGGGTCTTGCCGCGGAAAGCCTCCGCGACGACCGTCGCCGCATAGTGATCGCCGTCGCCAGCGAGATCATCGATGCTGACGCGCGCATCGGGAAAGCGCTCCTTGATGAGCCGCTCGATGTCTTGGGCCGCCATGGCCATTGTCGCCTCGCCTCCTGTCTCATCCGATCCTAGCGGCCATGAGGTCCGGCAACCACCGCTCATGGGCGAGGCCCAAAGCCGCAAGGGGAAGTGGCGCTTCGCCTGGAAGTTTCAAGGCGTCGCCCCTGACCCGGCCCAGCACGCTGGCCGGAACGCTCGCTGCCCGCGCTTCGGCCAAACATGCCGCGGCGAGCGGAGGCTCGGCGGCAACCACATAGCGACCCTGCTCCTCTCCGAACCAAGCCGAGTGTGCCGGCAGCCGGCTCGGGGGCGCCTCGAGCTCTGCGCCAAGTCCGCCGGCGAGCGCCATCTCTGCGAGGGCGACGAGGAGCCCACCATCGGAGATGTCGTGGACCGCCGTCAGGCGTGCTTCCCGGATCAGGCATCTGACAAAATCGCCGACGCGGCGCTCGGCATCGAGATCGACTGGTGGTGGTGCGCCGCGTGTAACGCCCTGCACCAGCTCCTGATAGAGCGACTGGCCCAGATGTCCGGTTGCCGCGCCGACCAGGATCAGCACATCGCCTTCGTTCTTCAGGGCGGGCGTTGCCATCTTGGCGATGTCCGGGATCAGCCCGATGCCGCCCACTGTGGGCGTCGGCGGGATGGCGCCGCCGTTGGTCTCATTATAAAGCGAAACATTGCCGGAGACGACGGGGAAGGCGAGTGCGGTACAGGCCTCGGCCATGCCCTCAATGGCGCCCACAAATTCGCCCATGATCTCGGGCCGCTCCGGATTGCCGAAATTCAGGCAGTCGGTGATGGCGAGCGGGTCGGCGCCAACGGCAGTCAAGTTGCGCCAGCACTCCGCCACTGCCTGCTTGGCGCCCTCGTAAGGATCGGCCGCGCAATAGCGGGGCGTCACGTCGCAGGAGATGGCGAGCCCCTTGTTCGTGCCATGCACGCGCACGACGCCGGCGTCGCCGCCCGGCCGCTGCACCGTGTCGGCCATCACCATGTGATCGTATTGTTGCCAGATCCAGCGGCGCGACGATAGCGCTGCGGAGCCCATCAGTGCTTCCAGCGCGCCGAGCACGCTGTTTGGCGCCGGCACGTCCTTCGGCGCGACGACCGGCTCAGGCGGCTTCCGCGTATAAGGCCGCTCATAGATGGGCGCGGCGTGCGCCAGCGCGGACAGCGGAATGTCGGCCTCGGTTTGGCCGCCATGGCGAACCACGAGGCGACCTGTATCGGTGGTGATTCCGATAACGGCGAAGTCGAGCTCCCATTTGTCGAAGATGCGCTGGGCGATCTTTTCGGCACCGGGCTTCAGCACCATTAGCATGCGCTCCTGGCTCTCCGACAACATCATCTCGTAGGCGGTCATCGCCGCTTCCCGGGTGGGCACGCGATCGAGATCGAGCGCGATGCCGACTCCCCCCTTGTCCGCCATCTCGACGGAGGAAGAGGTGAGTCCCGCGGCCCCCATGTCCTGGATGGCGACGATGACGTCCTCGCGCATCAGCTCAAGGCAGCCCTCGAGCAGCAGCTTCTCGGTGAAGGGGTCGCCTACCTGCACCGTGGGCCGCTTCTCCTCCGACGCCTCGTCGAACTCGGCCGACGCCATGGTGGCGCCATGGATGCCGTCGCGCCCGGTCTTGGAGCCCACATAGACGACGGGAAGGCCCATGCCGCGCGCGGCCGACTTGAAGATGCGATCGCTGCGCACGAGACCGACGCACATGGCGTTGACCAGAATGTTGTCGTTGTAGCGGGCGTCGAAATTGGTCTCCCCGCCCACGGTCGGCACGCCCACGCAATTGCCGTAGTCGCCGATGCCGCCGACGACGCCCGCCACGAAGTGGCGGGTCTTGGGGTGGTCCGGCGCGCCGAAGCGGAGCGCGTTCATGTTGGCGATGGGCCGCGCGCCCATGGTGAACACGTCGCGCATAATGCCGCCCACCCCGGTCGCGGCCCCCTGATAGGGCTCGATGTAAGAGGGATGGTTATGGCTCTCCATCTTGAACACCGCGGCGTGGCCGTCGCCGAGATCGACCACGCCGGCATTCTCGCCGGGCCCTTGAATGACCTGCGGGCCTTCGGTCGGGAGCTTTTTCAGCCAGATGCGCGAGGACTTGTAGGAGCAGTGCTCCGACCACATCACCGAAAAGATGCCGAGCTCGGTGAGGGACGGCTCCCGTCCGAGCGCCTCGAGCAGGCGGCCATACTCATCCGCGTTCAGGCCATGTTCGGCGATGAGCGCGTCGGAAAAGCCCTCTGCCACCCGCGCCGCGCGTGCGGGCCCGCTCAAGGCAACGCCTCCGCGAGGGCAGAAAACATCTTGGCGCCGTCGGTGCCGCCGAGTGCACGCTCGGCAACGCGCTCCGGGTGAGGCATGAGTCCGAGCACGGTCCTCGTCTCGTTATAGATGCCGGCAATGTTGCGGCGGGAACCGTTTGGATTGGCATCTTCCGTGATCTCGCCCTCCGCATCGCTGTAACGGAAGGCGACGCGGCCTTCGCCTTCCAGCCGATCCAGCGTCGCCTCGTCGGCGAAATAGGCGCCGTCCTTGTGCGCGATGGGGAACGTGACCACCTCGCCCTTCGTGTAGTCCCGCGTATACAGCGTATCGTTCTGCTCCACGCGCAGATGCACGTACCGGCAGATGAATTTGAGCGAGGCATTGCGCATGAGTACGCCGGGCAGGAGCCCAGCCTCGGTCAGCACCTGGAAGCCATTGCAAATGCCGAGTACGGGCGTGCCGGCGTGGGCGCGTTTGACGACCTCCCGCATGATGGGTGAATGCGCCGCCATGGCGCCGGAGCGCAGATAATCACCATAGGAGAAGCCACCGGGGAGCACGATGAGGTCGCTTCGAGGCAACTCGGCGCCGCCGTGCCAAACCATCGCGGGTGCAGAGCCCGTAGCGGCCTCAAGCGCCATAGCCGCGTCGCGGTCGCAATTCGATCCCGGAAAGACGATGACGCTCGCTTTCATGCCTCGCTAAGCGGCCTCGAGCTCACAGGCGTAGTTCTCGATGATGGTGTTGGCGAGCAGCTGCTCGCACATACGCTCAACCTCGGCGCGGGCGCGGACGGGATCGGACTCGGCCACCTCGACCTCGATATATTTGCCCTGGCGCACATTGGCAACGGCGCCGAAGCCCAGCGCGTGAAGGGCGCCCGCGATCGCCTTGCCCTGCGGGTCGAGCACCCCGGGTTTCAGCGTGATGGTGATGCGCGCCTTCATGGGTGGCCTTGGCGCCTCTCCTATTTCGAGCGCACGAGTACGGGCCCGCTGCGCATCCGCATGGGGTTGTCTACATGCAGGCCGAGCCGCCGCGCCACCTCTTGGTAGGCTTCGACCAGCCCGCCCAGGTCGCGGCGGAAGCGGTCCTTGTCGAGCTTGTTTTGCGTCTCGATGTCCCACAGCCGGCAGCAGTCTGGCGAGATCTCGTCGGCCAGGACGATGCGCATGGTGTCGTGCTCCTTTTCCCACAGCCGGCCGAACTCGCATTTGAAGTCGACGAGCCGGATGCCAACGCCAAGGAAGAGGCCGGAGAGAAAATCGTTGATCCGAAGCGCGAGCGACATGATGTCGTCGATCTCCGCTGGGGACGCCCAGCCGAAGGCCGTGATGTGCTCCTCGGTGACCATCGGATCCTCGAGCTTGTCAGACTTGTAATAGAACTCCACGATCGAGCGGGGCAGGGTGGTGCCCTCGTCGACGCCGAGGCGTGTGGACAGCGAGCCCGCGGCGACGTTGCGCACCACCACCTCGAGCGGAATGATCTCCACTTCGCGGATCAGCTGCTCGCGCATGTTGAGCCGCTTGATGAAATGGGTAGGCACGCCGATTTCGCCGAGCTTTTGGAAGAGGTATTCGCAGATGCGATTGTTGAGGACGCCTTTGCCCTCGATCTTGTCGTGTTTCTTGTTGTTGAAGGCGGTGGCGTCATCCTTGAAATGCTGCACGAGGGTGCCGGGCTCGGGGCCTTCATAGAGGATCTTGGCCTTGCCTTCATACACGCGGCGGCGCCGGTTCATATTTAAGTTCCTCTCGAGCAAACGGGTGCAAACTACTGACAAAACAACGATTACGCGGGAGGGGTCACCCATGCCGCGTGGACGTCGCACATTGCCATGACCGGAATCGACGACGGAGTCTTGAGGGGGACCTTAACGTAAGGGGAGGGGGGAGACAATGTTTGCCGTCCGCGGTGTCTTTGTCCACCGGGACCGGTTGATTTCAAAGGCTTTTCGGGGTATCCATCGCCTCGCACCACCGGCATTTTTTCCACCTATTTCCGCCACATAAACTGCCGATTCGCGCGAAGCCCAGGAGTCCCAAGCAAATGACCACCTTTGACGAGCGCGAGAAGGGTTTTGAGCGAAAATTCGCCCATGACGAGGAGCTGAAATTCAAGGCGATGGCGCGCCGGAACAGGCTCTTGGGCCTCTGGGCGGCGGAGAAAATGGGGCTCTCCGGCGATGCGGCGCAGGCCTACGCGCGGGAGGTGATCAAGGCCGATCTCCTGGAGCCTGGGGACGAAGACGTCTTCCGCAAGCTGCGGAGCGATTTCGACGCCAGCGGCGTCGAGCAGTCCGACCACCAGATCCGCCGCATGATGGCCGATCTGATGCAGCAGGCCATGGTCCAGATCGATACTGAAGGCAAGGCTTGACGCAGGTTAAGATGCGAGTGGATCAATTCCGCAAGGCCGCGAATGAAGGCCGCACGCTGTTCAACGCCTGGCTGACGCTCAATTCGCCATTCGTGATCGAGTTGATCGCCCAGGCGGGGTGGGACTGCATCACCATCGACCAGCAGCACGGCGTGGGCGATAATGAGGTCCTGCTCGGCTGCCTCACGGCGGCCCGGGCCTGGGGCCTGTCAACCCTCGTGCGCGTGGCCGAGAACGATCCGGGTCTTGTCGGCCGGGCGCTCGACGCGGGCGCTCAGGGTGTCTTGTGCCCTTTGATCGCCAATGTGGAAGAGGCGGAAACCTTCGTCCAAGCGGTCAAGTACCCGCCCCGCGGCGCGCGGAGCTGGGGCCCCTACCGGGCCCAACTTGGCCATACGGGCGACTATTTCACCACGGCCAACGATTGGACCATCGCCTGCCCCCAGATCGAGACGAAAGGCGCGCTCGATCAGCTTGACGACATACTCGCGCTTCCGGGCGTGGACATGGTCTGTTTCGGCCCGAACGACCTTTCCATGGCGCTCACCGGGCGCCTCGATATTCGGGCTCCCGAGGTCGAGGAGGCCATCACACTGGTCTTACGCAAATGCCGCGAGAGAAAAGTGATCGCGTTGATCTATGCCAATGACGTGGCCTTCGCGCAGCCTCTCGTTGCGGCGGGGTGGAACGTGGTGGCCGTCGCCACCGACGCTATTTGGTTCGCCGAGGCCGCGGCCGCGGTGAGGAAACAGTCAAGCGCCAAGGCCTAGGCATCTGCATGTTACGCATGGCCGTAATCCTTTACTGACGCTGCGTTGCGCCTGTGCCAAGATGTAAGAAGGCAGAGGGAACCACTCGACATGCACGCTTCGCATACGATGCTCGTTGCGGCTTTGGCGCTGGCGCTCGGGGTGGGCGCCGCCGTAGCCCGCGAGGGCAAGACGTCCGGAGACGTCGCCCTGCGCGCCGGGCCCGGTGCGAAATATGAGCTGCTGCTCACCATGCCGGCGGGCGCTGACGTCACGGTGGGTCCGTGCGCGCACGGCTGGTGCAAGGTGACCTGGAACAGCTATTCCGGCTATGCCAACCAAGGCGGCCTTGAGGTCCAGAAGGTCGCCGCTGCCACGTCGGCCGAGGGGACGGAGCCCGTCACCCCCGTCTACCCGCGCTACCCCTACCATTCGGGCCATTACCCCACGGCGGATGCCTACTACGACCTGCCGCCCTACGCGGACATCTCGCCCTCTTGGTACCGCTGGCGCTATTTTCTGACGTTCAGAGAGCGCGGCCGCTATCGCTACGTGCCCTACGTCTTCACCCGCAACAACTACAAGGCGCCTTGACCCTTCCGGCGCTTCGAGGAGGGGTGAGGGCCGAAGACGCGGTCGAAGATGGTATCGACATGCTTCAGGTGATGGTCGATGTCGAACTGCGCCCGCAGCGTCTTTTCGGGGACGGCCTTGGTCACGTCCTTGTCCTTGAGTAGTGCTTCGAGGAAGTCGCCGCCTTCCTTCCAGACCTTCATGGCGTTCCGCTGCACGAGCGTGTACGCGGCTTCGCGCGAGACGCCGGCTTCCGTGAGCGCCAGCAAAACGCGTTGCGAGTGGATGAGGCCGCCAAGGCGGTCGAGATTGGCGCGCATGCGTTTCGGATAGACTATGAGCCCTCGCACGATCTCGGTCAGGCGGCCAAGCGCGAAGTCGAGGCGCGATGGTGGCGTCGGGCCCGATCACCCGCTCGACCGAGGAATGGGAGATGTCGCGCTCGTGCCACAGCGCCACGTCCTCCAACGCAGGGACCGCATAGGCGCGGATCAGGCGCGCGAGCCCCGTGATGTTCTCTGAGAGCACGGGGTTGCGCTTATGTGGCATGGCCGAGGAGCCCTTCTGGCCCTCGCTGAAATGCTCCTCGGCCTCGAGCACCTCGGTGCGCTGCAGATGGCGGATCTCGGTGGCGAGCCGCTCCACCGAGCCCGCCACTACGGCAAGCGTCACGAAATACTGCGCGTGCCGGTCGCGCGGGATCACCTGAGTCGAGATGGGCTCTGGCCGCAAGCCCAATCTCTCGGCCACATAGGCTTCGACCCTGGGGTCCACATGGGCGAAGGTCCCGACCACGCCCGAGATGGCGCAGGTGCGAACCTCTTCGCGCACCGCCCCGAGCCGCTCTCGCGCGCGGGCGAACTCGGCATAGGCATAAGCGAGCTTGAGCCCGAAGGTTGTGGGCTCTGCATGCACCCCATGAGTGCGTCCGACGGTCGGCGTGTATTTGTGCTCAAAGGCGCGCGCCTTCAGCGCGGCAAGCAAGGAATCGACGTCGGCGATGAGTAGGTCCGCCGCCTTGACGAGCTGGACGTTAAAGCACGTATCGAGCACGTCGGAGGAGGTCATGCCCTGATGCAGGAGGCGCGCTTCCGGCCCGACATGTTCGGTGACGGAGGTCAGGAAGGCAATGACGTCGTGCTTTACCTCCCGCTCGATGGCGTCGATGCGGGCGACGTCGAAACCGCCGCACTTCCGCACCGCTTGGGCAACCTCTTTAGGGATGAGCCCGAGCTTGACCATTCCTTCGGCCGCATAGGTCTCGATCTGAAGCCAGATTTGGAACTTGGCCTCCGGCTCCCATAGGCGGGCCATGTCGGGGCGGCTGTAACGGGGGATCATGCGCGGGCGAACGTCCATTCCCGCGGGTCGCGGGTCAACGCAGGTCTAGCAGAGGCAGCGCCCCGCCTCAAATGCGCTCGCGTCAGGCGGTTACCACCGCTTCCTTCCGCGGCCCGAACAGGGCGAGGTAGAACGCCGCCGCCAGGATCAGCGCCGCATAGGCGGGGCGGGGCGGCACCAGCATGTCGATCACGAAGGAGATGAGGTTGCCTTGGGAGGACCAATAGATCCCCGAGAGGGACCAGTCTTGCTGGTTCGGATAGCGGATGATGCTGTCGATGACCCGAAACAGGCCGCCGAAGCTGCAGAACCCCACGACGAAGACGAAGAGCGCGAATAGGACGCGCACCACGAGGCCGCGGCTTGCGGCAAAGCCTTGCACCCACCAGGCGAGCAGCGCGGCCAGCCCGCCGGCAAGTCCCACGATGCGCAGGGTGTCCTGGGTTCGCTCATTAGTGAGGGTATCCGGCTGCACCAGGAGCCCTTGCATGGAAAGGCCGACGACGAGCGCAAATAGGATTGCCAGCACGAAGCCGACCACCTTGCCGAAGGTCACACTTTCCATGGTCGCCTCCCCCCTAGCCGCACGCCTCGGTCGAACTATGCAAGGGAAATGCGCCGCCCGCAATCGTCGCCGCGATGCTGACTTGCCGCCATCGCTTGTGTATGGTCGTGACCCCAAGCGCAGCAGGAGGCGTGAGCCATGGCATTCGATGATCTGGAAGCAGAACTTGCGCTCCTCATCAACCAGATGGACATCCCGCCGCAGAATGCCCATGAGCTTTACATGCAGATTTTCGAGAAGCTCAACGAGTTCAAGGCGCTGGGCCTCCCTCTTCCCGACGATTGGGTGCGAGTGGAGAAGGAGCTCGAAGCCTATTTCACCGAACAGAAGGCGCGCGCAAAACAGAGCTGAGGGTGGCGCCGCAGGCTGCCCTTAGTCGCCAATCTGCTCGTAGCCGCCTTTCGACCAGCGATAAACAGCATAGGGGGGCAGGTTCGGGTCGCCCTTCTCGTTGAACTTGAATTTGCCGATCACAGTGTCGAACTCGGTGTCGTTTAGCGCCTTCACCACCTCGGCCGAGTCGGTCGATTTCGCCTTCTCCGCAGCCTGCTGCCAGACCTGCACCGCGGCATAGGTGTAGAGCACGTAGCCTTCGGGCTCGATGCCCTTATCCTTGAAACGCTTCACAACCTCGGCGGCGGCGGGGTTCTTGCGCGGGTCGGGGGAGAAGGTCATCAGCGTGCCTTCGCCCGCGTCACCGGTGATCGACCAGAACTCCTGGGTTATGAGCGCGTCGCCGCCCATCAGGAGGGTGGCCATGCCCTGATCGCGCATCTGGCGGATGATCAGCCCAGCCTCGGTGTGATAGCCGCCGAAATAGACGATATCGACTTTGGCTTGCTTGAGCTTGGAGACGAGCGCGGAATAGTCCTTCTCGCCGGCGGTGATCGCCTCATACATCACCGCCTGTTTGCCGGCCTCGTTCATCGCTTTCTTGGTCTCGTCGGCGAGGCCCTTGCCGTAAGCCGTCTTGTCGTGAACGAAGGCGACATTCTTGTCGGCGAAATGGCCGGCGAGGTATTTGCCGGCGACACTGCCCTGCTGGTCGTCGCGGCCGCAAACCCGGTAGATGTTGGTGGCGGCGCGGTCGTCGGTGTAGGCGGGATTGGTGGAGGCAGGCGAGATTTGCACCATATTAGCCTCGGCATAGACATTCGAGGCCGGGATCGATGAGCCTGAGCAGTAATGCCCGGCGACGAGCGCCACGTTGTTGCCGACCATCTGGTTGGCCACCGCCACCGCCTGCTTCGGATCGCAGGCGTCGTCACCGATCTGAAGGTCAAGCTTCTTGCCCAGCACGCCGCCCGCGGCATTGATATCGGCCACGGCCATCTCGCCGCCATTCTTCATCTGGGCGCCGAACGAGGCATATTGACCCGTCACCGGACCGATCACGGCGACCGAGGTCGTGTCGGTGCCACCCCCGCTGCAGCTTGCGATCATGGATGCTGCGGCCAAAGCGATGAACAGCCTGGCAATCCGCTTCATGGTCATCTCCCTAGGCAATGCAATTCAACCATACTTGAGCTTCAGCGCGCTTTCCAAGTTAAGGGGCTCGTCCGCTCGTAGAGCCAGCGATATTGCGTGACCATCTGCGTCGTGCGCATGGAGCGGAAACCGAGGCAGGCCGCGATCAGCAGCACCACATAGGCGACCGTGTAATCGGGGATGGACAAGAGCGAGCCCGCGAACAGGGCGTAGTGGAAGAAGCGGACGGCGGCGGCGAGCAAGGCCATGTAGAAGAACACGCGCCAGAACGGTTTCCAGGACCGCGCGAGCCCGCGGCCTGCGAGAAACGCGGCTCCTCCGCCGAGGATCACCGTTAGCACCGGGAATACGAGAGGGCCGTCGTCGGACAGTAAGCTCATCGTCTAGCCCCCTGCCGTGTTGCCGCCTGCGTGCCGCCATCGAGATAGGCGGTCTGGATCTCTTCCCGGTTGAGCAGCTCCTTGCCAGTTCCCGAGAGCGTGATGCGGCCATTGACCATGACATAGGCGCGATGCGCGAGCTTAAGCGCGTGATAGGCGTTCTGTTCGACGAGGAAGACGGTCAGACCTTGCGCGTTCAGCTTTTTGATCACCTCGAAGGTCTGCTTGACGATCAGGGGGGCTAAGCCCAGCGAGGGCTCGTCGAGTAAAAGGAGCTTGGGCCGTCCCATCAGGGCGCGACCGATCGCCAACATCTGCTGCTCGCCGCCCGACAGCGTACCTCCGCGCTGATGCTGCCGGGCCTTTAGCAGCGGAAACAGTGTGTAGACGCGCTCGAGGTCGTGCGCGAACCCGTCCGGATCATCGGCGACGATGGCGCCCATTTGAAGGTTCTCGAGCACCGTCATACGCGAAAAGATGCGCCGCCCCTCCGGCGCTTGGACGATGCGCAGCCGCGCGATGGTGTGGGTGGGGAGGTTGGTGATCTCGTGGCCGGTGAAGACGATCGAGCCTTCGGACGCGCGGGGACGCCCGAAGATCGTCATCATCAGCGTGGTCTTGCCGGCCCCATTGCCGCCGATCAGCGCCACGACCTCGCCCGCATGGATGTCGAGGCTGACGCCATGCAGCACCTGGATGCGGCCGTATCTGGCGGTGACCTTCCGGATCTGAAGTAGGGGCTCGCTCATCGACCGACCTTGCGCTCGGCCTGCTCGAGTTCTTCGTCGGGCACGCCGAGATAGGCCGCGATCACCTGCGGGTCGTTGCGCACCTGCTCCGAGGTGCCGTCGGCGATTTTCCTGCCATAATCGAGCACGACCAGATGATCGGAGATCCGCATGACCACGCTCATGTCGTGTTCGATGAGGAGGAGCGCCACCCCGTCATAATTGCGAATCGAGAACAGGAGCTCGTTGAGCTGGTCGCTCTCGCGCGCATTCAATCCGGCCGCCGGTTCATCGAGGCACAGCAGCAGCGGACGCGTGCACATGGCGCGTGCGATCTCGAGGCGCCGCTGGTCGCCGTAGGGAAGTTCTGCCGCCGCCGTGTCGGCACGCTCGATCAGGCCTACTCGCTCCAGCCAGAAGCTTGCATAGTCGATGGCCTCGGCTTCCACCGCGCCAAAGCGTCCGAAGCCGAGCAGCGCGCTCAAGCCGAGGCCGGTGAAGCGGGTAAGTGCTGCGTGCTGCGCCACCATCAGGTTCTCGAGCACCGTCATGCCGCCGAACAGCCGGATATTCTGGAAGGTGCGCGCGACCCGCGCCCCCGAATTGATGTCGTGATCGTCGAGGCGCTCGAGCTGGAAGCGTTGGCCGTCAGGATGGGTGAGGGTGAGCATCCCCTCGCTCGGCTTGTAGAAGCCGGTGATGCAATTGAACACGGTGGTCTTGCCGGCGCCATTCGGGCCGATCAGGGCGGTGATGTCATGCCGGCCGACGTCGAAGGAAACGTCATCGACGGCAACAAGTCCGCCGAAGCGCATAGTGAGATGCTCGACCTTGAACAGCGGATCGTTCTGCCAGCCGCTCATGCGCTCCCCGCTTTGACGAGGTCGCCTTTGGCGCGCCGCGACCTGAGTGTGATCGACGGCTCGCGCGAGCCGACGATCCCCCGCGGACGCCACACCATGAACGCCACCATGGCAACCCCGAACAGGAGCATGCGATAGAGCGCCGGATCGAAGTCGGGTCCGAAGATGACCTTAAGGCCCGAGGTATGGCGGAGCGCCTCGAAGCCGCCCACCATGACGATGGCGGCCAGGGCCACGCCGAGCTGGCTGCCCATGCCGCCCAGGACCACGATGGCGAGGATGATGGCCAACTCGATAAAGGTAAAGGATTCCGGGCTGATGAAGCCTTGCCGCGTGGCGAAGAAACTGCCTGCAACGCCGCCGAACAAGGCGCCGGTGGCAAACGCCGTGAGCTTGGTGATGGTGGTGTTGATGCCGAGCGAGCGGCAGGCGATCTCGTCCTCGCGCATCGCCTCCCAGGCGCGCCCAATCGGCAGCCGCCGCAGGCGGAGCGTCACGAGGTTGGTGAGGAGCGCGAGCGCGAAAATCACGTAATAGAGAAAGATGACGGCGTGCAGCGGATCGTAGGAGATTCCGAAAAAGCTGCTGAACGTTTCGCCGCCGCCTTCGGCCGTCTTGGTGAGGGGCAGGCCGAAAAATGTGGGCTTGGGGATGTCGGAGATGCCGTTCGGACCGTTCGTCACATTGGTCCAGTTGAGCAGCACGATGCGCACGATCTCGCCGAAGGCGAGCGTTACGATGGCCAGATAGTCGCCTCGCAGCCGGAGCACCGGGAAGCCGAGCACGATGCCCCAGAGCGCGGCGAGCAGGCCGGCAAAGGGCAGACACATCCAGAACGACCAGCCGAAGGTCGTGGCAAGCAGCGCGAAGGTATAGGCGCCGACGGCATAGAACGCGACGTAGCCGAGATCGAGGAGACCGGCGAGCCCAACCACGATGTTGAGCCCCCAGCCGAGCATGACGTAGGTGAGCACAAGGATGGAGAGGTCGAGCAGGTAGCGGAGCGGCAGTCCGAGATGGAGCGTCGAGTTGAGTGCATAGGACATGATTGGAAAAAGGGCGGCGGCGATGACGAGCGCGAGCGCGCCGAAATGGCCGGAGGTACTTTCCCGCGCTACCTTGGGCAGTGGAAATTTCGGTTGTGTCCAGGGCAGCGGCCACCAGACAGACTTGGGCAGGGTCCAGCTGCGGTTCCACCAAAAGAGATTGAGCGCGAGTCTGCCCAAGAAGACGATGCCGACGACGGTGGCAAGCAGCAGTGGACGGGGTTTGAGCGTCAGCCCTTGCGCGCTGTCCCCGGTCCTCACCCCAAGCGTCAGAAAGAACAGGGCGAAGGCGACCCCCGCCGCGATGACGGCGTCGACAGGCGCGGACCGGAGCCGGGGGCTTAACGCTTTACCGGGCCTGCGCAAAGCGCTCAAACCTTCTCGACTTCGGGGCGTCCGAGCAGGCCCGACGGGAAGAAGATCAGCACCAACGCCAGCATCGAGAACGCCGCTACGTCCTTGTATTGAATCGTGAAATAGGCCGACCAGAACGTCTCGATCAAACCGATGATGAGCCCGCCGAGCATGGCACCCGGCAGCGAGCCGATGCCGCCGAGCACGGCCGCGGTGAACGCCTTAATGCCGGCGACGAAGCCAATATAGAAATCGATCACGCCGTAATAGAGGAGGTAGAGGAGCCCAGCGACGGCGGCCAGTGCCGCGCCCATGACGAAGGTGAGCGAGATGGTGCGGTCCACATTAACGCCGCACAGAGCCGCCATTAGCCTGTCCTGCTCGCAGGCGCGCTGGGCGCGGCCAAGTGCGGTGCGCGTGATGATAAGCCAGAACACGACCATGAGCACGAACGTCGTCACCACGATCAGGATCTGGATATTGGACAGGTTGACGATGAAACCGTTCTGCTCGGCGAGCTGATAACCGCCGGTGACCACGGGCGGCAGCGGCTTCACTCGCGCGCCTTGCGCTACCTGGATGAAATTCTGCAGCACGATGGACATGCCGATGGCCGTGATCAGCGGCGCCAAGCGGAACAACTCGCGCAAGGGCCGGTAGGCGATGCGCTCCACGGTCCAGCCCCAGACGGCGGTCAGCGCCATGGCGATGAGGAGCACGAGCACGAGCGCAAGCGGAACCAGGGTGACGCCGAGGCTGAGGAGGGCGAGAAAGGCGATCAGCGCGATGAAGGAGCCCACCATGAAGATGTCGCCATGGGCGAAATTGATCATGCCGATGATGCCATAGACCATGGTGTAGCCGATGGCGATCAGACCATAGATCGAGCCGAGCGCGATCCCGTTGATCAGCTGCTGCAGGAAATAAGCCATAAGCGACGCCTGCCTCTCTCCCCCCGAAGGGGCCAGCGTACCGAACCCCCCGGAGGCTGAAAATCCGCCAAGGGTGTCTCTTCATAGCAAGAAGGCGTGGAAGTGCAGCACGCTTGTGCGGTCAGCTCACAAATTAGAGCAACATATGCGAGCCGTCGCAGAAGGGCGGGTCGCCCGTGTCCTTGCAGCCGCAAAGCAGCGCAAGCTCGGTCCGCTCCGCCGTGAAAATGAAGGGCTCGATCCCGGTGTCCGCATGGGAGCCGTCGCAAAAGGGCTGCTTCTTGCTCCGCCCGCAGCGGCACCAAGCGTAGCGCTTGCCGGCTTCGAGCTCGACTTGATAGGGACTGAGTTGCGGTCGTTCGGGCTCTGCCATGGCGCTTCTCGTTTCCCGCTCTTGAGGTCCGAAGGAAGCGCTGCTTAGCCAATTAGCTCCGGCTGCACAAGAAAGCGTCGCGGGGGCGCCCCCGAAATGAGGAAGGTAGCTGAGGGGCTGCGGCGGCCCCAGGCAATGCTCTGCCTATCCTAAGCCGCAAGAAGACGACTAAAACCGCGGCCTTTTCACGTCTCGCGGCTGTTCGACGACTACCACGTGGGCAATATCACCGCGAGCTTCGCCGGGCTTGAATAGGAAATGATAGACTGTGCTCGGCAACGAAGGAGATAGGCCATGAGCTTTGCGAGGACGCGGCTCGGCCGCAACGTAGCGGCGGTGGCACTTGTATCCTCATCGCGCTGTTTGCGTCGACGGCTTACGCCGAGGAGGATCCCTGGCGTGGCCTCCAGCGCGGTCTTTTCGGCGATCGTGCGATTGCGGCCGAAGACGGCCTGGTGGTGCTCGACGCGCCGCAGACCGCCGACGACCCGGCGCTCGTTCCCGTTACCGTGAGCGTGCCACCCTCGGTGACCATAGGGCTGAAATCGATGACACTCGTCATCGACAAGAACCCGACACCCGTCGTAGCCAGTTTCACTTTCGGCCCAGCGGTGGGGGTGGGGGGCGAACGTTTCCTCTCGACCCGCGTCCGCTTCGATTCCTTCTCCCATGTGCGCGCGATCCTAGAGACCGAGGACGGCACGCTGCATATGGCGACCAAATTCGTGCAGGCCGCGGGCGGCTGCGCCGCCATGGACGCCAAGGATCCCGACGTGGAGGCCGAGGGTCTCGGCAAGATGATCGTGAAGACCTTCGAGCCGGCCCTCAGCAGCGCGCCCTTGTGGTCCGCGCAAGTGATGCTCAAGCACCCCAACAGCAACGGCATGCAGCTCAATCCCAATACGGGAAACCTGATCGCGCCGCGTTTCGTCAACGAGGTGACCGTAACGCGGGCAGGCGAGCTGGTGTTCAAGATGACTAACGGCGGCGGCTCGATCTCCGCCAATCCCTATTTCCGCTTCAGCTTTGGCCGCAGCGGCGACAACGATCTCGATGTCGCGATTACCGACACGAGTGGTACGGTGTTCACCGCCCACTCGGTGCCCAGCGGCTCTTAGTCCCGCGCATCAGCGGGTGGTGACGTGCCCCTATTGCTTCTTGCTGGAGTAATAGACCTGGGCCTTGGTGAGAAACTCCTCCGGCTTTTTGAGGAAGATGCTCTTGGCCTGTTCGTTGCCGAAGCAGTAGGTCTTGCCGTCGTTCACCGTATTGACCGAGCAGTCGGTCTTGATGTCCTTGCCGAGCGCGAGGCCCATGACGCACTCGCCCTCAAACTTGGCCTCCGCCGCAAGCGCGACTGTCGCGGTTCCGAGCAGTACGACGCCCATTATCGCGGCAACGCGAAGTCCGTAGTCATGCAAAATTCCCAATGGGTTTGAGCCTGCCCTAGATCGGTTGCCCGGATTATCCCGCATTTGACCGGCGACGGCTACTCGCGGCGCGCAAAGCAGCATCAGGATGCAGCAACTTTATCGGATGCTGGCGGCGGCGCTTGGATGGTTCGCGCTTGGCCTCCCATATGTTCTCATCGTCCGCTATAAGACGGACGGCGATCCGCTTCTCGAGAGGATCTTTCTCAATCTGGTAGGGCTGATCGTCGTCTTTGCCGGGCTCGGCCTCCTGCTCGTGGGGCTGGATCACGTGCTTGGCCGCTGCCAAAGGACGGCTTAGAGCGCCCGCGGCACCTTCGAAAGAAAGGCGTTAATCGACTGGTACGACTTCGCGCGAAAGATGGATATGCGCCACAAACGATTCGCGAAATTGCATTCCTCGACACTCGGCGACAAAGAGCTTGTACCGTTGGCCCATCCGGACCATAGAGGGCGAAAGCCCGCGCCGAAGAGCAGCAATTCGGCCATAATGGGCAACAGTTCGCCCCTTGGAGGCGGGCCCCTCGGGGGCGAAGGATGGGCAGGGGGCGAAGCGTGTTCGGAGGCGCCCTATGGCTGAGCTCATCTTCACCCTCATCTTCCTTGCCGCCCTGTTCGCCCTCGCCATGTATCGGGCGCCGTTGCGGTTTTGGGCGGGGGCGATCGCACTATTCACCTTAAGCGCGCAGCTCGGGCTCGCCCAAGGACATCTGCACGGGCTTCACTTTACGCTCTGGACGCTGCTGGGCGGGGTGGTGGCCGGGCTCCTGCTCGCGGCAAGCTTTCCGGAGATCAAACGTAAATATGTGACGCTGCCGGCCTATCGCGCACTCAAGGGTGCCATGCCCACCATCTCCGATACTGAGCGCGAGGCGCTGGAGGCCGGTACCCTCGGCTGGGATGCCGAGTTGTTCGGCGGCACTCCCGATTGGTCAAAGCTTCGCCGCGTGGCGCCCATCACGCTCACTGCCGAGGAGCGCGCCTTTCTCGACGGGCCCACCGAGGAGCTCTGCCGCAGGCTCAATGACTGGCGCTTCCGCCACGAGCTATGCGACATCCCCGACGACGTCTGGCGCTTCGTCTGCGAGCAAGGCTTTCTCGGCATGCTCATCTCCAAAGAGCATGGGGGCCTGGGCTTCTCGGCCCAGGCGCAATCGCTGATCCTAGGCAAGCTCGCCTCACGCAGCCCCGATGGCGTCACCATCGTCATGGTGCCGAATTCGCTCGGGCCGGGCGAGCTGATCGAGAAATACGGCACCGACGTCCAGAAGGCGCATTACCTGCCCCGCCTCGCGCGCGGCACGGAGATTCCCTGCTTTGCGCTCACCGGACCCTTCTCCGGCTCCGATGCGGCCTCCATGCGCGACATCGGCGTGGTCGCCAAAGGCTGGCACGAGGGCAAGGAGACGGTGGGCATCAGGCTCAACTTGGGACAAGCGTTACATCACGCTCGCGCCCAAGGCGACGCTGCTTGGCCTCGCCTTCCGCTTGTTCGATCCGGAGAACCATCTCGGCCGCGGCGAGGACATCGGGATTACGCTCGCCATGGTGCCGACCGATCATCCGGGCGTTGAGATCGGCCGCCGGCATCTGCCTTGCGGCGCTTCCTTCCCCAACGGCCCCACCACAGGCCACGACGTCTTCGTTCCGCTCGACTTCATCATCGGCGGCACGGAGCGTGCCGGGCAGGGGTGGCGCATGCTGATGAGCTGCCTCGCCGCTGGCCGCTCCATCTCACTCCCCGCCACGAGCGCCGCCGCCGCCAAGGCCATGCTGCGCACGAGCACGGCCTATGCCCGTATCCGCAAGCAGTTCAACTTGCCCATTGGCTTCATGGAGGGCGTGGAGGAGCCCTTGGCGCGCATGGCGGAGACGGCCTATGCCCTCGAGGCCGCCCGCGCCGTCACCGCCTCCATGGTCACGGCCGGTGATAAGCCCGCGGTGATCTCGGCGCTGCTCAAATATGTGTCCACCGAGCGCATGCGCGGCAGCGTCAACGACGCGCTCGACATCCATGGCGGCCGCGGCATTTGCGACGGACCGTCTAACTACATCCAGGGCGCCTATCAGATGGTGCCGGTGGGCATCACCGTGGAAGGGGCCAACATCCTCACCCGCACGCTGATCACTTTCGCTCAAGGCGCGCTTCGTAGCCACCCTTACCTCTTGACCGAGATCGAGGCTTTGCAGGACAGCGACCAGGAGCAGGGGATCGCGTCCTTCGGGCGCGCGTTGGACGGCCACATTGCTTTCACTGTCTCGAACGGCTTCGGTGCGCTGTTCCACAACCTGACCTTCGGCGTCTTTGCAAGCGCGCCGCCAAATGCGGGCGCGACGCGCCGCTGGTGGAAACAGCTCGCCCGCGCCAGCCGCTCCTTCGCGCTCGTGGCCGACCTGACCGTGGCGGTGCTCGGCGGTGGGCTGAAGGTGAAGCAAAAGATCACCGGCCGCATGGCGGACGCGCTCTCCGAGCTCTTCCTCCTCTCTGCCATCCTCAAACGCTATGACGACGACGGCCGCCCCCGCGCCGACCTGAAGCTCGTGGACTACGCGGCACAAAATTGCCTCTTCCGCTTCGACCAGGCGCTTGCCGGGGTCCTGGATAATTTCCCGCAAGCCTGGGCGGCAGTGCTGATGCGCATCCTCGTCTTCCCCTTAGGCGTCGTGCGGCGCCCGGCGTCTGATACGGAGGGCGCCGCGATCGTGCACGCCGCGCTCGAGCCCGGCGAGTTCCGCGACCGTCTCACCAGGGACATTTTCATCACCAATGATCCGAGCGATCGGGTAGGGCTGCTCGAACACACGCTGGTGAAGGTGGTGGCGGCCGAGGAAGCCGAAAAGAAGCTCGAGCGCGCCATCCGTAAGGGGGAGGTCAGGCGCTATCACGATCGCGATTGGATCGCCGAGGCCGAGGCGAAAGGCGTGCTGAGCGCAAGCGAAGCGCGCTCACTGGCCGAGCTGCGCGATCTCGTGGCGCGTGTCATCGCCGTGGACGCCTTCGATGCGCAAAGCCTAGCCCGGCAGAGCGTTGCCGAGCACCCCGCACCGGACGTCGTGCCGCAGTCGCCCGAACACATCGCGGCGGAATAGGATAGAGCATGGCGACGACGCTTCCCATCCTGCATGACTGGCGCCCCACCGTCGATTTCGAAGGCATCGCCTGGGCGGTGATCGACCGTGAGGACGAGAGCATGAATTCGCTCGGGCGGCGCCCCACCGAAGAGCTCGGCGAGATCATCAAATGGGTGGAGGAGGCCGCGCTCAAGGCCGAGATCAAGGGCCTCGTGATCATGAGCGGCAAGGAGTTCAAGCTTCATCGCCGGCGCGGACATCCGCGAATTCGAGAGTTTCGACACCGAACCCGTCATCAAAGACGTGGTGAAACAGACGCTCGAGCTGTTCGATCGCATCGAGAGACTGCAAGTGCCCGTGGTCGCCGCCATCCACGGATATTGCCTGGGCGGCGGCCTAGAGCTCGCCCTTGCCTGCCATTACCGCATTGCCGATCGCGAGGGGGGCACGCGGCTCGGTTTCCCCGAGGTGAAGCTCGGCATGTTCCCGGGGCTGAATGGCACGGTGCGTTCAATCGAGCTTGCCGGCCCCACGGACGCCATGACCGCCATGCTGACGGGGCGCATGCTGCGTTCGAGCGCGGCCAAGGCCATGGGCCTGGTTGATCAGCTCGTCCCGACGCACCACAATCTCCGTTGGGCCGCGCGCAAGGCCGTACTGCAAAAGCGCCGCTCCAAGGGAGCGCCCTGGTGGAAGCGGCTTATGCTGAAAGAGCCCTTGCGGGGGCTGCTCGCCAGGCAGATGCGCGCCAAGACGGCCGCCAAAGTGCGCGAGGAGCATTACCCTGCGCCATTTCGATTGATTGACCTTTTCGAGCAGTATGGCGACGACCCCATCCGCATGCGCTCGGCGGAAACGGGGATCTTCGCGCCGCTCATGGCGAGCGAGACCTCGCGCAATTTGCGCCGTGTGTTCATGCTTTCCGAGATGCTGAAGGACGAGGCGCCCAAGGGCAGCTTCAAACCCAAACGGGTCCACGTCATCGGCGCCGGCACAATGGGCGGCGACATCGCGGCCTGGTGCGTGGTTTGCGGGATGCAGGCAAGCCTACAGGACCTGGACGAGGCCCAGATCGGGAAGGCGCTCGCCCGCGCCAAGAGCCTGTTTGGCCGCCAGCTGCGCGGCAAGCAGGCGGTGGACGCGGCGGTCGCGCGTCTGATCGCCGATCCCGCGGGCAAACAGGTCAAGCATGCCGACGTGGTGATCGAAGCCATAGTCGAGAAGCTCGACGTCAAGCAGAAGCTGATCGCCGCGCTCGAGGGGCAGGTGAAGCCGGGCGCCGTGCTCGCCACCAACACTTCATCGCTGAGGCTCGAGGACATTGCCCGCGCGCTCAAGGACCCCGGCCGCCTGGTGGGCATCCATTTCTTCAATCCGGTGGCGCAGCTGCCGCTGGTCGAAGTCGTGCGCGGTGAGGGAACTCGCGAGGATGAGGTGCGCAAAGGCACGGCCTTCGTCACCGCCATCAACAAGCTGCCGCTCGTCGTGAAAAGCTGCCCGGGCTTCCTCGTGAACCGCGTGCTCGCCCCTTACATGATGGAGGCCGTGCGCCGCCTGGAGGAGGGGACGCCGCGCGACAAGATCGACCAGGCAGCGCTCAAATTCGGCATGCCTATGGGCCCGCTCGAGCTGATGGACCTGGTTGGCCTCGACGTCGCCAATCATGTGGGCAAGGGGCTCAATCTCGCGCCTAGGCAGGAGACCATCCTCGGGCGACTCGTCAAACAGGGCAAGCTTGGCAAGAAGACGGGTGAGGGCTTCTATGTTTGGGAGCAGGGCAAGCCCAAGCGCGAGCCCGTCACCTATGACGGAGCCGAGCTGGACCGCCTCGGCCGGGAGCTGATCAAGCCCATGCTCGATGCGGCTGAGGGTGCGCTTGCCGATCAGATCGTGACCAATGCCGACCATGTCGATGCGGGTGTAATCTTCGGCACGGGCTTTGCGCCTTTCCGTGGCGGCCCGCTCCATTATCGCCGCACCCAAGAGCAGGCGGCTTTCAGTACTGCGGCGGCGTAACGAGAACAGGGACGGAAAGAAGCCCATCATGGCGGTGCACGAATTGCGGCATGTGGCGGTGCTCGGGGGATCGCGGATTCCATTTTGCCGCTCCTATACTGCCTATGCGGAGCTCTCCAATCTCGACATGCTGGGGGCGGCTCTGGGCGGCCTTATCGACCGCTTCTCGCTGCATGGCGCTCATATAGATGAGGTGGTGGGCGGCGCGGTCGTCACCCATGCCAAGGACTGGAACCTGGCGCGCGAAGCGGTGATCGGCAGCGCGCTCGCCCCCACTACGCCCGCCATCACCATGATGCAGGCCTGCGGCACGAGCCTGCAAGGCGCGCTCGGGTTGGGCGCCAAGATCGCGACGGGACAGATCGAGTTCTGGCATCGCGATCGGCTCCGACACCACGAGCGATGCGCCGGTCGTATTCAAGCGCAGCTTCGCTCAACGCCTGGTGCAGCTCTCCCGCTCCCGCAGCCTCGGCCAGAAGTTCGCCGCCTTCAAAGGCTTCAGTCCCGCCGAGCTCGCCCCGCTTCCCCCCTCCACCTCGGAGCCGCGCACAGGCCTCAGCATGGGCGAGCATTGCGAGCTGATGGCCAAGGAATGGGGCATTACCCGCGAGGCGCAGGACCTCTTGGCCTTTGAAAGTCATAAAAAGGCCGCACGAGCCTATGACGAGGGGTTCATGGACGACCTCGTGGTGCCTTGCGCGGGCGTTTATCGCGACAGCAATATCCGCGAGGACATCTCGCTTGAGAAGATGGCCGAGCTGAAGCCCGTTTTCGACCGCTCCGGCAAGGGAACGATCACTGCCGCCAACTCGACCCCCCTCACTGACGGTGCCGCAACCGTATTGCTCGCCTCCGAGGACTGGGCCGCCAAGCGCAATATCCCCGTTCAGGCCTATCTGACCGTGGGTCGCGCGGCGGCGGTGGATTTCGTGGCCGGCGAGGGGCTTCTGATGGCGCCCACCGTCGCCGTGAGCGAGCTCCTGCGCGACACGGGCCTTGCACTCCAGGACTTTGATTATTATGAGATTCATGAAGCCTTTGCCGCACAGGTGCTGGCTACGCTCAAGGCATGGGAGTCCGAAGACTATTGCCGCAATAGGTTGGGGCGGCGCGAGCCGCTCGGGTCGATCGACAGGACGCGGATCAACGTGAAGGGTTCCTCAATCGCCTTCGGGCATCCTTTCGCTGCCACCGGCGCGCGCATTTTGGCGGCGTTGAGCAAGCTCTTGCAGGAGCAAGGCGGCCAACGAGGGTTGATTTCGGTGTGCACCGCCGGCGGTATGGGCGTTGCGGCCATCCTCGAGGGGGTGTGCACGACGCCGTAAGCCGGGGAAAAAGGGGATGGCTTGAGCCACGCTCAACACCGAACCTAACAAGGGCCTTAAAAAGGGGCTAATCAGGGACAGGGGGGCGAGGGGTGAATTGTCATGGTGCTGTCGGCGCCAGGGCGAATTATGACGAGGAGGTGCTCATGAAGCATCATGCGATCGCAGCGGCACTCGGGCTCTTGACGACGATGTTAGTCGCGCCCGCATTCCCCTCGCAAGCCGCTGGCCTGGATCCTTCCGGCATTTGGCTGAAGGATGACGGAATGGCCAAGATGGAGGTCAAGAAATGTGGGAAGGGAGGACTTTGCTGTAAAATCGTCTGGCTGAAGGAGCCGAACAACTCAAGAGGCAAGCCTCTGCACGACGTCCGCAACGAGGATCCCTCTATGCGTGACCGGCCGATTATTGGCCTTCCCCTTTTCAGCAATTTGAGTCCCGCCGAACCCAATACTTGGGTGGGCAATGTCTATAATCCCGAAGAGGGTCATATCTATACGGAGGTCAAGGTGACCATGGCCTCCCGCCAGCAGCTTGTGCTCCGAGGTTGCAAGGCCTGGCTGCTCTGCGGCGAGAAGGTGTGGACGCGGTCGACGCTTCCCGCGCCGGAGTCCGGGTTGCAGGAGGCCAAGGCCTCTGGTGCGTCGGCTCCGAAAGAACCGGCGGTCGAGGCCGCGGCCGAGCCACAGGAGATGCCGCAAAAGATCACGGCCCCTGAGGCTCTCGGTCCGAACGAACCGGCGGTCGAGACCGCGGCCCAAGAGCCAGAGGTCAAGGCGCCAGCTTCGCTGGGACTCGCCGGCCCGCAGGCTCCGACGATGGAGGCCGCAGGTGGAGGAGCCGACCCGCCGCCAGTGCCGACCCACAAGTCCTTAGCTGGCGCGAGCGTGCCCGCGAAGGTGCAGGTCCAGGCGAGCGCGGCTGGCGAAGCCGAGGACACGCAGACTCTGCCGATATCGCGCGGCACTGCCGCCCCGGTGATGAGGCCGGTGCTGCCGCTTCCATCGCAAGATGCCGCGGCCGGCTATGGTTTCATGTTGACCACGGCCACCCCTGAAGTCGGCGCCGCCCTTCTCGAGCGAGAAGGTGTCGACCATGTTCGTCCACCCGCTCGGCAGCGCGACGGCCTCCGATGCCCCGGTCAAAGACGTCGCGGTCGAGCGCCAAGCAAGAGCGGCTGACGGGAGTCCGATTGCTCTTCCCAATCAAAGGCCGAAGTTGAAGGCAACGCCGCAAGCCGCGAAGCCGCAAATCGTAAAGCCGCAAACGACAAGGGCGGCCGACGCGTCGGACCCGCCCGCCGTAACGGCCAAGCCGAAACCCAAGCCGAAGCCGGTGGTGAAGAAGCCGGAAGAGGACCTGCCCTGGTTGCGGCACCCCTAGGCTGTGGTCAAGTCAGGGTCAGGCATCGGTGAGGCTGTGCCCGACTTACGCGTGGCCGTGGGACTGGCCCGCGCGTGCTCGGCGCGCAACTCCTTCTTCGACAGTTTGCCCACCATCGTCTTGGGCAGCGTATCGCGAAACTCGATTTCGGCCGGCAGCTCGATCTTGGAGAGCTTGGTTGCAAGGAAGTCGTGCAGCTCCGCCGCCGTCACCCGCTCTCCCTCTTTGAGCTTCACGAACGCCTTCGGCGCCTCGCCGCGATACGCGTCGGGGATCCCGACCACCGTTACCTCGGCGATCGCCGCGTGGCTGTAGAGCGCATCCTCGATCCGCCGCGGATAGACCTTGAAGCCTGAGGCGTTGATCATGTCCTTGATGCGGTCGACGATGAAAACGAAGCCCTCCTTGTCCATGTAGCCCACGTCCCCGGTGCGGAAGAAGCGCCCGACGAAGCAGGTGTCCGTCTCCTCCTGCTTGTTCCAATAGCCCGGCATCACCTGCGGCCCGGCGATGCAGAGCTCGCCGACCTCTCCTCCCGGCATCTCGGCCTCGGGATCTCCCAGCGCGCGGATGCTGAATTCGGTGCCCGGTAGCGGCAGGCCGATCGAGCCTTCCTTCGGCTCGCGATCAAGCCGATTGCAGGTTGCCACCGGCGAGGTCTCGCTCAAGCCATAGCCCTCCACCAAGTGGCAGCTGCAAAGTGACTCGAAGCCGCGCTTGACCTCGATGGGCAGCGCCGCCCCTCCGGAGATGCAGAATTCAAGCGATGTGAGGTCGAAGTTCTTGATGTGGGGGTGGCGCATGATGGCGTTGAAGATCGTGGGCACGCCCGGCATCATGGTGGGGCGCAGTTTGTCGATCAGTTTCAGCGTCTCGATGAGCTCGAACTTCGGCACGAGGATCATCTCCATGCCTTGGCTGACGCCGAGATTCATCACCGTGGTCATGGCGAAGACGTGGAACAGCGGGAGAATGCCAAGCACGCGGTCGTCGTGGGCCATCCGCGGGCGCCAAGCGGCCACCTGTCGCACATTGATGGAGAGATTGGCATGCGTGAGCATGGCGCCCTTAGGCGTACCGGTAGTGCCGCCGGTATATTGCAGGACCGCAACCGTGTCGGGCGTGAGCTGGGGCCGTGCATAGCGGCCGTCATTGGCGATGAGGTCCGCGTTCTGCACGATCTTGGCCCGCATGGGCGAGGCGCCTGCTAGCGCAAGCCGCGGCCCCCGCATGAACTTGAGCGCCACCGATTTCAGCGTGGGCAACAGGCTGGCAAAGCCGGCCACCACCGCTTTTTCTAGCACGCCATTGGCGAGCAGCAATTCGACCTTCTCGAAGGGCCCCGCTAGGTCGAGCGTCACCATGATCTTGGTGCCGCTGTCGCGAATTTGGAACTCGAGCTCTTCGAGGCTGTAGAGGGGGTTGAAATTGACGACCGTGCCCCCCGCTTTCAGAATGGCGAAATAGTAGATCACGAAGGTCGGCGTATTGGGGAGGAGTAGCCCCACCCTGACGCCTTCCCCGACGCCCATCGCCTGCAAGCCCTTGGCGGCGCGGTCGGAGAGCTTACCGATCTCGGCATAGGTCAGGCGCTGCCCCATGAAATAGGTGCAAGGGCGGGGGCCGTAGGCGGCCACCGCCTCGTCGAGCAGGCTGCCGAGGAGCCTGGGCTCGAGGCTCATGTCCCAATCGACCCCCAGGGGATAGGAGGCTAGCCAGGGGCGGTCTTGCGCCGAGGGTAAATGGATCTTGCTGCTGTCGCGCCCGCGCCTAGGTCGTGTCGCCATGGGGAAAATTTGCCGCTTTTCGTTGCATTGCCTTGTTCGAGGCAAACGGCCGCAGACGCTCTTGTTCGCTTTCGGCCAAAGCTTATATACCACGGATGCCCGTGCGGGGGGTCAGTCGCTCGCGGTCGGCGCGGTTGGCGATTATGCTGAAACCATGGCGCAGAAGGGCCTAAAAACGCCAATTTTATTGGCGAATAGAGCCGCCTCGCCGGGAAGAAACCGGATGCGGGACTGATAAACTCGACAAGATTTTAAGTCTATTCCAATGGCTGACTTGCCCTCGGATTAGCTATGATCTAGCCCAGGACCGTTGGACACGACCCCCGCAACGGGGCAGGGAGAGCGATATGGATGATGTGGCGACCAAGATCATCGAGATTTTGCGCAAGAACATGAAGGACCCATCGAAGACCGTCACTCTCGAGACCCCCTTAAGTGAGCTTGAGATCGAGTCCCTCGATCTCGCGGTGATCGTGTTCGATATTGAGGATACTTTTGGAATTGAAATCCCTTATAATGCGAATGAGGAGGTTGAGGCGTTCGCAACGGTAGGGTCTGTCGTCGATCGTGTGAAGGGAATCATCGCCGAGACGAAGGCTTCGGGCGCAGCAGCTTGAGCCAGCCATCTCGGCGTGGGTTTTTCCTCGGCGTCGACGAGGTCTGGAGTTACGGTTTAGCATTACATGACACAATCTGATGCGCGCCGGCGCGTCGTGGTCACTGGCCAGGGCGTCGTCACTCCTTTGGGGACTGGTGTCGACCGCTTTTGGGCTGCGCTCAAGAACGGCGAATGCGGCATTCGCCAGGTCCAGAGCTTCTCCACCGAGGATCTGTACATCACCATCGCGGGTGAGGTGCCGGACTTCGAGCCCAGGGAGCGCCTCAAAAGCAAGTCGCTGCTCCTGGCCGACAAATTCTCCCAATATGCGGGCTGCGCGGCGCAGGAAGCCGTCGCTCAGTCGAAGCTCGAGCTACCCCTCAAGGATAACGAGAGCTATCGCTCGGCCTGCATCATCGGCTCGGGCGTCGGCGGTCTCACCACGCTCGAATTCTCCTACAAGATGCTCTTCAAGGAGAACAAGCGCGCGACCCACCCGCTGACGCTGCTCAAGGCCATTGGCAGCTCGGCCTCGGCCCATGTCAGCATCGAATACGGCATCAAGGGGCCAACCTTCGGCGTGGTGAGCGCCTGCGCGACGGCGACCCATGCGATCGGCCTCACCTACCGCATGATACGCGAGGGTCTCGTCGATTTCGGCCTTGCCGGTGCCGCCGAGGCCTCGTTGAATTGGGGCGCGACCCGGGCCTGGCAGGCCATGCGCGTGCTGAGCCCTGATGGACTATGGCCCTTCGCCAAGAAGCGGAACGGCACTGTGCTTGCGGAAGGCGCAGGTGTACTGATGCTGGAGGAGTATGAGCGCGCTAAGGCCCGCGGCGCCCCGATCCTTGCCGAGCTGCTGGGCTACGGCATGACGGCGGACGCTGCCGACATGGTGAACCCTTCCATCGACGGGGCATCCATGGCCATGCAGATGGCCCTCGACGACGGACGCTTGGCGCCGAGCGACATCGACTACATCAATGCCCACGGCACCGCCACCGCCATCAACGATATCAACGAGACGCGCGCCATCAAGCGCGTTTTCGGCAACGCGGCCAACAAGCTCTCCATCTCCTCGACCAAGTCCATGCATGGTCATTGCCTCGGCGCCGGCGGTGGTATCGAGGCCGTGGCCGCGGTCAAGGCCATCGGGGAGAACTTCGTTCCGGCGACGGTCGGCCTCGACGAGCCGGATCCCGAATGCGACCTCGACTACACGCCGAACGTGGGCAAGGCGCGCGAGATCAACTACGCGATGTCGAACTCCTTTGCCTTTGGCGGCCTCAACGCCGTGCTCGTGTTCGGACCACCGCCCGCGTAAACCCCTCGCCCTGTTCCACCCAATGGGAAGAGGGAGCAGCTTTGGGGATCTGCAAAAAAGTACTGGTAATACAAATAATTAATCCAAACCACGCCGGTCCAACACTTTTCAGGAAGCAACGCCTTCAGTGAGTTCATCTTGTGAACGCTTGGCGCTAGTCGAAGCGCGGCCTGGTTTCAGCATGTACTTTGGAACCCGCGAAATAAAACTCACAGGACGCATCGAGGCTTGAACTTCGATATGGCGACACTGCGTTGTCCCGTAGTCATAATGTTTTACCGCCAGCGAACTAAAAAAAACTTTCTTTGTGCAGGGGCAGGCCGAATTCTTATTGCCAATCCAACATGCTACCAACAACGATAGCGTATCTCGGGTGAGGAGGTGTATGCGCGCCATTTTCGCTCGCATCTATCAGCAGGGAATGAGCTAACCCTCGTAATCGAGGCATTGAATGAATCAATGTCCGCTTATCACCTCACTTCAGACCTCGCACCGAGAACGTTAATTGGTCTGCTTTGTGCCAGTAGCGGACTTTGTCCAACCGGCGTCGCGGGCGCCGAGCGCTGGCGGGGATGCTCTCCCCACACATTGTCAGGCCGCTACCGTCGCCGGCGTGTAGGGCAAACCTCCTCGATGGGCAGCGATGGATCGCGCGACCATTCGTTCCATAATCCGAAGTAGATACCGACATTTTTGATGCTGGCTTCTTCCAGTGCGACGAACGTGTTCGAGGCTCGCGCCCCCTTGAAACAGTATACGATGACTGGGGTCTGGGCATGGTCCACGACGCGACGGGCGAGTACGGAGAATATGGCGCGGACTCGCGCTGAGGTTGCGACTAAGATAGACTAGCCCTAGCCCTAGCCCTAGCCCTAGCCCTCACCGAGGGACTGGTGCGGTTCTCGGTTGAGCGGGCTTGAGTTCGCCTCGCTGGGAGGCTCGCGTCATGGACGAGTTGAGCAATCGCGGAAGCAGGTCTGCGCGGGCAAGAGCACCCAAGGCTGCTGCTGCCGACGCAGCCCCGGCCAGCTCTAGTGAGCGGCAACGGCTACAATATCTGCTCGCCGTCAGTCCCGCGATCATCTACACCACCAAGGCATCAGGGGATTACGCGTGTACATTCGTCAGCGAGAATCTCCGCGCAATCATGGGCTATACGCCGGAGGAGATGACCACGGATCCGAAGGGCTGGCCCGACCATCTCCATCCAGACGACGCCCCGCGGGTTTTCGATGAGATGCCTCCCCTGATCGAACGGGGAGGAGGGACCGTCGAATACCGCTTCCGGCATCGTGACGGGCACTACATCTGGATCCAGGATACCTTCAAGGTCGTCTATGACGATGCGGGCCATCCGTTGGAGCTTGTCGGGGCCTGGGCGGACATCACCAAGCGCAAGCAGGCAGAGCAGGGGCTCTGAGGCCAATATCGAGCTTCAGGAGACGAAGCGGTACCTGACCCGGCTGATCGAAAGCTCTACTGACGCAATCATCTCTACGGACAAGGAAGGCAATGTCGTGCTCTTCAACCAGGGCGCCGAGACCCTGTTGGGCTATCGGGCGGAGGAGGTCATCGGCCGGCCGTGTCCGATGCTCTACGGCGGGGAAGAGCGGGCCAAGGAGGTCGCTGCGCGAGATGCGCAAGCGCGGAGGCACCGTTGCCGGCTTCGAGAGCGTCCTGCGGGCGAAGGACGGCAGCAGCATCCCCGTCCTGATCTCGGCTTCAGTTCTCTTTGACGAGGAGGGCGAGGAGGTCGGGACGGTCGGGTTCGCCACGGACCTGCGAGAGCGCAAGCGGGCGGAGGAGGCGCTCCAGAAGGCGCACGATGAGTTGGAAAAGCGAGTCGAAGAGCGCACTGGCGAACTGAAGGCCGCACGCGAGCGCTTACAGTACCTGATGACGGTCACGCCTGGGATCATCTACACCAATCAGGCTTCGGGCAATTACGCGTGTACCTTCGTCAGCGAGAATGTGGACTCGGATTATGGGGTTTTCCGCCGTGGGAGATGCTTGATGATCCAGAATTTCTGGTCCGCCCGTCTCCATCCGGAGGATGCCAAGCGGGTGTTCGACGAGATGTTTCCTCTCATAGAACAAGGCGGAGGAGCCGTGGAATACCGCTTCCGGCACGGGGCGGGAATTACATCTGGATCCAGGATACCTTCAAGGTCATCCATGACGACGCGGGGCGTCCGTCGGAGATCGTCGGGTCCTGGGCGGATATCTCCGACCGCAAGCAGGCGGAGCAGGCCCTTGGAGAGCGCATGGCGGTCATGAAAGACCTGCAGACGCTCGTCGGTGCAAGTCCCGCGATCATCTACACCACTCAAGTTTCGGGCGATTTTGCCTGCACGTTCGTCAGCGACAATTTGAAATCGATCATGGCTTATGCACCGTGGGAGATGCGCGACGATCCGAAGTTCTGGGTCAAGCATCTCCATCCCGACGATGCCGCGCGGGTGTTCACCGAGATCGATCGGCTGATCGGCCAAGGCGGAGGGGCCCTCGAATACCGATTCCGGCATCGGCGCGGGACATTATGTCTGGATCCAGGATACCTTTACGGTCATGCACGATAACGAAGGCAAGCCGAAGGAGATCGTCGGATCCTGGGCGGACATCTCAGACCGCAAGCGCATCGAAGCCGAGCTGCAGCGACTTGCCGAGCAGGTCGAGCTGCGCAACCAGTTCATTCGCGAGACCTTTGGCCGCTATTTGACGGATGAAGTGGTCGCCACTGTGCTCGAATCCCCCACCGGACTGCAATCGGAGGGGAAAAGCGCAAGATCACGATGATGATGACCGATCTCCGCGGCTTCACATCGCTGTCGGAACGATTAGCGCCGGAACGGGTCGTGGCCATGCTCAATCGCTACCTGACCACCATGGTCAAGATCATCAAGCAGTACCAGGGCACGATTGATGAGTTCATCGGCGACGCGATTTTCGTCCTGTTCGGCGCTCCAATCTGGCAGGAGGACGATGCGGAACGGGCGGTGGCTTGCGCCGTGGCGATGCAGTTGGCAATGGCCGTCGGTCAATGAACAGAACAGACAGGAAGACCTGCCCGAGGTGGAGATGGGCATCGGGGTCCATACCGGCCAAGTGGTGGTGGGCAATATCGGCTCGTCCGAACGGATGAAGTATGGGGTGGTGGGAAGCCACGTCAACCTCACCTCCCGCATCCAGTCTTACACCACCGGCGGCCAGATTTTGATCTCCGAGACCACACGAAAAGAGGTGGGACCGATTCTCAAGATCGGAAAGCAGATGGAGGTCAAGGCCAAGGGAATCGAACATCCCATCACTCTCTCCGAGGTCTTGGGGATCGGCGGCCAGCATAAACTCCTGATAGCGGATACGCCCGAAATGCTAGTCCAGTTGGCTGATGAGATCCCGCTGCGCTACGAAATGCTGGGGTTTAATCAGGCAAGCGGCGAAATGTCCAAGAGAGCTCACCAAGGTCTCCCGCAAAGGGGCCGAAGCCCGACTGGAGACCTCGGTCCCGGATTTGAGCAACCTTAAAATGCGTCTCTTCAGCAGCGGGGGCGAGGAGATCCCAGGAACGCTTTACGGCAAGGTGATGGTGTGTCCCCGGAAGCAGGGTCGGAGTCTCAATTCGCTTCACCGCGGTGCCGCCCGAAATCGAGACGCTCCTGCGGGGTTTGACTGCAAGCATCGCTTCCGTCGACGAGGCGGAAGCGGCACGCGGCGCAGCCTTCTAAAGTCCGAGTCCGCTACGGGTCTCCGAAGCATTCCTCCTTTAATTGCGGCGGAGACATGCGTGCGCAGCTTCTTGATGCCAGAGACGCACCACGCCTTGTCACGACCCTCTTTGAGATAGCCGCAGCCAATCTCAATTGCAGCGACTTCCGCGCCCGTCAGCTTTGGAAAGGGAGGCGGCGGCTTGTCGGGAACCATCTGCGGCAAAAGTTTTGCCGTCACGCTTTCGCAGGATTTACGGGTCGCATCGTCCGGAATATACGTGCACCCATCCGTCATATCGACATATTCGAAGGTCGTTATGCCCTCCGTGTCAGCGGCGTCCGCCGTCCCACCGGCGCGCGATGGCGGTGCAAGAAGGCAGATAGCAGCGCTCAATATGATTGGAACGGAGTTGCGCATTGCCATTCCTCAAATCTACAACAAAAAAGGCGCCAGCCGAAGCCGACGCCCTCTCAATTCTGCACGTACCGAATTGAGGTCATTCAATTTTCTAATCCGTAATTCCTAGGCCAACTTCTAGACACCTCGTGCTCGCGCTCCAACATCGTAGTGCCATTTTTTGGGATATGAACTGTGCGCCGTCCGCATTCAACCATCTCGGGCGCCTTGTCAGACGTAGGCAACACGGGCCGGCGTGACGATACAAGTGCGGTTCGATACAAGCTGACACAAGGCGGTAATCTTCCCGTAAGTGAGGATCACTAACTTTGATGATGTGATGGGCACCCCCTCCCATCGCTGTTCCCCCCAAAGGAACCGAAGAAGCCCCGTCCCCCCGAACGGGGCTTCTTCATTTATGTGGATGGGGTCTACTGATCCAGCGCGGCAAGCATCTCTCCGTTACCGCCTCGGGCCACGGGGGTCAGCGAGACTGACCCTGTCGAAACGTTAGGCGCGGGATCAGCTCGCGCACATCGCGGCGCGCGACCACTTTCCACGCGGCGAGAGCCTTCATTTGTCGTAGTCACCAAGAGCATCGTTTGCTGCAAGAAGCGGGCGCATCTTGATTTTCGCTACGTATCGCATATCTCCAGTCGACCTTCACCAAACAGCTCGAAGACCTTTCAACGCACCCTGTCGGGGCCTGCGGAACCAACGCCATTCGAAGAAGGACATCCGATATGCGAAAAACGTTTACTCCAGCGACTGCCTTCGCGGCCAGCGCGTTCGTCGCGTGCCTCCTGTGGGGGTCGGCACAGGCAACCTCTGCGCCGGTCCTGAAAAGCGAGGCCACTCCCGGTATGGTAGTGCTTGTCGGCCACGGCGGCGGCGGCGGCGGCGGTGGCGGTGGCGGTGGCCACGGCGGTGGATGGGGCGGCGGCGGCGGCGGCCATGCTGCGTTTAGCGGTGGCGGTGGCCACGGCGGTGGGTGGGGAGGCGGCGGCGGCAGCCGTAGCGCTCTCAGCTCTCGTGGCGGCGGATGGGGTCGCGGTCAGGGTGGCGGTAACTTTTCGGCCCGCAGCTTCTCCCACCACAATTTCTCAAGCCGGAGCTTCGACACAGGCCGTTCGGCCCGCAGCTTCTCCCATCGCGATTACTCAAGCCGGAGCTTCGACACGGGACGGATGGGGCGCGAGAGATACGCGCTCCGTCGTGGCCCGGACCATTCCGTTGGGCACGCCGACCGCAGACACTTCGCTATGCGTGACCGGGACCATTTCGTTGGTCATGGCGACCGCAGGCACTTAGCCATGCGTGACCACGACCACGACCACCACGGTCACCACGGGCGTCACGGCCATTGGGTCGGCGGCGTATGGGTGTGGGATTGGTGGCCCGGTTATTACGGCGGTGACTACTACAGTTACAATGACTGTTGGTGGCTACGCCGTCAGGCCCTCATTACTGGCAGCCCATATTGGTGGAACCGCTATAATGCTTGCGTCGGCTACTACTAAGCCTGAACAGATAGCGTAAAAGCAAAAGCCCTCGTCGGTGACGGGGGCTTTTTGCTGTCTCGTAAGGTCCTTTCCGGACCGATCAATGCAAAATGGCAAAGCAAATCTCAGCACGCAGATATTTTGGATCGGAACTCGATGAGCGCACGCGTTTATGTCCGCTCATGGCACCTAGCGGACCAAATCGACCGAGCGCGGTGACGTCAGCTACTGACCCAAAGCCGGCATCTCGCATCGCGGAACCCAATCCGCCAGCCAATCGAGCCGCGTTTCATGGCGACGCGCTTGATCGCGCAGCTCTTCTTTCTCCGCCCCTCGCCGGAAGGGAGTTACTCCAGATAACTGAGATAGGCCGCGACAGCTGCAATTTGTGACTCGGTCAAGTTGTGCGCAATCGGTTTCATGATGGCTGATATGTCTGGATTTGCTGCATCCTGACCCCGCTCTTTGTCCCAATTCCCCAATACTTTTATGATGTAGGGATAGAGCTGACCTGCTAAACGAGGAAATGCCCCGTTACCTTTAGCCTCTGGACCGTGGCAGGTAGAGCATGGAGGAACATTGGCATCGGGAACTCCCTCTTCGAAGATTTTTTTCCCCGTGGCCACGAGTTCCCTTGGAGCACCCCCTAAGGGTTTAGGGTTGAGATCGCTAAAATGCGTGGCCAGAGCCGTTAGCATCGCCGGGCTGAGATTATGCGCCACCTTAAACATAAACTTATTCACCCGCCGGTGCTCAATAAAGGCCTTTAGCTGATTCTCGAAGTACTCGGTTTGTTGTCCCGCGAGTTGTGGTATGGGAGAGGATCCACGATAACCCTGCCCCGATGGCTGGTGACAGTAGGTGCAATATTGTAACTTGGCCTGAAGGTCTCGCTCCGAAAAGGATGGCGTGCTTGTGTCGGCCGAATGACCTACCCCCGAGAGAACAATTGCCAGGATTGCTGCTGGCAATGCCAATCGCAAACTAACGACCTTCATAATCTGGTCCTCAGGTTCTGAGCGTGCGTTTCCCCGTCTTTATGTTCTTTTGGATCTTAACTAGAAGCGTTCGATCCGTTGCCTGCCCCTCGGTAGTGGGACCGGGGAGCAGCTCTAAAATGATGCGAAAATGCTTCCAGGGCGCTGAACCGGTTTGAAGTTCACTTGACAAAACTGAGGTACGACGCGAGGGCCTCGATTTCGTTCGTGGACAATTGGGTCGCAATTCCAGGCATTGGGGCCGCTGCGGCCGCATGATATCCCTCGCCCCACTGCTCGAGTCTCCTTTTCAAGTAGTGGTACGACAGGCCTCCCAAACGAGGAATTTCTCCAGCCCCCTCAGCACCAGCACCCTCAGCATTCGGGCCATGACAAGCAACGCAGGACGGAATATTAGAGGCCGGAATTCCCTCTCGATAAATTGTTTGACCTCTAGCTGCGAGCCCCTAGTCTCCGTCATTCGCGGATTTAGCGTTTAGCGTGGAAACATATACGGCTAAATCATGTGCCGTCTGCGAACTGAGATGATTTGCCGCTGCACCCCACATGTACTGCTTAGAAAGCGGGTTGTCTCGCGTGTGAGCTCTAAAATCCCGAAGTTGATTCTCGATGTACTGGCGTGTCTGCCCGGCCAATCGTGGCGCGGTTGCGAAACCTTGCAGAGATGGCCCGTGGCACCAGGTGCAGTTCCTGTCGGCGAACCTTTCCCCGTAATTGACGCTCTCCATGTCACCCGCCAATAAGGGAACAGAAGAGGAAACGATTGCGAGGATCGCTATTGTTGACTGGAGGAGCTTCATGAGTTGGACCAAACGAAAGGAGTTACTCCAGATAGCTGAGATAGGCCGCGACGGCTTCAATTTGTGACTTGGTCAAGCTGTGCGCTATCGGTTGCATGACGGCTGATGTGTCCGTCGGATTCTGACCCCGTTCTTTACTCCAGTTCGCCAATTCCTTTGTGGTGTAGGGATAGAGCTGACCTGCTAAGCGAGGAATTGGCCCGCTACCCTCGGCCTCTGGACCGTGACAGGCAGAGCATGCAGGAACATTGGCGTCGGGAACTCCCTCTTCATAGATTGCTTTTCCCGTGGCCACGAGTGTCCTTGGAGCACTCCCAAAGGGTTTGGGATTGAGATCGCTAAAATGAGCGGCCAGAGCCGTTCGCATGTCCGCGCTGAGACCATGCACGCTAGACATTGCTATAGCGATATGCGTCTCCCGCCTGCGCTCAACAAAGGCCCGTAACTGATTGTCGAAGTACTCCGTCGTTTGTCCCGCTAGTCGCGGCATGGGAAAATATCCGCGATAACCTCGCCCCGATAATCCGTGGCAATCGTAGCAATATTGTATCTTGGCCTGAAGGTTTCGAGCTCCGGCCGGAGCCTCTGGATATCTGCGGCCTTCTTGCCGATGCCCGTCGGCACGAACTACTCCCGAGAAAACAATTGCCAGGATTGCCACTGGTAATGCCAATCGTAAGCTAATGACCTTCATGACAAGTCGCGCAAGGCTGCCCCTTTTTGAGTGCAAAGCTCGGCAAGGCCGATGCGCTTGGCGGCTGCTCGATCGGACCACGATCAGAAAGCCAACCAAGCGTAGACAAACGTTGTGTTGTTATCGCTGGCATTGCGGAAAGCCCCATTGTAGTTGGTGCTCGCGCCATCGAACTGGTCGTAAAGCGTGTACGACACACCGATACGCGCGTTGAGCCAAGGATAAAAGGATGGTCCCCCGTTACTCCAGGGGAGCCAAGCCAAATCGAATGTCCAGCCGTTCGAGTTCGGTGAACCCAGATGCGATGGTGATAATGAATCAGCGAACAGTAATTCATCGGTGCTGCCACGTATGTCAAAATACCCCGCGGTCAGGCTTACGGTGCCATTGTACACGTATGAGCCAGACACCTTGAGGCTCTGCAAATTGTCACTTGAGTTGGCGGAAAGGCCGAGCGGCTGGCTAGCATCGAGCTTTTGGTGTTCAAAAATATAGCTGAAGCGCGCAGTCAATGCATGAACGTCTCGGATGTACTGGAACTGCGCGTCAGCGCCCACGTCAGTAATGTGATCGGTCGGGGCGGACTGGTTTCCAAGCGGCGCAACGTTGGCGAACATGCCGAACGTTCCGAACATCAGGGAGGAGTAACCCCAGTCCTTTTCTATGGCCGCACGCCAGTAAGGCGCCAGACCGTCAAAGCGACTCGCGGGGTCGGTTGGGTCCAGGCCCAAATCCTGCAAGGTCTTCGTGTCGAACGTGCCGTAGGCAGTGCCTTCGAGATAAAACATGTCGTTGGCAAAGATGTAGGCGCCTGTACCGGCGACGCGGCCCCCGAAGGTACCTTCGATCATCGTACCGGCGGCAGGAGTTGGTGCGAGGGCATCAGAAGCTCCGACAAAGGGAAATGACCAAGCCGGGGTCGTGTTCCATGGATCTTGAACGGTAGGATTGTTGTTCGCGGTAACGCCATAAACTAGGTCTGTCGCGCCCAGTTTGGTTTTGTTGGCGTAACGGATGTCGGTGTTGTCCAGAAAGTAACTGCTACCTGGGCGCTCGTAAGTGCCTTGTATAAAGGCTCCGAAGTTGCAGTAAATTTGGCCGGCGTAAAAGACGCTTGTCTCTTGCACAAACGTATTGTCGTTTGTTTTGAAGCCCTTGGGAGTATCTGCTGGGTCCAACCCCTTTTGGACGTGGGTGAATGAGGGAACGGCCATACCGGATATCGGGACTTGGAATTCAGCATCCCCAGGTGCGTTCGGACCACAGCGAGTGCCGCCCGCCGTATAACCCTCGAGTTTGAAGCGGCGACCAAACGGCGTTAGCTGCGGGTAAGCACTATGGCACGTTGCGCATGGCTGGCCGGTCTGGCGGGCAAAGCTCGGCAATGCGGATACCGGCTGTACGGGCAGTACAATCGTTGCCCCCACCAACAGCAATGCGAAAGCCGTAGAACCGCCGAAGGCATAGACCGCCGCGTCATAGCCGTTCCTTACTCGTGCCGGAAGGAAACCATCCTCTCCGGCCGGCTTGCGGACCACCTTGCAGCTTGAACGCGGCACGTCAGGATCCTCCCCCAATTACCCAACTTAAATCGAAGTGCCCGCCATAAAATATCTCTCCGTCCGAAATTCTTTAATCAAAATCGATGCGTTGCACGCATGTCACACGGGCAGACACGAGCCCCATGCCTGGTGCGGGAGGTGGCAAAATCTTAAATGCGAGACCTGGCCCAAAAAGCTCTGAGTGTATCTCGGAGTCAGAAGCCCTACTTAGGGCGTGGTGCTTTCTGGGGCGATCATTGACTGGGATCAATGCGGCTATCGTCACCTAAATCTATAATTTCACCAAAGTGAGGTGACCGATGGACAATTCAACTTCTTCGTGGTTGAAGCAAATACGTCGTCGACAAGAGTTGATGGACAGCGTTATGGAGAGGTGTGGAGTTGACGTGCTAGCAGCGGTTCGCGCGGAAAGTGGAGAAGCATTCTTTGTGGCACGGGCTAAGTGTCGCGAATGTCTCCATGAAGACAATTGTCGAAACTGGTGGTTAGAAGCGTCTGGGTCGCTGGGGCGGCTGCCTCCAAATTTTTGCCCCAATGCCGATTTCTTGGGCGCGTGCAAGCGCGAATATCATTCACTCAATAAGCAACCGACACTAAGTTGCGGCACGGTTGTGAAAAGACCGGAGAGGCCGCCTAATGCGTCATTTGAACAGCGGGCCTCGCGCGAAATTCTCAAGCTGATTTGGAAACTCCGTTGGCTCGGAGAGGAGGACGAAGCAAAAAATGTGCAGATGCAGCTCACCAGAATTCTAGCAAGAATGCAGCTCCTCAATCGATCTCCATGTGCTTCCGACGACACCCTTGGCGTCCTGAACGATACGGATTAGCGGGCTCCGGAGCAATGCGCGGCAGTGCAATACCCTCCTGCGAGGCCATCAAAGCACTGCTCGCCGGAGTCTACGGCCTGTGGCGGGAGCGTCGCACTAGCCGATTGACGGCGGTCCTCTCATAACCGATCGCCCTCAGTCGCCCCGGTTCGAGGAAGATCACCTGTGGGAGCATCCGCTGATGAACTAGCACGCGCACTGCTCCGATCGGCAACCGACTTGGACCCCATCGTCGGAGGAATGTCGTGAATGTTCTGATTGTCTATGGGACCACTGAAGGGCAGACGCGAAAAATTGCCGAATGGACGGCAACGCACGTTCTCGAGCGTGGTCATCAGATTGGGCTGCGTGATAGCGCAGCACCCGCATCCGGTTCGGACCTTGAGACCTTCCACGCGTTCATAATTGCCGCGTCGGTCCATCAGCAGCACCATCAAGAGACCATCACAAACTTCGTCATCACGCATCACGAGCTGCTGAACGCTAGGCCTTCAGCCTTCATATCCGTCAGTCTGTCGGCGGTGCTGGAAGAGGGGAAAACAGAAGCGCAAAAGTACGTGGATCGCTTTGTCTCCGTCACACGGTGGAAGCCACGCATGACCCTCCTTCTCGGGGGTGCTTTGCGTTTCACCGAATACGACTACTTCCAAGAGCAGATCGTCAAATTCATCGTTATGAAGCGCATCGGCCCTGCGAGCACCGAGCGCGATCGCGAGTTCACTGACTGGAACGCCCTCGCCGGCTTCGTTAATGGGTTTCTTGAGACGGCCACCTAGAAGAGGAGTGGCCGGGCGTACGTTGTGTTCTTGTCGCTGGCCTTGCGGAAAGCACCATGCGCCATCAAACTGGTTGTAAAGTGTCCACGTCACACCGAGACGCATGTTAAGACAAGGTCAAAGGAGCAAAGCCGCATCGAAAATCGGTAGTGCCTCTTTGAATTTTGGCGCCCTTAACTCGGGCTAGACGCGCCGCCCACGGGCGAGCGGCGACCACCGGAACGAAATCTGTGTCACCTGCTCATGCGGCATCTAGCAGTGTCCGCTTCTGACCCAAAGCGGACATTTTAGTCCACATGGGCTCAGTCGAGGTGCCTCATCGTGACTTTCATATTCGTCTACTTGCGCACGGCGAAACCGTCGAGTTTGACGTGTGTCAATGACGGCCGCGCTCCGCGGCCTTAGACAGGATCAGTCGCCAGTCATGCGTTCGGAGACAGCTCGCTGGAGAAATTGGCAGGTGAGCGATGGCAACTTCGGGTCGATTTTGGCCGACGCGGGCGCAGCTGCGGCGCCGGCATCGGCTGATGCGCCGCATGATGCGCACGAGCGGGGTCCAGGCAGATGCGGCCGCCCGTATCGATGGTGGGCTGGCATTCGGTGAGGCGCGTGCCAAATGCCGATATTGCCTCCATGAGGAGGCTTGCCGGGTCTGGCTGGCGTCGGCCGAAGGGCTGCAAGTGCCCCCGGATTTCTGCCCTAACGCCCGCTTCTTCCGGTCTTTCCGGATAATCGACCGCTGAAAGTCCTGTTCTGAGGTTTCGGTCTGAACGAGGATCGCCATGGACAAGCCCGAGCGCGCGCTCAAACGTCAGCACTGACCCATAGCGGACAGAACCCCAATTCATCCAAACCGCGAGGCAGCCTATGATGCTTCGGTGGCGACCTTGTCCCCTTATCGGACCCAATAAACCTTATTGATTGGCTACGTCCTCTCCGGGCTTTTCATTCGGAATTTGGCATAGCGAGCGCCGATCCGACGGACCCACTCGAAAGCATGCGTCCGTGCGTCGCTAGCAGTCTCCTTGTTGAGGCAAATCAAGGCGAGCCCGACACGGATCTCTAGTCTTCAGGTTTCGAGGACTAGGCGGACGCGCATATGAAACGCTTCAAGATCGTTGTGCCCCGGAAGGACGGTGGGGTTGATGTATTTCCGATGAAGCCGTGGCTTCGTGAACACCCCACCTACATACCCCCGGGATTGAATGCGACGGACAGCACCTCCCATCAGTTGAGAGATGGCCTTCGATGCGCTGGATGGCGCATCCGGGACACCGACGCTGAGGTGAGACTAATTCATCCGGGATGGTCCGGTGCATTGAATCAGATTAATGCAGTCCTTGGAGACGGGGATGATGAAGATGTTCCACGGTCTGAGTCGCAGCGATTCATGAGCGAAGGGACATGGGCAGGCAGCCTGATCGCGTTAAGATCCTGAACCTTCTTGATGAAAAAGGGGGTTTGCCAAATCGCCAGGTAAAGCAAGCATTGAACCTTTCCGATGCTCGCTACGGCGCGGTTCGCAACGAACTCAAAAGAGACGGCCTCGTTGAAAAGTACAGGTGTCGAGGTGGAGGCCTTCGGCTTACCCGAAAAGGCAAGAAAGCAGCCTCACAAGCCGGGGCATTAGTCTTAGAAGAAAACAAGGGCGTGCCGCAGGACGACCCCGAGGCGCTGAAGTCGCTTCGCCGCGCTGCGGACGCGGGTAGTCGAGATTGAGGAATACGGGCGGGAGATCCTCGACCGTGTGGCGAGCCTCCCGTTCAAAGAGCGGGACTGCGGAGTTTGATGTCAACGGTTTCCTTGCCGTCGGTGAAGCCCCAGCCCAAGCAGAATTGCTGCGAAGTATCGAGAGCCTGTTCGGAAATGGGGGCGGCGAGAATGCCTAAAGGCTCCAAAGGACAGAAGCGTCCCGCTGACGTAATCGGCAATTCCCGGAGCGGCGCAAACCGTTCTGACAAAGACGTCGACCAGGCATGTCCGCTTCTGGCACGAAGCCGACGTTGAGCGCCGCAGCACGATACGTCCGCTATACGGCACAAAGCGGACCGCTCGATGACACGCTGTGAGGTCAGCTACTGACCCAAAGCGGACATTAGTTCGAAGCAGCAGCAGCAGACCTAGCTGATCGCCGCCGCATCGCTAAAACTTCTGGTGGGTCACAATTCAGCCCTTATGCTACCGGCCACCTTCCATCGTGACTGGCTCTTTAGCACTGGTCACTTCCCTTGGACAAAATCCATAAAGGGAGAGAAGATAGGCCGACGAGCAGCCATATTGACCCTTGCGCGGCGATTCGCAGCGCAAAAGACCGGAGCCACAGGGCCATGCCAGAAGTGCACAGTGCAAGTGCACCGGATGTTCTTTCATTTCAGCGAACTCCCGCTCAGCATGCGCACGTTGTTCACCGCGACGCTCATCGTGCTGGGCATCGGCTACGTGTTCGCCATGATCCAGATTTACGAAACCCACTCCGGGCTCGACGGCAAGCCGGGCTTGTCGGCCGAGGACATCGCCATTGCCTATAGCGGCAACAAGACGGCCACCAAGCTGGAGTCGGCCTTGTCAGGACCGATGTCGGTGATGCTGCCGGCGAACGAAAGGGCGATGATCATCGCATGGGTGCATAACGGCCTCGACAAGGCCGAATACGATGCCCACATCAAGCCGATCATCGAACAGCGCTGCCTCTCCTGCCACGGCGTTGGCAATCCGCACATTCCCAATCTCAATGGCTATGAAAATATTGCTAAGGTGGCTCAAATCGACACGGGCATGAGCATCGCGACCCTGGTGCGCGTCTCCCACATCCACCTGTTCGGCATAACCTTCATCTTCTTCATCATGGGCATGATCTTCAGTCATGCCTATTTGCGGCCGGTGTGGCTCAAGTCCGCTGTCGTTGTCCTGCCGTTCCTAGCTATGATCATAGATATCGGCTCCTGGTACCTGACCAAGATCAATACCGCCTTCGCCTGGGCCGTGATCATTGGTGGCGCGGCGATGGGCCTTAGCTTCGCCTTTCAATGGATCGTCTCGATGTATCAGATATGGTTCTACAAATATTCGGTCACTGAGCATCCGAAGGCGGTCGGCTAACCGAGGTCAGAGTCTCGGCCGTCGCCGCCGGAAAGGCCCATCGCAGCGAAAAGTGCACCTGGCGCAGAAACGGCGTATTACAAAAAAGCCTTCCGCAAAGACATCAACATTGATTTAGGTCAGAACGGCGTAGAGAGGACGCGATAGTGTCCAATTCTTTGGCGGGGCTTGAGTAAAGGAGCGGGGAGCCATGAACAAGAAACTTCTTTTCGCGTTGGCGCATCGCTGACTGCCGTCATCCTAGCTGGGCACCCGAATTCGGTCTGCGCCGCCAGCGCTGTTGTGAGCTTCCAGGAGGATGTTTTTCCGATCTTTAAGGGGCGGTGCATCGAGTGTCACCAGCCCGCTGGACAGGGTTACGAGAAGAGCGGGCTTGATCTGACTACCTATGAGGGCCTGATGAAGGGCACCAAGTACGGCCCGATGGTCGAGCCGGGTAATCCCGACGGGAGTAACTTGATGTGGCTGCTGGATTGGAAGGCTTCGCCCGAGCTTAATATGCCGCACGGAAAGAAGCAGCTTTCAATCTGCGACCGAGATGCGATCCGCGAGTGGATCCGTCAGGGAGCCAAAGACAATTAGTTGCAGGGATCTGACGTAACCCCGAATCTTGTCCTTGGGCAACTCGCAGCTGAACGCAGCAAGAAGCTACGGCTGCGTCTCCTGCTACACAATACAGAACAAGCAACTTTTTTGCGTCAAGGGGTAAGTTTAAAAACGGCAAGTACGCCCGCTCATTGGCCCCTGCGCAGGCGACCATCGAGGTCGAAGTTGCCGGCAAGCCCTTCGGCACTGATGAGCGCTATGCTCGAACTTAGGCCTTTACATAGATCTTGCACCAGCCGTCCGCGCTGACCGGACTTTCAACGCTGATGCAGGAGGAAGGTGCGACGAACAGCTTGCAATTCGCGCAGCTTTGGTTGCCGTTCGGGGAATTCTGGTACCCGACTGACGACTGCGACATCTTCGCTGCAAAGGCAGGATGCGTCGTCCCCAAGATGATGGGTGTGGCAGCGACAGCATAGGTGACCCCCTGCCAAACGGAACGGCGCGAAATGTTTGTCGACCACAGCTTTTGCTTGTCTGCCATCTGCGTAACTCCTCGTACCAAGATTATGATTTATTCATTTAAGGTGGCGATGCGCGATGGTCATTGATTTAAATCAACGCGAATGGTTCCCGCGCAAACGAATTCAAGCGACAATCTGCAGCGCCTCAAGGTCTCTGCCTCATGGGCCCCTTGCCGCTGGTTTCTTCAATCTACGCGGCATCGGCGAGGCGTTCCGGTACCCAACAAGGTGTTGAGTGCGCGCGGCCGGGTTACAAATCACTTGACAAAACTGAGGTACGACGCGAGGGCCTCAATTTCGTTCGCGGACAATTGGCTCGCAATTCCCAGGCATTGGGGAGCCGACGCTCCCGGAAGGAGCAGTAGCCGCGCCCAGATGGCTTAGCTTGTAGCTGCCGCGCTTATCCCCGTGCTGGCACCACACCTCATACAGACAGCAGCTCCGCGCCGCCGGCGAACGTGCCGACAATGATCCATGCGGCAACCGGCTTGTTCAGAGCTGTACGTTCTCGTGCTCATGGCACTCGAGCTTGAACTCCTTTTGGGGGTGGGCAATCATCTTCGTGATTGCTTCCTTACAAGCCTCCTCGGTGTAGTAAGTAGCAACCGGGATCTCATGGGGAAAGCCGGTCACCAGCAGCAGTAGACTCCAAACGGTCGCGAAGTGCGTCATGGCAAGTCCTCCAAATTCGCTGCTCAAGACCATCTTGAGCATGAGCATCGTAGAGCCCAGCCCGGACTTTCGCTGTGGCATTTGCCACAAAACAAACGGGTTTCTGCCAGAACGCGAAGAGCCGCCGCGAGACCCATTGCACCGCACACCGAGTGGCTTGTTGGTGAGAACTGTAAGCAGGAGGCGATCAACCGACATCTCATCGCGGTCAACGTCCCGCCGCCAGAGGCGCCCGCGTCGCCTAAGCCAGAAAAGAAGAAGCCCCGCACGGGGGCACGCGGGGCTTCCTCCGGTCTGCCGCTTCCGTACGGCATCTTCGCATTGGTCAGAAAGTAGTGCTCGCGTTGATCGGTATAATGGGCACCCTCGACTCAGCTTCCGCAGTACCGGACACCCCGAACAATTCAGGCCTCACTGCGCAGCAAATGCTATCGTAAGGACTCCGGCTGCACGCAACGTCAGCTACTGACCCAAAGCGGCCTTAGACGCGGAAGCTAATCTTCCAGAGAGTAGGTACGCTTCTACTCGTTCATTGTCTGGCTGGAGGTCAGCTCAAATGGAGGTCAGGTTCGCGCGGGTTCACCGGCGATGAACTGCGCTTTTGCCAATGCGGCGAAAATACCGCCCTTCTGCACCAACTCGTCGAAGCTTCCGCTTTCCACGATGCGGCCCTGCTCGAAGACGAGGATGCGGCTGGCATTGCGCACGGTGGCGAGCCGATGCGCGATGACGAAGGTGGTACGACCCTTCATTACCTCGTTGAGCGCCGCGTTCACCTTCATCTCGGTCATGGCATCGAGCGCGCTTGTGGCTTCGTCGAGAATCAGGATCGGCGGATTCTTCAGAAGCGCGCGCGCGATCGAAAGCCGTTGGCGCTCGCCGCCGGACAGAGCCCGGCCACGCTCTCCGACGATGGCATTAAGGCCGCCTTCGTGACGTTCAATGAAATCGAGCGCCTGCGCGCGCTCGCAGGCTTTGCGAATGTCCTCATCGGTGGCGTCGGGATTGCCCACGCGTAGGTTCTCCGCGATCGACCGGTTGAATAACAGCGGCTCCTGGAAGATCACGCCAATGTTGCGGCAAAGGCTTGCTAGCTTTACGTCACGGACATCCCGGCCATCAATTCTTATTGTGCCCGACTGCGGGTCGTAGACGCGATACAGCAGCGCAAGCGCCGTCGACTTGCCTGCGCCGGTCGCACCAACAAGCGCGATGGTCTCACCGGGTTCAGCGGTGAAAGTGAGATCGGCCACAGCTGGCCTGTTACCGGCATAGGAAAAGGTTACGTTCTCGAAATCAACCGATCCGCGGACCTTCTTCAGATTTACTGCATGCTTGCGGTCGTGCACGCCAGAAGTGGTATCGAGCACACCAAAGAATTCCTTTAGCCGCGGGACGTCCATGAAAATGCGATTGGTGAACCTGGCAGCCTGTTCGAGCCGCTGGATGAGCATGCCGGCAAAGCTCATGAACATGACAATTCCACCGACAGTCGTTTGTCCCCGCGAGAACAGGATGAGTCCGACGATTAGGATCGCCAACATCGTCAAAGTCGTGGAGGCTTTGGTGAGCGTAGTGACCAAGGCCCACCATGAAAGCACCGGCATCTGGGCGCCGAGCAGGCGGTCGACGACATTTCGCAGGTCGCGCACTTCCACCTCCACGCGAGTGAAACTCTGCACCAGCGCGACATTGCCGAGCGTGTCCGAGGCGCGCTCTGCAAGGTCTGAATAGTAGCGCTCCACCGATTTTTGCAACGCTTCCGTCCTGCGCAAGACCCAGCCGGTTAGGACGACAAAGATCAGGCACAAGCCGATCAGCAACAGGCCTAGCCGCCAATTCAGATACAGCGACATTGGTATCAGCACGAAAATCGAGACCAGCGCGGCGAGATCCTCCCGGAAAAATCCGAGCCAAAGCCACCAAAGCGTATCGGTGCCGCTAAGCATCACCTTCATCAGACGGCCGGAATGAGTGGCACCGTGGAAGCTGAGCGGAAGCTGAAGGACGTGTTCGAAGAATTCAGAGAGAACCGCTTGGCGGCGCTGATGGGCAAGCCTGTCGGCGAAGAGCGCGACGAGCGCGCCGCAAGCAATCATGAAAAGGCCGAAGCCGACCCAGGCTAGGACCAGCGGAAGAGATGAGACCAGGACAACGAGCGCCCCTGGCCTTGCACGTCCGAGCGAGCGAATCGATGATACGGCCGAACAATACAGGCTCGGCGAATTGCGCGGCCGCTAGCGCGACATTCGCAAAAGCAAGCACCCATCCCAGACGAATCTGCGGGCCGAGTAGACCGAGGACCCGCGCATAAAGGCGAAGGATCGACATAGGCCATTGTGCGCCGCAAGCCCTCGGCGCGACAAGCCTGACGCCTTACCTCCCGTCACAGCATCACGAAGGCGCCAAGATTGTCGGGAAGTCCGCTAACGGCACAAAGCCGATGGGCATAGCTATGCGCTCGGCGCCTGTTCCGGTGCTCAAAAGCCGAAGTTACGGGTGCCTGTCCACTCGATGGGGGAGGGGTACGCTGAAATTTAGAGGAACAACCTCATGCGCCAATGGCTCTTAGATGCTGCACGTTGTGGTGCGAAAACAAGGAGGGAACCTCCTGCCAAGGTCCTGCGATGCCCAGGCCGCTGCCGGATGCACGGCGGTAAGTCGCCAGGCGCTCCCAAAGGAAATCGCAACCCCTGGAAGCACGGGCACTATTCGGCAGAGAGCGTGAAGTTGCGACGGTATGTGCAAGTGTTGGCAAGACTGGCCATCCAGACGTCGACGGAATGAGAGCGCGCTACGAGCTCTTTCGGCCCAATTTTGCCGCCCGCGACCGCCCAATTATAGCCTCGTTCCTGCCTTTTTTAGGTTTTTCAATCAGTAAGATACGGGGTTTCTAGTTACATATGAGCGTTCCCTCTGACCGCGGCTCCTGGCTCAGGCCGGCGCCGAGCCGCCATCTTTTGAAGCGCTATGTCGCGAGAGGCTGATTGCTGACACGACCGACAGCGAATCGGATTGCAGGCCTAAGGCCGGAACAAAGAAGTTCTTTTCCGGACTCGGGAGTGACGACGCATATAGCTCAGCGTTTTGCCCCAAATACCCAATCGGTTGCTACGCCTGAGCAGCGATTCGATAAACGGAAGCTGGGACCTCCTCTCTTCACTTTTTCGATAAGGCTTCCGCAGCTAATTGCGTTCGTCATTCTTGTTGCCTGGCTTCCAAGTTTTATTATTGGAGCCGCGGCATGGCTCAATCGGTCAACGCCTATCGACGGTCCATTGCGGACTGTCAAACCAATCCTACTCGCGGAGACGGCCCCGCAGGGACAAGCTGACAAATCTCCTGCCGTGCTCACGGCGCCAGGCACGTTAGAGGCGAAGGCGGGCGAAGGCATAAATTTCCCTATTGCGCTGGACGGCACTGATAGTGTGCCCGCCCGTAGCATAATCATAATAAGAGGGTTGCCACTTAGAAGCGCGCTGTCGAATGGGTTTCCTCATGGCGAGTCAGAATGGGACTTGAAGTCAGACGAAATAGGCGACTTACGGCTCGTTCTGCCCAACACCTCTAGCGGTGAGACAAGACTTGATATCCAGCTTGTCGCGCCCGACGGCGAGGTTATCGCAGCCACAGAAACGGTTCTCAATGTGACGCCTGATCCCAATTCCGCGTTGGTGCAGCAGCCATTGGATAGCGAGCGCATACCCCAACCAGCAAAGGCGCAGGCTTTGAATGTGCAGGACCAACAGCGTTTTGCAGACGCGAAGCCTGCGAACTTAGAGCAATCACCGTCCGGTAAATCCTCGCAGACCACGAATGACGATGTTCACGCGGAGTGGATCGAGCCGTCTGCCTTCGTCAACCTTCGAGAAGGCCCCTCATCGTCATCGCCAGTTATCAGCGAGGTGCCAAAGGGCGCCAAGCTCCGCGCGTTGGGCCGCAAACACGGTTGGCTAAAGGTGACGAACCCTGCGAACTCGGAGACCGGCTGGATCTACGCTCGCAACATCGCAAACGCCCCGAAATTTCGCCGCAGCGTTAGACGAGCTCATTCAAAAGTCCAACCAACATCAGACGACTCTATTTGGACGAGGGTAGGACAGTGGTTCGCAAGTCCCTGAATTCAGGTTCTGGTGATATTGCACCGATTAGTCGTCACTCTAATGCCATTCCTGATTGGCTCGTTCAGCATGCCCGAGAAGCCACCCCCCGCCCCGTGAGCCGCCGTTATCACCAGCCGATACCCTAAGATTATCGAAATCGAACCAGGAATAACCCAAGAGCCCGTATGCCAATGTCGACGGGGTGACTAAAACGCCAGCTCGGCCACCGACTGTCCATGCGTTCTCTATATTGAAAGCACTGACATGGACTGTCGTTGAGTCCGAGTGAAACGCTCCTTCGGTGCCGATGTTGGACCAGTCGAAATTGGCAAATGCGCCAACGACGTATCTCACGACGCAAGTGCTCCCAGTTCCGGGCTCACGCATGGACGGCAGCCACCCACAAGGCGCGCGAGCTGGGTCGGACGCGCTTGCGCTAGCGATGAATGTCGGGCGCAGTCACGCGCCTGATGCAGCTGCTTTTCGGACGCAGGCTTTTGCCGAAGTATCCGCTCCAGGAGTTTTTCCAGCGCACCCACCCTTGCTGAGAGCCTCTTCACCTCACTAACGACGGCGTCTAGCTATGGGGTCCTTCATGATCCTTTTCGTATAAGGTTCGAGCCCGCAGGCATTAAACCTGCCACCTCGCGCGAGGGCCGGTAAGGCCCGCCGAAGGGCCGCAGTGCTACGGGGTACCTGTCCGCTCCCGGATGTCAGCAATATAACTAATTAGTAGTAAATCTTAACTCGTCTGCGGCCAATCGATGAAAATCTAGTAGGAGACTCGAGAGCAACCCCCCATCCTATTAACGGTAAAGCGAAGGGTCAGTTCACAATCTAAAATGCCAATATAAATTGGCAAGAATACTCGAATATTTGGGAGGAACTTGCGGTGACAATGTTGGAAGGATTTGCAAATGCGGCGACCAATCCTAGCGGGACCCCCACTGGAGCAACGTCGGTTAGGCCATCCCCGGAAGGGTCGCTTCAGTCGCTAGCCAAGGCTGGGCAACAAGTGTCTGACGAGGTGGTTGAAAACGTAGCTCTCTCCGGTGCCGCCGCGATCCGACGTATTATTGGCGAACGCAATGAACTCCGACGCGAGCGCGAGCGCCTTGCCGCTGTGAACGAAGAGCTTCGTTCCCAAATCGGCAAGATCGCAAAGGTCCGCGACCACTACGTGCAATTGGCGACCGAACTCGTCACTCAAATCAAGGTCATCAGCAATACGATCCGCGACGCTGTACAGAGAACCCATTGTGTTTCAACTGAGACCGAGGAACCGGACGACACTCTCGTCGCCATGGCCCGTCGTTTCTCACCCACGCCGCCGTGCTCGAACGGCAATGGAGACCAGCCGAAATGAGGCTTGCCACACTTCGGCGTACCCCACTGCAGTTGGGGTCAATCGTCACCGGCCCGACCAAAGGCACGAGCCGCTCGCTAGTTCCTTATGTCGTCGCGGACCTGGTGATTCAAAGTCGCGCTGCTGGCCTGGTCAAGGTGCTGGAAGCCACCCTTATTGCCCTCTCCAACCCTGCCTTCCGTACACATCCGCAAACAAATGACGATAAACACTTGTGACCAAGCGTCTGGCATTCCGCCTCGCCATTGGTTTGAGATAGCAGATGGACATCAGCAACAAAGTGCCCTCGAGGCGCCTATTTTGACGGCACGTCGTGTCGATCCAGCGAGCAGCTCTCGGTCGCTCAAGGAGCAGATCACACAGCACGAACTTCGCGTCGAAAGGGATGTCCTTTTCGAGAATGAGAGACAACCGCAAAAGCGCTTAAAGTAGTGGCGTCGGCGCGAGTTATCGGCGCCGAAGGGCAAAACTGCGCGCCTTAAGACCGAATCCGTGGTTGGGTACAGCTGCTCAACCCCGCAACCTAGACTTAGCCATCGAGCCTACCCCCTCGCTATTCCCGTTCCAAAGCAGTACCGTCTCGGAGAGGAGGCCTCGGAACAACCTTGTTGTTTGGCGTAGGAGGGAACCATGTTTGGTTTAAGGGATCGAGGCACCGTGATCGCCAAAGGATTGAAGATTGTAGGCAGCGTCACGGCTGAGGGGCTGGTCGAAGTCAGCGGTCAGATTGAGGGCGACATGCACTGCACGTCTCTAATCGTCTCGCCCCAAGCATTTGTAAGCGGCGGCATCCAAGCCGAGCATGTCGTCGTCAATGGCAGAGTGGAAGGTCCAATTCACGGCGGCGAGGTTATCCTGAAATCCCGGGCACATGTAGTGGGTGATATTCAGCACCAATCTCTCGCAATTGAGCGGGGTGCCTACTTTGATGGCCGTTCGGTGCAAGCCGGCGCGACCAACGGGCACCGACCAGAGGTCGTCGGTTTGGGCCGCCAACGGGAGGCCAGGAATGGTCGCAGTACTGTTTCGGCGACTTAGCTGAGAAGGTACTTAGGACGATCCACCGAAGCTCGAGTGCCTTGACGTCTGGGCTCCGAGCTAAGTCATTGACGCCTTGAGTTATCGCGGGTGGCGCACCCCGTGCGTACTCCTGCGCGACGAAGCCAAGCAACCGATGACAAAAAAGGCGCCGGCCGACGCCGACGCCCCTATCTCCCCGAAGCGAACTTTTAGTAGCTACGCTATGAGCCTCAGTCACAGGCACAAGCATCAATCGGGGCAATGACTCAAACGGCCGACGTGACTCCCGACACGATCCGCACCCTAGTCAAGCTCAAGCTCGAGCCGAACGCGACGTGCGGCTTCGTGCGCGAAACCTATCGTAGTGCTCTCTCCATCGCGCCGGGCGTGCTGCACCTCGTCGGCGATCATCTGATTGCGCTTGTCGAGGAACAGGATGCGGAACTGCTCCTTGTTCTCGAATCCCATGGAGGCCCGGCAGTAGTCGAGCACCTGGCTCCAGGAGGCGAGCACGGGCCGCTCGAACACCTCTCCGCGCATCAGCCTGAGGGCCGCGGCACGCACGAGCTTGATCTCGATGATCGCTGATTCGCCGAGCCCCGGCACCTCGCGCAACAACTCGTCCGGCGCGTTCATGGCCTCGGCGGAACTGCCGAGCCGCGCGAGAATTGCCTTGGCGAGTGGCTTCGTGTCCCGGCGCGGCACCGCCCGGAACAGGATCAGCTCAAGTAGCTCGTAGTCCGGGATGGCGTCGGCGCCGCCCTCGCGGAAACGTCGCCGGAGCCTCTCGCGATGCCCGAGATAATGCGGCTTGCCGGCATCCTTGAAGCCCATTTAGCCTTGGCTCTATTGGCGCGGAAAAGGTGGCTTGTCCAAACCCGCGGGCGAAGCGGTGAACACCTGGCAGCCGGTCTCAGTGACTCCGACGCTATGCTCGAATTGCGCCGATAGCGAGCGGTCGCGCGTGACTGCCGTCCAGCCGTCGGACAAAATCTTCACCGGCGACCGGCCAAGATTGATCATCGGCTCGATGGTGAACAGCATGCCCGGTTTGAGTTGCAGCCCTTCGCCAGGCTCCCCGTAGTGCAGGATGTTTGGCCGGTCGTGGAACACCCGGCCGAGCCCATGGCCGCAGAAATCGCGCACCACGCTGCAGCGCTCGCCTTCCGCATAGGCCTGGATGGCGGCACCGATATCGCCGGTGGTGGCGCCGGGTCGCACGGCGGCCACGCCGCGCATCAGCGCGTTATAGGTCACGTCGAGCAGCCGCTCGGCCGCGCGGGAGATCTTGCCCACGCCGTACATGCGGCTCGAGTCGCCATGCCAGCCATCGACGATCAGCGTCACGTCGACATTGAGAATGTCGCCTTCTCGTAAGGGCCGCGGGCCCGGGATGCCGTGGCAGACGACGTGGTTGAGCGAGGTGCAGATCGATTTCGGGAAGCCGCGATAATTGAGGGGCGCTGGTACAGCGCCATGACTTGACGCGAAATCGAACACGAAGGCGTCGAGCGCGTCGGTCGTCACGCCCGGTCGCACCTCATCGACGATCAGGTCCAGGACTTGCGCCACAAGCTGGCCCGCCTTCGCCATGCCGGCGAAGGCGTCCGCACCATGCAGCTTGACCTTGGCGTCGCGCGCCTGCGCGCGGGCGAATTCGAGGTTTGACATCATGCTCTCTGAACCGCGTGGCCTAGGTGACTTAAGGTGAAATGTGCCGGTGTGCAATGGCGGCGGCTACCGCATGCCTTAACGCCGCAGGAGGAGAGGAATGGAGCGCGGGGGCAGGAGCCCGTCGATGGAAAGCGCGCAAGCGACCGCCATCGCCTCTACGCCCTGGTCCGCCGCCGCGTCGAAGGCGCGCACGTAATTGGGGTCGAGGTCATAGGCGAGCGCAAAGGCCTCCGCGTCTCCGCGCTGCACGAGAAATAGCATCACGGCTCGGGCACCCGTGCGGACGAGTTTGGAGAGTTCAGCTAAGTGCTTGGCACCCCGCGCGGTCACCAATCGGGAAATTCGGCGAGTCCCGCCTCGCGCATCAGATGGGCGTTCTTCACCTCCACATAGCAGGGGGGCTTGTCGGGAGACCGGAGCAGGATGTCGATGCGGCAGCGCTCGCCATAAGCGACCTCCCGGGCGAGCGCGCCGTAGCCCTGTAGCGTGGGGATGAGCCCCCCGCTCAATGGGCTGCGGCGACCGCGCCATTCGGCCGCGCGATATTGATGCCGACGAGGGTGGGCCGCTCGCTGGTCCCGACCTCGATCAGTTCCCAGGAATAGCAGAGCTTGCGCGCGGGTTTGTCACTGCGCGACAGATCAGACTTTGGCGCCGGGTGCCGCCAGGCCCAGCATGGCCCCCGGATTGGCGCAATGGGCGGTGACGATCTCACCCGAGCCAAGCATCACATCGGCCAGGAAGCGCTTGTAGCGCCGAATCAAACTGCCCTGGACCAGAGGCGAGGGGAAACGCAGCAGCAGCCATGCGGGCGACCTTAGGGACGTGGCGGAGGGGCAGCAAGGCGCTAGACTTGGGCGTCCACCTCTACGCCAGCGCCTATGTCCGACCAGAACCGAAACTCCGATACCGTCACCGCCGCGCTCGTCGTTATCGGCGAGGAGATCCTGTCAGGACGCACCCAGGACGCCAATATTGGCTATATCGCGGCCTATCTCGGACAAGATCGGCATCGGCTTGCGCGAGGTGCGCATCGTGCCCGATGTCGAGGCGGAGATCGTGACGGCGGTGAACGAGCTTAGGCCTCGCTTCGCCTACGTCTTCACCACCGGCGGCATCGGTCCCACCCATGATGACGTCACCACAGATGCCATCGGCAAGGCCTTCGGCGTCAGAGGTGGAGATCGACCCCCGCGCCGTGGAAGCCATGCGCAAGGGCTATAGCGGCCTTCGAGCTCACGCCCACGCGGCTCCGCATGGCGCGCGTGCCCAAAGGAGCGGAACTGATCGACAATGCTGTATCCCGGGCCCCCGGCTTCATGCTTGGCAACGTCGTGGTGATGGCCGGCATCCCGCGCATCATGCAGGTCATGCTCGACGCGGTGGCCCCGCGGCTCGCCAAGGGCCGGCCCATGCTGGCCCGCTCGGTGCGCATCAACGTTCCGGAGGGGGATACAGCTCCGGGGCTCGCCGCCCTGCAATTGGCGCACGCAGGCGTGCAGATCGGCAGCTATCCCTTTTTCGAGAAAACCCGGCTTGGCACCTATGTGGTGTTGCGGAGCGTGGATAGGGAGGCGCTAGACAGAGCGCACGTCGCGCTGTGGGCCCTGATCGAAAAGCAAGGGTTCATAGCTGTAGCTGCCGAGGAACCAGGGGGAGTAATGCCGGAAAACGAGAAATAGGCCCGGAACTGAAAAACCCGCCGGGTGTAGCGAGCCAGGCGATGAACCGCCAAGGGCCGCGAAGTCGGATCGCGACGGAAAAAGGGAAGGCGCGGGGCATGGCCCCGCGCCTCATTTGTCGACTATCTCTTCTTGGCGGTCTTACGACGGGCGGTGCCCGTCTTTTTCGCCGTCGATTTTTTCGCGGCTGCCGTCTTGCGCTTCGCGGGCTTCTTCTTCTTCGCTACTGCCATGATGTCCCTCCTATCGGGCTGGCGGTTGGTAGGTTCACTCTAGCTACATCCACTCGTCCCACCGCACGTATCGCACTTCAGACACGTGCCGTTGCGGACGAGGGTAAAGTTTCCGCATTCTCCACAAGCTTCCCCTTCATAACCCTTAACGCGCGCTTCGGCGATAAGATCTGAGGCGCCACGCTCGGCGAACGCCTCGACGGCACGAGCGACATGCTCAGCCGTCGGCGATGTGGGGACTGCTTGGGATGCTGACGGAATGACGAAACTTGTGGTGCGCGCAATAGCGTCATCATCGGGTCTCGTCTGCAAAGCATGCGCCGAAGCGCCACTGCCTTGCGGGTTGCTTTGGCCCACGAAATTTACGCTCACCGAATCGACCGCGTGTAAAGCCGGGCGATACGAGGGCCTCTGCCGAGCGCTTTCCCTCGCCTGCATCACCAGAGCCGAGGGTCGTGCTGCCGATCTCACTTGGATCAACATGAGCAAGCTCGTAACGCCCAAGATAAGAAACTGCAAGCTCTCTGAAGAGGTAGTCGAGGATAGAGGTGGCGTTCTTGATAGCCTCATTCCCGCGCACCGGACCTGCCGGTTCGAAGCGTGTGAAGGTGAAGGCATCGACGAACTCCTCGAGGGGAACGCCATATTGCAGACCTACTGACACGGCAATGGCAAAGTTGTTCATCAACGAGCGGAAGGCCGCGCCCTCCTTGTGCATGTCGATGAAGATCTCACCGAGTCGTCCATCGGCATACTCTCCAGTTCTTAAATAGACCTTATGGCCGCCGACGACTGCCTTCTGCGTATATCCCTTACGCCGATCAGGCAAGCGCTCTCGATCGGCGCGTGCGCGGATGCGCTCGATCACGCGCTCGACGATGCGCTCGGCGACGACGGTCGCGCGCTGCGCTTGCGGCTGATCGGAGGCGACGGCGGCGAGCACGTCGTCCTGCTCCTCCTCTTCATCGGCAAGAAGCTGGGCGTTGAGCGGCTGCGACAGCTTCGATCCGTCGCGATAGAGCGCGTTGGCTTTGAGCGCGAGCCGCCAGGAGAGCATATAGGCTTGCTTGCAGTCCTCGACGGATGCGTCGTTCGCCATGTTGATGGTCTTCGAAATGGCGCCCGAAATAAAGGGCTGCGCCGCCGCCATCATGCGGATATGGCTCTCCACCGAAAGGTACCGCTTGCCCTTGCGGCCGCAAGGGGATGCGCAGTCGAACACCGGCAGATGCTTCGGGTCGAGGCCCGGCGCCCCTTCGAGCGTCATTGCCCCGCAGGCATACTCATTGGCGGCCTCGATGTCGCGCTTGAGAAAACCGATCTCGGCCAGGAGATCGAAATCGGGCGCGTCGAGCCGCTCGGCCGGAAGCTTCAGCACCTCGGTCAGGAAGGCCTCGCCCAGGGTCCATTTGTTAAAAACGAATTTGATATCGAACGCCGCTGTCACCGCCTTTTCGATGGCCGCGATCTTCTCCGGCGTGAAGCCGCGGGCGGCTAGGGTCTCGTGATTGATGCCAGGAGCGCCTGCCAGCGTTCCCCGGCCCACAGCGTACTCGATGATGCGCTTGATCCCCGCCTCTTCATAGCCGAGCCCGCGCAGGGCCTCGGGCACCATGCGGTTGATGATCTTGAAATAGCCGCCGCCCGCGAGCTTCTTGAACTTCACCAGCGCGAAGTCGGGCTCGATGCCGGTGGTGTCGCAATCCATGATGAGGCCGATGGTGCCGGTCGGGGCGATCACCGTGGCTTGCGCGTTGCGATAGCCATATTGGCGGCCAAGCTCGATGGCCCGCTCCCAGGCGTGCGTGGCGTGGGCGAGCAGCTTGGGATCGGGGCAGGAGGCATGATCGAGCGGGACGGGCAGGGCGGCGAGAGCCTCGTAGCCACCCGCTTCGCCTCTCGCCGCGCGGGCATGGTTGCGCATCACGCGCAGCATGGGCTCGCGATTCTCCGCATATCTCGGGAAGGGCCCAAGCTCCCGTGCCATCTCCGCGCTCGTGGCATAGGCCACGCCAGTCAGGATCGCGCTGAGCGCGCCGCACAGCGCGCGGCCTTGCGGGGAGTCATAGGGAATGCCCGAGGCCATCAGCAAACCGCCGATATTGGCAAAGCCCAAGCCGAGTGTCCGATAGTCGTAAGAGAGCTTGGCGATTTGGCGCGAGGGGAACTGCGCCATGGTGACGGCGATCTCGAGCACCAAGGCCCAGAGCTTGATGGCGTGCTCATAGGCCTCGACGTCGAAGCTCCCATCCGCGCGCCGGAAGACCATCAGATTGAGCGAGGCGAGATTGCAGGCCGTGTCGTCGAGGAACATATATTCGGAGCAGGGGTTTGACGCCCTGATCGCCCCCGACGCCGGGCAGGTGTGCCAATCATTGATGGTAGTGTGGAACTGGATGCCGGGATCAGCGCACGCCCAGGCCGCGTGACCAATCTGCTCCCACAGGTCGCGCGCCTTAATGGTCTTGGCGACGGAGCCGTCCTTGCGGAAGGTGAGCTGCCAGTCCCCGTCGCTCTCCACGGCCTGGAGGAATTGGTCGGTGACTCGCACCGAATTGTTGGAATTCTGGCCCGAGACGGTGCGGTAGGCCTCCGAATCCCAATCGGTGTCGTAGGTCGGGAATTGGATCGAGGTATAGCCTTGGCGAGCGAACTGGATCACCCGTCGGACGAGATTGTCGGGCACTTTCGCCTTGCGCGCGGCCCTGACCTCGCGCCTCAGCGCCGGATTGCGCTTGGGATCGAAGCAATCGTCCCCGTCGCCTTCGCAATTGACGCAAGACTTGAGGATGGCGTTGAGCCGCTCGGCCAGGACCTTGGAGCCGGTGACGAGCGCGGCCACCTTCTGCTCCTCGGTGACCTTCCAGTTGATATAGGCCTCGATGTCGGGGTGATCGATGTCAACCACGACCATCTTGGCGGCGCGCCGCGTCGTGCCGCCCGACTTGATGGCGCCTGCCGCTCGGTCGCCGATCTTCAGGAAGCTCATCAGCCCTGAGGACTTGCCGCCGCCCGAAAGTGGCTCGTTCTCGCCGCGGAGCCTGGAGAAGTTCGAGCCCGTCCCCGAGCCATATTTGAACAGGCGCGCCTCGCGCACCCACAAATCCATGATCCCGTTCTCGTTGACGAGATCGTCCTCGATGGACTGGATGAAGCAGGCGTGGGGCTGCGGGTGCTCATAGGCCGACTGGGAGGCCTTCACCTCGCCGGTAGCGTGATCGACATAATAATGCCCCTGGCTTGGGCCATCGATTCCATAGGCCCAGTGCAGCCCGGTGTTGAACCATTGCGGACTGTTCGGCGCGCCCATCTGCATGGCGAGCATATAGCGGTGCTCGTCGAAGAAGGCGCGGGCGTCCTCCTCGGCGGTGAAATAGCCGCCCTTCCAGCCCCAATAGGTCCAGGTGCCGGCAAGCCGGTCGAACACCTGGCGCGCGTCGGTCTCGCCGCGGAAGCGCGCATCTTCGGGCAGGTGTGCGAGCGCCTCCTGATCGGGGACCGACCGCCACAGCCAAGAGGGCACGGCGTTCTCCTCGATCTTTTTGAGCCGCGCGGGCACGCCTGTCTTGCGGAAATACTTCTGGGCCAGGATGTCGGCCGCGACCTGGCTCCAATGGGCGGGCACCGTGAAGCCGTCGAGCGCGAAGACCACCGAGCCGTCAGGGTTGCGGATCTCGCTTTCGCTCTCCCGAAACGGCACGGCGTCGTAGGCCGATTTGCTTAACTCGGTAAACCGTCTCTCGATCCGCATCTGTTTCCAATTCCCCCGCGCCGCGAACTTCTTGATTCGAACCAGGGAACGTGGGGCGATTCGCCTCTACCATCAACTTTGTCATCAATATGTAGGGAACTCACGGGGTAAATTCCACTAAATCCTGTGCGCCACTCTGGGGACGACCTGTGAAAAGACCCGCAGGGGCGACGGCCGGAAAGGCCGGCCGGGGCCGAAGCGGCGGGTACCTTTCATTTATGAACCCCGTATTTCTGATTGTTGCCTTACGGCTGGCTGGTGGGCGGAGATCGGGGCAGAGTTTCAAGTGATGCATCGCGCGCTTGGTCGCGATCTCGATACACTTGTCGTTGCGGTCATCGACAACAAGCGGCCGATGCTCGCGGTGGTGCGCGCGCATGCTGGTCGCCATTGGCATTCAGTTATCAACGGCCGACCTATATGCGCATTCGTCCCGCAGGCCCGTTCGGCACCCCGATGTATCGGTAGGAATCGAAGCGGGCCGAGCCTGCCCATGCCCGGTGCGCCGGCCGCTCCCACGCGGGCCGCTCCGAGCTGACGCAAAAACTTCAAGAGGCATCCGCGCTCGCGGTGCCCTGGACAAGGCCGTTGCGATGAGGCCATAGTCCGCCCGATCCTTGAAGCAGCACGGCCTTCGAAATCCATGGGACTTTTCACCGAGCTGTTTGCCTGGTGGACCGGCAACACGATCGGCACCCGCCTCCACACGTGGCGCCGGGGTAAGCGCGTCGGCTCCGACGATTTCGGCAATCTGTATTATGAGGAGCGTGGAGGGACGAGGCGCTGGGTAATCTATCGTGAGCTCGCCGAGCCGTCGCTCGTTCCGCCGGCCTGGCATGGCTGGCTGCACCACACCGTCGACGTGCCGCCCAACGAGGAGAACTACAATCCGCGCCCGTGGGAGAAGCCGCCGTTGCCGAACCTGACCGGCACGGCCTTGGCCTATCGGCCCCTCGGAAGCACGCTGAATCCGGGCGGCGGCAAGACGCCGTCCCGTGACTACGAGCCATGGCGCCCGGGCTCACGGCCATGACCACCCTCGCGTTTGCTCCACCCAAACCCGTCCAGCGCTGGGTCCGCCGACGACCAGCTCCCAATGGACGTTTCGTCACCAACCGGTCCTTCTTCGAGAAGTTCGCGGAGCCGGAGCGGAGCGAGGTGATGACCGAGGTAGTGGCGGTATTGCGGCCATCCCTGTGCGATGCCGATGGCGTGTGGACCGCCCACCATATCCGGCTGCGCCTTGCGGCAGTGTTGGCGGACTGAGGCATGGAGCCGCGTTGCCCTAACCACAGCAATGCCGCATTGATGGCCGAGACGATCCCGCGCCCAAAGCGCGAAGCCAAGCGGCGCCGTTTAGAGCTCGTCTGTGAGGTGTGCGGCGTGACGCAGCGATCCAAGGCCGGGACAGACCGAAAGGGGCGCGCACGCTTGCCCCTGATCTCCACGGTGTTCGCCGTGGCGGGCGCATGCCTCCCCGGTTTGGCCCTGGCCGAAAAGATCCAGAACCCGATCGCCGTGTTCGCCGCGCTCGACAAGGTGACCGGCCGCATCTCGCATCTGGAGATACCGATCAATCAGACGGTGCAGTTCGGCGCCTTGAAGGTAACGCCGCGGGTGTGCGACTCCCGCCCTCCCACCGAGCCGCCGCACACCGCGGCCTTCGTCGAGGTGGATGAGATTAAGCTCAACGGCGAGGTCCAGCGCATCTTCACCGGCTGGATGTTCGGCGAGAGCCCTGGGCTTCACGCGGTCGAGCACCCGGTCTTCGACGTCTGGCTCACGAGCTGCAAGACCTCGGCGCCCGAGACTCCAGCGCCGAGCAACGAGAACTCGGCGGCAGCCCCGGCCCCGGCCCCAACCCCAGCGCCGGCGCCTCCGCCAAGCGCGCCCTCGAGGAGCCGCTGAAACTCGGCGCGGCCCACCTCGATCGCGCCGAAGCGGGCGAGATGGCCGGTCACGAACTGGGTGTCGAGCAGGACGAAACCTCCAAATCTTAGCCGCGCCACGAGATAGACGAGGGCGATCTTGCTGGCGTCACGGGCGCGCGAGAACATGCTCTCGCCGAAGAAGGCGCGGCCGAGATGTACGCCATACAGCCCACCAATCAGCGTGTCCCCTTCATACACCTCGACCGTGTGGCAATGCCCAAGCGCGAAGAGATCACGATACAGCCCGCGGATGCGGCCATTGATCCAGGTGCTGCGCCGTCCTGAGCGAGGTGCAGCACAGCCCTCGATCACCGCTTCGAAGTCATGGTCGAAACTGACCTTGAAACCGCCCTGGCGGATGGTGCGGGCGAGACGATTGGGAACATGCAAGCCGTCCAGTGGCAGAATTCCGCGCCGCTCCGGCTCGATCCAGTAAAGCGCGTTATCCTCCGCGCTCTCCGCCATGGGGAAGATGCCGCAAGCATAGGCCTTGAGTAGGACCTGCGGGGTGATCTCGATCATGACGTCATCGATGGAGGTCATGGCTCGTCTTCTTCGCGCCCCTAGCCTCGCGCCAGATGATTCTCCAGCCAATGAATATCATAGAGACCATTGGCGATGTCAGGCTCGGAGATGAGCGAGATGAACAGGGGAATGGTGGTCTCGATGCCGTCGACGACAAACTCGCCGAGCGCTCGCTTCAGCCGCATCAGGCACTCATTACGGGTGCGCGCATGCACGATGAGCTTGCCGATCATACTGTCGTAGTAGGGGGGAATGGTGTAGCCGGCATAGGCGCCTGAATCGACGCGCACGCCGAGCCCGCCCGGCGGATGGAAATGGGTGATCGTCCCCGGTGAGGGCCTAAAGGTGCGCGGGTTCTCGGCATTGATGCGGCATTCGATGGCATGGCCGTTGAAGCGCACGTCCTCCTGGCGGAGTGACAAGGGGGCGCCCGCCGCAATCCGAATCTGCTCGATGACGAGGTCGAGCCCGGTGATCATCTCGGTCACTGTGTGCTCAACCTGCAGCCGCGTGTTCATCTCGATGAAGAAGAATTCGCCCCCCTCATACAGGAACTCCACGGTGCCGACACCGCGGTAGCGCAGCTCGCGCATGGCCTTGGCCACGGTGTCGCCGATGCGCTCCCGCTCGCTCGTATTGAGTGCCGGCGAGAGGGCTTCTTCCCAGAGCTTCTGGTGGCGGCGCTGCAACGAGCAGTCGCGCTCACCCAGGTGGATCGCATTGCCGGCGCCATCGCCCAGCACTTGCACCTCGATATGGCGGGGATGCTGGAGATATTTCTCCAGATACACGGTGTCGTCGTCGAAGGCGGCCTTGGCCTCGGTGCGGGCGGTGGCGATGGCCAACTCGAGCTCATTCTCTAAGTTGGCGACCTTCATGCCCCGGCCGCCGCCGCCTGCCGCCGCCTTGACCAGCACAGGGTAGCCCATGTCGGCGGCAAGCCTTTGCGCCTCGGCCAAATCGGCAATGGGACCGTCGGAGCCCGGCACAAGGGGGATGCCGAGGCTGCGGGCCTTCTGCTTGGCCTGGATCTTGTCGCCCATCAGCCGCACATGCTCCGCGCTTGGGCCGATGAAGGTGATGTCATGCTCTTCCAGGATCTCGGCAAAGCGCGCGTTCTCGGCAAGGAAGCCGTAGCCCGGATGCACGGCGTCGGCACCGGTGATCTCGCAGGCCGCGACGATCTGCGGAATGTTGAGGTAGCTATCCTTCGCCCTGGGCGCCCCGATGCACACGCTTTCGTCTGCGAGCCGCACATGCATGGCGTCGGCGTCGGCGGTCGAGTGCACCGCGACCGTGGCGACACCGAGCTCCTTGCAGGCCCGTTGAATGCGAAGCGCGATCTCTCCCCGGTTGGCGATTAGGATCTTGTCGAACATGCTGGAGGAGGGCCGTGCCTAACCTTGCTCGATCACGGCTAGCGGCTCGCCATATTCGACGGGCTGTCCATCTTCGATCAGAATCGCAAGCACGGTGCCGGCATGGGGAGCGGGGATTTGGTTCATGGTCTTCATGGCCTCGATGATGAGTACTGTCTGGCCCGCCGCCACGCGCGTGCCCACCTCGACGAAGGGCGGCGCTCCGGGCTCCGGCCCGCGATAGGCGGTGCCCACCATGGGCGAGGCCACTGTGCCGGGATGGAAGACGATCTCGTCAGGCTTGGTTAGCCTTCCGCCGCCGTCACGGGGGGCTGGTATATCGCCCGAGAACGATCCTACCGCAGTCCTGGTCCCGCGCGCGACCCGCACCTTCTGGCCTTCATGCTCGATCTCGATCTCGTTGAGACCGGTCTCGTCCAGAAGCTGGGCGAGCTCGCGGATGAGGTCCTTGTCGAAGCCGGTCTCTTTCTTCGCCATCGCTAACTTCCTGTCTTGTCGGCGTGGATTGTCGCGGCGAGCGCCTCGAGGGCGAGCTCGTAGCCTAAGGGCCCCAAGCCGCAGATCACGCCCTTTACAGCCCTGGAAATATAAGATTGATGGCGGAAGGGCTCACGGGTGAAGATGTTGGACAAGTGCACCTCAACGGACGGGATTTTGCAGGCTAGCAGGGCATCGAGCATGGCGATCGAGGTGTGCGTGAAGGCGCCCGCATTGATAATGAGCCCGGAGGCGGCCGTGCGGGCCTCCTGAATCCAGGCCACCAGCTCGCCTTCGTGATTGCTCTGGCGGAAATCCAGGGGAAATCCGAGTGCTGTGGCCTTCCGTTCGCATCTGGCCCGCACGTCCTCCAAGCTCTCTTTGCCATAAACCTCAGGCTCGCGCGATCCGAGCAGGTTGAGATTGGGGCCGTTGAGCACGTAAACGGGTTTGGTCATGGCGAGGAATGCAGGCGGAAGCTGCCCCCATTTCATCGCATGCTCGGCCGGGCAGTGGGGCCGCGGACCATTTATCAGCTTTTCCCGCGCCTAGCAAAATGCACGAAGCGTGAGGGCGCGGCCCACGCTTCGCCTATGCCCTTCCTCAGCAGGTGGCTTTGCAGCCCTTCTCGCGCACGTCCGCGACGTTCTTCTTCAGCTCGTCGTAAAGGTCGTCGGGCGCGCCAGCGATAACGCGGTCCCCGATGAGGTAAAGCGGCGTGCCTTGCAGGTTGAGCTTCTGGGCGAGATCCTTGCTCTCCTCCAGCGCCTGTTTGATGGATGGATCGCTCATGTCCTTTTCGAGTTGCGCTACGTCGAGCCCAAGCTCCTTGGCAACGGCCAGCGCCTTGGCCTTGTCGGCCTTGCCCGGTTCGGTGAACAGTTTCTGATGCATCTCGAAATATTTGCCTTGCTTGTGGGCGGCGAGCGTGGCCTTGGCAGCGTCCTCGGAGTCCTCGCCGAAGATGGGCAGCTCCTTCAGAACCAGGCGGACCTTGTTGTCGCCGTTGACGAGCTTGACCACATCAGGCAGCGCACGGCGGCAAAACCCGCAATTGTAGTCGAAGAACTCGACCACGCTGACATCGCCGTCGGGGTTTCCGGCAACGAAGGCGATTGGCGAGCGGAAGATCTTGTCGGCGTTCTCGGTGATGACTTTTTCCTGCTGGGCGGCCTGCTCGGCCGCCTGACGCTTGTCGAGCTCGTTCGTCATCTCCACTAGGATTTCCGGATGGTTGGGGAGATAATCGCGGACGATCGATTCCACGCGCGTCTGATCGACGTCTCCGGCCCCACTGGCGACCTCGCCACCAGAGCCTCCGCGCCAATAGATGAAATGTACAAGTGTGACGCTTACGATGGCGGCCACGAGGGCGGCCACCAGGGCGGTGGCAAGGCCTGACTTGAGGTTCATGCTCTTAGTCTCCAGGGGGTTCACTTATTCTGTCTTCGGCATTTCGAAGGCTAAGATGTCGTCGGCCTTGAGCCAGTTGGGCGATCCGTCGACGAAACTCGCTTTCGCACGTTTGGCCTGAGCCTTGGCCAGCTTCAACTGCCCTTCATAGAAATAGGCCTCGGCTGATGCAAGCTCGGCTTGTGCCAGATATTGCTGCTTCACGGCCCCCGGCGCTTTCTCCGCCTTGCGCGCGTAAGCCGAGGCGAGTTGGCGATAGCCCATGGCCGAGTCATCCTCGCGCGCGAGCGCGGTGCGGAGGTTGGTGATCGCCTCGTCCACATTCTGCGGAGTCGGGGTGCCGAGGAGAGCCTGCGCGAACATGATGCGGATGAGGGCCGCGTCGGGAGCGAGCTCGACGGCCTTGCGCAAGGCCGGCGCCGCCTCCTGCACGCGCCCACTCTCGAACAGGAATTGCCCCTTGATCTCATAGAAATAGGGCCAATCCGGCTTGGCCGCGATGAGCGCGTCGAGCTGGGGCAGCGCGACCTGGACGCCCGACTGCCGATAGGTGGCTATCGCCCGCGCATAGAGCGCAGGCAACGTCTGATCGCTCTGAGGATAGCGATTGAACACGGTCTCCGGCTCATCGAGGAAGCCGAAGAGCTTCGCCTTCATCAGGTCGTGACGGAACTGTAGCTCCGGCGGATCGACCGTGTTGTAATAGGGGCTCGACATGACGAGCTCGCGCAGCTGGGCCAGGCGCTGTTGCGGCAGGGGATGGCTCTGCAGGAAGGGATTGATGCCGGTGATGCCGATCATCTTGCCGGCGAGCGTCTCGAAGGCTTCAAGCATCCCGCGGGCCGATTGGTGCGTGGCGTTGAGGAACTTTACGCCGGCCTGGTCGGCGGACGATTCCTCGTCCTGCTGGTAGGCGAGCACCATACGCATCGCAGCGTCCTGACCGCCATAGGCGACCCCCATGCCGGCCTGCCCGATACCGCCGGCACCCCCGCCCGCCAAGGCTCCGGCCGCCATAGCGGCGATGCCGAGGATCTGCAGCATAAGCGCCGCCGACCTCGCCTTTGCAATCTGGCCGCGCAGTCTCGCCAAATGGCCGCCCACAATGTGCCCGCTCTCGTGCGCGATAACGCCGATCACCTGGTTGGGCGTCTTGGCGGTCATCAGGGTGCCGGCATGCATGAACATGTTGTGGCCGTCGACCACGAAAGCGTTGAAGCTGCGGTCATTGACGATGTGGATCTCGATGCCCTGCGAGCCGAGACCGGCAGCGTCGAAGATGGGCTTGGCGTAAGCGCGGATCAGCGCCTCTGTTTCGGCGTCGCGGATGAGGCCCCCGGCCTCTGCCGAGGTCGAGCTGACAAGCGCGATGGCCAAGCCGGCCACGGCCGCGGTACGAAGCCGCCGACGTGTGTTGAGATTAACGAATGAGGCCAGGGCAGACATGGGTCAGCTCAATTGTAAGAGCTTTGCGGAGGCGAGGCAAAGGCGCCCGGTGTTGGGCCTGGGCACGTCCGTGTCCACGTGCAGGCCCCCCCGTCGCGAACGCTTCGGCTAGCCTCACCGCTTACAGGAATTCGCCAAATGCTCTGTCGTCGCCCCGGCCACATCTTTGCCTTAACGTGGAGTGATTGGCTTCGAATGCGGCGACAAATTGACAACCATCTTCGTGGCATCAAGAAAATGCGAGCTCGGCTTGCGCATGTGAGGTTGCCTTGACCCGGCCCGGCGCCGCTCCGTTACCCCGTCCGCTTGCACTCCGCAGCGAGATCGATCCCTTCATCGTCATGGATTTGATGGCGGAGGCGAATGCGCGCACGGACGAAGGCGAGGACATCATACATATGGAGGTAGGCCAACCCGCCACGCCTGCGCCGCTTGCGGCCCGTGAGCGGGCGCGCGTGGCACTCGCCAATGATCGACTGGGCTACACAGAAGCCCTTGGACTTCCGGAGCTCAGGGAGCGCATCGCATGCTATTATAGCGAGCGCTATGGGGTGAGCGTTACCCCCGAGCGCATCGTGGTGACCGCCGGCTCCTCGGCCGGCTTCGTCCTAGTCTTTCTCGCTCTTCTTGATCCCGGCGCGGCGCTTGCATTGCCCTCGCCGGGATATCCCTGCTACCGCCAGATCCTGAAGGCGCTCGCCGTGACCCCCGCGTTGATTGCGACCGGCGCGCACGGGCGCTGGATGCCGAGTGCCGCCGATGTCGAGCGTATGAGCGGGGTAGGTGGCGTTCTGGTGGCAAGCCCGAATAATCCCACTGGCACCATGGCGGTAGGGACACGGCTCAAGGAGCTCGCCGAGACCTGCCGGCGCAAGTCCCTGTGGTTGATCTCGGACGAGGTCTATCACGGGCTCGAATATGACGCGCCGGCGGAAACGGCGTTGCAAGCGTGGGACGCGGCTGTCGTCGTCAACAGCTTCTCCAAATATTTCAGCATGACGGGATGGCGGGTGGGTTGGCTCGTGGTGCCGGACGGGCTCGTTCGCCCAATCGAGCGGCTTGCCCAGAACCTCTACATCTCGCCGCCCGCCATCTCGCAAGCCGCGGCGCTCGGCGCCTTCGACGCCATCGAGGAGCTCGAGGCGATCAAGGCCGGCTATGCAGCCAACCGGGCGCTCCTGCTTAATGAGCTGTCGGGGGCGGGCCTTGGGGACATTCTCCCCGCCGATGGTGCCTTCTATCTTTATGCCGATGTGGGCGAGCTAACCTCCGACAGCACCGCCTTCGCTAAGTCCATGCTCAAGAAGATTGGCGTTGCCATCACGCCCGGGATCGACTTCGATCCCGACCGCGGCGGCACCTATGTGCGGCTCTGCTATGCGGGGCGGCATGCAGCCATGCGCGAGGCTGCACGGCGCATCAAGAGCTGGCTAAAGTGAGCAAATTTAGCGCCCACCTAGGAGGCTCGTTCTTTACCTCTCGCTTGGTGGAGAGGTCGTGCCGAAGATGCGGGTAAAGGGCTCACCGGCTCTCTATTGGACAATCGACCCCCTCACCTTAGTGGAGCGAGGAAGTCAATTCGCGTCAAGATGGGCAAACGCATTTAGCGCTGCCACCAACCGCGGCGCCGTGGCCCGACCTCGGCTTCGCCTTCGCCTCCGACGTCCGAACCTGCCAATGACTGCTCGGTTGCCGGTACTGCGCTGAAGTCCGGCCCTTGCTCCCTGGCGGGGCGTTCCTGGCGCCCATCGCCATTGCGCGGCTGGGCCTCCGGCCGGCTTTCGAGAGGCGCGGCCTTCTCGCTCGGCCCGGTCGGCGCGTCGTCCCGCGCGCGTTCGCCACGCGTGGCTTCGTCGCCTCGACCGGGTGTCTGCGGGGCGCCCGCTTCGGTGGGCGCGCGCTCGGGCTGCAGCCCGGTCCTGCCGCGGCGCCCACCGCGGCGCCCCCTGCGGCGCGGCTTGCGAGCCTGGCCACCGGCTTCGCCCCTAGCTCCTGTCCTTGCCGCCGGCGCCCTGGCTGTGATTTCTGCCGTCGGCTCCACGTCCTCCATCTCGTCGGATTCTGGCTTCTCGAAACGCGCCGGAGCGGCCCTGGTACGGTCCTGGTCCTGCTCACCGGGCCCTCGGCGTTTGCGGCGCCGTCGCCGAGAACGACGCTGCGCCGGCTCGCCCTCTGCCTCGGCCGTCGGCGCCGACTGAGTCGGTGGGGTCGGCTCTGTCGGGTGATGATGGACCCAATCCATATGCACCACGGCGCTCCCGCCATTGGCCATCTCCGTCTCCGCCGAACGCTCGATGACGAATTGCGAGACGTGCAGATCCTCGTCGGCGGTCACGGTGATGGGAATCTGATAACGCAGTTCGATGTCCTTCAGATGCGCGCGCTTCTGATTGAGGATGTAAAGCGCGACATCCACTGCCGTGGTGGCGACGAGCGGCACCACGCCATCGGTGATGAGACGGTCCTCGATGGAGCGCAAGATATCGAGCGCGACTGACTCGATCGAACGCACGACACCGGTGCCCTGGCATATGGGGCAAGCCGTGGTCGAGCCCTCGAGCATGCCGGTGCGGAGGCGCTGGCGCGACATTTCCATGAGCCCGAAATGGCTGATGCGGCCGACCTGGATGCGGGCGCGGTCATTGCGCAAGGATTCCTTGAGCCGCCGTTCCACGAGCCGGCTGTTGCGACGCTCGTCCATGTCGATGAAGTCGATGACGATCAGTCCCGCGAGGTCGCGCAAGCGGAGCTGCCGCGCAATCTCCTCGGCCGCTTCGAGATTGGTCTTGAGCGCGGTGTCTTCGATATTGTGCTCGCGCGTGGCCTTGCCGGAATTGACGTCGATGGCGACGAGCGCCTCGGTCTGGTTGATCACGATATAGCCGCCCGACTTCAGCACGACCTGAGGCGAGAACATCGCGGCGAGGTGACGCTCCACCTGGTGGCGGATGAAGATGGGCTCCGGCTCTTTGTAGGGCTTCACGTTCTTGGCATGGCTCGGCATGAGCATCCGCATGAAGTCCTTGGCCTCGCGATATGCGTCGTCGCCTGCGACCAGCACCTCGTCGATGTCCTTGTTGTAGAGGTCGCGAATCGACCGCTTGATCAGACTGCCTTCCTCATAGACGAGGGCAGGGGCCGTCGATTTAAGCGTAAGGTCGCGGACCGTCTCCCACAGGCGCAACAAATAGTCGTAGTCGCGCTTGATCTCGGTCTTGGTCCGTTGCGCGCCGGCGGTGCGGATGATGAGGCCCATGCCTTCGGGCACTTCGAGCTCGCCAGCGATCTCGCGCAGCCGCTTGCGGTCGGTGGGTTGGGTGATCTTGCGGGAGATGCCGCCGCCCCGCGCCGTGTTTGGCATGAGCACGGTGTAGCGGCCGGCAAGCGACAGATAGGTCGTGAGCGCGGCACCCTTATTGCCCCGCTCCTCCTTCACCACCTGCACGAGGATGATCTGGCGGCGGCGAATGACTTCTTGGATTTTGTAGGGGCGACCGCGTCGGCGTCGTGCCCGCTCGGGGACCTCCTCTAGCGCGTCCTCCGAGCCCACCAATTCGACGGTCTCGGCCACGGCGTCGCCATTGCCCTCGGCGACCCCGACCGGCTGACCGATGGTCTCACCCGCTTCGGCTTCGTCGTCCTCCTCCTGGGGGGACTTCGCTTCGGAGGGCTCATCCGGCTCAGACTCGTCGATTCCGCCAGAGCGTTGCGCGGGCTCCGAGACCTCGTGGAGCAGCTCGCTCGCCTCAAGCGCCATGCTCCCGGTTTCGGGTTCCGCCTTTTCGCTTTCGGTTTCAAGCGCTTGGCCAACTGTTTCGGACTGAGCTCGGCTCGCGCCTCCAGCTGCGTCCGCGCTGCCTCCGGCTTTTCTCTCGAACGGCTCTTGACGCCCGTGGCCACGTCGCCCACGGCGGCGCCCGGCGGCGGCCTCCTCGTCCTCTGCGGCCTCGGCCGCACTGGCGCGGCTTTCCTCCTCAGCCTCAGCTTCAAGCAGGGCCTGACGATCAGCGACAGGAATTTGATAATAGTCTGGATGAATTTCGGAAAAAGCTAAGAAGCCATGGCGGTTGCCACCGTAATCCACGAAGGCCGCCTGCAGAGACGGCTCGACCCGGGTAACTTTGGCGAGATAGATATTCCCGCGTAACTGCTTTTTATTTGCTGATTCATAATCGAATTCCTCTACGCGACTACCCTTTACTACGACGACCCGGGTTTCCTCCGGATGCGCCGCATCGATTAGCATTTTGCTTAGCATGTTGATTGTTCTCCGCCGCGGGGGGCTGGAGGGGCGGGGCAGAAAGCCGCCGCACCGAAGCACTCAACCCCCGCGCGCGCCAATGATGAATAGACCACGATTCGCTGCGATGACGCATAGAAGGCTGCCTGTCGCGACCGCTTCGAATAAGCCACGTCGCGCCGCATCCCATTGGCGGAATTGACAAAGCCGTGCTTTGCCGAAGGCTTAGTCCTATGCCTTGAATTTGCATCGCAAATCCTCAACTGCCGCGCCGAGGCTGCGGCCTGAGAAGCTCAAGAACGGTGGGTCGTCTCTCACCTAGCCGCCGTCCTTCGCGTCCCGGCCGCTTTGTATGAGGCCGGACGCGCAAATCATCTGCCGATGCCCATTTTGCCTTTGGCGTTCCAGGGCTGAGGCGAGCTCTCTTTGGAGAGCCATCCCTTATTACGTGCTTGCCGACAGATTTGGCAAGTCCCGTCGCCGCCAAAGCGTCACAAGCTTCGCTTAACCAGCGCTCGATAAGATTTGCACGAAAATGGCGGGTTTTGCGTTGATTGGCTGGCGGTAGTCCGACAAGCGGCGCGCCAGGAGCGCAAAGTGCGGGGGTTAAGGGCCGGCAGTGGAAAAAGACGTAAGTCCGATTGGGTGGAAGCCGTCATGGGGGCTGCTGCTGGCGCTCGCCTTGGCCGCGCTGGGTGGAACTTTGCCCGCCGCCAGCGCCGCGCCCAAGCCAACCATCGCCAACGATGCCCGGCTGGCCGGCGACGCGAAGCGCACGCGGTTCATCGCCGACCTGTCGAGGAAGGTCGATGTCAGCGTCTTCGCCCTTGGCGACCCCTACCGGGTGATCGTCGATCTCCCCGATGTGGCTTTCCAGATGCCTGCTGGCCTCGGCAAGGAGAAGCGAGGCCTCGTCACCGGCTATCGCTTCGGTCTCTTCGCGCCGGGCAAGTCGCGCGTCGTCATTGACGTCGACGGTCCCTTCCTCATCGACAAGGCTTTTGTGCTCGATGCACAGCCCGACCAGCCCGCACGCCTCGTCGTGGACCTGGTTCCCACCGACCGAGAAACCTTTCTCGCCAAGCTCCGCGAAACCAAAAACGCCCCGCCAAGCGAGGGGACGGTCGCCGCTCCCGAGGCCGCTCAGCTGGCCGATGGCACGCCGGTCGTGATTTTGGATCCCGGCCACGGGGGCGTGGATCCCGGCACCATGAGCGCGAGCGGCACCACGGAGAAAGAGGTCGTGCTCGCTTTCGCCAAGACGTTGAAAGCGCGGCTCGAAGCCGACGGGCGCTATAAGGTTTATCTCACCCGTGAGGACGACACCTTCTTGGCCCTGCGCGAGCGTGTGGAGTTCGCCAAGCAAAAAGGCGCAAGCCTGTTCCTCTCGATCCACGCCGATGCGTTTCCCAAGCGCGCGGACGAAGCGAGCGGCGCCACGGTCTATACCTTGTCGGAGCAGGCGTCCGACGATGAGGCGAAGGAGCTCGCCGCCAAGGAGAACTTCTCCGATGCCATCGCGGGGGTCGATCTGCCGAGCGAGTCCGACGAGGTGGTGGCGAATATCCTGATTGACCTCGCTCAGCGCGAGACGCAGAATCGTTCGGTGATTTTTGCCCGGTCCATGGTGGGCGAACTCGCCGGCAATTTGCACACCAAGTCACTCAAATCGGCGGGCTTCCGCGTGCTCAAGGCCCCGGACGTGCCCTCGGTGCTACTCGAGCTCGGCTTCTTGAGCAATCCGGACGACGAAAAGCAGCTCAAGGATGAGACCTGGCGCAACACCATGGCGAAATCGGTGGCGACCGCCATCGACGGATACTTCGCGCGGCGTGTCGCGCGTACGCCGTTCTGACGCCGCCACTTTCCAGCCGGAATTGCCCTCGGGTGATCCACGATTTCGGGCGAGCGAAGCGTTTTGTTGCCATAATGTTGGCTAGGGTTGTCCCGGGCGCTCCGCACCTTTAGAACACCGTGGACGGGACGGAAAGTATGGACATTACGGCTCCCATCAAGCCGCCCGAGGAAAGGCGGCGTCGGCGTCGCGGCGGCTTCTTGCTGCGCTTCCTAGGTTTTGTGTTTGCCGCCGGGATGATCGTGTTCGTCGCCATCGCAGGCGCTGCAGGCTTCGTGCTGTGGAAGGTCTCCAAGGATCTGCCGGACTACGAGGTGCTCGCCAAATACGAGCCTCCGGTGATGACCCGCATCCACGCCGACGACGGCAGTCTGATCGCCGAGTTCGCGCGCGAGCGGCGAATCTACGTCCCTTTCACCGCCGTTCCCGACCGGGTCATCCAGGCGTTCATCTCCGCCGAAGACAAGAACTTCTATCAGCATGGCGGTCTTGACATTCAGGGCATCCTGCGCGCCGCCGTCACCAATTTGAGCAGCATGCAGTCCGGTGGCCACAAGGTGGGCGCCTCGACCATCACCCAGCAGGTGGCCAAGAACTTTCTGCTCACGAGCGACCAGACCATCGAGCGGAAGTTGAAGGAGGCGATTCTCGCCATCCGCATCGAGCGCGCCTTCACCAAGGAGCAGATCCTCGAGCTCTACCTGAACGAGATCTATCTCGGCGCGGGCGCCTATGGTGTCGCCGCTGCGGCCCAGACCTACTGGGACAAATCGCTACCGGAGCTCAGCCTTGCCGATTGCGCCTATCTCGCCACGCTGCCCAAGGCGCCTTCCAACTACAACCCGTTCAAATTTCCCGAGCGAGCTGTCGCTCGCCGCAACTGGGTGATCGATCGCATGGTCGAGAATGGCTTCGTCACCCGTGACGCAGGCGAAGCCGCCAAGGCGGAGCCGCTCGGCGTCACGGTGCGTCAGACCGGTCCCAAAATCTTGGCCTCGGAATTCTTCGCCGAGGAGGTGCGTCGCGACATCCTCGATCTCTTCGGCGAGGACAAGCTCTATGGCGGCGGCCTGTCCGTCCGCACGACGCTCGATCCCACGCTGCAGCGCATCGGCCGCAAGACCCTGGTGGATGGACTGGTTGCTTATGATCATCGCCATGGTTGGCGCGGCGTGGTGAAGAAGATTGACCTCAAGGGTGACTGGGGCAAGACGCTGGCCGCCATGAATGTCTGGTCGGATATCGACCCCTGGCGGCTTGCCGTCGTACTCAACTCCTCCAAGGACAAGGCGGTAATAGGCTTGCGCCCCAATCGCACCTCCACGGGCGAACTCGAAAAGACCCGCGAGCAGGGCGAGATCCCCTTTAGCGAGATGCAATGGGCGCGTCCGAAGTTGAAAATCGGAATGGGCGCGCGCCCGCGCGTCGTCTCCGACGTGCTAAAGCCAGGCGACGTCATCTATGTCGCCCCGCGCGAGCCGAAGGACGCGCAGGACAACATGAAGAATCAGTGGTCGCTCGAGCAGGTGCCTGACGTAGGTGGCGCGCTCGTGGCGATGGATCCCCATACCGGCCGCGTGCTTGCTGTCGTCGGCGGCTTCAGCTTCGCGGCAAGTCAGTTCGACCGCGCCATCCAGGCGCGGCGCCAGCCGGGCTCGTCCTTCAAACCCATCATCTACTCGACGGCGCTCGACAACGGCTATACGCCCGCGAGCATCATCGTCGACGGCCCGATCTCGATCGATCAGGGGCCAGGCATGCCGCCTTGGCAGCCGAAGAACTATGAAGCCGGCGAGGCAGCTGGCCCCTCGACCTTGCGCTTCGGCATCGAGCACTCGCGGAACCTGATGACTGTCCGACTCGCCAACGACATGGGCATGCCGATCATCACTGAATATGCGCGGCGGTTTGGCGTCTATGATAATCTGATGCCGGCGCTCTCCATGGCGCTCGGCGCCGGCGAAACCACGTTGCTTCGGCTGGCGACCGGCTATTCGATGATCGCCAACGGCGGCAAGCAGGTAAAGGCCACGTTGATTGACCGCATTCAGGACCGCTACGGCCGCACCATTTGGAAGCATGACGATAGGGACTGCACCAATTGCGTGGCAAGGGAGTGGACCGGCCAAGACGAGCCGGAACTCGTCGACGATCGCAAGCAGATCATCGATCCGCTGACGTCCTATCAAATGATCCACATCATGGAAGGCGTTATCCAGCGTGGCACCGCCCAGAAGCTCAAGGTCCTGGACCGACCAATTGCTGGCAAGACGGGCACCACGAATGACGAGAAGGATGCCTGGTTCATCGGCTTCACTCCGGACCTCGTGGTCGGCGTGTTCATTGGCTTCGACAATCCAGCACCCCTCGGCCATGGCGAGACGGGCGGCAACGTCTCCGCACCGGTGGTACGCGACTTCTTCAAGATCGCGCTCGCCGATCAGCCCCCGATCCCGTTCCGGGCGCCGCCCGGCATCAATCTCGTGCGCGTCAACCTCAAGACCGGCTTGCCAGCGGGTCCTGGTGACAAGACGGCCATCATGGAGGCCTTCAAGCCCGGTCAGGAACCGTCCGGCTCGGTCGTGAGCGATCTGGGCGAGGGGGGCGAAGCGATGGGTGGTGATGATTTGGGTCAGCCGCCGGCGCCGGACCAGAATGCCGGGACCCATGGCAGGACCCGCGGCGGGACCACCGCCACCGCGGCCACCGGCCAGGGTGTTCCCTGGCCCCGGTAACGACCGAGCTTTGACATCGGGCACCGGTGGCCTGTACTAGACGAGACCCTTACACGGTAAAGTCCGTTGGCCAGGATCTTTAATTATTTCCCGGCTTACCCCCATCCTTTCTGTGAAGAGAAAACCCATGCGCGCTGAAACCGAGGCGGTCGTCAACGACATCAGAGAGTCCTTGGCCCTGCTCAGGAGGCACCTTTGACCCCGACCGGGCGAAGGAGCGTCTAGCCGCGCTCGACCGCGAGGTCGAAGCTCCCAACTTCTGGAACGATTCTGCTCGCGCGCAGGGGCTGATGCGCGAGCGGCAGCAGCTTGAGGCATCCCTCTCGGCTTTCGCGCGCCTTACCCGCGAGCTCGACGATAACGTCGAGCTTGTCGCCCTTGGCGAGGAAGAGGGAGACGAGGCCGTCGTCACGGAAGCCGAGAGCGTGCTGAAGCGGCTCCGCCAAGCAGCGCATACGAGCGAGGTCGAGGCGCTGCTTTCCGGTGAGGCCGATGCCAACGACACCTATGTCGAGATTCATGCGGGGGCCGGTGGCACCGAGAGCCAAGACTGGGCGCAGATGCTCGAGCGCATGTATATCCGCTGGGCCGAAGCGCGGCGCTACAAGGTCGAGATCATCGGCGAGCATCCAGGCGAGGAGGTGGGTATCAAGTCCGGCACCATCCTGGTCAAGGGTGTCAACGCCTATGGCTGGCTGAAGACCGAGTCCGGTGTCCACCGCCTGGTGCGCATCTCCCCATTTGATTCCAATGCGCGGCGGCACACGAGCTTTGCCTCGGTCTCGGTCTATCCGGCCATCGACGACACCATCGCCATCGACATCGACGAGAAGGACGTGCGCATCGACACCTATCGCTCAAGCGGCGCCGGCGGCCAGCATGTCAACACCACGGACAGCGCCGTTCGCCTCACGCATCTGCCGACCGGCATCGTCGTGCAGTGTCAGAACGAACGGTCGCAGCACAAAAACCGCGCCACGGCGTGGGCCATGCTGCGCGCGCGTCTGTATGAGGCGGAGTTGAAGCGGCGGGAGGAGGAGGCGCAAGCCGCCGCCGCCGCCAAGTCGGACATTGGCTGGGGCCACCAGATTCGCTCTTACGTGCTGCAGCCCTATCAGCTCGTGAAGGATGTGCGCACGGGCGTGGAGAGCACCAATCCAAGCGCGGTGCTCGATGGGGACATCGATCGCTTCATCGAGGCGGCGCTAGCCGAGCGCATCCATAGCGACGCCAAGGTATGAGCCCCAGTTGGCGCGGCCCTGCGCAATCGACATCCTGAAAACGTCTGCGCGGCCCGCTATTCGGCCGCGCGCGTCTGCGAGCTCGAAGTGCCCGGCTGGCTTGAGGACTGCAGGCCCGACGACCGCTCCGCCCGCCTCTCAAAAGCCATCGGCTTTTCGGGACGCGCCTCGCTGTGGGGGGCTTTGTCGGCCGCGCCCGCCTCGGGCTTTGCCGTCGGCGATTTGGTTGCCGACATTGGGTCGTCGGAGCGGCGTGACTTGCCTTCGAAATAGGCTCCTTGCTCGATCGCCAAGCTTTGGTGATAGATGTCGCCTTCCACATGGGACTGCGCCTGCAGGGTGACCCTGAGGCCCCTGATCGAGCCGACGATCCGGCCGCGCACCACCACGTCCTCCGCGACCACACTGCCCACGACTTGCGACTTGTCGCCGAGCAGGAGCGACCCGCATTCGACGTCGCCCTGGATCTCGCCATCAATCTGGATCTCGCCCTTCGACACCACATTGCCCGTGATGGTCAGGTCCTCGCCGATGATCGACGGCACGAGCTTGCTCGGGCTCGAACTCCTCGCATAGCTTGGCGGACGGTCAGCAAAAGGCGTCGCGCTCTCGCCGCTGCTCGCCAGGCGTTCGCCCATCCTGGGTAACGCATCGCCCTCGCGCTCCGGCTTTTTGGTGAACATACGTGATACCTCCCCCAGCGACACTTAACCCGGAGCGCCAAAAAACGTAAGTCGCTCGCTCCGAGCACTACAAAAACCGCACACAGAGCCTATTGCGACGCCGCCCCGCGGTCAAAGCGCAGAGTACCGCCTTGCCCCCAGCTTGTCATGCTGCTTCTCTCGGCAGTTGCCGTGAGTGGGGAGATGCGCAAGGGCCCATCTTGGCCCAGCAGACCGCCTTCCTTTGGCCGACTTTCGTGGCTCATATGCTCAGACTTTAACCCTGTCATCGCTCACCCTGGCATCGAGGCTTGGTGATGGGGGTTTGTGTAGGGGGGATGCCGCAAAAAACGCCATGAGCCGACCGCGGCATCGTCTGCAACAGGCAGGCCGCCGCAAACGCTCATGGCTGCCTGTGCTTGCCGCACGAGCTATCATGAGCGCCAGGATGGCCCTTCGAGCCGAGACTCCATGAACGAGCCGATCGCAGGTGTCCTGGACAAGTTGGCAGAAGGCCGCAAAGCTCTGCTGACCTTGCCGGCACGCGGACGAAGCCTGATCCGGCGCGTACCCAAGCCCATCCAACTCGAGTTCAGGAAATTCTCGTCGCGGGGCGCGCATGTCTGCCGCGAGATATTCGCGGGCATTCTGGTTGTAGGGCTCATCGCCATCGTCGGCGGCTACGGCCGTCTCAGCCGGGGCCCGATCTCTCTTCCGACGCTCGTGCCCGCAATCGAGGAGGCGATCAACGGACAGCTGTCCGACCTACATGTGAAGATCGATGACGCGATCCTGCAGCGCTCCCCGGACGGACCGGGCGTGCTTTTCCGGCTCCGCAACATCCGTCTCATGGACTCCAACGATTCGATCGTCGCCCAGGCGCCGCTCGCGGCCATTGGCATGAGCGGGGCCGCCCTTCTCGGCGGTCGCATCGCTCCGGGAAGCGTCGACTTCATCGGCCCCCGGTTGCTGTTGTTCTATACGTCCGAACAGGGTCTCGCCTTGAGCTTCTCGCGGCCTACGAGTGGCGACGGCGACGCGTTGTTCCGTGGCTCTTTCTCCGAGCAAGAGCTGCAACCGGTGGCCGCGCCCCAGCCATCCGCGCTCGAGACCGTCATCAGCAAACAGGCCAAAGGGATTTCTGGGGGTCTCGCAGGGCGCGAGCTCGACGTCACTCGTACCATCGCCGACGTGTTCGAGCGCGCCCGCCGCGGCAACACGTCCTATCTAACCCGATTCGGGGTCAAGGATGCCCTGGTCGTTCTCGACCAGCATGGTACGCAGACTTCCTGGCAGGTCCCCGACTTCTCCATCGACCTCGAGCACCAGAACCAACGCAGCATTCTGTTGGGCCAAGCTAACGTCGCCTCGAAGAAAGGCGATTGGCAGCTCGAAGTCCGCACCGAGCAGCGCTTGCTCCGTCAGACTTTGAATGTCACCGCCCTGATCAAGGGTCTCGTGCCCTCAGGGTTGGCGGACAATTTTCCCGGCATGGCCTTGCTCAAAGTTCTCGACATCCCAGTCACCGGCGAGACGAGTTTCGAGCTGTCGAAATCGGGCGAGTTCATTGCCGCGGAGGCGAAGCTCAACATGGATCACGGCGCCATCACGCCCCCTTGGGATCCGTTGAACGCAATGCGGATAGACCATGGCGACCTGCATGTGCGCTATCGCGAGGGCGACCAGGTGGTGGAGATCGAGCCCTCGACCCTGAAATGGGGAAAGAGCAGCGCTACTATCAGCGGCGCGTTCCATGCGGTTGGATGGGAGGCGAACGGCTCGCCGTCGGCCTGGGACTTCAAGCTCAAGGCCAACAATGCCGTGCTGGCAGCTGAGGAGTTCGGCCTTGCTCCGATCAAAGTCGATGAATGGTCTGCGGAGGGCAATATCGCGCCCGATACTGGGCGCGTCAACCTATCCCGCTTCGTCATTCGCGCCGGCGCCGCCTCGATCGAGCTTGCGGGCAACATCACCGATGCGCCCGGCTCGCCGGAGGTGCATCTCACCGGTCAGGTGAGCGCGATGCCGTTCGACACGCTCAAGCAGTTTTGGCCAAAATTCCTGGCCGGCGATGCGCGGAAATGGGCTGGAGAGAGCGTGCATGGCGGACGCGTCCTTGGCGGCAAGGTCAATGTCTCCTTAGGGCCAGGCGAGCTCGCGCAAGCGCGTCAGGGGGGCGAGCTTGCACCCGAGGCCGTGAGCGTGCAGCTCGATCTTGCGGGCCTCAGCATCACCTACCTCGACAAGATGCCTCCGGTTGTGACCGGGGGAGCTGCGCTGGCGCTGTCAGGGACGACCTTCGCCGTCGACATTCCGGAAGGAAAGATTACGCTGCCATCGGGGCAAAAGCTCGCGCTGTCTGATGGACGATTTTACATCCCGGATTTGCGTCAAAACCCGGCGCAGGGCGAGATCACCTTCAAGGCGAATGGCGCGACGGCGACGGCGTTGCGGTTGCTCGACCAAGAGCCGCTAGGCTATATGCGGACTGTGGGTCTCAAGCCGGATTTTTTTGGCGGCACCGCCGAGGGTGGGTTCACCGTTACGTTGCCGGTGCACGAGAATCTTCAGTTCAGCGAAATCAAGCTTCGCGGCACAGCGCGACTGGACAATGCCATCGCGTCGGGTGTGATCGGCAAGATCGACGTCGAAGGCGGCAGTCTCGATGTGAACGTCACCGAGCAGGCGGTCGATGCCAAGGGCGATATCCTCATCAAGGGGGTGCCTGCGAGGCTCACCTGGCAACGCATCTTCGATGCGACCGACGATCGCCAGCCGCCGATCAGGATTACCGGCGTGCTTGACGAGGCGGCGCGCGACAAGCTCGGCATCAAGGTCTCCCACCTGTTGCGGGGTCCGTTGCCGGTCACCCTCTCAATCGTACGAGACGCGAAAGGCGCTCAGGCGATGAGCATGCAGGCCGACCTTACCGATACACAGCTGATCTTCGGCAATATGGGTTGGACCAAGCCGAAGGGTCGCCCCGCTACCATCCAGTTCGATATTGATACCGCCGCTGATGGCGCGACCGATCTCAAGAACATGAAAATCTTCGGCGACGACATCGCCATCGACGGCTCCGTGTCCCTCGATCAGAACCAGCATCTGAAGTCCTTCTACTTCTCCGATTTCTCCTTCGACTCCATTACCCATGTGGAGATCACCGCAGCCGTGAAGGAGGGCGGCGTGCTCGCCGTCGAAGCGCACGGGTCAAGCTATGACGGCAAACAGTTCTTCCAGTCCCTGTTCTCCGCAGGACAGCTGTCCGACGATGCGCCGCCTGACCCCAACAACCAATTCGACATCGACCTCACCGCGCGCATCGGCACGGTGGTCGGGTATTACGATACCGCGGTTCAGGACGTACAAATGAGCATGAAGAAGCGCGACGGACGGTTGGTTGCGCTTGACGCCAAGGGGCAGTTGAACGGCAACGCGCCTATGGCCGTGCGGCTGGACACTGGCAATAGTGCGCGGGTGATCAAGGCCGAGGCCCACGATGCTGGGGCAGCGTTCCGCCTCGTCGGCTTCTATCCCCGGGTCGATGGCGGCGAGGCCACGCTGGAGGTCAACCTCGACGCGGGCGAGGCCGGCACCAAGAGTGGGACGTTGTGGGCGCGTGACTTTGTGTTGCTCGGCGACTCCGTGGTGACCGACGTCCTGTCCGATCCGCATTCGGAAGCCGCCTTCGGTACCCATAAGCAGCACGCGGTGCAAACGCGGCTCGCCTTCAACCAGCTGCGTGCGCCCTTCGCGGTGGGCAAGGGGCAGTTCCTATTGAAGGACGCCTATATGAATGGGCCCGTCCTCGGCGCCACCATGCGCGGCGGCGTCAACTTCAAGGCGCACACTGTCGATCTCGGCGGCACCTACGTGCCTCTCTATGGCTTGAACTCGGCGCTTGGAGCTATCCCGGTCCTGGGCGGGATCTTCGTTGGACGCCAGGGGGAGGGCGTGGTCGGTATCACCTTCGCCATCCAGGGCAAGCTCGAGGACCCCGCCGTGCTTGTCAATCCGATGTCGGTGCTGACCCCCGGCATCTTCCGGCAAATCTTCGAGTTCCGCGGGCCGGCGCCGGACTCGGTCTCCTCCTCATCTGATTTCGACATGGCCGTGCCTGCCCGCTAACGGCTGCGTTACACGGGCCTAATCAGCACATGCCGCTTCTTGCCGAGCGAGAGTTTGATCACCCCTTCCGGGGTGAGGTCGGCGAGCGTGAGTAACCGCTTCTCGTCGGTGATGGTCTCATCGTTCACCTTAAGCCCGCCCCCCTTGACCTGGCGGCGCGCCTCGCTGGTCGAAGACACGAAGCCGACATGAGTATTGGCGGTCAGCACGCCCCAACCTTTCTCAAGCTCGGCACGTGGTAGCTCGAAGGTCGGCAGCGTTTCCGCGATAGTGCCTTGCTCGAAGGTGGCCCGAGCGGTTTCGGCCGCGCGGTCGGCGGCTTCGCGGCCGTGCAGCAGCGCCGTGGTCTCGGTCGCAAGGATTTTCTTCGCCTCGTTGAGCTCTGCGCCCTTTAGCCGTTCGAGCCTTGCGATCTCCTCGAGCGGGAGTTCGGTGAACAGCTTGAGGAAGCGCCCGACATCGGCGTCCTCGATGTTCCGCCAATATTGCCAATAGTCGTACGGGGACAGCATGTCGGGATTGAGCCAGACGGCGCCCGCGGCGGTCTTACCCATCTTGGCGCCCGATGCCGTGGTCAAAAGGGCGGTGGTGAGGCCGAATAGCTCGATGCCGTCGGTACGGCGCCCGAGCTCGATGCCGCCCACGATGTTGCCCCATTGATCCGAGCCGCCCATCTGCAGGCGGCAGCCTTCTCTGCGACGGAGCTCGACGAAATCGTAAGCCTGCAGCACCATGTAATTGAACTCGATGAAGCTCAGCGGCTGCTCGCGATCCAATCTGAGCCTCACCGAGTCGTAGCTCAGCATGCGATTGACGCTAAAATGGCGGCCATAGTCGCGCAGGAACTCGATATAGTTGAGCCGGTCGAGCCAATCAGCGTTATTGATTAGGATCGCGTCGGTGGCGCTATGGCCGAAGCCCACGAATTTCGCGAACACCGACTGAATACCGACGATGTTGGCGGCAATCTCGGCATCACTTAAGAGCTTGCGCGCCTCGTCCTTGCCCGAAGGGTCTCCCACCTTGGTGGTGCCCCCGCCGATCAAGACGATCGGCCGGTGCCCGGTTTGTTGCAGCTTGCGCAGCATCATGATCCCGAGCAGATTGCCGACGTGCAGACTTGGCGCCGTGCAGTCGAAGCCGATATAGCCGGTGAGCGGTCCCGCTTTGGCGAGTGCGTCGAGACCGGCTGCGTCGGTCACCTGGTGCAGATAACCGCGGGCCTCGATTTCGTGCAGAAACTCCGATTTGCGCTTGGTCATGGCGAGGCCGGATAGTCCGCGCGAGAGAGGCGAAGTCCTGAAGCGGCGAGCCCGCGAAGGCGGGCAACAGCCTGTATCAGGTTTGCGGCAAGATTGCACGGAAGGGGAAGCGCGGTCTCGCGACGCTTGTCGCTTGCGCCGCCGAGCGCTGTCGCGATCCAGCCTGATACGAGAGCGCGCTAAGCCGCCGAATCGCGCTTCTTTCGCTTGCCGAGACGCTTGTCGAGATAAGCGTCCACCACCTCCATCAGCCCATCCATGCGGCCTTCGAAGAAGTGGTTGGCATCCGGCACCACGGCGTGCTCGACCACGATGCCCTTTTGCGTCTTGAGGCGGTCTACGAGGCCGCGTACCGCTTCCGTCGGCACCACGCGGTCCTTGGCTCCGTTCACCATGAGCCCCGATGACGGACAGGGGGCAAGAAAGGTGAAGTCGTAGAGGCTCGCGGGCGGCGCCACGCAAACGAAGCCCTCCACTTCCGGGCGCCGCATCAAGAGCTGCATGGCGATCCAGGAACCGAAGGAGACGCCCGCGATCCAACAAGACGCCGCGTCCGCATTGTAGGCCTGCATCCAGTCGAGCGCGGTCGCGGCGTCCGCGAGCTCGCCCGGGCCGTTGTCGAACAGCCCCTCGCTCCGGCCCACGCCGCGGAAGTTGAAGCGCAAGACCGAGAAGCCTCGGCGCTGGAAGGCGTAATATAGGTGATAAACGACCTGATTGTTCATCGTCCCGCCGAATTGCGGGTGGGGATGCAGGATCAGCGCGACGGGCGAGTTGGGCGCTCCGTTGTGATGATAGCGGGCTTCGATGCGCCCCGCGGGGCCGCTGATATTCACCTCGGGCATGAACCACAGACCTCAAAACGACGTTTCAACGGCGAGGGGGAGACTTGAGGCAGACGAGAGGGAAACGAAAGCCCGGCCGTCGCCGCAAAAACTTGACTCCGCCGCCTGGGAATCCTATAGAAAACGTAAGTTTAGAACTGTTCCAAACAGGTGTGCCGCAGCACGCCGCCGCGTTTGGAGCCATCCCATCTTCGGGTCGCGCTTCATAGCATGCGCGACGGGGGCTCGTGCAAGCGCTAACGGGCGGTCAACCGCCGCCAGCTTGAGTATCGCATGACCGAGCGCGCCTATCTCGACTACAACGCGACGGCACCGCTCCGCCCGGAAGCTCGTGAGGCCATGGTCGCGGCGCTCTCCCTCTACGGCAACCCGTCCTCGGTCCATGCCGAGGGTAGGGCCGCGCGGGCGGCAATTGAGACCGCACGGGAGAAGCTGGCGGCGCTGCTGCATGCGCGGCCAGAGGACGTGATCTTCACGAGCGGCGGCACCGAGGCGAACGCCCTTGGCCTTGCGCCGGAGACCCGCCATGAGCGCCTCTACGTAAGCGCGGTGGAGCATCCCTCGGTGCTGGCCGGCGGCAGGTTTGCGCCCGCGCAGGTAAGCCGCATCCCCGTCACGGCCGACGGCGTCATGGACCTGGATTTCCTTGCAAGAGAGCTTGCAAAGCACCACCTAGAAGGTACCGGCGCACGGCCATTCGTCTCGCTGATGGCGGCCAATAACGAGACCGGCGCCTTGCAGCCGGTCACCGCTGTGGCCGCGCTCGTGCAGGCTGCGGGCGGTGTTCTCCATAGCGACGCAGTGCAGGCCGCGGGCAAGGTGCCCCTCGATATGGCCGCGCTCGGCGCCGATATGGTGAGCCTGTCGGCCCATAAACTTGGCGGCCCGAAAGGCGTCGGCGCGCTCGTGCTGCGCAAGGGCATGCAGGTCGAGCCGCAGATCAAGGGCGGCGCCCAAGAGCGGCGGCGGCGTGCAGGCACCGAGAATATCGCTGGCATCGTAGGTTTCGGCACAGCCGCCGAGATTGCGGCCGCGGAACTGGACCGGGCGAAGGCCGTTGCCGGGCTTCGGAATGAGCTGGAGGCCCGCGCGCTGGCGCTGCGTGCCCGAGGCGGTGGTGCTGTCAGCCGGTGTGGCGCGTTTGCCCAATACGAGCTGCATCGCGGTCGCCGGCACCAAGGCCGAGACGCTCGTCATCGGGCTCGACCTGGCGGGCGTGGCGGTCAGCTCCGGCAGCGCCTGCTCGTCGGGCAAGGTCGAGGCGTCGCATGTGTTGAGCGCCATGGGCGTGGGGAGTGAGCTCGAGCGAAGCGCGATCCGGGTGAGCCTTGGCTACGGCAGCACGCTCGCCGACGTCGACCGGTTCGTCGAAGCCTGGGTCGTGCTGGTCAAGCGGCTCGAGCAGAGCCGCGAGGCGGCCTGAGGCCAGAGCTGAAAGGATTTGAGGTAAAGTCATGCCGGCAGTGCAAGAGACCGTCGCCCGCGTCCGCGAGATCGACGTCGACAGATACAAATACGGCTTCACCACGAAGATCGAGTTGGTCAAGGCGCCGAAGGGTCTGTCGGAGGAGGTGGTGCGCTTCATCTCCTCCAAGAAGGGCGAGCCCCAGTGGCTGCTCGACTGGCGGCTCGAGGCCTATCGCCGTTGGCTCACCATGACCGAGCCCACCTGGGCGAACGTGCACCACCCCAAGATTGATTTCCAGGATCTCTACTACTACTCGGCACCGAAGAGCACCGAGGGCCCGAAGAAGTCTTGCCGAGGTTGATCCCGAGCTGCTCCGGACCTATGCGCGCCTCGGCATTCCTCTGAGAGAGCAGAAGATGCTGGCCGGCGTTCAGGAGCTCACCGAGGACGCTCGCGACGAAGGGAGGCGATGAACAGCCTCGAGGAGACCGGCGCGTGGCCGTCGACGCGGTGTTCGACTCCGTCTCCGTGGTCACCACCTTCAAGGAGGAGCTGGCCAAGGCGGGCGTCATCTTCTCGTCCATGTCCGAGGCGGTGCGCGAGCATCCCGAGCTCGTGCGCAAATATCTGGGCTCGGTGGTTCCGATCACCGACAATTTCTTTGCCACGCTCAATTCGGCGGTGTTTTCCGATGGAAGCTTCGTCTATGTGCCGCCGGGAGTGCGCTGCCCCATGGAGCTCTCCACCTATTTCCGCATCAACGCGGAGCAGACCGGCCAGTTCGAGCGGACGCTCATCATCGCCGACAAGGGCGCCTATGTGAGCTATCTCGAAGGCTGCACCGCGCCCATGCGCGACGAGAACCAGCTGCACGCCGCCGTGGTCGAGCTGGTCGCGCTCGACGACGCCGAGATCAAATATTCCACCGTGCAGAACTGGTATCCGGGCGACAAGGAAGGCAAGGGAGGCATCTACAATTTCGTCACCAAGCGGGGCGACTGCCGTGGCAAGAATTCGAAGATTTCCTGGACGCAGGTGGAGACCGGCTCCGCCATTACCTGGAAATATCCAAGCTGCATTCTGCGCGGCGACGGCTCAGCGGCGAGTTCTACTCGATTGCCATCTCCAACGGCTATCAGCAGGTGGATTCCGGCACCAAGATGATCCATCTCGGCCGCGACACGTCGAGCCGCATCATCTCCAAGGGCATCGCCGCGGGCCATTCCAACAACACCTATCGCGGCCTCGTCTCGGCCCATCGCCGGGCGGCGAACGCGCGCAACTTCACCAATTGCGATTCGCTTCTCATCGGCGACAAATGCGGCGCCCATACCGTGCCCTATATCGAGGCGAAGAACGCGTCCGCCGTGTTCGAGCACGAGGCGACCACGTCGAAGATCTCCGACGACCAGCTGTTCTATTGCCTGAGCCGCGGGCTGTCGGCGGAGGAGGCGGTGGCGCTGATCGTGAACGGCTTCGTGCGCGACGTGCTGCAGCATCTGCCCATGGAGTTCATGGCCGAGACGCAGAAGCTGATCGGCATTTCGTTGGAAGGAAGCGTTGGCTAGCCGGAGCGACGAAACAAAGTCAGTGCCAGGGGCTTAGAGAAACATCGCAATGCTGAAGATCAACAATCTGCACGTCACCGTCGACGGCCGCGAGATCCTGAAGGGCCTGGACCTCGAGCTGCCCGCGGGCGAAGTGCACGCCATCATGGGCCCGAACGGCTCGGGCAAGTCCACGCTCGCTTACATGCTCGCGGGCAAGGGGGGCTACGAGGTCACGGCCGGCTCGGTCACCTGGAAGGGACAGGACCTGCTCGCCATGGACCCGAGCGAGCGGGCCGTCGCCGGCGTGTTCCTGGCCTTCCAATACCCCATGGAAATCCCGGGCGTCGCCACCATGACCTTCCTACGCACGGCGGTGAACGCGGTGCGCAAAGCGCGCGGTGCAGCCCGAGCTGTCGACGCCGGACTTCCTCCGGCTGGTGCGGGAGAAGGCAAAGGCGCTCAAGATCGACCCCGAGATGCTGAAGCGGCCGCTCAATATGGGCTTCTCCGGCGGCGAGAAGAAGCGCAACGAGATCCTGCAAATGGCGCTGCTCGAGCCCTCTCTTTGCGTGCTCGACGAAACGGATTCCGGCCTCGACATCGACGCGGTGCGCATCGTCGCGGAGGGCGTGAACGCGCTGCGCTCACCTGATCGCTCCATGCTCGTCATCACCCATTACCAGCGGCTGCTCGACTATATCGTGCCGGACCGGGTGCATGTGCTCTCCGGCGGCCGGATCGCCCGCTCCGGCGGCCCCGAGCTCGCGCTCGAGCTCGAGCAGTCCGGTTACGCCGAGTTTGGCGGCGACGAGACCGCCAGTGGCAAGGCCGCGTAACATGGAATTGCCGGTCAAGCAGTTCCAGACTCGGGCGGAGCAGGCGTTTCTCGACGCCTTCACCGCGGCCGAGACGACGCTGCCCGGCGCGGCGCGACAAATGGGTCGCCGCGCTTCGCCGCCAGGCCATCGAGACTTACGGCATGCTCGGTCTGCCCCACCGTCGGGTGGAGGCTTGGAAATACACCGATCTCCGTTCGCAGCTGACGGAAGCCTACCCACCGGCACATCCGGTAAGCAGGGTGTTTCGGCGAGGACGAGCTTGCCCATGCGCTCACCGCCCGCGTCGCCTCGCTTTCCGCCTATCGGTTGGTCCTCGTCGACGGGGAGTTTCGCCCCGATCTTTCCGACCTCGCGGGCTTGCAGGCGGCCGACGTCGAAATCGTCTCGCTCGCCGACGCTTTGCAGAAGCCCGCATCGTGGCTCAAGCAGGTGCTGGGGCAGGCCCGCGCTCCGTCCGATGCCATCATCGCCCTGAACACGGCGCTGATGACCGGCGGCGTCGTCTTGCGCCTCGCCAAGGGCCGCACCCTCGATAAGCCGGTGCATCTCATCCATTTCGACGGTGAGGGCGCGCCGTCAAGCATCGTCACGCGCAACGTCGTCGTGGTGGAGGAGGGCGCTTCCCTCATGCTCTTCGAAAGCTATGCGGGGCGGCCGCGTGCTGCAACGGAATGCCGTGACCGAAGTCGTGGTCGGCGACAAGGGCGCGATCGACCACATCAAGCTCCAGCGCGAGGGCGAGGGGAGCGTGCATCTTTGCACCTGGCTCGTGCGGCTCGGCGCCGATGCCCGCTATGGCGCTTTCCAATTCTCCACCGGTGCCGCGCTTTCCCGCAGCCAGATTCATGCCGCCTTCGAAGGCGAAGGCTCATCGCTCAATGTCTCCGGCGCGTTGCTGATGCGCGACCGCCAGCATTGCGACACGACTCTCGTCATCGAGCACAAGGTGCCCCGCTGCACGAGCCGGGAGCTATTCAAGGCGGTCCTCGACAACGAGGCGCGCGGCGTCTTTCAGGGCAAGATCATCGTGTCGCCGGGCGCGCAAAAGACCGACGGCAAGCAGATGGCGCAGGCGCTGCTCCTATCGGAGATCGGCGGAGTTCGATTCCAAGCCCGAGCTGGAGATCTTCGCCGACGACGTAGTGTGCGGCCATGGCTCCACCTCCGGTGAGATCGACGAGGATTTGTTGTTCTATCTGGAGGCGCGCGGCATTCCGGAGGTGCAAGCCCGCGCACTGTTGATCCAGGCCTTTGTCGGCGAGGCGATCGAGCTCGTCGAGCATGAAGGCTTGCGCGATGCCCTTGCGCGGCCTCCGCCGAGTGGCTCGGCGTGGCGTACGACTAGGAGCGGCCGATGACCCTCCTTACACCGTCGGTGCAAGACTTGAGCGCGGTGCAGGCGCCGTACGACATCGACGCAATCCGCGCCGACTTCCCCATCCTCGCGACGAAGGTGCACGGCAAGCCGCTCGTCTATCTGGACAATGGCGCCTCGGCGCAGAAGCCGAAGGTCATGCTCGAGACCGTCCAGCGCGCCTATGGCGAGGAATACGCCAACGTCCATCGCGGGCTGCACTATCTCAGCAACCTCGCCACCGGCAATTACGAGCGGGCGCGCAAGACCGTGCGCCGCTTCATCAATGCGAAGTCCGACGCCGAGATCATCTTCACCCGCAATGCCACGGAAGGCATCAACCTCGTGGCTCAGTCCTACGGCGGCACCCATATCGGCGAGGGTGACGAGATTTTGCTCACCATCATGGAGCACCATTCCAACATCGTGCCCTGGCATTTCCTGCGCAAGCGAAAGGGCGCTGTGCTGAAATGGGCGCCGGTCTCCGACGAAGGCGAGTTCCTGCTCGACGCGTTCGAGAAGCTGATTTCGCCTCGGACCAGGATGATCGCCATCACCCATATGTCGAACGTGCTCGGCACCATCGTGCCCATCAAGGAGGTGGTGCGCATCGCGCATGCCCACGGCATTCCCGTTCTCGTGGACGGCGCGCAAGGGGCGGTGCATCTGCCCGTCGACGTGCAGGACCTCGACGTCGATTTCTATGTCTTCACCGGCCACAAGCTGTACGGCCCCACCGGCATCGGCGTGCTTTACGGTAAGAGCGAGCATCTCGAGACCATGCCGCCCTATCAGGGCGGCGGCGAAATGATCGACACCGTGACATGCGACCACGTCACCTATGCCGCCCCGCCCCACCGGTTCGAGGCAGGCACGCCGGCCATCGTGCAGGCGATTGGGCTCGGCTCGGCCATCGATTATGTGGAGGCGATCGGCAGAGAGCGCATCAAGGCCCATGAGGACGCGTTGCTCGCCTATGCCATGGACCGGCTAGGCGAGCTCAATTGGCTGCGCATCATCGGCCGCGCCAAGGACAGGGGCGGCATCATCTCCTTCGAGATGGAGGGCGCCCATCCCCATGACGTGAGCACCATCCTCGACCGCTATGGCGTGGCCGTGCGCGCCGGTACCCATTGCGCCGAGCCGCTGCTCGCTCGTTTCGGCGTGACCTCGACGGCGCGCGCCTCGATCGCCATGTATAATACTAAGGGCGAGATCGACACGCTGGTCGAGGGCCTGCGCAAGGCCCGCGAGCTGTTCGCCTGAGGACTGCTATGGACGAGAAGCTGCCAGAGACCAAAGATGAGACGGCGCCGGCCACCGCTGCCGATCCAGCCAACACGGGCGCGGAGCAAGCGGGTGATCCCCTCAAGGACGCGCTCGTCGCCGCGATCAAGACCGTGTTCGATCCGGAGATTCCCGTCGATATCTACGAGCTCGGCCTGATCTACCGGCTCGACATCGATCCGGAGCGGAATGTCGAGGTGGACATGACGCTGACCGCGCCTGGCTGTCCCGTGGCGGGCGACATGCCGGGCTGGGTGGAGAACGCCGTCTCGGCCGTGCCGGGTGTGGGCCAAGTCAAGGTCAAGCTCGTATTCGACCCGCCTTGGGACCCGAGCCGCATGTCGGAGGAGGCACAGCTGGCCCTCAATATGTTCTAGCCAGCCAAGGGAACCCTTGACCGGACCCCCGCGCTAACCCAAGTTTCAAACCATGAACACCTACCCCCGCCCGAAAGTCATCACGCTCACCGATGCCGCCGCCAAGCGTATCGCCGCCCTCACGGCTGCCGCGGGCAAGGAGGTTGCGGGTCTGCGCATCGGCGTGAAGAAGGGTGGCTGCGCCGGCATGGAATACACCATGGAATATACGGAGCCAGCGCGCGCCCCTAGATGAGCTGGTCGAGGACAAGGGCGTGCGCATCCTGATCGACCCGACGGCCGTGCTGTTCCTGCTCGGCACCGAGATGGATTACCGTACCGACCGGCTGAGCTCGGGTTTCGTGTTCAACAACCCGAACCAGACCAGCGCCTGCGGTTGCGGCGAGTCGGTCAATCTCACCCCCGCGGCTGAGGCGGCGCGCGCCGGCTTCGATTTGACCGAGCGGGCGCCCTAAGCCGCCGGCCGCAAAAATGCGAAGGCCGGGGCGAGCCCGGCGAACGATCACAGAATTTCTTGGATTACCGCGTCAGCCTTGGGGGACGCGGACAGGTCTGGTCATAAAGGCCGGGACGTGATCGCCCATGCCGCTCTCCTTGCTGCGCGGAGGGTGCCCTGAAGTTTTGGCGTGAGCATGCTTGGCCGGCGCGTGCGCCGTCGTCTGCTTGGCTGGAGCGTGGCGTTCCGCGGGAGAGTGTTTGGCGGGCGTGCTCTGCTGCGCGGGGCGGTGTTCGCGCTCGTCCCGCCTCGGTGCGGCCTGGGGCTGACGGGCCTCGGGCTG
>CAWJXT010000005.1:0-147223 GCA_963846875.1 uncultured Alphaproteobacteria bacterium
GGCGCCGTCCTCGATCTGGTCAAGGAGGGCACTATCTCCGGCAAGATCGCCAAAGATGTGTTCGATATCGTCTGGACCGAAGGCGGCGACCCGCACGCCATCGTGGAAGAGCGGGGCCTCACCCAGGTCACCGACACGCGCGCCATCGAGCAGGCGGTCGATCAAGTCATCGCCGCCAATCCCGACAAAGTTGAGCAAGTCAAAGCGAAGCCCTCGATGCTGGGCTGGTTCGTCGGCCAGGTGATGAAGGTGACGGGCGGCAAAGCGAGCCCGCAAGCGGTGAACGAGCTCTTGAAGTCAAAGCTGGGGATCTGAGTAGAGGGCCCAGTCATTCCGGCGCAAATGTCATGACACACGCGATCCGCGTCCATCGCTATGGTGGGCCCGAGGTACTGCACTGGGAGGAGGTTGAGGTCGGCGCCCCGGGCCCAGGGCAGGTGCGCATCCGCCAGACGGCAGTCGGCCTCAACTTCATCGACGTCTATGGGCGTACGGCCTCTACCCCCAGCCGTCGCTTCCCTTCATTCCGGGTATGGAGGCGGCCGGCGTCGTGAGTGCGATAGGAGAGGGCGTGCGCGACCTGAAGGTGGGCCGGCGTGTGGCCTATGCAGGCGAGATCGGCGCCTATGCCGAGGAGCGCCTCATCGCGGCCGATCGCGTGGTGAAAATCCCTGACAGCGTTGACGACCAGGTGGCGGCGTCGATCATGCTCAAGGGCATGACGGCGCAATATCTGCTGCGCCGAACCTACAAGGTGGGAGCCAAGACAACGCTCCTATTCCATGCCGCTGCCGGCGGCGTCGGGCTGATCGCTTGCCAATGGGCGGCGTCCCTCGGCGCCACAGTGATCGGAACGGTGGGCTCTGCGGACAAGGCGCTGCTCGCGCGGGCGCATGGCTGCACCCACGTCATCAACTATCGTGAGGAAGACTTCGTCACCATGGTGAAGTCGTATACCGACGGCAAGGGGGTCGACGTCGTTTACGACTCGATCGGGAAGGATACGTTCCCCGCCTCCCTCGATTGCCTCAAGCCGCTCGGCCTTTGGGTCAGCTTCGGCCAAGCCTCGGGGCCAGTCCCAGAGTTCAAAATCACGCTTCTATCGCAGAAAGGCTCGCTGTTTGCCACACGGCCTTCCCTTGGCAGCTATACGGCGACGCGCAAGGATCTCGTGGAAACGGCCAAGGACCTGTTTGGCGTGGTGGGCGGCGGCAAGGTGAGGACCGCGGTCAACCAGACCTATCCTCTTGCCGACGCCGTCAAGGCGCATGGGGATCTCGAGGCGCGGCTCACCACCGGCTCGACACTGCTTTTGCCGTAGTGCCACAAAAACCGTTTTTGGTTAGCGGCGTGTCACTTCACTTGGTCAAGGAATCATTGCCGGCGTCGAAGATTAACTAATGGCCAGCGCAAAGCCGTCGCATATAAACCAATATTACCAAAAGTTATAACCTCAGTGGTTTTGCGTTAAGCATGGCCGTTCAGAAGTTATTGAAGGTGCTCTCGCATGATCAGCTTATTAGAGGGGCAGCACAAAACCCAGCATGCAGGTGCGAATACGGGATTATTCGATGCCTGCTGGGCCGAGTGATAAAAAGAGGGCATGTGAGATGGCACGGATGGACATTTCGATGGAAAAGGTCGGGCTGGCCGCACAGACGGGTGCGCCGGATGCCCTTTTCGAGCTCGGGATGCTTTACGCAACCGGCCGCGACGTGGCGCCTGATCTTGTGGTGGCGCACAAATGGTTCAACCTAGCCGCCGTGCGGGGGAACAGTTTAGCACTGACCCATCGCGTGGAGCTCGCGCGCGAGATGTCGACCGTGCAGATCGCCGAGGCTCAGAAGCTCGCGCGGGAGTGGATCGCGACCCACTAGCGCAACGGTGAGGCACGAAGTAGGCTCACGCCTACTCTTGTGCCTCGCCGCTGCATCTGCGGAATAACGAGCGGAAACACCGAGCGGTGGTGCGTGCGAAACCCCCGACCGCAGCTCCCGCATTCTGCGCCGCGCGCTCGACTCGTTGGCTTGTCGAGGGAGGCGGCAGGCTGGCGGTCCGGAGCGGGGATGCGGGCGAATTCACATCCGATATAGAGGATTGTTGCGGCGTGCCACCAAACGTATCGTGCCAGCGTCGACGCGAGGCGCCCATGGCACGTCCGGTAAGCTCGACCAATGTCTTCGGCTCATCGCCCTTCGGCTTGACCGCCTGATCACGCTCCCCATGCTCCATCACCTTCTTGACTAACCGGTCTTGGGCGACATGGTCGGGGAGCGGTGGGCCGTCATAGCTATAAGCCTTGATCGCGCCGTTGCAGCCCTCGACCTTGCTGGTCGCGGAGCAAGAGGTGTGGTTTCCGTCCTTGGCGGTGCGAATGACGCAATAGAGCTTGAGCGCGTCGTTCTGGCTCGAGCCTTCGCCCGTCACCCGGCAAAGATAGGTCTGGGTTGGGCCGGTGCAGGTGACGCAAAAGTCGGCCTCTCCGGCGTGGGCAGCGGGAAGGGTGGAGGCAAATAGGCCCGCAGCGAGAGCGGCTTCTGCCAGCATAAAGGATGCATGGATACGCACGGCGCGGAAGGAACCCCGTTTCGTCTGCGTTGCCTTCAGCTTAGCACGTCGGTCGTGGAGACGACCCACTTTTTGGGCAATGCGACACAGGGTAGATGGGCGGTCGAGCCCGGTAATTTGGGGGTTGCATCGTGCCGCTGTTGACCCACGCTGCTCGTTAGGTCTTTTTCACTCAGAGACGTGGCCGAGAGGCTGAAGGCGGCGGTTTGCTAAGGCGCAAGCAGCTGCATCTTGTAGTCCATCATCACACCAGCAAGGCTGCATTTCCGCCGATTTACATTTGGCTTCACGACACCTCTTCCCGCGAGGTTCGGCGCCAATTCCGGTGGCAAGTTTCTCCCCGAGTAGCAACGCTCGTCAAAGCAGGTGGCTGCGAGCCAGCCTAAACGGCCCCGCGAACATCCGAAGCTGCCCAAGCGGCTTAGGGGGGCTACCGCCAGACCCTGCTCAGTGTGGCAAATGCCACAGCGGCAATCCGAGCAACATCCTATGATTCAAGATGCACCAAGCTCAGAGCGCTTGGGCAGAGGAACTCGGAGGATATTCGCGATGGGACCCCACCTGAGAGACCGAACTCCCTCTTTTTGTCAAACCGCGGTCTCTCGCTGCGACATGCTCGCACCAATCGTTAACCAGGTGGGGCATCCGGAATATCCCATCCCCCACATTGGTTGGAGCCCAAGCGAAGTATTCGGCAAGAGGACCTTGACCAATTCAATCGAAGGATGTTCGCTATGACGCACATTTTCGCTGAGACGCGAATTAGAGAAGGCGCTAGCAGTGCTGCTCGTGCAAATGGCTGGCGCCCTAGGCGGCGGCGAATGGAACGGCCCCAAATCGCAAAACCCCGGTGCACTCTTTCGGACGTCGCATTATTCACTGGCCTCCTGCCAGAGGCTCTGGAACGAATTCAGCAACGGTGCAGTTGGCGGCGCTATGAGCCGGGAGAGCCGATCGTTGACTACCTCGACGCCACCGATGACGTTTTCTTCCTGACCGCAGGGGAAGCCCGCGTAACCATCTACTCCGTTGACGGCAAGGTGGTAAGCTTTCGTGAGTTGGGTCCAGGCGCCATGTTCGGCGAGTACGCTGCTATCGATGGTGGTCCGCGGTCCGCGAGCGTAGAGGCGCGGGGAAGCTGTCAAGTCGCCTCGATGCCGTCCGCCGAGTTCCGAAAGGTCTTGCAGACAGAGCGAAAGGTGGCTCAGGCATCTGCTAGAGCATTTCGTGAGGGAGCTTCGTGAACTAACGACTCGCGTATTCGAGTTCAGCACGCTCGCCGTAAGATATCGTATCCAGGCGGAGGTGTTGCGGTTAGCGAGCTTGGCACCCCGCGAGGGCAAGTGCGCGCGGATCGTCCCGGCGCCCACGCACGCCGAGATCGCGAGCCGCGTCAGTACGCATCGGGAGGCGGTTACCCGTGAACTCAATCGCCTTTCGCAGTTAGGCATAATCGAGCGCAAGAATGGGACACTAATCGTCTGGGATTTCGATCAACTCGCTCAGATGGTTCACGAGGCCATCGGCGACGACGACTAGGCTGGGTGCCTCGCTTCGTCAGTCGGCTCGTTGATTAGCAGGGATGTTGATTAGCAGTGATAGTGTCACACTAACTTGCACTCGAGCATCGAGCGGACTGTCTTTCCATCGCCCGCGAGCGTATAATGGTCTGACGGGCGAATGTGGCATCTGGCCTTCTGGGGGGAGGCCATGGGTTACGCCAGAACCTGGGTACGGATTACCCTGCTTTCCCTATTTATTATCCAATCGCAGGGAGGGAAGGCTACGGCACAGGATTGCCCGGCAGCCGTAGGGCAGCTTTTCTCGATCGATGGCCAAGTAGAGGTGCAGCGCCACGGAGCCTGGCAGCCGGCTGCACTCAATCAGTCTCTATGCGAGCATGATGCAGTTCGGACGGGATCACTCAGCCGCGCGGCCGTGATGCTCATCAACGAGGCTGTGCTGCGAATTGACCAGGACACGACACTGTATCTCGCCAATGTCACCGCAGACGAGCGAAAACGCTCCCTTCTCGATCTGGCGCATGGGGCATTCCAGTCATTCAGCCGGCACCCGCGCGCCCTGGACGTCAACACGCCGTATTTGAACGCCGCAATCGAAGGCACCGAATTCGTCATCCGCGCCGATGCACGTCAGGCGGGTCTTACCGTCTTCGAAGGAGTTGTGTCGGCTGCCAATGCGAAAGGAAGGGTGGCGGTAGCCAGCGGCCAGTCCGTCTCGGCTTTAGCGGGACAAGCTCCGCGGCCGTTCGTAATGGTCCGGCCCCGTGATGCCGTGCAGTGGGGTCTCTATTATCCGCCGATCCTGGCTATTTCGGGAACCTATCACGGCCCCGGTGTAACCGGTCTGAGGCCGGAACTGGCCCTTGTGCTCGACCGGGTCACGAAACGCGACATAACCGGCGCCTTTGCCGCGCTCAATCGGGTGCCACGGGGCCGGCGCGATGCCACATTTCTTCTGTATGAAGCCGCCCTGCTGCTCTCCGTCGGGCGCGTCGACCAGGCTCGCGGCGTCATCGATCAGGCGCTGGCACAGAATCCGCGCGCAGGGCTTGCTTATGCATTGCGGGCCGTCATCGAGGTCGTTCAGAACGATAAGGCTGCCGCGCTTGCAGACGCCCAGCGCGGCGTCGAGCTCGAGCCAAAAGCGGCGGCGCCCAGAATAGCTCTCTCCTACGCGCAGCAGGCGAATTTCGATCTGAAGGGTGCGCGCGATACGCTGTTGGAGGCGACAGCCACGCAGCCGCAAGATGCGCTTGCATGGGCGCGGCTTGGCGAGCTGTGGCTCATGTTCGGCTATCGCAATCGCGCGCGCGAAGCGGCCGAAACAGCGAGTTCAGCCTCGCGCCCGACCTCGAACGGGTGCACCTCGTTTTCGGTTTTACCGCACTGACGGAGTTCCGCACTAGGGTGGCGCGTGAAGAGTTTGAGCGGGCGATTGAACTCAACTCGGCGGATCCCTTGGCGCGCTTCGGCCTCGGACTTGCCATCATCCGTGACGGTGCGTTGGCAGATGGCCGACGCTACCTAGAAATGGCTGTTGGCCTCGATTCCAGCAACTCACTGCTCCGCTCCTATCTCGGAAAGGCCTATTTCGAGGAGAAACGCGATCCACTCGATGCCAAGCAGTTCGCCATCGCCAAGCAACTCGATCCTCTTGATCCCACCCCGTATCTCTACGATGCGATCCGCTTGCAGAGCGTGAACCAGCCCGTCGAGGCGATGCTGAACATGGAGAAGTCCATCGAGCTCAACGATAACCGCGCTGTCTACCGTAGCCGCGAACTCCTCGATTCGGACCGCGCCACGCGCGGAGCCAATTTGGCGCAGATCTACGACAACCTCGGCTTCGAGCAACTGGCCGTGAACCAGGGTTATGAATCCTTGATGCTCGATCCTGGCAACACCTCCGCCCATCGCTTCCTCTCGGACACTTACATCGGGGAACCCGCGCCGGGAAATTGCGCGCGTCAGCGAGCTGCTGCAAGCGCAGATGCTGCAGGACATCAATATCAACCCGATGCAACCAAGTCTCGCGGAGACGAATCTCAGCTCGCGACGCGCGGCGGCCCGTTCAAGCCCGGGTTCAACGAATACACGCCGCTGTTCGAGCGCAACGACGTTCAGCTCCAGGGCTCGGGCGCTCGTGGGGAACGAGAGTACACTTGGCGGCGAGGGTAATACGCGTCCGCCCTGTACGACAGATATTCAATCAGTGCAGGCGCTTTCCACTACGATACGGACGGCTGGAGGCCAATGCGGCTTCCAGCACAACATCGACAGATATTCTTCATGCAAGCGGCGGTCACTCCGACTTCAACTGGCAGATCGAGCTGGCGGCACCAATGCCGACTTCCAACACAGGGCGATCTGGACTTCAACTTTGATCCAAATCTCTTCAACCCTGACTTCACCCGTTCGCTGGATCACGACACGGGACGAGTTGGCGTACGTTACTCCCCGTCGCCGAATTCCAATTTGCTGCTATCGTACATTCTCAGTGATGAACTTTAACCCGGAATTCTTCAATCCCAACTTTCTCCAAACCACGGATAGCGACACGGCTCGGGTCGGGGCACGTTTCTCACCAGGTCCGAACTCAGATTTCCTTATTCTCCTACATTCACAGCGACGTACTCACCGATCAAACCCGTTTCCCCGGCTTTCCGTTTGAGTTCGATTCCCAGGGTGACCAATTCGAATCTCAATACATCTATCGCGGAGAATGGCTCAATCTTGTTGGCGGTTTGGGGAAACAGCCATTGATGAGCTGTCGGCCCTGTGGGAGGGCCCCCACTCCAGAGGAATTGGTGCACCTGCACGGCTACGTCTATACCAATGTAAGATGCCGGCGCCGGTCACCTGGACGTTGGGAGTTAGCTTCGACGACTTCAAGCAGGATCCCGTCGAAGTAAAGAAGGTTAACCCAAAAATTGGTGTGCTCTGGAACATCACCAACAATCTCTCAGTTCGCGCCGCTGCCTTCGAGTGGGTAAAGCCCCCGCTGCTCGCAGACCGAACGCTGGAGCCCACGCAAGTCTCTGGCTTCAACCAAGTCTTCGACAACTCCAATGGCGACGACTCTTGGCGCCGTGGCGTTGGGTTCGACTGGCGCATAACGAAGCAACTTTTTACCGGGGCTGAGGCAACCTGGCGCGATATTAATGTGCCAATACCGACATTGGCGCCCTCCGGCGAAAGCATTGCTGTGTTCGAGAAATGGAAGGAGCAGCTGCATCGTGCTTATGTTTTCTGGACGCCGATTCCGAGATTCTCGCTGAGCGCGCAGGTCGTATATGACACATTCGAAGTCGCAGACGGGCCTGCTCACGAGCCTTCTCAGGTCCCCAAAGCCTAAAGACATTGAGCGTTCCTATAGGGCTTCGCTATTTCGATCCCAGCGGCTTCTTCGCAGGCGTTTTGGCGACCTACGTCGATCAAGAGGTCGTGCGCACTGCTGAGGCGAAATCAAACATCGCTGGCTTTTCGGATGGTCAATCGGATTTCCTGGTTGTCGACACAAGCGTCGGCTGGCGTTTTCCCAAACGAATGGGTATCGCAAGTCTGACAGTGCGCAACCTCTTCGACGAGAAGTTTCGTTATCAAGACGATAGTTTTCGCGAATTTCGCGATGAGCCAACCGCCACGCCTTATGCCCCGGAGCGGCAAGTGATGGGACGAGTGACGCTATATTTCTGAAAGCGCCCTACTGCGTTGACGAAGCTAAACCCCACCGTCAGGCTAACGGCCAAAAAACATCCTAATCGCCGGGCCGAAGCGCGCTAGCCCGGTTGCAACTCCTCTTTCGCCCCAAGGGTAGCCCCCGCTATTTGGGGCAATAGCACCAGCTACCATCAGGCTGTTGACAAGTCGTACCTGGGTTGCAGTAACAGCGTGGGAATTTAGGACAGAGCACTTTACCACTGGTGTCGCATTGGATGCATGCACACTGAGGATCGGGACCCCCGGGAGTGCACGACATCTGCTTGCCTATGTCGCATAACTCGTCCGCTGCGTTGCAGGCGACCTTTTCTATCAGCGGGTTCCCGGGCTCGACGCCTACCACCGCGGTCAGCGATGTAGCTTCCGCATTCCAAGCTAACATTCCTACAAGAAGGAGTATTACTGCTCCGGTGATCAGACTAGACACCTTGTGCATGTTGACCTCCCTTGCCTCAAGAAACCAGAGTTTAGCTTTAGCACAAATGCGTGGTGGCAAAGGTTAACGGCTTTGCTCCAGCCGCGCCAAGTGTGCGGTTGTGCCACTCCTGAGGTGAAGCGCCAAAGCGCGCTACCCTTGCAAGTCTTCTTCCGCCCTAGGCGTGGCCCCCGCTATTTGGGGCAGTAGCAAAAACTACCATCAGGCTGTTGACAAGTCGACCTGGTTTGCAGTTACAGCGTGTGAATTTAGGACAGAGGGCAGCATCGAATTTGGGCTCGCATTCAATGCATGCACACTGAGGATCGGGACCCCCAGGAGTGCACGTCATCTGCTTGCCTATGTCGCATAAGTCGTCCGCTGCGTTGCAAGCGACCTTTTCTATCAGCGGGTTCCCGGGCTCGACGCCTACCACCGCGGTCAGCGATGTAGCCTCCGCATTCCAAGCTAACATTCCTACAAGAAGGAGTATTACTGCTCCGGTGATCAGACTAGATACCTTGTGCATGTTGACCTCCCTTGCCTCAAGAAACCAGAGTTTAGCTTTAGCACGAATGCCTAGTGGCCTTGCTAATTTTGGAAGGTTAACGGCTCGCTCTAGCTAGGGTCTGAACCCATCAGATCATGCGTTGACTTCGCAAATCAGACTCCCTGCCTCCCAAATGCGTTGGAGGGATTTATGACGAATTCGAAAACGCCCTATCCAAGGTGAAAAAAAATCAATACCGAATTTGGTGTGCGCTGGGATGTCAAAAAGGATCCATCCGTCCGCACCGCTGCATTTCACCTGGACGAAGCCTCCCTTGGTTGCCGACCGAACACTTGAGCCTAGCGCTATATCTACTTCTTGATTTTATGTAGATTAAACTCTCTTGGTGTTTGCGCGTTTCGGGCGCCTGCTGGACGCAGTAAGCGATCCTCGATTCGTGCGAAAGGTCCTCAATTAGGGCAATTATTCTAGGGCGATCGGGTGAGGTGAGGACGAAGTTTCAGCTTGGTGGCTATCGCGTGCAGCAGCTTGTGGCGAAGCCTTGCCGCTGGGCTTGTCACAGCGGCATGCGGGCTCGCTTTGGTCTTGACGCCGCTGGGCACGACGTTCGAGCGCACGTTCGGACTGGACTGGCTGTTCAAGATGCGCGGCGCCAGACCGCCGCCGCCGGACGTGGCCGTTGTGGGAATCAACAGCGGGACGGGGCGGGCGCTCGACCTACCCAGATTGCCTCATGACTGGCCGCGCACGGTGCATGCGCGCCTGATCGAACGCCTCGTCGAGCAGAATGCCGGAGGCATCGTCTTCGACATCGATTTCAGTCGCTCCAAAACGGGCGACGAAGACGCCATTTTCGCGCGCGCCATTGCAGAAGCTGACCGAGTGGTCCTGTTCGAATGGCTGACCGCCAGGAGAGAACGCGTCATCACCGCGGGAGGAGGCGATGGCGGCTGGACCTGGGTCGAGCAGAAGCAGCCGCCCACAGAAGTCTTGGCAGTGGCCGCCAAAGCGCTCGGCCCATTCCCGCTGCCGAAGCTCGACCAGGCGGCCTTCGAATTCTGGGCCTTCAAATCGAGCGCTGGCGATGCCCCAACGACAGCGGCGGTGGCGCTCCAGCTGAAGGCCCTCACCGATTACGACGAATGGCTTTCGGTCCTCAAGGAGGCGCGGGCGCCGGGAGTGGAGGACCTCCCGGCGCATGCCGGGGAGCTGAAGAAGCCCGCGGACATGCAGCAGTTGATGCAGAAGCTGCGTCAGATGTTCCAGCAGGATGCGTTCCTTCAACAGCGGGTCGGACAGGTGCTCGACCAAGTCCATGGCGAGAGGCCGGACGTCGAGGACACGTCAGCTGCTGACCGCGCTCGCCGCGCTCTACGCCGGCCCCGATCACTACTATATCAACTTCTATGGTCCGCCCGGGACAATCCGCACTATCCCCTACGAATCGCTGCTGACGGCGGATGAGGAGGAAGCCACTGCGCGAAGTGGCGATCTGGCCAATCACATGGTCTTCGTCGGCTATTCCGATCTCTACGATCCAGATCAGCCGGACCGCTTCTATACTAGCTTCACCGGCAAGGACGGGGTTGATCTCAGTGGTGTCGAGATCATGGCGACCGCTTATGCGAATTTGCTGAGCCAACGAACGCTACAGCCCAGCGACACCACGATAACTGCGCTTTCCGTACTGGCGTTTGGGCTTCTTGCCGGGATTTTGGCCTATCTTCTCCCGGCGATTGCGGCCGTGCCAGCGGCGTTCGCATTCACCGCGCCTCTATGCCGGGTTCCTTCAGTGGCGCTTCAACGAAGCGGATCTTTGGCTGCCGCTGGCGACCCCGGCGCTGGTGCAGTTGCCGCTGGCGTTGTTGATCGGACTGATGGGCCAATATCTGCTCAAGCGCCGCAAAGAGAGAGCAGATGACCCGAGCCATCCGCTATTACCTGCCGGAGAACCTGGTCCGAGATCTAACCGAGAGGCAGGTCGACCCTACTACGTTGAACCGAGTCGTATTCGGAACGTGCCTCGCAACGGACATGTCCGACTTCATCACCCTGGCGGAGTCGAAGTCTCCGCAGGAGTTGGCGGTATTCATGAATGAGTATTTCGATGCGTTGGCGCAAGCGCTCAAGCGCCACGGCGTGGACGTGATGGAGTTCCGCGCTGATATGATCATGTGCGCCTTCATCGCGCCCGTTCGCTCGCCTGCTGTTTGCCGCAGGGGGATGGAAGCCGCAATCGAAGTGAGCGAGATAATTACTCGATTTGCGCAGGAACATGGATCGCGCCACTTTAACCCACGGGTCGGGCTGCAGGATGGTGACGTGTATGTCGGGCACACTGGCGGAGGCGGCCGCTTCCTGTACAGCATCGTGGGCGATACGGCGAACACGGCCGCACGGTTGGAGAGCCTGAATAAGCATCTCGGCACGCACGTGCTGGCGGCCGAATCCGTTGTGCAGGACTCGGATGGGCTGCTGCTGAGGCCCTTGGGCTCGTTCCGGCTGAGGGGCAAGACTGAACCCACCTCCGTCTTCGAGATCCTCGGAAGAAAAGATAGCGCGGGGGCCGAGCAAATGGACCTCTGCTCCCAATTTGCTGAGGGGCTTGCAGTCTTTCAGCGCAAAGAGTGGTTACGTGCGGCAAGTCTGTTCGAGGCGATCACCAAGAACTTCGTCGACGACGGACCCAGTCGGTTCTATTGGGCCTGCAGCCAAAAGTATGCGAACGAGACTCCGATGTATGACGGGCCTGCTGTCATTCAAATGGATGAAAAGTGACGGTAGGTCTGGGCTGAGGAGCGCCGTGATCCCAATAACCTTGCGCATATGACGTTCTCTGGGGAGGTCGGCAGACCGCGCCTTTGGGCACCTTCCGTGCATAATGGGCAATGAGTGACCAACAAGGTGTTGATCCCGATGCTTCCGGAATTCTTCTAGTTCGGTGCTGGGCTCTAAGCAGACCATTTTGGTAGGCTGCTGCAGCTTCAACTACTGAACCTTTAGCGGACCTGCAATTCAGATTGCGTTGGCATCTCGAGTGCTCAAGACGGGGCGATGCGCAGAGCACCAGACAAATTCTGTGGTGTGGCATTTGCCACAGCGCAAATCCGGGCGCAGCGGCATGATCCTCCCATGCTCAAGATCGTTTTGAGCAGCGAATTTGGAGGACCCGCTATGACACAGTTTTCAACCCCACAAGACCACAGCTTTCCCTACGTGCTCGTGTGCAGCACGCTTGGAACCCTCGTCAGCCTCGCCAGCGTCTGGATCTTCACCGCCGTATCGTTTGCACCGGCGATGGGAGCTTAGGACCGGCCACACCACTCGGAGGATTTCCCATGACCCGCCCAAGGAAAAACCGTTCGTTTCCGAATGTGCTGGTGACCAGCACTCTGGGAACGACCCTCGTTAGCATCCTGGCCGCTTGGGTCGTCAGCTCGTTAGCTTTTGCGCCGGTGGTCGCAACCCCTGATGTTCCAAAGGCTAGCTACTCAGAACCGGGCCACCATCTTTTTCAAATTTCGCCAATTCCGCCTGGTGCTGATTGGACCTCCTAACTGGTGGTGGGGGGCTAAGGCATCGGTCTCGGCCTCAAATTCAGAGGATGCTGCTATGACTCATGTCAGTGCCAACAGGACTTCGTCCGCGGGCCCACGCCCTTCGTTTACGAGCTGGGCTGCAAAAGCTACCGGCGCGGTGCAGGAGGCCCGGGTGGCATCATTGCGGCAAGTAAATGCCCCCAGATCGGCAGTCGCGATCGACAATGTCGTCCTTTGCCTCGCTGCCGCCGATCATGATGGGTATGAACACTGAGGAGCCGTTTTGTTGCCAGAACTTCCCTACAAACTGCTTTCCATTCACGTAGCCGCAGACCACTATTTGGCGGTTCAAACTGGAAGAGCCCGCTCTGTAGCTGTCGCCAAACTTGGGGGACATAGGATCTTTCAGTTCTTTGGCGACACCTTGCTGGACGATCTTAATTTGCGCTGCAGATAGGGTAAGGGGAGCGAGCGGTCCCTCAAAGCGCTGGTTAGACGTGGCGCAACCACCACTCAGAACGAGCACAGCGACAATCGCGGCCCGTGGCCACATCCTAACCACCCCCCAATCGTCCCCACCACAATGATGTCGTTGGCCTGATATTCTCATGCCTCACTCGGATTTCATCGATAAGGATACCAAATCGACCATCTGATGACGAAGGCGCATCGCAAAATAGACGGTCTTTGGATTGCTAATATCGCCAGTAGTAACCGTGACCCCAATAGCCGCGACGCCAATAGGCCCGACTGCATTCACATCTATACGGGCCGCACCAACAGCCAGCCTTTTCAACGGGTGAATATCTCTTTGTTAGCGGCGCTAAACCGCAAACTCCCGTGACTTGCGCGGCCTCCGCTTTCCAGACGAGGGAACCGACAATGAGTATCGCGGCTGTTGCCCTGAGTGCAGTGAACTGCTTCACCATACACTGCTCTCCTTGTGGTGAGTTCTCACTGGGTTCCATGTTCGCGCTAAGTGACGAAATTTCGGTGGACAGACGACATTCCTGGTGCGGGGGCGTCGACCGCGGCCGGCGCCATATTTTGTTAGTCATGCGTCGAGGCTAATGCCGGATCTTCGTAGATCAACCTCCGGGGCATGCGGTACAATAGCCCTCTGAAAAGGAGGACTTGCAGATGCTTCGGCAGGCTTTTGAGGGCGCTTTCGTGCTCGCGCTTGGCTGTTTCGTCACCGTCGGCCACGCCAGCGCAGCGGGGCATCTGAAATCCGATGGCCTCACGCCCCTCGCTGTCGAGGTGGCCGATGAGGGGACCGCTATCGAACAGATGGAGCGCCCGAACGAGGTACCGGCAGGTTCGCAAGAGCAGGCTACTCCGGAGAACGCTACACCACCGCCACTTACGCCTAGTGGCTCGAAGGATCCCGAGATTCAAGAACTAAAGAGCCAATTCCCTTCGACCGATTGGCCAACGCCTCATAAGTAAACTGTTGCTTCCTGGCGCCACGAGAAGATCCCCGGTGGCCTCAAGGTGTGCGACGGAAACATTTAATGGAATTTGGCGTTAGGGCAGGGGAGATCCGAACCGTCAGCGCTCGTTTTCAGCACTCCCGAAGACACACCACTTTCGCAAGATAAGCTGAGCCGGGACTGGCGGCGCGTGACCGTGGCAAAGGGCTTGCCGCGTGTGACGTTCCCTTGGGCACACCCAGGCCTCGGCTCTGATCGGCAGCGGGCTCGATGTGCTAACTGTTAGCCGCCGCCTAGGGCACGGCTCGCCGGCCGTGACATTGACAACCTACGCCCACCTGTTCAGTAAGACTGACGCGGCCGCCGGCGGCGCCACGTGAACGGTGATAGGGGGTTCCCGGTACCATTTCGGTACCAATTTCGGGATATTAGACGCGCCATGACGATGCGCCTAGACGGAGACGTAGCCGAGAGGCTGAAGGCGGCGGTTTGCTGATGCGCTCGCGGTCATCCCTTTTGAACTACGGAGTCCGTTCCTCGGCACTTTGCGGACAAACTAGACGGATCGCTAAGACGTCAGGTAGGGGGACATGGGGGTGATGTTACAGCGAAGCATCATGATAGCCGTGCTGATGCTGCTAGCGACGCCGGCGGCCGCGGGGTGGTGGATTCCTTGTCTTTGGAACCCGCTGGGAGGCTGTTCCGTCACATTTGTGTCTCCGGAATACGCCGCGCGTCCCGTGCAACCGCTCAATCCGCAAGCAGCACTGGCGGAGGTGAACGCCTTCCGCGCCAAATATGGGCTTAGTCCGGTCGTCCTCGATGAGCGTCTTTCCCGTGCTGCCGCCATGCAATCCAAGGATCAGGCGGGACGAAGCTGGATCGGTCACTATGGATCGGACGGGTCAAAGCCCAAGGATCGTGCCGCGCGTGCTGGCTATCATCCGAAGATCACCGCCGAGAATGTCGCCTCCGGTCAGAAATCTTTCAGCGACGTGCTGCGAGGCTGGGAGGAAAGTTCTGGCCATCGGAGCAACCTGCTGCTTCCGAGCGTGAGCGCAGCCGGTGTCGCGATGGCCCAAAATAAAAGCGGTCGCGCCTATTGGACCCTTGATCTCGGCGCGGAATAACAAATCGCCGCTGCCAACTTGACCTTAAAAAACAACACAGCCAGCTGTTCCAGCCATGCTTTGACGGCATCGTTTATGCCGGGTATCTAATCGCGGAGTGCCGGATTTATCATGCCGCCGTTTTCGGAGTTCGCTTTGGGGAGCTAAGCTGACGCTGGTTACGCGCCGCATGAGGTCAGCTTCTGACCCCAAGCGGACATTGAATCCCCAGTGTGCTCGACGACGTCGATCCTCGAGCTTGGCTGGTTGATGTTCCTCATCGAAATTCATCAGATGAAGGATACATGACATCAGACCCGGTAGATGACGGTTGAATGACACGCTTCGCGAATTCCTGGACGTGTAATACTGTAAGAGGCGGAGAGTTGGTTCTGCTGGGGGGATGTAAAATGGCGTTCAGAGTTGTGCATGCGCGCTATGATGAGAAATCTAAGAGAGCTTACGTCGAGTTGAGAGATGCTGATGATGATGGCGGCGAAATGCTAGCAACAGCCGTCTTTTCATTTGCACCAAGGCGAGGGTTTCAAAGCGCGAGGTCGAGCAGGACGTAATCAGAAAGGCCAAGTATCTATTCAACAAGGCCGCTATGGGAGTTTGTAACGCGTCGGAAGGTAAGGCACATGATAATCACCGTGAAAGCCGAGAAGGCGGGGCAAACTATCGCTCAGACTATCTTCGAAGTGAAGAAACCCGATCGCATTCTGAAGCGCGCCAAAAAAGCCTTTGAAGCCTTCCGCAAAGAGCATCCAGACATACCTATCTTTGACGAGGATGTTTGGGTCAAATTTGACAAGGCTGACCCAGAGCAAGAGGTCAAGGGACGCAGACCAAAGCTGGCGCGCCAAAGAAAAAAGCACGCTCACCTATCCACCGAAACTCCTTTAGGTGCAGGCGAACGACCGGCTGCCGCCTAAGGCGAAATGGCCAAAGGCGGTCGTCTGTGAGTGGCGCACCGCATGACAAAGCACATCTGCATCATCAATTGGAAGGGTGGCTGCGGTAAGACGACTATAGCTACCAACCTAGCTGTCGCTCTTGCCGCAAGGGGGTTTGCGACCGGGGTCGCTGACTATGACCGACAAAAGACCGCCAAATCATGGGCGAAGTTGCGGCCCAAAGACGCTATCGCCGTGTCGGTCGTGGACTGGCGCAAAGACTTTGGTTCGCGTCCTAAGTCTCTCGATCGTTTATTAATCGACTGCCCGCCTTCCCTGAGGGCGAAAGGGGTACGGGCGATCATCGCACAAAGCAAACTCCTCGTAATCCCGCTGCTCCCGTCCATATTCGATGAGATGGCGACTTTGCGCTTTGTCAAACACCTCGCAGCAATGAAGTCGGTACGCGACGGCAAGACGCAACTGCTACTCGTCGCAAATCGGTACCGAAAAGCCCGTCGCTCAAGCCAGGTGCTGGAAGACTTCGTGGTCGCAAACACCATGCTTCTGGTCGCGCGAATTCCGGAGCGTGAGATTTATGCAGAACTCGCACGCAAGGGACTCACCATATTTGACCTCCACACCAAGGGCGCACTTGACCAGCAACAAGCCTGGGTACCACTCATCGACGCCATCGAATTGCAGACATAGCCGGAACTTGTCCTTTCGTCATCAAACAGTCACTTATCCGTCAACTGACCCTTTGCAATCATTTTTCAGGCCTAAAGTATCCAATCTATTTGTAGGCGACGGCAGCGCTCGACGGGCCGGTCAGAGAAATGATCTCAAAGCGGCGAAAGCCGGCCTCGCGACACCAGCTGACGAAGTCAGAACCCGAGTAGTCGAAAGCATCACCGAATTCGATCAACATGTTGAGCGACATGAGCAGGCCAAATGCATTGTCGCGGCGAGCGTCGTCGATGAGCGCCTCAATAACCACGAACGCCCCGCCCTCGGGTAGCGCATCGTAGGCCTTGCGGATAAGCGTCTTTTTCTTCTCAAGGTTCCAGTCGTGCAAGATCATCCCCATCGTGATGACGTCCGCCTTGGGCAGTGGATCGACGAAGAAGTCGCCGCCGACGGCCGCGACGCGGTCGGCCAGACCCACTTGCTCGATCTTACGTGTGGCTATCGGGGCGACCTTTGGGAGATCAAAGCTGATGCAGCTCATGTGTGGGTTTGCTGCGGCGACCATGCAGGATAGCTGCCCTGTCGCGCCGCCGACATCGCAAAGGGACTTGTATTTGGCAAAGTCAAACTTCTGAGAAAACGTCTTGAAGTTTCCAGCCGAGATTCCCGACATGGCGTTGAGGAACTGCTCGAGACGCTCTGGGGTCTCGTAGAGCTTAGCAAACATCGGCTCGCCCGATTGCTTCACCTCGTTCTGCGGTCTACCGGTCTTGAGCGCCTCGGTAAGGTCGGTCCAGAAGCGGTACAGGCGAGCGTTGGCCATCTCCAGGATGCCACCGATATAGCCGGCGCTTTGACGATCTAGGAACATGGCACTCTCGGGCGTATTGGAATAGTGCGCGTCCGGTCCGTCACCCGCACGTTCGAGGAACTTGAGCGCAACGAGCGCATCTGGAAAATCCGGTACAGCGCGGTGGTTCAGGCCCAAGGTCCTGACGATCTCCGCACCAGTCATCGGCTGCTTGGCGAGCTCGGTGAAGAGTCCAAGCTCGACGGCAGAGAGCAGTGTCTTTGACGCGAAGAATCCCATGCCGACTTGCATGATGTGCGACGGGTCTAGCTCTGGCACTGATGCCTCCTCGTCGGTCGACTCAGGGGCAGCTTCGCCAGTGCGGCGGCGAGTGCCATTGACCCAGCAGTCTGAATGAATTCGCGACGCGTCTTGCTCATGCCGCCTCCGTGACCCTTTCAGTTTATCGATTTTTAAAGTCCGTGCTGTGTTCCTTTTTGGCACTGACTTCCGTCACGATTCTCGGAGATGGAGGTATGGTGCGGGTACAATTGCTGCACCCTGTGGGCGCGGATCTTTGGCTTCCGCCCATTGCCGGCGATGTCAGATTCTGACCCATGGCGGACATCTGGCCGAGCGCTGCTACTTGAAAGCGGACCAATTCGATGGGTCGCTGTAACGTCAGCTACTGACCCAAAGCGGTCATTATCAGTACCGGTCTGATTCGATCAAACTGCCTTAGGCGAAGCGCCTTGACCGGTAAGCCGAGTTGAACAGAGTTCTAACAATAAAGCGCGCTGCTCATCGAACAGCGCGGTTTGATTTTTACTTATCGGGGCGTCGTCCTTAATAGCAGGGAGGATAGGGGTAGTAGCCGCAAGGAGGACGACATAGGGAGCTGCATAGTAGGGAGCGCCACCGCGGCCGCGCCGACTACAGCCGCCCTAGCCGCTGCCATACCAGGCGCCCCGACGGGCGGTCCTGCGTGCAACGCCAGCATATGAGAACGGCGTTAAGGGTCGACCGATGATGTCGATGAAGAGGGAAGCTGGTCCATCGGCGCCCGCCAGATCTCCCTCCAAGACCTGAACAGTGAATGTCAGCTTGTCGCCTTCCAGCTTTGGCGCTTCAACACCACGACCGCGTCGCCGACCTTCGAACCATCTTTGCTTAAGACCGATACGGTGGCGTTTGGGGGGTCTTTGGCAAAGTTGTCACTGTTATCGGTGAACTCCCTCTGATGGCAGCTCGGCCAGACGTCTGGTGGAATAAGTTAGTGGCCACGAGCCGCGCGGTAGCGTCTTTCAGCAACAATTAGGCTTTTCGCGGGCCGAATTTAGTCGGGGTCACGCAATGGGGTCTGTTTCATCGGCCATCGCTTATGTCTGCTTAAGGCACGAAGCGCGTGGTGTCAGGCCGTGATCGCCGAGCAAGGTGTCGAAGAACTTGTCGAGGCGTTGCACGCGCTCGTGGAGCGATATCGAAATTCGCGAGACCGCGGAGCAAGCTATTCACAGGGCCCAGGCGGGACTGGAGAAGGCGAATAAAGCGAACGGCCGTTCTCGGGCTCTTTCACCTCGCGCGATCTCGGTCCTTTTGAACAGGCTCAACAAGCTGACGCTGACGATCGACCGGCCCTAGCTCACCCCCGAGGATGAAAAGCGGCTGATGGAAGCGGAAAAAGGGTGCCGCCGACGCCAAGTAGCCGTTCAGGCCCGCGCGGCTGACGGATGGGAGCAATGCCGGTGTCTGCTGCTGGCACTTAGCGGACGTTGCGTCCGCTAGCCTGCATGTCCGTTCTTAGGGGTAAAGCCGACATCCGTGAACCCGCGCCCGTTGGCGGACGCCGGCGCGTGGTTGTCGTGCCCGACCTACTTCTTATGAGGGGGTGCCGCGGGTGCCGGACAGTAAAGCGCGTCAATAGTGCCTGGCTCGGCGATACAGTGGTGATGAACCACCACCTGCGGATTGTAAATTCCCAAGGCAGCCATTGGGCCCATGGATAAGAGCAAGACAATTACGGACATCCGACCCTCCCTGTTTGACGTGGCACACGCCCCAGCGACGGTACCACTCGCGTCCAAGCTTATTCCATGCTTCCACTGATTCGAGTGTTGCTCGTTGAACACAGGGCTCAAGCAAATGCAATTTCAGCAGCAAAAAGGCTGGCAGGTCATCCCGCCATGGCCAGAAATTTCTCTGGGGCGAGCAGCGGGGACAGCCAATGCTAACACCGTTCCCCCGCCCGATCCGCTTACACAGCCGTTACACGGATATGGTCAGCCTACCCTCACAATCTCTGAAGGACCGAACGATTGCTGGATCCAATGTCCGCTTAGTGGGTAAAGAGCGGAAGTACCGGACGGGTTTGCTGGAGTCGGTTCATGACACAAAGCGGACATTCGCGCGACTCACGTTTACAGCTTGGTTGGCCTGCTCCGAGCTAGTTGCTCATCTACACTCCACTCGCCGCCTCCGGCGAAAACGAAATAGAGGAACACGAAGCAGAAGAGGATGGCGAGCTGGCCACCATTTAGGGATGGGAAGAAGGCTTTCGCAGCATGTGCCATGAAGTAGGCGACTGCCATGTCGCCCGCGAGAATGAAGGCCACGGGTCGGGTGAGAAAACCGATTAGGATGAGAAAGCCGCCAACGAGTTCGAGGATTCCTTGCACGCCCATGAGCGAAAAGATGGCCGCACCAGCGTGTTCGGAGGGGGGAAAGCCCAAAAGCTTCTGAGTTCCGTGCTCCAAAAACAACAGGCCGGTCATTATCCGCGAAACGGACAACATTCGCGGTGACCAGAAAGTCAGATTCATAGTTCCTGCCTCAGTCTCGCGTCTCTCGGGTTTGCCCTTCGATCCGCGAGCCGTTAACACAGGAATTTGCAGGCTGGGCAGTGCATCCTGATGTGTCCAGGTCAGGTATTCGTCATTGCTGCCACACGGGGACGGGATGACTTCCACTGGGAGCCCAAATATCAAAGGAGGTCAAAATGAGTTCAGCTTCTCACCCCGGCGAGCGCAGCCGCGTTCGCCTTTGCTTTGTGGGCAGGCCTCGGCAATGCCCGGGCAGCGCCATTTTCAGTGATTTGCCTAACTAACCCCGGCGCTTCTGTGGTTGATGTAAGTTCCAAGAAGCAGCACCATTCGTACTCCAAATCCCATCCCTGTGTTGGCGATGAGATCCCCGCACTACAGAGATACCAACCTCAAGTCCTTTGGCCCCGGAGCATGCGGTGCTACCCCCATCGCTAGGGTCTAGGCCTAGGACTGACCCACTGGCGTGTCTCGCCTTTGGAGAGCAACTTCCGAAGGCTTGAGGTGTCCTTAGGAGCAACTTCACGACGAGGCGTACGGGGTGCCCAAGTTGTGACAATATCGGCAGACGTGACGCTCACCGACAGACTGACCAGGCTAGCGACGATGAAGTCGGGGACCGGCGAGGCTCTGAGAAACATCGCGATCGAGCTTGCCGGCCATTTGCCCCCGGTCCGGGCGGCTTTGGCCAAGACTTTGGCAGAACTCGATAGCTGAAGAACGTCCGCCGAGTGCGTGGGAAATACCCACGCTCGCCTGGGAACCTTTTGTCCTCACGTGCCATCTAATGGCCATTTCGTAACTAAACCGCGCCATGGCGCAGGCGGAGGACTCTCCATGTACAGACATCTCGCAGTAGTCGTCACAATGCTTACCGCTTTGAGCGCTGGCAGATTGTCGGCCGATCCCGCGGCCAAACCAACGGACCCTCAGATCGCCCATATCGCCTATACGGCCGGTCAGCTCGACATCGAAGCCGGCAAGCAGGCGCTAGATAAGTCACAAAACAAGGATGTGCGTGCCTTTGCACAGCGGATGGTCGGCGACCATACCTCAGTCAACGATCAGGCATTGGCCTTGGTCAAAAAGCTTAAGGTTACGCCAGAGGACAATCCTACAAGCCAGAGCCTCACCAAGGCGGCTGACGCCAAGCGTCAAGAGCTTGCCAAGCTGAATGGCGCCGACTTCGACAAGGCCTATGTCGACAACGAGGTCGCCTATCACAAGACGGTCAACGACGCGCTGAGCAACACGCTCATTCCTGATGCGCAAAACGCTGAGCTCAAAGCGCTCTTGGAGAGCGGCCTTACGTTGTTCCAAGCGCATCAGAAGCACGCCGAGCAACTCGAGCAACAGCTGCACTAATCCGCGCGAGAGAGTTTCGATAGACTTTGCCGTCACCTGAATTGGAAGCGCCGTGCAACGTATAAAGGCTGATTACGAAGCTCTGTCCGATCTCGAGCTCGCGAGACGAGTTGCAGCGCGAGACGTGGCTGCGTTGCGGCTGATCACCGGGCGTAACAATCAACGGCTGTATCGTGCCGCTTGGAGCATCCTCAATGATCGAGCAGACGCGCAGGATGCAGTCCAGGACGGTTATGTGAAGGCATTCGATGCCATCGAAACCTTTGCAGGCAGGTCGTCACTGTCCACGTGGTTGACCAGAATAGTCGTCAATGAGGCACTGGCTCGAAGACGTTCTGCCAAAAGGCGCTCTCGACTGCTCTACCAACAGTCGATCCCTATCATTGAGGAATACCGGGAGAAACTGATGGGAGGATCGGTCACGCAGTCGCCGGAGACAGCTCTAATGCGGCGACAGCTAGCGAAGGTTATAGAGACGGCGATCGGGCGCCTGCCTGACACGTTTAGGCCAGTGTTCGTATTGCGCGCGATCGAAGGTCTGAGCGTCGACGAAACTGCCGAAGCGCTGGAAATCCCCAAGGATACAGTCAAGACACGTCTATTCCGAGCACGTCGGCTATTGCAAAAGGAGTTCGACCCTGAACTGCGCACTGCCCTGTCGGAGACGTTCACCTTCGCAGGTTCAGACTGCGAGGCCCTTACAGAGAGGGTGCTCGCGAGGTTTTTAAATTCAGGGACAGCGATAAACTCTGAGGCTTAACCCCATGGTGCGCCTCCCTGGAGTAGCCGAGTCCTGGGTCTGCACCCCACATGTTCGCTATCCAGTCGAGATTCCATTTCGATCCGCAATTTGACAGGATGCGGATGCGCCATGTCATTAGATGAAATCTCCAAGTTTTTTCGGAGCGGCACACCTCCTCCGATACCCCGCACTTCCGTGCTGTCCCCTTGGTATTCGGTGGCAATTCCGGTGGCAAAAATCTGGGCGCAAGCCGCTGCTCGAACCGCCTACAATCTCTGGCCTGCCTCACTTGGCTGCCACAACCTGGGGGCAGTAGCCAGGTCTGGTCGAAAGGCGGGAAATTCGACGTACGAGTCACCAGCACAAATCTAAGCAACCACCCGCGCCACCAGGGCACAGCGCGGCATTTCTTAGTGCAATCGGTCACACCAGTGTCACAGGGTGACTTTTTCTGATAGACCTTCGCGAAGAGCCGCCACTAGTTGCCGTGGGATCATCAATGTCTTCTGACACTGACGACGAGCATGACGACATCATGTATCCGTCCGCCGTTCCCTTTGTATTGGTCCATTTAGGCTGCCTAGCGGCGATCTGGACGGGTATCACCTGGCAGGCTCTCGCCATTGGCGTGATGCTCTATTGGTTGCGTATCTTTGCGATCGGGGCCGGATACCATCGGTACTTCTCGCACCGCGCCTACTCAACGAGCCGGGCGTTTCAATTCCTCCTCGCCTTGCTGGCTCAAACGACCGCGCAAAAGAGCGTTGTATGGTGGGCTTCCAAGCACCGCCATCACCACTTGCTTTCTGATACCGAACAAGACGTCCACTCGCCCCGCCACAAGGGATTTATCTATAGCCATCTGGGGTGGATTTTTGCGCGCAAGCACGATGGCCCAGACCTGGCGAAAGTTCCGGATTTGGTACGCTATCCCGAGTTGATGTGGCTGCATAAATACGAAGAGTTTCCGGCTCTCGCTCTTGGCGTTATCTGCTTTCTCGCCGCAGGTTGGCCTGGTCTAGTGGTCGGGTTCCTCTGGAGCACGGTGCTCGTTTATCACGCCACGTTTTGTATCAATTCGCTCGCACATGTGAGCGGAAGCACGCGCTACGTAACGGGTGACGATTCTCGTAACAATTGGATTTTGGCGGTCCTTACGATGGGGGAGGGTTGGCACAACAATCACCACGCTTACCAAAGCAGCGTCCGGCAAGGCTTTCGGTGGTGGGAAATCGACCCGACCTATTACGTGTTGAGGGCGCTGTCATCGCTTGGTCTAGTGTGGGATCTGAAGGTGCCACCCGAGCAGGTTCTGCGCAACGAGCAGCGGCTCGGGGCGCGGGTTATCAATCGGGCGGCCGAGCAGCTCGCAGCAAATTTTAATTCAGAGCGGATTGCGCTTGCCATTGTTTCTGCGCTGCACGCACCCGAGTTGTCCGCGCTACAGGAGGCGCTCGTCCGCGCTCATCACCGCACGGGCGAAGTACTGAAGAACTTGCACTTGCCCCATGTGCCAAGCCGCGATGAGTTCTTGCGTGAGGCAAAGGTGATGTTTGCCAAGACCAGGTCGTTGGACCAGATCGTTGACCGTGCGTTCGAGCTTCTTCTTGCCTCCGTTGGCAGCCGACTGTTGTGTGTTGAACACGGCCTTAGCAATCCGAAAGGCTAGTTGAGGGGTAATCGCTTGTTACTAACGCCGTTGATGCGGTGCCAGTGACCTGTGAAAGCTCTTGCCTCGGGGGCAGGGCCCTCCAAAGGGTAACTTACGCGGGTCTAAGGGGTCGTGCCTCTTCGCAGCGTAACCAACGCCTGTGACGCGTGTCGAGTAATCCGGGCACCAAGCGGACTTTGCTGCATCCCCTGTTGGCACTAAGCCGAACTGCTATGAGAGCAACAACTTCCAGCTGATTATTGCCACAAAGCCAGTCCAATAGCCCTTGAACTAGGGCCTCGGCGCGAATGGCCCAGCGTAAAAAGAGGGGCTATCAGAGTGGGAATAGATGTAACGCGTCGTAAACTTCTGATGGCGGCAGGTGCTATTTTGGGTTCGCCGCTCATTGTGGAGACGGTGTGGCCGCAACACGCAACGACTAGGTTCAAGGTGACGATGACCACCCTCTTCTGGGTGGGCGAGGTCTCCAATCGTGAAAACGCTTTCATTCCAAACAATGAAAGCTACTGGGATAAGGATTGGCAGGCGTCCTATGGTGGCGTAGATGATCCTGAGCGCCGGAATCGGCATTGGCCGGAAGAGTTTAAGCCCAAGGAAAATCCGTTTTACGTGGCGTTGCCTTATGGCGAGTTTAGCGACGCCAACGAGTTGAAGATCGGAGCTCAACGTGTCCCTTGGTATCGTCCCGGCGTTTCCCCGCTATTGAAAAATCGTTGGGTAGAGATCTTACGGGACGGCTGTTCCTGCTATGCCCAATGGCAAGATGTCGGCCCCCTCAGCGAGGATGACTTCGACTTCGTCTTCGGCAATGCGACTAAGCCTCGGAACACCTTCGAAGCGCAGGCTGGATTGGATGTATCGCCAGCGGTCTGGCATTACCTCGGCATGAGCGACAATGGACTTGCCGCTTGGCGCTTCGTAGATGCGGCCGATGTTCCCGAAGGACCGTGGACCGAAATCGTCACAATTTCTGGCAACCAGCGAGCCTGAAGGCGCTTGCATACTTTCCTCATAGGTCGAGCACGACGCCTCTCGGCGACCGGATAGATCGGCGAGTTTCGCGGAGCGCCATTCGGGCAGCCGTCATATCGATTATCGTTCCGAGTGCCACGGCGCCGAAAATCGTTCCGTAATGCGAACGGCTGCTCGCATCTTCATGGCGAGCCGTTTCCTCAATGACGCGGGATCAGCGTCTCTGTCCGGGTTGAGGTGGTGAACTATCATCAACATCGCCATCAGGATCGAGGAGAACAAACCTGCCAAGGCTCCAATCCAAATGGAGGGGGGCATTTGATGATGACTATGCCGAGCGACTTCCGCCGCGGCTGCACTGCCAGCGAGGGATGCGACGATAGAAAATACGCTAACGACGATCGGCATGCGCGATTCATCAGGCGCCCCTGAACCCGGGACCATGATTGTGTTACGAATGGCGCAAGCAATAACCGTGGCGACAAAACTGGCCACCACCGCCAAGTAGAGACCGTCCAGAATGCCGTGCAAAGCCAATCCCATCATTGCACCCACAACAAGGCCGATGAGTACGATGATTAGCAGGTTCGCCGAAGTCATTTGATCTCCTCCGTTTTGATGTGGCCGGCAGAGCACCGCGGGCGACTGACGGGGTTGCTGACTTCCGTGGCTTCATCCTTGCGCCCGCTAAGGATGATGATGACCCTGGCGCACAGGACCACTTCGGGATTCAGGGGTCGGTTGATTTGGACCGGCCCGCCTTCAATGGCAGGCCCCCACGTCAGCTACTCTCTCATATCCGAGGAATAAGACCATCGTATGCCGATCGAGCGGCTACTGCATGGCGACCGGAGCGGTACGAATCGCCTAGACTTCCAGGACTGACTTCTCGTCAGAGAGACCGCCGATGCCGCCTGAAGCGGTCGCCATGCCTCGCGCCCACAAGGTGAAACAGCTAGAGATCGGCCTTAAGGGGAGGGCATCGGCCTCAACGCTCGTCTTCAGCTCCGTCGATGGTAACATGCTGTCACCTGATAACCTGTCGCGCGATTGGTGCCGCGTTAGCGCTGCCAAGAAGCTGCCACGGGTTTCCTTCCACGCCTTGGTACACCCACACCTCGATGCTGATTGCCGCGGGTGGACTTAGCCGCCGGCTCGGGCGCGGCAAGCCGAGTGTGACCCTTGACACTTATGGTCACCCCATTAAGGGCGGCGGCGGAAGGTATTGCCTCGATGCTTGGGGATCGTTGATATCGGGTCCCCGGTGTCAATCCGGTGGCAATTCCTGTTTTGTTGCCAACGGGGCGCGGACTAACTAATGAGAATACCTAAGCGGAGACGTGGCCGAGAGGCTGAAGGCGGCGGTTTGCTAAACCGTTATACGGTCAAAAGCCGTATCGAGGGTTCGAATCCCTCCGTCTCCGCCATTTCAAAGACTTATGAGTTCGATCTGTAGTCCGGAGACGGGTTAGGGAAGGGACCAAACCGGCATATTTGCAAACCATCTGCAAACCAACTCTATTTTTTTGAGCTCATTGCGGCGGACCGCTTGGGTTCTGATGTGCAGTAAATCATCGCGGTGTTCCGCGTGGTGCGACGACGGCGGTAGCGAGGTATTTTGGGGATTATGAAGTGGCCACGGAACTTGTCGCGGCGGTGATGATCTCCTGACCCGAATTTTTTGCCAGTCAGAGAACCTTCAGGACCCTCGCCGATGGAGTGATATCGTCTCAAGCACGGGGAACTTTGAGGTCGCGGCAAGGTTATCCAATATGGCTCTTACAGCGGATCGCTGCGTGCCAGCATCAACCCATAAAATTTGCGAAGGAGTTGGTCATGGACTGGAATCGTGTTCAGGGAAGCTGGAAGCAACTCGAAGGTAAGGTCAAGGCGAAGTGGGGTAAGCTCACCGCCGATGACCTGACTGCCATCAATGGCCGCCGTGAGCAGCTCGAAGGCAAGATCCAAGAGCGCTACGGCATAGCCAAGGATCAGGCCCGCCAAGAAATCGACGATTGGTTTACGTCACAGGGCTTCTAGGCCAAGGCTCGACCTTTTCTTGGAGGTAGGACGCCTCCGATTCTCGCGTGTTTGCGCGCGGCGGATAGCTTGCGGCATTACTCGGGCCCAAGGGCCATCACAGATTTCGTTTTAGCGATGGTGCCAGTTCCGCCGGTTGGAACCGGATGCCGGCTGGTGATGCAAGCCGAAAGCGTAGAAGCCAAGGCGACGACAACGAGGATAGCTGGGAGGCCTTTCATCGGCGTTACGCTCAATTGATGCCCCAACCCGCCATTGGAGTCGCAACCGCGCCTGCGGTTGCACCGGCAACACCACCAATTGGACCGGCGAGAGCAAATCCGGCGACACCGCCTGCCGCGCCTCCACCGATGGCCTCCTGGGTTGTCGTGCAGCCTCCCAACGACAAGGTGACGACGACCGCGAGAACAAGTTTTGTACGCACAGCAACCCTCACTCGCGATAAACGAGCGGCCCCGGCGCCAGGCTGCGACGAACTAGGCTGCCGGAGCCGCCGAGAGGGGTCGAAGAACATTCCCCCATATCGACCCCAACCCAAGCCGACGAGGCTAAGGGTAAAATTTTACTCAAATCTAAATGAACCGGGGGTGACCGGAGGGAGAGGTAGGCGGCCCGACGGGGGACTAGTCCGCCGGGCCTAACCACCGAGCAACTTCAGGGGGAGGGAAAGTTCCAGTCGGTGGCTAATGTGGCAACCACTTAGAGGTCCACCCGTTCCAACGCGTGGGCGCGTCTTAATGACCGACCCCAGAGAGATTGATCCTTCAAATTGTCTAGTTGCGGACAGTCACATAGAAATCGTGGAGGACGAGCACATCCATATCGGTGTTCAGGTAGCAGGCGATGGCCTCTTCTGGCCGTTCCACGATGGGTTCCTTCAGGTTGAAACTCGTATTCAGAACTAGAGGTATGCCGGTCAGTTCGGCGAATTTCTCGACGAGGTCATAGAATAGGGGATTGATGTGACGGTCGATGGTTTGAATTCGAGCGGTTCCGTCCACATGGACTGCTGCGGGTATTAGATGGACCTTATCAGCGCGCACTCTCGGCGCCATCGTCATGAACGGGTCGCTTTGTTCGATGTCAAAGAACTCTGACATGCGCTCCAAAAGTACGGCCGGGGCGAACGGACGAAACGGCTCCCGCTGCTTCACACGGGCATTGATATGATCCTTCATCGTCGGATTCCGCGGGTCTGCTAGGATGGAACGATTGCCAAGTGCACGCGGTCCCATCTCCGAGCGATCCTGGAACCAGCCGACGATTTTGCCGGTGGCGAGATCACTCGCTGCCTGAGGCAACAGCTCGCGTGAGCCGAACGGAAACCGCATTGTGTGCTTCTCGCGGTTGAAGCGTTCCTCCTCAAATACGCTGGTAGGGATCCCGGCGTGAAGAAGCGCCAAGCCGAAGTCGTGCGTGCGGGTGACAATACCAAGAATGTTCACGGCTGCCTTCTTGCCCGTCAGTTGGCTGCGGTTCTCGGGAGGATCGATCTAGTCCAAAACGTACTCAGGCTGTGGCATTTCGCTTTGTCGTCCCTTGATAAGCGAGTGCCTAAGGAGGGTGGCTAAATGAATGCGATGACGGCAATCCAGATTCTGCTTCAAGCTACCACCGTTGTGGGAATGCTCTTGGCGGGTTTTTTTTGGTTCAATTCGTTCAAGCTCAAGGTGCGAGATGAAGATGAGTCCATCAAAGATATAGATCAGCTAAAATCCTACGCGGTTACTGCCTTTTTCGTTGCAGCGATCTCCGCGACCGTCGCGTGGGTTCTATACATCTAACTTATGCCCGTCGCGCCATCGGCTGGCAGGCACATGGAAACAAATGAGTGAACGACGAGCATTAGACCACAGAACAGACATTTGAAGCCGGCCAAGTTGGGTGAAATTCGCAATCCAGCGGGAAGGCCCAAGCGCTCGCGCAACAAACTCAACGAGACATTTCTGTATGCGTTGGCCGAGGATTTCGAGGCGAATGGCAAGGAGGTGAAGCGGCCTGCAAAGTTCATTCCGCAGGTGGCGCAATGACCCGCACGAGTAGCGACGCAAGTAATCCACCTTTTGGATCATTCCGCCGGCGATGGCCGAGTATAGGAGCTGCAGCATTGGACTCGGGGCAGCATGGGTCGGCGCGGCTGAGATGATGATGCAGGCGATAGAACCCAACGTGGCAATAAGGGTAGGATGCATTTTGACGCTCAGTCTAATTGCTTGGGTGGTGTTCGCGGTGTTCTGAGCCCTAGCCTAGGGACAGATCATTCTCCAGCGACCGAAAATGCCACGTCTCCAAAATCAGCTGGGGGCCATGGGGGGCGCTCAAGTAGCCGTGGTGGACCCAAACACATTGTTCCGGCCCACAGAGCCAGTTGGCCTTCGCTGGGTGACGGACAACGAGGAGCGCGACAGCTAGGACGGAACCAGCCAAGATACCTTTGATCACGGTGGAACCCTCCCTTGTTAGATAACACTACTGAACCAGCTTGGGATTTGCCACACCGCAGAAGGAGGCACGGCTAGTGTCAGCGGCCCTATTTTGCCCCAAATGAGTCTCAGGCTTCAGAGTTCCTCGATTCGCTCACGCTCGTACGTTTAGGCACCGAGCCCATAAGCTAAGGAGTATGCCCTTATGATGCAGACATCCTTGAAAGCCGCTGCCGGTGCGGCATTGATTGGCCTTGGTTTGCTCTCACTACCGTCCACGGCCGAAGCTAGGTGGGGCTGTGGGTGGGGATGCGGGTGGGGCCCTGGCCTCGTCGGCTTGGGCGTAGGCGCCATCGTGGGTAGCGCGTTGGTTGCCCCACGGGTCTACGCGGGGCCGCCGCCGCCGGCCTATGGCGTAGCTGCCTATGGGCCGCCTACTTGGTCGCCGGCGTGGTACACTTACTGCGCTCAGCGCTACCGCAGCTTCAACCCACACACGGGCTACTTCATCGGGCCAGACGGCCAGCCTTACTTCTGTCGCTAAGCAACGGCGGACGCCCTTCTCACTCGCCTACCGGTTCCCGTGGACCGCGATTCCCCACCTCCTAAGCGGGGCCGCTTCTTTGCGTTCCGGCATTATCGGAAGTTAGGCATCAAATGTGAGAGGCCGCCCGCTTCTACCCCCGTAGAGAATAGGACGACCTCTCGGTGTGCACCACGGCCGCTCGTGGCCAGGTAGTGTCCGCAAGAAATCGGGCGGGGATGCAGCCGAGTTTAGGCTCAAAAAAGGAGAAGCCCCGCACGGGGGGAGAGCGGGGCTTCGGGTCCTTTGGGGGACAGTGATGGGAGGGAGCCCATCACCAAACTCAAGTAGGGTCTCAGAGATTGGAATCAACCCTACTGACGCTTTTGTGAACGCGCCGCCAACGAGCAAGTTTTCCTCTATCTCGCCTTCGCCGGCGCCGGCCCCTGGAGCGTGGATCAGCGGTTGGCTCGCTCGCGCATAAACACCGGATTGTGACCGCCTCAAAGGGCAACTTCCTCAAGGCCCCATGGGTTGACTCCGCAGGCTGGGGCTCGCCCTGGCGCAAATCACATAAGGAAGAGATGTCATGCGAAAGAGGATAACGGCGGTGACTGCCCTCGCGGGCAGCTTGCTCTTAGTTCCCCTGATGTCGGGGCCAACTCGGGCGGGAAGTGCGCCCGACCTTAAGGACGCTGTGAGCGCCATCCATGATAGCGCCGTTACGCTTGTCCGCGGAGGCGGCGGCGGAGGCGGCGGTGGTCACGGCGGCGGTGGATTCAGTGGTGGAGGGGGCGTCCACATGGGCGGCGGTGGATTCGGTGGCGGCCGTGCCGCCTTCAGCGGCCATATGGGGGGCAGTCGCAGCTTTGCCAGCCGAGGCTTCAACGGTGGTCCCCGATTTGCCAGCCGCAGCTTTAACAACCGGAGTTTTGTCACCGGTAACCGAGGTTGGAACAACCGTCGCTTCGTCGGAAATAGCCGCGCGTGGAATAACCGAGGATGGAACAACCGAGGCTGGAACAACCATGCCTGGAACAATCATAATTTCCATAACCGTCGGTTCAACAATCGCTTCGTGTTTGTCAATGGCGGGTGGTGGGGAGGAGATCCATGGTGGTGGGGAGATTATGACAATTCCTGCTGGCTCTGGACCCGCCATGGTCGGGTTTGGGTTTGCCAGTGAGGAGGATCAGTGGGGGCCGGCGAGGCCGGCCCCTTTTGATTTTCGCGATTGGCCGAATAAACTCATTCAATGAAAAGTCGATATGGCTGGCTGACGTTTCTTGTCCTGCTCACGATGGGAGCGCCGTCAGCCTTTGGCGACGATGTGGACTATGCTTGGCACTATGACGACAACGAGGATGGTCCTTTCCTCTTGCTCGGCTCGGCAGAGGCGACGGACGACTTCATCTTCCTGCTCAGTTGCAGCGACGACCATGAGACCAACGACATGGTCGTATATGACATCGGCGGCGCCAAGGTCGGCCAACCGGTGAAGATCGAACTCTCCCGCGACGGCGCCAAGGCTTCGGTCAGGGCAAAGACGACTACCGACAAGAGAGGCTTCGTTTTCGCCGAAGCAAAGAACTTCCCTTTAAGACCGCTCTTATCCGTGCTCGCTGGAGAAGGGCCGGTCAAAATGAATACCGGTAAAACAGCTACTTTGCTGCCCGACGAGGGCCGCGCCACTGAGCTTGCCGAGTTTGCCGCGCGATGCAGTCCCGACTAGCCACTTCGAGGGTGTCGCTCGAATTCATAAATTAGGCGTCGGCGCCGGCGGGTGCCCTCGCAATTAGGCTTCCCTGCCCCTCTGAATAAGCCCCCAAACTAGAAGTATGAGCACCGCACCTACGGTGGCTCCGATAAAGCCGGCGTTTTGGTCCGGCCCATACCAGCCGAGCGCCTGGCCCAGATAGGTCGCGACGAAGGCGCCGACGATGCCAAGGACAGTTGTGAGGATGAACCCCTGGGGCTCGTGATTGCCCCCCGGGGTTATAAGCTTGGCGACTACGCCCGCGATAAAGCCAATGATGATGGTCCCGAGAATGTGCATGTGCTTCGCTCCCTAGATCGTGAGGCGAAGCCCATCATAACTCGATTCGGCGCCACGCCCCGCGCGTTCATAAGGGGGAACAGACTTGGCGCGTACGGGCTTCTGTGGGCTTCTAGATTCAGTGCAACACGCGGAAGAAAAAGAGTGATCAGCTACCGCGGCGTGGGGTGATGGGCTTTCGCTTCTTTTGAAGGCGTTTGACACCCGGTCTTCGAGGAAGGCTGACCTCTTCCTTCTCGTGATAGGGGACGAACGAAACGAGCTGGTTGTTTGCGTCGCGAATGACAAAGCCGTCTGAAGTCTTCTCAACGGTCCATGGCGGAGGAAGAAAGCGGGGCATGTGCATAGTGGCGACGCTCGAACACCCCTCAGGAGCGGGGGCCACTCCCGAGCGGGGGTCGTCCGTCGCAAGGCTTACTGACAAATCTGCGACAGTCTATGCCCTAATCAGGTTTGATGATTTTTTGATGCCAGCAATGCCGACAACTTAGCGATATTGCTAGCAACTCTGCGAGCCTCATCCCTAGTGAAAACGCCCGCGCCTATCGAGGCTGCAGGGCGCGTCAGCGCCTGGGGCGGCAGGGATGATTTATGAGTACACGGGGCCAGCAAGGCGAGTGTGTACCGAGCACTAGATGCCGGCTGGCTGAAGGCGGCGTATTAGCTCGCTATGGTCATCTGAAAGACGCATGATGACAAATCACCGGTAAGAGCAACAACGGGCACTGGTGGCTGAGAGAGTTACGTCGCGCTCCCGCCTGCAAAAGAGCGGAGGGAGCCATGGGCTCTTCCAGATCAATTTCTAGTCATTGTGATCCAAAAACCCTCGCGGCAATTGACCTTGCATTTGACAGCTCTTGGAACGCCCTCGAAGCGCGCGACCTCCTTGGGCGCTTCACGAACGGTCGTGAGCTGAAAACAGAGATCAGTCAGCGGTTGGTGGTTCTTGCCTCGGATGGCGTGACCGATCCTGACGAGCTGCGGCGCCAGGTTCCGCATGCTCCTATTTTGCCTTCGGCGAGCAGTGGCACCAATCGGCCGCTCGACCCACGTTCAGCAAAGCTCCTACGAGAGGGTGTTCTAATTTGGGCTAAGTCCGGCATATGTTCGCACTGTACGATCAGTCGACTCAGAGGGCCCCGAGGCTTCTAGCTTCCACCGAGCAGTCCGGCAGCTTGGCGATGTTGCTCGTGATGCGTTACGGCCCCTTTTCCTTTTGTAAATCAAAGGATGGTTTCCTTGCCCGTAGGCGTAGGAGCAGAACGTGACCAACCAAGCAGCGCGTCAAGGCGCTAAGCCTCAAGGCGCGGACCTCATACTAATGGCGATGGTCGCAGTTGCCGCCGCCGACCGCGACCTCGACAACCGAGAGATCGAACTCATCCAACAAATTTATCGCGACCTATCTGGACGATGGCTCGAGCCGGAGGAGATCACGGCAGCGGCGGAGGCGGGTGGGCGCGACGACGGCCTGCTCGCCGGGCTTGCAGCCTCGGCAGACGCCCTCCATGAGGAGACCAAGGAGGAGATCATACGGGCGTCCTATCTCGTGCTCTTGGCTGACGAGCGCGTCGCGAAGGAAGAGCGCAAGAGGCTACACGACATCGCCGCCGCGCTTAAAGTGCCGGATATCGACGTGGGCGCGATCCTGGAAGACCTCGCCATCTGGCTGGCGCGGCAGAAGGCTTAGCGCACTCCTTCCCCCTTGGCCATGTGGGCGCAAAGCAAGGGCTGCTCGGAGGCGGGCCCATAAAACTAAGCGGCCCCGGGGTCAGAACTCCCGAGGCCGTGATTACGCGAGACTTAGCCCATTATCGGGCTAACTCGTTGCTGGTCCGTTAAGCCCGCCCCACGTTCGGATCAGGCGCTCGCGACCCGCCCAATGCCCTTGGGTGTGCGCTCCGTCATCTTGTATGATGACCCCGCGATCGGTGCGGATGCCGAGAAGCAATGATTTGATCGGCCGGCACGACCTTTAAAGACCAGAGAACTCACGGCTTCGCGCGCAGCGCAGAGGGTCCGCTTGTGGCACAATGCGGACAATGCGGGCCTCGCTGACGAATGTCCGCTTCAAAGCGGTCATTGACCAACCGCAGCTCACCAATCATCGTTATTTATGAGTACACGGCCTTGAACGTTGCGTTGAGCCTTGTGCTGAGTATGTCTATTCGCGCCGGCATCCGGTTGATGCCCGCATGGCCAATGTGCTCACGGAGGACGAGGCGCGCTGCATCGCACGCAACATCGCTAAGCTGCCAGACCTACTGGGCAGAAGCTAATTGCGTCGGCTTCGGCTGCGATCCCTGCCCACTTGCCCAACCAAGGGCGAACTCCCCCGTTTTGGCCGCTTGATTCTGAGTGTTGCTCACGACGCGGGCTCAACATATCACCCGGCAGGGTCGAGGCGGCCACGCGTCAAGGCACCCCGGGTCGTCGCACGACGCCGAGGGTCGCGTCTTGAGATAGGCGATCACCGCGATCGCGATCAGCACCGTCACAATCAGGAAGGCTTGGGCTTGTCGGTTCATGGCTTAGACTATTCAAGCTATTCATTCCGTTCCAGGCCGAAAGGGGCACCCCTTTCTGCCGGCGTATGTCACAACGCGAAGCGCAGTATCGCGGATATACGATCAACGTAGAGCCCAGGGGCTGCGACTGGCACGTGAGCGTCTGTCCCCTACGGCCAGACCTGCCGATCCTCGTCCACCACTCGTTCACCGCAGCAATCTCAACTTGGAACAATGCTGTTAGCGAGGCGGTGCGCGAGATTGATCGGGTGTTTTCGGCCTAATTCCCGAATTGCGAAGGCTGCTAGGCCGCTCGCTGCAAGCTCCTCGGCCGTCCCCGAACAGAGGTGGTTTTCACCGGCCCACAGTCCGCACATCGATATGTACGTAGCTCAATTTCGGGGTGAGTTGGGTTGGGCTCGGTCACGTCACGAGTGGTCTCTTTGCCGCAGACCGGACACGCTTGCTGCACGGTGTTTTGAATTGGCATGTGACCTCCTTCGCCTGAGATAGGCGATTGGCCCTCAAGTCTTCCTCTAGAGTTGGATTGTAGCCGGCCCCATGCAGTGTTGGCGCGATCGATACAAAGAGTGCTCCAATAATGTCACAGTGGGCGATTTTAGGAAGCCTAGATTTATCCACCGAAAAGGGCGCCGGCCGAAGCTGACGCCCTGCACCTTTCGGCGGAGCGTAGATTAGCGCTGCAGAATCGCGTACTGGTTAGGAACAACAAGTGGCCGGGCGCCATTTGGTCTTGCCAAGGAGATCGACATGTCACTCGGGCTCATACTCATCATCATTCTCATCATCTTCTTACTTGGTGGCTTCAGTGGCCGCTTTGGCGGTTACGGCTATGGCTACGGCCACGGCGGCGTTGGTGTCATCGGCATTATCCTGATCATCCTCGTCGTATTGCTTCTCATGGGGCGGCTTTGATCTGACAGGCGGAATTTAGAACACTGAATCTTGAAGGCGTCGCAAACGTTCTGGGCGCCACAAAGGCGGTTGAGACGTGAGAGCGTTCAGCCAACCTCTGCTGCCCTGCGCCCTCGCTCGTGAGAATCTGCGCAGCTCCCCAAGAGGGAGCCAGCATTTTTGCGGACTGCACATTGCGCTAGATTTCGTGTCTAATTGCGCCAGTCTCTTGGCGACGTCGAAGGCTTCGCTCTCCAATAGCGGGACCGCAACGAACGTGGAAGGCGCGATCAAGAGGAAGACATGAGCCGTCTTCGCCTGCATCCGGAGAGCCACCTCGTCAGCCGCATTGGGTGGTTGAGAGCCGCAGTGCTCGGGGCCAACGATGGCATCATCTCGACCGCGAGCTTGATCGTCGGCGTTGCCGCGGCGGCTGCGACACGGAACGATGTCTTGATTGCCGGGGTCGCGGGACTGGTGGCAGGCGCCATGTCGATGTCCGCGGGCGAGTATGTCTCCGTCAGCTCACAATCCGACACCGAGCAGGCGGATCTCGCGCGCGAGCGTAAGGAGTTGAGCGAGAATCCTAGGGGTGAGCTTGATGAGCTTACCGAAATCTACGTCAAGCGCGGCCTCGATCAGTCGCTCGCGCGGCAAGTTGCTAAGCAGCTGATGGCAAAAGACCCATTGACCGCCCACGCGCGCGATGAGCTTGGAATCTCGGAAATTACGACCGCACGTCCTGTGCAAGCCGCACTAACATCGGCCGCAACGTTTTCTGTAGGGGCGGCCATGCCCTTGCTCATGGTTGTCATATCGCCCGCCGGTGCGCTTGTCCCCATCGTGTCCGCTGCGTCTTTGGGCTTTCTCGCCCTTCTGGGTGCGATCGGGGCAAGAGCAGGCGGGGCAAACGTTCTGCGCGCCACGGCCCGAGTGACATTCTGGGGCGCCTTGGCGATGGCCCTTACCGCCGGTATCGGTAAGCTTTTCGGCACGGTTGTCTGAAGATAGGTGCCGCGCAGACTTCTGCTCCTGGCACCTAGCCGACACCGGCGCCGACGTTGAGCATGTCAGCTCTTGGGGGTAAAGCGGACATCCCTCCTTCGCGAGCTAGAGGTCCGCTAATGACCCATAGCGGACATGCGAGCACGGAGAGTGCTACCAGAAGGCTGATTAGGCCGCTCAGCGACATCCTCGATGTAACCCGCATGCGCGATAGCCCTCTGGTGCCGAACATCGAGCGCGAAGACAAGCCCTCCAAGCGGAAGCGTTGGTCCCGTGTGTTGAGCATACTGCTCGTCGGAATTGTGGTCCTGATCGCGATCGCGGCCGCACTGGCGACAAGTCTGCTGCCGATGGGCGATCGAGCTGGTGCAGAGGGCCAGACAGTCGCGGCCGCCGTCATCTTCGTCGGAAGTTATTTGGCGCTCGCAATCGGCAGGATACCCGGCTTGAATATCGACCGGGCCGGCATCGCGTAGGTGCCGGCCTCATGGTCGCATCGGGTGCCCTGCCGCTTGAGGATGCTTACAAGGCGGTGACGCGCGTTACTTGACTCGCCTCTCCATTCTCGATATGTCGAGAGACATGGACACATCTCGTGCGCTGGCAGGACTGTCGGCGTTGGCTCAAGAGAGCCGTCTCAAGGTCTTTCGGCTGCTGGTTCAGTGTGGTCCCGAGGGAATGGCGGCGGGAGAAATAGCACGCCAGCTTCAGCTGCCGCACAACACTCTGTCGTCGCATATCGGCATCCTTTCCCGCGCGAACCTTGTGAAGTCGCGCAAAGAAAGCCGCTCGATCATCTACTCGGTCGATCAAGAGGGTATGCGCGAGCTTCTGTCCTTCCTGGTGGAGGACTGTTGTCGCGGCAAGCCCGAAATCTGTCAGCCCCTCATCGCATCGGCGTTGGCGGAGTGCTGCTAAAGGGAGGGCGTGATGAAAGTCGTGAGCACCTTAAAGCCCTTGAGCGTGCTTTTTTTGTGCACCGGGAACTCGGCACGGTCGCAAATGGCTGAGGTCGTCCTGAACCGCCGAGGGGCCGGCAAGTTCAGAGCCTTCAGCGCGGGAAGCCATCCTGCCGGATACGTCCACCCAATGGCCTTACAGATGCTTCGCAATGCTCACTATGACACCTCGAACTTGCGCTCGAAGTCGTGGGAGGAGTTCTCAGGGTCGGACGCGCCGCAGCTCGACTTCGTTTTCACCGTCTGCGACAACGCGGCGAAGGAGGTCTGTCCGATTTGGCCGGGCCAGCCAATGACCGCCCATTGGGGTCTTCCCGATCCAGCGAAAGCCGAAGGTACTGACGCGGAGCGAAACCTCGCCTTCGCCGACACTCTGCGCATGCTGAGCAATCGCATTGGCATCTTTGTCAGCCTCCCCTTTGACAAGCTGAGCAAGCTGTCATTGCAGAAGAAGCTCGACGAGATCGGTCACACGCGAGTGCCCACATCGAAAGAGCCGGCCTAGTCCGTTGCATCCGACAAGTCTTGCGCGCCGGCTCGTTGCTGAGGGTCTCGGCACCGCCGGGGCAGATTCAAACTGAGCGGCTGTACTGCGACCTTTGGGAGGGGGTGGTCGCGAGGAACATCTCGCTCGAAGCGCCTATCGATGAGCCGGCTAAGCAGAGGGTCGCCATGGCCGTCGCCAAGCGGTGTATTAAGAATTGATCGACTATCGTGGTGACGGCGGAGTCTCTAAATTACCCTGTTAAGGTCTCACCGTCGGCGTGGAATGAAGGTTTGGGCATGACGGAAGAGCTGAGCGGACGGCGGATTGTGGTGCCGGAAACGCGCGAACTTGGCCAACTAGTCCGTATGTTAGAAGCGCGCGGCGCCGATACCGTCCGTTGCCCCATGATCGCCATCCGCGATGCGCCTGATCCAGCACCTGTAGAGACGTGGCTGCGCCGGTTCGCGAAAGGGACCTGTGACGATCTTGTGCTGATGACGGGTGAAGGTCTGCGGCGGCTCCTCGGCTTTGCCCGACGCTTTGATCTCGAACCCGCCTTCCTTGCCGCGCTGGGCGCGACACGAAGGATCACGCGCGGGCCAAAGCCAGTCCGGGCGCTGCGGGAGGTCGGATTGGCGGCCGACGTGCCTTCGGACGAACCCACGACCGAAGGAGTGGTCGCGGCGTTGGACCGGCTCAATCTCAATGGGCACCGTGTCGGCGTGCAGCTCTATCCCGACAATCCCAATGAGCGGCTTCTCAAATTCCTAAAAGGTGCCGGGGCGGAGCCGGATGCGGTGCTTCCGTATGTCTATGCTTCCGAAGCGGACGATGCGCGTGTGATCGCTGTCATCACCGAGATGGCTGCCGGCGGAATTGACGCGATTGCCTTCACGAGCGCGCCCCAGGTACGACGGTTCCGCGACGTCGCCCGCGCGTGCGGCCGAGAGGCGGAACTGCTTCGAGGCTTCGAACGTATCGCCGTTGCGGCTGTCGGCCCAATTGTTGCGGCGGAGCTCGAGACGCTTGGGGTGCAGGTGAACATCATGCCTCGCGACGACACGTTTTTCATGAAACCACTCGTTCGAGAACTCGCGGCCGAGTTAATGAAGGACAAATAGTCCGCATGCCCTTCGATTGAAGAGTTGCAGTCCGCTTCTGGCACCAAGCGGTCCAACTCGACGGGGCGCTGTAACGTCAGCAAACTGACCCAAAGCGACATTCCGGCGACTGACTGGATTTTTATCCACGCAGGTATCGTACGGGTGAGATGGATTACTAAGTCGCCTCTTCAAAGCAAGCTCTTGAGAAGGTCGCCTCTTGAGGCGGCCTTCTTTTTTGGCCGTGAGAATTCGGTTTGGCGGAAGTCCACCGCGCTCGACGCCCCACACCTCAGGATTGCGCAAGCTCCCATCTCAGGGGCTTGCCTGCTGGATTGCGAGGGATGCGCTCGACGACGCGGATCCGCCTAGGGCCTCGAACACCTAGCGACTGTCGGCAATGATCCAACAAATGCGAGGTGTCGCGATTCTGAGCGTTCGCCGAAAGCACGACGGCCGCCACCGGAATCTCCCCATGAATGCGTGATTTAACAGCAAATGCGACGGCCTCCCGAACATCCGGGTGGCTCTCGAGCGTGTCCTCGATGGCCGATGGGAAAATATTGAGACCGTTCAGGATCATCAGGTCGTCGGCGCGCCCGTGGTAGATGAGTGGCTCGTCTTTGGCACGCGAGACGAGGTCGCGGGGGTAGAACCAGCCGTCGTCGAACGATGAAGCTGCGCCAAGCTCGGCTATATATTCGCTGGCCATGGCCATTTTGCGTAGGCGGATCTGCCCGGTCTCACCGGGCTCCAGAATTTCTCCGTCCGGCCCGACGATCTCGACCGTGACCTCCGGCGCGGGAAAGCCGACCCCCTCGGGAAAAGCGCCATGTTCTTCCGGGGACGCAATCGATATCAGCCCCGCTTCGCTAGTCGCGTAATGCACCCAAAGATTGTCGGTCAAAAGCGACCTCACCTCTTTTCGAAGGCGGCCAGGAACCCTTGAACCCCCGGCCAGAATCGCCGTGAAGGACGGCAGCCTGCCGCACGTGTGCGTCTGCGAATGGACGAGCGATGAGAGTTTGTAGGCGCCCATATGAACGACCGACACCGCGGCTCGCTTGCATAGAGTGGTTAGGCTAGGCAGATTGAGACAGCTTAAGAAGATGCAGGTATTTCCTGCCATCAATGAGCAGATGCGGTTGATACGATGGGCATCGAATTCGATGGAGCCTGTGCGTAATGTGCGCCGCTCCATCGCTTCGTTGGCATAGCGGTTCATAATTACGAGCAAGCGACCCAAGTTCATGGCGAAGGTCCTGGGCACTTTAGTCGAGCCAGACGTATTTTGGTACAAGGCGATGGAGTCGAGGCTACGCGCGCAGAAGATGCTGCCTGTCATGATTTTCGGCGCGGCAGTCATTGCCTTATGATTATCGAGGGGCGCTACAATCGTTCTTAGGCCCTCCATCCAATCCTCTGGCCGCTCGACGACGAGTTGCGCGACACCGACCTTGCGCGCGAGCGCCCGTTTGGTCGCGCCGTTTTCGTGCGAGCCGAGGCTCATATGCGGTGTGTCTAGACAAAGCAGCGCCATGGCGCAAACGAGATGCCCGATCTCGTCTGGAATGCATATCCCGGTGGCCTCGCCGGGCGTCAGGCCGTGATACAGCAACCAGCTCGCAAACGTGGTGACACGCTCGAAAAAATCGCCATAGCTGACCGTTTCGATATCCCTGACGATGGCTTCTGCGTCTGGCTGTCGGGAAGCGTGCTCTTGGAGAGCGGCGTAGGGGGAAAAACGCCGCATTTGAAGGAGCGGCCGCGAGCCCTCCGATCTAGGATAAGCCGTCAACCAAGCATCTCCTCGACGAATTCCGCGAACTGGCCGCGCTTCAGCAATTGGCCCAGGACACCGTGTCCGTCTACCTCGGTAACCGGTCGCAATCGCCCGCCGAACAGGTCCAACAGCGAGAGCGCCGCCTGATGGTCCGGAACGCAATCCGCGCCATACACGAAACAGAGGTCAACTTCATCTTGTGCTGTGGTGCCTTGGTGGATCACCGGTCTATCTCCCCTTGATAGCGCAGGTAGCGGTCGCGGCGCACGGCCACAGACGGAAATTCCGCGATCAGCACCCAACAGGACAGCAGCCCATGCGGCGGGAAACCCGCCCGAGCTCGTGCCCAAAGTTACCACGCGCCGGTATTGGGCCGGAGAAAACGTAGTTTGAACGTGTGCGACGAGGTCAGGAAAGTCGGTCGCCACGCCATGGAGCCCGAGCAGGTAGGAATTGCGTGCGCATTTCTTCAACACGACGATGTCCCAGCGGCGGGAATCCACGTGCTGTAAGAACACGCAGACAGGCATCATCAAGCGCCGGGCGTTGCCGCTGAAGGCCACTAGCAATCCCTTATCGCGCAGGTCAGACTCGTGGTCCTGGTACAGAATCACATGTTCGGAAAATTGGATGCGTTCATAGTGTTGTGGCGCATCAAACAACTGAGGCGTCCACCTGCGGATCTTCTCCAGCCACAAACGGCTCGGCTCAGGAATATTGGATATCCCTGCGTGGCTTGCGATGCTCGCGAGCTCGACTGGCGTAAGGGTATTTTCAAGCCCGATATGCAGGCGATTAAACTCGTTCTGGGTTCTGCAGGGCGAGATGAGCTTCGCGTAGTCGAAGCCCTTGTCGCCCGCAAACAGGAGATTGGGTGTTCTATGCGCTCGCCAGCGTCGAACTAACTGCAGGTATTGGAACAACTGCGGACCCTCGCGCGTAGCCACTCCTCGATCTGGAAAACATAATGCATCCCTTCGATGTCCACCGGGGTTAGTTCTTGGCCGGATTGCAACTCGATCGAGATGCAGAATTCCATCCACGCCAGGCTATCAAACTTGAGCTCGTCGATCCTCAGTCCACGGTCGCCATCCACGATGGCTTGAATAATCGAAAGATCGGGGGGAACGCCATAACGAGCCGCGCTAATCGCGGCCAACAAGATTTCGTGGATCTGGTCTTGCATGACCCAGTGCCGAAACGGGCGCCGCAACCGCCCTCAGCCCACAGCGTTGTCCGCCAAATGCGCACGAATCGTGGCGAGAATATTCTCGCCGAGCTCGGTCGGGTCCGCGTTGCGGTCCAGCACGTCGAGCGCAGTTCCCGCAGCCTCGCCGTTGAATTTCCGGCGTTCCACGGCTTGCTTGGCCTCATCAGCGGTTAGACGTCCGCTTGCGAGCATCCGGCTCATCGCCAGATGTACCCGGGTTGCCACAAAGCAGCCGTGAAAGATCCCGTCGATTGGCCGCGCGTCTGAGCGCAGCGGAGACGCATATCGCTGATCGCCGCGGTTCCGCGTCAAGGCGCCCTCAGCCGATAACCCGAACAGCAAGACGTGGCTGCTCTCGTGAACGAGCAGGTCTACGATGGAGATGGCGCTTCGTCTAAGGTCGGCATTCAGCAATGTTGCCCCCCAAAGAAAGAACGTTGAGGCGCCATTGAACAGGTCTTTGGAATCGGGGCTTGCCGGTGCTCCAAGCACAATCATTCGCAGCAGGCGTAAGACTTCCTCATACCAGATCGGGTCGGCCCGCCGCATGACCGTGAGGCCCGCCTCTATGTCCTGCTTGCAGAGTGAAAAGGCTTCGGGGCTAGGAGCCTGGGGTTTGAAGGGGCGCTGCCGGTCCGTATCGAGGAGGAGCAGAAAGTGATCCCACGAAAAGGCTGAAACTGCGGGATTGCGGAGAGCGACCACTCCCTCATCGGTAGGGAGCGACGCGGTACGCACGACTCCATCGAAAACCTGTGCCACATCGCCGCGAGGGTGCTTGGAGATCTCGGCCACGAGTTTGGAGTACAGGCAAAACACCCAAGGCGAGACCGGAGTGGTCCTGAGCTTCCGTTCGAGTCCGAGCAGAGCGGCTTGCCGGCTTGGGTCGAGGGAACCGATCTCCCCAAGATAGTGTAACGAATCCGCCAGCCGGCCACGTAGCGCTTGGTCGATGCCATCGACCCGTACGGGGCGCGGAGCAAGGGCCCACCGCGGTGCCTCGTCAACGGGAACTGCTGCCGTTTGTTCGGCGAGGGACATCAACCCGACCTCCAAGCGCACCGACGTCAGTTTACTTCCGAGTCTCGGTGCGATTAGCGGCTAAGTCGAGGGCGACTAGGACTTCAGCGCCCACCTTAGCGCCAAGCCTCGCGCCGAAGGTCTCGTCTTGGAAGTCGACATTGGCTGAAAGTTTGTCGCTCACCGCGTCAAAGCCGAGCAGCTTCGCATAGTCGATCTTGGGCTCGGGCACGGGCTCGGCACCCACCTTCGCGCCGAGCTTGGCGCCGATGGTCTCGTCCTGGAAGTCGACGCCGCCTGAGATCTCATGGCTCACCGAGCTAAAACCCAGCAGTTGTGCATAGTCAATCTTCTCAAGCTTTGGCATAGGGACCAACCAAGTTCCGCGTGTTGCTCATTTTGCCTTGTCATTCGGTGCGAAGACGAGCGCCATTATCTCCGTCCCCACCTTCGCGCCAAGCTTGTCGCCAATGGTCTCATTCTGGAAATCGAGGCCGTCGGAAAGTTGGTCACTTACCGCGTCGAAGCCAAGCAGTTTTGCATAGTCTATCCTGTCAGGCTTGTGCATAGGTATCCTCGAGTTGAACAGGAGGATACTAAACGATCTAAACCACGATCATGTGTAACTGAATTATCACAGTCTGTGGAAAACTCCCATCACTGGACGTTTGGTACAAGCGGGAGACACGAGGCAGATGGGACAAAGAGGATTTGGGCTCTGCGCATAGATAAGATGTGGAACCCGGGACTAAGATGGACCGAGCTTAGCGACGGCGAATTGGGCGGGATAGAGTTATGATCCAGAACGTGGGCGTTACAGGGCTATCTTGACCGGCACGCTTCAGAGAGCAATGAGGTCAACCAGAGTGTGGGGATTCAGTTCTCGTCTAAGGCCTGCTGCGCGCACAATAATGCGTGCTGTTGTTAGCCCGCTTCGTCGATCTATACGGAAGGGACGGCTGGCTTGGCGCGGTCGGCTGTTGAATTGCCAGGCGGCATTCAGACGGGTTGGGCTACGTCGTGTGACCTTCATTGCGGTCACCGGTAGCTGCGGAAAAACTACCACCCTCGCACTTTCTGACGCTGTTTTATCCTCAAAAGGAAAATGCTGTGTGGGAGGCGGTTCGCGTCGGTGGCTCGTGGCGGAAACACTCATAGACATCGAGGCGTCGACGAAGTTTTGCCTTCAGGAGCTTCACGCAAGCTTTCCTGGATTGGTTAGAGAGTCCGTTCGTGTTTTGAGGCCGCAGATTGGAGTGGTGACGACAATTGGGGACGATCACTACAAGAATTATCGTAGCCTCGAAGCCACCGCTCGCGAAAAAGGACAGCTGGTGGAGAGTTTGCCGCGCAACGGCGTCGCCATTTTGAACGTTGACAGTCCACATATCCAGGACATGGCTACGCGGACACGCGCAAGAGTTATGACGATCGGACTTTCTCAGCGGGCAGATCTGAGGGCGCTAGATGTATCTAGCGTATGGCCCGATCGGCTCTCGATGAAGGTCGCGTATTGCCACGAAACCGTCCGCGTCGAGACGCAGTTGGTTGGCGAGCACTGGGTGACCTCGGTTTTGGCCGCAATCGCTGCTGGGATCGTCTGCGGTGTCGATCTCCAAACATGCGCCCAAGCCGTCCAGACAGTGGAGCCCGTGTTCGGCAGGTATTCAGTCCATGTGGGGTACGACGGCGCTGTCTATGTCCTTGACACCCATAAAGCACCGCTTTGGACGATTGCGCGTGGGTTTGGGTTCGTTCGATCTGCTCGCGCGCCACGTAAGACTATCGTATTCGGGACCATATCGGACTATGCCGCAAAGGGCGGTCGAGTGTATCGTAATGCAGCGCGAGGCGCCTTGGAGATCGCAGATCGGGTCATCTTCGTCGGTCCGCAATCCGGTCATGTCACAAAGCTGCGCAAAGGGGAACTACAAGACAGGCTGTTTGACTTCGAGACGAGTTATCAGGCGAGTGCGTTTATAGCCGGCAACACTATGGCCGGTGAGTTGATCTATGCAAAAGCATCGATCGCTGACCACCTCGAGCGGATCATGCTATCGCAACTCGATGAGGTAGTGTGCTGGCGAGAGCGATGTGGAAAACGGAGCTCATGCATGAGCTGTAACAAATACCGAAGACCCACGCCGCCGCCATTTGGTCTGGCTCAAGTACGATGCTTGGCTGTGCCGACGCTATAGCACTTCACCGGGAAAAGCGGATCTCACGAAGCCATCGCAGTGGAAGGTAGCCGCCGCGGCGTGCCCAGGTCACCGCGTCCTCGGCCCGCTTGACGGGTACCCGTGGCCTCAGTGCCCCCCCCACCTTGGCACCAAGCTTGGCGCCGAAGGTCGCGTCTTGGAAGTCGATGGTTCCCGAAATCTCATTCCCCACGGCGTCGAAGCCCAGCAGTCTTGTGTAGTCGATCTTCTCAAGCTTTTGCATGGTGCTCTCCCGGTAGTTGAACGACGGGAGACTACCAGACGGGTAGGTAGGAGGATGTGACTGCTTGATCACAGCTGGAAAGTCACTTTCAAAGGCGACATCGAGGCCCGGCGGCTGGGGAGCGGTGACCGCCTCGTGACATCGCGAAACTTGCGGTGGGACAAAAAAAGCCGCAACAACCAGCCACGATCCTCTGGCTACGGCAGAGTGCATGTGCGGACTTGTTGGGATTTGGCGGCTCGACGGTGGTGAGGCCGATCCTTCGGCAATCGCTCCGATGCTGGCATCCATCGTGCATCGCGGCCCGGATGGCAGGGGCGAGTGGCACCAGGGGAGGGTGGCATTCGGTCACCAGCGGCTATCGATTATCGATCTTACGGAAGCGTCCGACCAGCCGATGCTGACATCGGATAGCAATGGCGTCCTCATCTACAATGGAGAAATCTACAATTATCGCGATATACGCCAGGAACTCGAGCGTGAGGGTGTTCGTTTTCTGAGCTCGGGCGATACCGAAGTGGTGCTTCGGGCGCTCCACCATTGGGGTCTGGAGCGGAGTGTCACACGCTTCGACGGAATGTTCGCCTTCGCCTATCTCGATCGCCGTGACGGGACGCTTTGGTTGGCTCGCGACCGGTTAGGTATCAAGCCGCTCCTCGTTGCAGAGACTGCCACAGAGCTGCTTTTTGCATCCGAAGCCAAAGCACTCTTCGCTCATCCGCGTATGCAAAGGCGAGTGGATCGTCACGCGTTGGCGACATGGATTCTGTCGCGTGGCGCCGGCTCGCAGAGAATGCTGTTTGCTGGTGTTGAGGAGGTTGAGCCCGGTTCTTGGTGGAAAATCACCGATAAGAAAATTGAGAAACATCAGTATTTCCATATTCTCACGGCGGTCGACGTCGATCGCATCGTCGCCGCGTCTGCCGTGAACCCAGCTAATTTCGTCAGCCAATTTCGCGACCTCCTGACACGAAGCGTGAAGCTTCATCTTGCGGGCGATGTCCCGCTCGCCGCCATGTGCAGTGGTGGCGTCGATTTAAGCTTGATCGCAGCCTATGCGAAGGAGCAATTGCCTGAGATCAAGGCTTATGTCGCGGACGTCGCGTGGCCTGGCGGAGAAGGGGCGCAGGCCGAGCGCGTTGGCCGACACCTTGGAATCCCGGTTCATCGGGTTGTCGTCAACCAGAAACGCTTTCTGGAAATATGGCCCTATACGGTCTGGCATTTAGACGGTCCCTCTACGCACCCAAGTGACGCTGCAATGCTGGCGGTCTTGCAAACGTGCCGAGCCGAAGGAGTAAAAGTTCTGCTGACCGGGGAGGGTTCGGACGAACTTTTCGGTGGTTACGCGTATCAGCAAGCCACGTACGAGAAATGGAGTTCGTTGAGCTCGTGGCGGCGGTACTTCTCCCAAAAGAGGGGTCTAAGAAGGTTCACGCTCACGCTCCCTTCGCAACCATGTTGCTTGCTGGACGGGATAGGAGCCTTAGTCGGCGTTTGGCCATTGCGCTTGATGCAAACGAAGAGCTGTTTCCAAAACGTCTCCTCGCGCTTCTAGGATCCATTGAGCACCAAGCGGACCGTGCCTTTCTCGCCCATAATTTTTTCAGCCTCTACCGTCACCTCTCGTGGATTCTCCATCGGCACGACCGGATAGGCATGGCCGCTTCGATGGAAATGCGGGTTCCGTTTCTCGAGAACGAGATGTTCGATTTTGCGTTTCATTTGCCGAGGCGCGCTAAACTTCACCGAGGCACCGGGAAATGGCTGGTCAAGAAGGCCGCTGCCGAAATTTTGCCAGCAGAAGTTGTGTACGCAAAAAAGAAAGGGTTCCCGATGCCGGCTACGTTTAGCCGGGGAACGCAGGGTCTTCTTATCGAGGGGAAGCTCGCTGAATTGATGAAGTGGTCGACGTACACCACCCTGGATATCATTACGTTGCTTGGCAAAAACGATGCTCTCCGTTTTCACGTCGTTGGGCTCGAACTGTGGGCTCGCATTTTCTTCGGCGGAGAAGAGCCGGCCGCGTTAGCCGATAAGCTCATGGCCCTGGCTGACTGATGACATCGTCCTGCCTTGTGCAGTCCGACCGAGATGCAGAATCGCATCCATCCAAACTATCGAATTTTAGCTGATCACCCGTCAGCCCGGCGGCAGGTCAGTGATCAGGCTTCGAGACCTTCTGCCACCGCGCAGAGTCTCAATTCAGCTTTGGCCTCCCGGAAAGGGGCCATCATCCCGATCTGCTCGTGACAGACTACAAGGCCGTCAATTGCGCTTTGAGACAGCCTCGACGGGTTCGTCTGTCTCCACCCCCACCTTCGCGCCGAGCTTGGCACTGATGGTATCGTCCTGGAAATCCACCCCCTCTGATAGCTGATTACTTACCGCGTCGAAGCCAAGCAGTTTTGCGTAGTCGATCTTGCTTTGCATGAGAGCCCTCATCAACCTCGAAGTCGCTATCCAAGCAAAGGCTAGCTTACGACGCCACTACGAGCGAGCCTCGGTCCGAAGACCCGGCAAGTTTCGAGAATCCTGTGGTAATTGGGTTACACCAACGTTCAAAGGGGAGGGAGATTCCTGGGAAGCGATCGGCTGCCTGAACGAGATAAGCAAGGGGCGCTGGCGTCGTGGCCATCGTTTTCCACCGCGCTGCGAGTAAGGTACACGCATGGTGTCGGTTGTTTGACTTTGACGCGGTCGCAGGTGTTCTCCAGGAACGTTTAAGCCAAGGAGATTCTGGAGTGGCCGTCCGAGCTCGACAAAGGCGCGGAACTTGATTTGGGAAACCTTGAGGGCCGAGGAGTTCCCGCAATCCGCCCAGTCGTCGCTGAAGATCGCGAACAACTAAGCGCTTGAGACACAATTTTGTACGCTATGCCGATAACGCGAGCACTGATTGTCATCAATATTGCGATATTTGCGCTGCAAGCAGTCTATGATAATGCTCTCGTTTCAATCTTCGCATTGTGGCCCGTAGGGCGGTTCTACGTTAGGGACCTTCACACTGTCGTCGGGTTCCAGCCCTGGCAAGTTGTTTCCTACGCGTTCTTGCACGCAAACTTCGCGCACATCGGCCTAAACATGCTGGCTCTCTATATGTTTGGCCGCGATGTGGAGCGAACCCTCGGTGCAAAGCACTACCTTCTCCTATACTTTGCAGCCGTCGTCTCTGCTGCGCTCGTGCAGTTAGCTGCTACTACGGCAACAACGCACACTGGGATATACCCCACCATTGGCGCATCGGGCGGTATCTTCGGCGTGTTGCTCGCATTTGGTGTTCTCTATCCACATCGCATCGTGATGCTCCTTTTCCCGCCGATCCCGATGCCTGCTTGGCTCCTCGTAGTTGTATTTGGAGTTATTGAATTGGCGAACGGCGTACTCGGCACGGAAGCCGGCGTTGCGCATTTCGCCCACCTCGGCGGCATGCTCGGTGCATACTTGGAACTGAGAAACTGGCGACGTCGCATGACTGTGCAGTGGTGAATGAAACATGGCTCCTCTGCTGCGACGGCCAGATGAAGGGGGGTATGGGCCACGGGGGGAATCCTTTTGGGCTTACCCCGCAGCCATTCACACGGGAGGCGATTCTTCTGCGCTAAGGCGAGCATACCGGGCCCCGCCCGGGACGCCTATCCATCCAGTCTTCATTCCGTCAGGGCTGGTCACTCGCGCGACTTTTGACATTGACCGAGCTTCCATGGTGCTGAGGGCCTGAAGAGAGCTCAACCGAGATCCAAAGACCGAGATACACGGTGGTACAGAACACTAGTACAGAACACTCGGAATGGATGCGACCTGTCGCCATAAGGGCTTGCACGCGAGCGAGTAAAGCCCTAGTGTACAACCCTGCCGGGGGGCGGCCCAATTAAGAGGGCAGGATCCCCTCTAATAAATGCAATGCGGATTTTCTTGGCCAAAAAAATTATATGTTGAATGTAGCTGAGAGCCCTCGCCGGGAGTTGGCCAAGCCCGGACGGTCGACCTGGCTGTACTGACTCGCTACGACTTACACTGGCACGGCGTGGGCGTAGGAGGGGCCTACCATATGGGAGAGGGAACGGCCCACACTCGGGAGGGTTAATGCCATGCCAGTGCCTCACTGGAGCCCGAAGTCCCCATGTGGTTTGATTACACCCTCATGCTAGTCGTCACAGGCTTGGTGCTATGGATGCTGTACCGTGCCTCGAGGTGATGCAAGAACATCCCTGCTATCATGTCCCCTCACACACATCCGTAGACGCCTCGGTGGCACTCGATACGCGGGGCAATCCCCACATCGCCTACGGGGAAGACACGAACAACCAATCGCTGCATCGAGATCGGCAGGACTAAGTGGATCATAGGGGCCTTCACCTCGATAGGGGATGTCGCGATAGCTCATGGCAGGAAATGCCATTATCGACCACGTGCCTTGGGGTCATGCGGACAGCCTGGGGAAATTTGTAGCTCGAGTTTGCCATCAGTTTCACGCCGTTAAGCGGCTGGGCACCCGTCTGGTGTGGGTCAGCGGGCGGCATCGAGCGCTTCGTGGATGAAATTCAATTGTTTGCAAATAGAATTTCCTTGAGCTTTAACCAAATTTATAATTAACAGTTTCTTAAGGCCGGCCCACTGTTTACCATGAATTTTGACCATGAGCCGGCGCTTCCGCGGTGTTCAAATGGCGGTCGAACATCAAGTGATGCGCGCGGGGATACGATTCCAAATCCGCCTTGTCGAGTCGTGACGCCGGCAAGTCCAGTCGAGCGCGCACGGGTGCAAATGGACGGGTGCAATGACCGCTCCTGCGCAGCGTTATTGTCCAAGCGAGCTTCTTCGATCTTGGAGCTTCGAACATTGCCGGCTTTCGCTATTCCCTCGCCGGACCCTAGTTCATCAGGGGCACCGGACTATGGTTGGGGGACTGAGGCCACAATTCCGCGCGCTGATCGCGATCGGGGCCACCGCGCTTGTGGCCGTGATGGGCCACACGCCCGCTAAAGCCGCCGATCTCGGCGGCGACTGCTGCGCTGATCTCGAGGAGCGCGTCGCCGAGCTGGAGGCTACGACCGTTCGCAAGGGCAATACGAAGGTCTCGGTGACTCTCTACGGGCAGCTCAACAAGGACGTTGTCTTCTGGGATGATGGCGCCGAGAAGAATTCTTATACCGTGGACAACAACTACGAATCTTCGCGCTTCGGCCTCAAGGGCTCGGCCAAAATCAGCGGCGATTGGACAGCTGGCTACAGGCTTGAGATCGAAATGACGCAAGCGCAGTCTCAGAAGCTCAACCAGTTCGACGACAACAACGCCACCGACCCTCTTGGGGCCTTCAACGTCCGCCATGATTTCGTGTATGTGAACAACAAGAACTGGGGCGAGGTGCGTCTGGGCCTGACCGCCACGCCCATTTACAACATCACCAAGGACACGAACGTCTCGGACCTCGAGGACACCATGCACTCCGACAACCGGATGATGCAGGGCTTCTACCTGCGGTCCACTGGTTTCGATAATGCGGAGGGCCTCTCCGGCTTCGGGCCAAACCAGGGAAGCAAATCGCAAAAACTCAGATGGCAGGACATCTCGCACTGCTACAACTCTGCCAATGCCTTCGTCTGCTCGACGCGCAAGAATGGCGTGGCCTACTGGACACCCAATTGGGAAGGCTTCAGCGCCTCAGTGGGCTATTTCTCGGACAGGGAGTGGGGCGCCGCCTTGCGCTACAAAAAAGAGTGGGGGGAGGCCTTCGAGGTGGGCGCGGGTGTGGGCTACTCGGATGTCAGCGACGAACGCTATGAGAATGGCGGCGGCGGCCTTGCGAACGGCCCAAGCCCCGTTCCTGGGGACCTCAACAGGTTTACCTACTTCCAGCGCGACGTCCAGGATTGGGCAGGTTCCGCATCCATCAAACATAAGCCGACCGGGCTCTTCGCCTTCACCGCCTTCAGCTTCTCCGACACCAATGACACCAATACGCAGCACGCGGGCGTCTTTACCCACACCAGCGATCCGGGAATGAGCGCATGGGATGTTGAGTTCGGCATCCAGCGCAAGATGCCCTGGTTTGGGCTCGACAAGTTTGGGGAAACATCCTTCTGGGGGGGCCTCTCTAATATCAATAATGGTCTTGGCGCGGTCAGCGTTGGGAGCGCCATTGGCGGCACCAGCCCGAATGGAAGCAACTTTGGGCATATCCCCGCCGACCGGTATCTCGGCGTTGGCACGTTCGCCAACGTCGACGTGCCAGTTGAAATCACGGGTGCCGACGTCGATCGCTGGACCCTCGCCTTCGACCAGGAGCTCGAAAAGTCCGGGATGCATCTCTATGCGGTCTACCAGCATCTGACCCCGGACGTCTCTCTGGTCGACCAGAACCTGAAACACGTCGCGGCGCCTCTGGACGACTTCGACCTCTTTTATACGGGCGCCCGTATCTATTTTTAGGGCCATTCGTCAGCACCAAGCGAAGGTACCCCCCAAAACCAGGGCCGCGCGCGAGGCGCCCCGACTTACCGGCAACTGAGCATCGGCGTGGTTGGCGGCAACTTCACGGGTGTTGCTGGAGCAATTGCGCTTCTTCTGCTTTTTTGGCCCGTCCTTAGCGTTCTTAACCAAATTTAGAATGAATGGTTTCTTAAGGAGTACCCCGCGGTTTATGATTAATTTTAACCACGATCAGCCGCTTTTCGTGGAAGTCCGCCTTGTCGCGGGGCGGGGCCAGTCCAGTCGAGCGCGCAGGGGGTCAAAAGGATGCGTTCGATGGGTACCTCCGGCGGGGATTATTGGCCCACGCGCGCAACGAACCTTTTCTACACTGCGGGCGCAGCTTTTTCGATCTTCGCGTTTGGAACGTTGCCGGCTTTCGCAATTCCTTCGCCGGAACTGATCGTTGGCTCGATTTCAAGCATTTCTCAGGTCGTCGCGCTCATCACCTCCGTGCTGGCCGGTGGCGCGACGATCGTCGGCATCCGTGCCGCTCGGACTGGCAACTCAGCGCGCGTCGCCTCGATCGTCGCGGTTGGGGCCCTGTTGTTGTTTTTTGTTTCGCTCACCGCGAATTTCTATCAATACACTGCTGGCAAGACCAACCTGCAGGCTCGGCTCGAGGCGACGTTGGCGCGTCCAACGCCGACCGCTGATGGCAAAACCCTCGATCCGACGCTGAAGGAAGTTTCCTACCAAGAGCAACTCCGCTCCCCACAAGGAATTTCAACGGAAGAAGTCGAAGATCTGCTGGAGGCCAAGCAGAATGGGACGCGCGACGATGTGATGTTTCTCGATATTCGGGAGAAGGCCGAAACCGAGATGGGGGGCCTGCCCACTTCGCGAGCCATCCGCTTTCCCGATTTGCCGAAATCCGACGTCGATTTCACTGGCAAGATGACGATCCTAATCTGCCACAATGGAAACCGCAGCTACGAAACCTGTGCCAACTTGCGTGCAAAAGGCGTTGATTGTCGCTTTATGGTCGGCGGTCTCGAGAAATGGCTGGTGGAAGGCCGCTCGCTGACGGGCCTCAAGGCCCGCACGCTGGAGGATCTCCGCGCCGTATCCCCCTATCGCAATCAAGCCGTCCTTCTCGACACGCCGGACGTGCATAAGCTCGTCGACGAGGAGGGTGGGGTATTCGTCGACGTCCGGTATCCCGGTGAATTTGCAATGTCTCATTTGCCCAATGCAATCAACCTACCAATCCGGCCGACGCCAACGAACACATTGGCGGAGCTCATCGGGCAATTGCCGCATAAGCCGATCATCGCTCCATGCTATGACCGTCGTAGTTGCTTTTTTAGCGAAATTCTCGGGCTGGAACTGGAGCGCGCGGGATACGACTATCGCGGCAAATACACATTGCCTTGGGAATATTTCACCCCCGGCACGCCCCGCCCTTACATAGAGGAATGGCTCAAGCTATCGCGCCGGTCATATTGGCAAAGGGCCGTCGATTTCGTCGCCCATCTCGTTCGCGACACTGCCGACCATATCGGGTTGCTGCTGGCGATCCTCGCGTTGGCTGCTATATCGCGGCTGGCTGTTCTACCGGTCTCGGCGAAAGCCGAACAGGACCAAATCAAGTCGCGTGTGCTTCAACCCAAAATCGACGCGCTCAAGGCAAAATACGCCTCCGACAGGTCAGGATTTGCGCCCGCGATGCGGGCCTTCTATCGCCGGCATGGCCTGACGCCGATACGCAATCTGCTCGGGTTGGCGTTCCTGCCGCTGATGGCGGTGTCGGTTTCTGCGGTGCATCTCGCTGCAGCCGCCAAGCCCGAAATCTCTGTGGTGGATTCCGGACATAGCTAATCGGGATCCCTATCTGATTTTGCCGTTCATCTTCGCGGCGCTGGTGTGCGCCTATATAGACGTAGCATTCGCGCGCAATTGGAAACATCGCGCCGCCATCTGGGTTATCGGTATCGGGATCCTGACGGTCACTGGCGCGATGCTCAGCGCGGCCGCGGACCTCTACGTCATTGCGAGCATCATATTGTTGCTTGTCCAACGGGCCTTTGTGGCCGGATGGGTTTCCGCTGTCATTACCTCATGGAAACGTCGTTGGAAGGGCGAAAGCGTCATTCCGCTCGCCGACGCGGAGCGTTTGTCCGACTGCGGCAACAAGGTGTTCCGCCTGGCACAAATGCACGCGCACGGTATCGCCGTCCCGGACGGTCTGGTGCTGACAGACAGGTTTCTTACCAAATTCGCGGCGGGAAATAACGCATGGCGCAGACGTGTTGTGGACGGCCTTTGGCGCCGGCTTGGAGTTCAAGCGGGCCGTCGTCCGCAGTTCGGCGAGCGCCGAAGATGGTGCCCACACAAGCTTTGCCGGTGTGTTCGAGTCGGTGCTCAATGTGGATCGCGCAAATCTCGAACAAGCCATCGAAAAGGTGCTGTCCTCTTTCGATTCTGAACGGGCACAAGCCTACGGCAGGCAGGGTGGGGGCCGGAATATCCTCGTTCAGCGTATGATCGATGCCGAGTATGCCGGCGTCCTGTTCACGCGCGACCCGCAGTCCGCGGGGCTAGCTCTTGTCGAGTTGGTGCGTGGCACGGCGGACGGGCTCGTCTCGGGAACGACGGCGCCCGAGGCTTTCCGATTCGGACGCGTTTCGAATGAACTGATCGGGACGAAAAAACCGCCAATCGACCTCAAGTCATTGCTCCAGCTGGGACAAAGAATCGAACGGATCTTCAACGCACCGCAAGACATCGAATGGACCTTTCTGGGCGGGCGGTTCAACATAGTACAATCCCGCGACATTACGGGCCGGATGGAGGGTGTCGACCCGATGATCGAGCAGGAATGGGACCGCATCCTCGATCTCGTGGACGGGGCTTCCCCGGACGTTCCGGTGCTGGCCCAAAACGAATTGTCGGAAGTTCTTCCCTACCCGACGCCGCTTTCACTCGATCTCATGGAGTCGTTGTGGGTGAGGGGTGGCAGCGTCGATTTAGCATGCCGCTCATTGGGCCTCGGACATAATTTTGAGGAGGGCGCATCCAATTACTTTGCCACGGTATTCGGCCGGCTCTATGTCGATAAACGACAGGAGCATGCCCGCGCGTCACGGGTATCGCCCTGGGCTGTCCGACGCCTATACAAGGATGCGAAGTGGATTGAGCGTAATTTTCGCGACGACGTGCTACCCAATTTTCTCTCCGCAATTCTGGTTTTGGAAGCAGTGGATTTCGATCGCCTGTCTTCGGCCGACCTCATAGAGGTAATGAATCGGATATGGCTTAATTTCACCCGCAGCACGCATATGCCGATCGATGTTATCAACGTCGCGGCGCAATTCTTTATGCAGGATGCGCGCCGAATTCTGTCGGCCGCCGGCCTCGATCCCTTCAGCTATCTCGCGCCAGCGGGGGAAACAGCGTTCGAACTTGCGATTAGGGAGGTGGCAAACGCGTCGGCGGAAGAAAGGGATGCCATTGTCCGACAGAGGCTCGGGCACCGTGCGGCTTTCGACTATGAGCTCTCTGAGCCTCGCTACGTGGAAGCGCCGGGGGTCATTGAATCACTAGGTTCCCAGCCAGCGAAGGGCTGGTCGTTTCCAGATCGCGATCACGAATTGCTCGCGAAGGGAGGCGAGAGGCTCTTACGCCGGGTTCGTATAGCGCGCGATTTCGAGACGTTGAAGGAGGATGCTAAGCACCACTCGCTGCGCGAGCTCGCGGCCTTACGGCGCGCACTCGAGGCGATAGACCGCCGGTTCGATCTAGCTGGGATGGTCTATTACCTTACGGTAGAGGAGTTACGACGGCTTAATATGGCGTCACGCGACGAGCTTAGAAAAATGGCGGGCCTCCGCAAATCTCGCGCTGTTCTCTTTGGCAAGATTGCGCCGCTGCCATCCAAGCTGACGGTTCATGACATCGAGATTGCCGCGGCGGGGATCAAAGAGGCGTCGGCCGCGAAGCGCGGTTCGATCGTGGGAATACGCGTGTCGGGCTCAGATATCGTGGAAGGCCGAGCGTGTGTGGTGGCGGCCTCGGATGCAGAATGCGGTGCGACGATCGAGGGATTTAGCGATGGTGACATCGTAGTCAGCCGCATGGCACCGCCCAGTTGGATGCCTTATTTCCGACGAGCCGGTGGCTTCGTCTGCGAGGTAGGGGGTTGGCTAAGTCATTCGGCGATCCTAGCGCGCGAATGCAACATGCCGTTGATAGTCGGCGCCTCCGGGACTGAACAGATCGAGCACGGGATGCGGCTTCGCCTGCATCCGACCGGCGCCGTGGAGATCGTTGAGGAAAGCAGCGTCGCCGTAGCAGCTTAGCCCGGGTCGACCGACGCTCGCCTTATCCTATTAAGGTCCTATTAAGGCCAGGATTAACCCGATCACCACGGGGGCCGTGTTCCCCAAGCCCAACCGCAGCGATGCCCACAGCATTGGTCTTTTGCTCCCGTACGTCCAGTCCAAACGAGCCTAAAACGGATCGATGACGGTCCGATTACACAATTCGCTAAAATGCGCTCGTTCAGGCGCGAAACGAGGGAATGCCCTTTGCGTCGCGGCGACCCCAGCATCAGGCCTTTTTTCTACGTCTGCGAGTGTGTGCGGCATTCCAGCGGGGACAGCTCCGACGCACGGCAAGTCGCCGGTGTCTTTGGGGAGAAGTTGCCGTCAAAACTCCAAAGGCTCCCTAACCATGGGGCGCGGATTTTCTGACGTTGATTTAACGTCTGGATAACGCGAATCCAAGAAAGCCCGGAAAATTGCGCAGGCCGTGGAGTATAAGAACTCCTCGGCGATGGGGTGCCGAATGTATGGGTGCACCTTGCTAAGACTATTTCGCCGTCGGCGTAGGCTGCCATCAGCTGGAACGAGTGTTTTGCTGCCGCGGGTCGCAACCCTTGCGGTTGTTGCGTGCCTTGCGTTTGCGCCCCTGGCTAAGGCGGATAGCTTCGTGCTGCAAGGGTCAACTACTTTCAACAACTGGATCATGGTCCCGCTTCAGGGTGCGATCGAAGCTGCTTCCGGGCAAAGACTGACGGTCGTGCCTAATAAGACCAGCATCGGGCTGGAGGCACTGTTGGAGAAGCACGCCGATTTCGCGATGATCTCGGGGCCTCTAGATGCCGAAGTCAAATTGCTAAAAAAAGAGAATGATGCCTGGCCATACGATCAATTACGCAGCTTCGAAATTCTCCGGACGAGGGTGGCATTCGCAATAAACAAGGAGAATCCGGTTTCCGCCGTTTCTGCGGCGCAGATGGAAAAGATACTGCGCGGTGAAATCCTTAACTGGCGGGAGGTCGGAGGGCCAGATCTGCCCATTCGTATGGTCATGGTCCGGTCGGGCGGCGGTGTTCAGGCGTCCGTCGAGCAGCAGCTTCTGAAGGGAGAACCAATCTCCGCGCCAGATATTATCGTGGTCCAGATCAGCTCGCAGGTGGTGAAGATCGTCGAACAGGAGCCAGGAGCATTAGGCCTGGCGCAACTTGGCGTAGTCCTTAAAGCCGATGTAGCCGAGCTACACTCTGGCAAGACGATCGAGCAGGTTCTGAGCTTGGTCACGATTGGGGAACCGACCCCGAATAAGCGCAAAGTGATTGATGCCACTCTTGAATTGGCCGGCGAATCCCATGATTAGGCACTCTCATCTGGCCAAACGCCTCGCCAGCGTCCGGCCTAACGTTTTCGTGCGGCTGTTTCTAATCGGGATGCTTTCAGCGATTGCTGTCGCGGTATTGGCGGTCGCGGCCCTTCACTTCGCCAGCGTCACGGAAACGGCAGCAAATAGACTGTATAAGGACGGATTCCAGGGGGTGGAGAGTACCAGCCGATTGCAGGATCTGGTCGAGCGACATCGCCGCATCGTAGAATCCGCCCCGGCTGAAGTCGTGCGACAGCGCCTGGAAGCAGCACAGCGCGCCATGATCGAGAAGAGTGCGGAGCTCTCCGCGCTTCTTCTCGAGCTTACGGGTCAGCGCGACGACGCGATCGCCGACCAGATAGAAGAAGACATAAGCAAAAAAGTACCGCTGCTCGTGCGGTCCGGGCAAGAAGTTATGTTTTTCGCGTACAATTTCGCGCAGGACAAGGCGATCGAGAACGCGATGATCTATTCGAAGATCGCCGACGAAATTCAGAGCCTGATCAACGATTATCGCAAAAGGCGATTGGAGATCGCAGATGCTGCCGTGCAGAGCTTGGATGACGCCGCGCGGTCTTTATTTATTTGGGTGTTGGTCAGCGCTATCGCTGCGGTCTTGCTGATCGGGCCGTTTGGCTTGACGATTACACATGGCGTCCTTTCCCGGATTGCGCGCATCACGAATTACATGAGCCGACTTGCCAGCCATGAGGTCGAGGAAGAAGTTCCATCACGGGGCGACCGCGATGAAGTCGGTGACATGTCACGGGCAGTGCAGGTCTTCAAGGACAATGCCGTCGAGTTGATGCACCAAAAAACCCAACTTGAGCAGCTCAACCTGCATTTGGACGCGGCGCTCAATAACATGAGTCATGGCCTCTGCATGTTCAACGCGAGCGGCAAGCTCATTGTTTGCAACGGACGATATCAAGAAATGTACGGGCTGCCACCAGAGCTAACAGAGCCTGGGATAGCACTTACCCAAATCGTCGAGCACCTGAGCGCTACGGGAACCCTTCTGGAATGTGTGCAGGCCGGGATCGTAGACGCGGGTGTAAATCAAAGGGGCAGCATCCAACACCTCGCGGACGGTCGGATTATCGCCGTTTCACGGCAGGCAATGTCCGATGGCGGATGGGTCGCTGTCCATGAGGACGTCACAGAACGGCGGCGGGCGGAAGCACGCATCTCCTATCTCGCCCGGCATGACCAACTGACGGGCTTGCCCAACCGCGTCCATTTTCACGAGCAACTGGATGAAGCGATAGGACGCGCGAAGTGCGGTAAGGGTTTCGCCATCCTTTGCTTCGATCTCGATCAATTCAAGGCCGTGAACGACACACTTGGTCATCCGGTCGGTGACTCGGTATTGCGTGTTGTCGGGGAACGCTTAAAGACGTGCATTCGGACGAACGACTTGGCTGCGCGCATTGGAGGCGATGAGTTCGCCATCATTCAAAACGAAGTCGAGCAGCCGGTCGATAGTTACGATCTGGCCGCGCGCGTCATCGAAATCATCAGCGCGCCCTGCATTATTAATGGACAGGATATAGTCATTGGCACGTCGGTCGGCATCGCATTGTCTCCCTCCGACGGCGTCAATTCGGAGCTTTTACTCAAGAAGGCTGACCTGGCGATGTATAGGGCCAAGGCGGACGGTCGCGGCTCGTGTCGGCTGTTCGAGGCAGCGATGGATAATCGTGTCCACGACCGCCGCGCTCTGGAGCTAGATCTGCGCCGTGCCTTGAATTCCGGCGAGCTAAAATTGTTCTATCAGCCGCTCGTCGATCCGCTAACTCGCAAGGTGACGTGTTTCGAAGCTCTGCTGCGGTGGTTCCATCCCAAACGGGGTTTAATTCTGCCCAGCGAATTCATTCCTCTGGCGGAGGAAACGGGCATCATCGTGCCGCTAGGCGATTGGGTTTTGCGCGCCGCGTGTGCGGAAGCTCTCAAATGGCCAAGCGACATTCGGGTCGCGGTAAATCTGTCGCCGATCCAGTTCAGGAACAACAATTTGGCGCAATCGATCCTGAGCGCACTTGCTAAATCCGGCTTACCCGCGCATCGCCTAGAGTTGGAAATCACGGAATCAGTCCTCTTGCAAGAGGATGCAAGCACGCTGGCGTTGCTCCATCAATTGCGCGAGCTGGGGTCACGCATAGCCTTGGATGATTTCGGAATGGGCTATTCATCGCTGAGCTATTTGCGGCATTTTCCATTCGACAAGATCAAGATCGACCGAAGTTTTATCCACGGTCTCGCCAAAGGAAATGACGCGATGGCGATCGTCCGCGTCATGATCCAATTGGCGCGAGTGTTGAAGATCTCAGTAGTGGCTGAAGGCGTGGAAACGGTCGCCGAATTGAAGTTCGTCCTCGAGGAGGGTTGCACGGAAGTACAGGGTTACTATTTCGGAGCGGCCCAACCGGCAGACAGGGTTTCCGAAATGCTCGCGCTATGTAGCAAGCGTGTCGAATTGGCTGCGTAAAATAAAATTAGAAAGTCATCGCCGCGCTGCTCGGAAAATCTGGGCAGCCGCGTTAGCCACGGTGTCATTGCGCGCCGACAAGAAGGCGTCCGCGATGGAGAGGACGAGAGCCGGCACCATGTGACGATGGCGCGAAAGACGTACGAACAGTTGACCGCCGGCAGGCCCACGCAGGAGGGCTCGAGGCGGCGTTGCGATTCCTCCTTGACCACGCCGAAGGAGTCGATCCAAGCATGGAATACTCGCGTGCATCCGACCCGAGCCGTCGAGATCGTTGAGGAGGTACGATCGCGGCCGCCGCGTAGCCCGCTCTTGTTCCAAACGAGACGCACCAGGGGCCAAAAGCCGCGGGCGATTGCGTTACAGCCTCATTAACACCAGGACTAGCCCGATCACGACCGGGGCCAGGTTGCCGAAGCCCAACCGCAGCGATGCTAAAAGCATAGCCTTAACTCCCGCATTCCAGTCCAGATAAGGTTAAAGTGGATGCATGACGGTCCGATGACAAATTCGCTAAATGCGATTTAAGGAAACTCAACTTCGCTTCGAAGGTGGGGCAGCCATTAATCTGGATTGAAGTTTATCTTGCTAAGACCATTTCGAAGCCGGCGCAGGCTGGCGTCAGTCGGAGTGCGTCTTTTGCTGCCACGGGTTGCCACAATTTCGATTCTTGTATGCTTCACTTTTGTGCCGGTCGCGAAGGCGGACAGCTTCGTGCTGCAAGGGTCAACTACTTTCAACAACCGCATCATGGTCCCGTTGCAGGCGGCGATCGAGGGCGCTTCCGGGCAAAAACTCACGGTCGTGCCCAATAAAACCAGCATAGGACTGCAGGCATTGTTCGAGAGGCGCGCCGATTTCGCCATGATCTCTGCGCCGCTGGAGAACGAAGTCGAATTCCTAAAAAAGGAAAATGCTACCTGGCCCTACGATCAATTGCGCACCTTCGAAATTCTGCGGACGAGGATGGCATTCGCAATAAACAAGGAGAATCCGGTTCGCGCCGTTTCCGCGGCGGAGATGGAAAAGATACTGCTCGGCGAAATCCTTAACTGGCGCGAGGTTGGAGGGCCCGACCGTCCCATTCGTATTGTCAAGGTCCGGTCGGGCGGCGGTGTTCAGGCGTCCATCGAGCAGCAGCTCCTGAAGGGAAAACCAATCTCCGCGCCGGATATTATTAGGGTCCAGATCAGTTCGCAGGTGGTGAAAATTGTCGAACAGGAGCCAGGCGCATTAGGCCTGGCGCAGGTTGGCTTAGTCCTTGAAGGCGATGTAGCCGAGCTAGACTCTGGCGAGACGATCGAGCAGGTCCTGAGTTCTGGTCACGCTTGGGGAACCGACCCCGAATATGCGCAAAGTGATTGATGCCATTCGTGAATTAGCCGGAAAATCCCGTGATCTCGATTAAGAACCGGCGCCTGCCAACTTCTCCACAGCTGCAGCGATCGTTCGCGTTCAAAGTTGTTCATGAGCTGGGTTGATGCCCTCTGTCGTGAACAATGATCCAACGCGACTGAAGACGATCGATCTTCCACTGAGCACTCAATGCTAGCGGGCAATTCCCTTCAGGAAGACCAAGCCGGAGTAACCACCGCGAATTTGCCGTTCGACGATGCCAATGGCTTCAGCCTTCAGGCCCTTGGTGTGACGCGCAAACGCGGTCTGAATCGAATTCGAGGGGCACAAAGCCGGAAATGTACGGTCCTTTACAATTTAACCTGGCGAGCTTCCGCGCAGAAGAACATGGTTGCAGCATCCCAAGTGGGCTCAGCAAGATTGAAGATCGAGTCCTGGTTGATGACACTCTTGGCGCGCAATAATAGCAGGACCCTCGGGCGCCGCCGTCCGCACACGTTCGGCGGCGCGGTGAGGGTAGAGGTGTTGGTTAGGGCATCGGGACATCGAAAAGAGCTAGCAATCTCACATGGTTATTGGCTGGATGAGCGGACTCCGTCTCCGCTAACACCTGTTCGCCGCCGCTCGCTAGTTCCTCGACAATCGCTCCAATATTAGGCGTCGTTGAAGTCGACCACTTGGCGGCCACCAGGAGGGAAGCGGAGCTTTACCACCCCAAATTCCCACCCGGCCCGGATTATTCGCATCACCGCGTTATAAGCCAAGCCCGGCCCGGCGGATTAAATTATGACGGAGTGCGTGTCTAAAGTGTCACGGTTTTCCGTCTCAAAATCTTTATAGTGGTTACCTCAAGAGCGACTCGGAAATTGGGGGACTTATCCATGCGTGTTTTTCTGGCTTGCGCCATTATCATCACAGCGACGCTTGGACTTGGCGGCTGCTTTCACCACGAGCAGGCGGTGTCCTCGCAGCCGCTCAAATTGGGCTAATCGAACGACGAGCTACGGGGTGCCTTCCGTCTGCCTGCAGTAGCCAGCCTCGGTCGAGAGTTCCTCGGCCGGGGCTTTTCGTTTTCGATGCAGCAATAAAGGCCGTCCTTCGGGGCGGCCTCTCTATAAGAGAAGAAGCCCCGGGGGGAACGGGGCTTCTTCGGTTCCGCAAGGTGGGAACGGTGACGGGGAGTCGGGGCCCGTCACGGCGGGTGGCATAGCGCGCAGGAATTGAAAACTATGCCGCCTATCGCCTCCAATTTGTCATGAATTAAAGAAGAAGCCCGGCCGGATCGCAGGGTAACAATCACCGCGATCCTCCAAACGGAACCCGGCAGAATTGAGCCTGAGAGTCGACTTCGGCCGGCTCCGGACGCGCCCTCCGGTAGTCTTCCGGAATCTGCTCGTAAGCGCCCTCAGCGAACGGCTTATAGGGAATGTTCGGGTGGGTCATAGACCAATCCAGCCTTGTCCTGGCCGGAATGCCTACCACGAGAGTCCCCGCGGGTCGGCGTGGCACGATTGAAATGGGGCAAACTAAAAAATGCTTGGCCACGGCCTTGAAACGTCTATGCGCGTCAAGGAACCCACGCCTATTTTGCCATATGCCGCCAGAGCCACCCCAGGATGAGAGCGGCCGCCGCTACCCAGATCAGCATGATCACAACGGCCCCTATACGGCTCCTCGGCTGCTCCATGCGGACTGCCAGGACATCGCATTCGATGTCCGCCGCCCAACTCCGCAATTAGGGAGCATGCGTCAAGTCCTCGGCTAGGACGCAGTCGAGCGCTCCCGGGCAGGTTCCAGCGCCGCCTCGATGGCGTCGTCGACGGTCGTGAGCCAGACGAAGCGTATGGCCCGCCGCGCCGCCTCCGGGATGTCCTCGAAGTCCTTCTTGTTGCGCTCGGGCAGCATCACCGTTGTGATGCCGGCCCGCACCGCTGCCAGCACCTTGTTCTTGACGCCGCCAATAGGGAGTACGAGGCCGCGCAGCGAGATCTCGCCGGTCATGGCTGTGTCGTTTCTCGCTGTGCGGCCCGTCAGCAACGAGACCAGCGCGGTGAACATGGCGACGCCCGCGCTCGGGCCGTCCTTGGGGATCGCGCCGGCGGGCACGTGCACATGGATGTCGGAGGTCTCGAACTGGGCCGGATCAATGCCGAGCATGGAGGCCCGCGCCTTGACCAAGCTGAGCGCGGCTTGCGCGCTCTCTTTCATGACCTCGCCGAGCTGGCCAGTAAGGATCAGTTTGCCGTGGCCGGGTACGCGCGCGGCTTCGACGAACAGAATGTCGCCGCCGGTAGGCGTCCAGGCCAGCCCAGTGGCGACGCCGGGAACGCTTGTGCGCATGGCCACCTCGCTTTCGAACCGCCGCGCGCCCAAGATGCCATGCAAATCCTCGGCCCCAATCTTCATGCGCTCGGTCTTGCCTTCCGCCACGCGCATGGCGACATGGTGGCAGATAGCGCCAAGCTCACGCTCCAGATTTCGAACGCCGGCTTCCCGTGTATAGTCCTCGATGATGGCGCGGATGGCGTCCTCGGTGATCTCGCAGGCCTCGGGGCTGAGACCCGTTGCGGCCAGCTGGCGCTTCAGTAGATAGCGCTGTGCGATCTCGACCTTCTCGTCCTCGGTGTAGCCGGGAAGCTCGATGATCTCCATGCGGTCGCGCAACGGCCCGGGGATCGTGTCGATCACGTTCGCGGTGCCGACGAACATCACCCGTGAAAGGTCGAAAGGGACGGCGAGATAGTTGTCGCGGAAGGTCGAGTTTTGCTCGGGATCGAGCACCTCGAGCAGGGCGGCGGACGGGTCGCCGTGGAAGCTCTGCCCCAGCTTGTCCATCTCGTCGAGCATCAGCACGGGATTGCGCGTCTCCACTTTCCGGATCGCCTGGATGACGTTGCCCGGAAGCGCGCCGATATAGGTCCGGCGGTGGCCCCTGATCTCCGCCTCGTCATGCACGCCGCCCAGGCTGAGCCGCGCGAACTTTCGCCCCGTGGCGCGGGCGATTGACTGGCCGAGCGAGGTCTTGCCGACGCCGGGCGGGCCGATGAAGCACAGGATCGGGCTCTTGCCATCGGGCTTCAGCTTGCGCACGGCGAGGAATTCGAGGATGCGCTGCTTGATTTTGGGCAGTCCGTAGTGATCCTCGTCGAGGATGCGGCGTGCTTCGGCAATGTCGATTCGCTCCTCCGAGAGCGTGGACCAGGGAAGCTCGATCAGCCAATCGAGATAGGTGCGGATCATCGAATGCTCGGCACTCGCCTCGGGCGTGCGCTCGAGCCGCTTCAACTCTTTCAGAGCCTGCTTCTCTGCTTCCTCGGGCATGGCCGCCTTCTCGACGCTCTCGCGTAGCTCGGCGATCTCGTTGGCACCCTCTTCGCCCTCGCCAAGCTCCTTCTGGATCTGGCGCAGCTGCTCGCGCAAAATGTGCTCGCGCTGACGGCCCTGCAGCAACTCCTGCGTCTGCTCCCCGATCTGCTTGGAGAGTTTCAGCACCTCGATTTGCTGCGCGAGATAGCGCAATAACTTATCGAGACGCTCCTTGACCTCGAAGGTCTCGAGCACGCCCTGCTTCTCTGCTGGCGTCAAGTCCGAGACGTTGGCGATGAAGTCGGCAAGCTGCGATGGCGACTCGGTCTGCTCGATGGCGGACGCGATCTCTGACGGGATGTTCGGCAACAGCGAGAGTGCCTCACGCGCCCGCTCCTTCAGCTGGTGCATCCGCGCGGCGATCTCGGTGGAATAGACCTCCGCCTCGCCCACCTCTTCGACGCGGGCGACAAGGAAGGGATAGTCTGGCAAGAAGTCGAGGACACGGAAGCGCCGTATGCCGCGCGTGACGACGTGGTGGCTGCCATCGGGCGCCGTAACGTAGCGCAGGATCTCGGCCACAGTGCCGACGCGGTGGAGATGCTCAGGCCCCGGCGTTTCGACAGAGGGATCCTTCTGCAGCAGCACTCCGATCGGCTTGTCGGCGCGCGCCGCCGCTTGCGCCCCCGCGATGGATTGAGCGCGGCCAAGGCCCAAAGGCGCAACGACGCCCGGAAACAAGACCGCGTTGCGCAAAGGAAGCACGATCAGCGCGCCCTCCGGGAGGCTCGGCTGCGGCGACACGTCTTGCTCTGGTTTCGGTGTCGAATCGTTCATTGGGTTGGATAATGGTGTTTTGGATCAGGCAAGCTTGACGAAGGTGAGCACGAGGCAACCGTGCAAAAGTTCCTGCTCGGCGAGGCGCAAGCGGCCAGACTTCAGCGCGATGCGCCGCTCGAAGCGCCCATAGGGGATCTCGAGCCTCACTATATTGGCGTTCCCGCGCGAGGGCAGGGGGCGTTGCCCGGCGACGACGAGGGTCTCGCCCTCGATCTTTACCTGCACGGCCTCGGGCGCAACGCCCGGCAAGGCCGCGATGATCCAAAGCTGGCGCTCGGTCTCGAGCACATCGACGGGCGGCTCCCAGCGCGCGGTGCGCGCAACCCCGCCGGACGGCTCGAAAAACTGGCGGTGCAGCTGTTCGGCCCTTTGGAGCAGGCTGCAGGCCTCGGCCCACATCAGGTTTCGGGGATCACGGGTCACGCCAACCTCAACGAGCTACCCAATCAATCTTAGCGTCCGACCCGTCGCCCGCAAATGACGACGTTCGGTAAAATTAAAACGATCAAGAGAAGCGAGAGGGTCTTAAAGGGACGATATATATTGGTGTCCCGGTGCACTCCGGCAAGGGGAGAGGCCTTCGATAGTTCGCACCGGATCACGGCCCCGCGGGGTCGGCCGGCTCTTGCGTGGGCTGCGGTGCCGTGTCCGGCGCTGCTAAGCTTTAGACGTTTGCTTGACAGTTGGAAAGGGGAGCCCATTGGCTGTCGCCGTAGAAGAAGGCCAAGGCGCACACGGGCGTACTCTTTGGAAGGTCCGCCACTGCCTTCCATCCAACCAAGCCGCGTGAGCGTTCGAGAGTGCGCTCAAGGTCGGGTCGGGGCGTCACGGGGGCGCCCGATCCGATCGCTATGCGGTCTCCATATACGATGAGGATGCAGTCGGGCGTCCCGTTCCTTTCAGCCCAGCCTGCCAACTCAATGGCGCGACCCGGCTACGTCCACGGAGCACCCGGCCATCCAGTTCCCGAGGAGCACGGCAAGACCGGCAATCAAAGCGAGGCCGAGACTCGTAAGCCAGAGGGCTCGACACGCCATTAGGCGCCGGTGAACGCCCGCACGCTCATCGGCCGGCGAAGCCATGGCACCCCTCTACTTGGTCGTTCTTAGCGGAAACGGTTCCCGTCGATGACTGTGGGAGGAGGGATGACCCGCGGCGGCGGGGGCGGCATCGTCAACATTGCGCGGATTTGGTCCTGGGTCCCCATCTCAATGATGTTATGGAAGCGCGGATAGTCCTGCCAGCCGACGGGGTGAACGCCATAAAAATGTGGGAAGGGCTCGCCCTTGACGAGCTTGACACCCTTCCATTTGTGACCCGACACGGAGGTGAGGGCGAGCAGCGTCTCGCTCGCCAGCGTGGGGCGTAAGGATGGCGCACCGGCTCCGTGCACGTCGATGCTGTTGCCGGTGTCGGTTAGACGGTAGAGCTCGCCGTGTCGCCTCAGCGACAGCTCGTCGCCGAAGACGAAGGAGAACAGCGCCTGGTTCGGTCCCTTGACCACGCCCTGGAAGATGCCGCCGCGGATGGTCAGCTCGCCGGCGGGGGTTTTCACCTCGATACCGCCCACGGGCTTAGAGAGCTTGCCGCCGATGAAGCGGAGCGCGCCCTTGGTGAAGCTTGCTACCAGCTCGCCTTTGCCGCTGCCAGGGTCGTAGACGAATTTGTCGATGACGAGGTTGGAGTTGGGGCCGACGGTGAAGGTCGAGCCGTCGAGCAGCAACACCTGGACGACGCCGGTGCCCGAGGTGTTGATGCGCTCATTGTAGACGACGGAGTTGCCGATGCGAAGCGTGCGTGTGGCTTCTCCAGGGGGCACGCTGATGGCGTCGGGCGTGACGGCGGCGGCGACGCCGACCCGGGCGGCGGCGAGCGCGGGGGGACTTGTCACGAGCGAGAGGGCAAGCGCCACCGTGGCGCAAGACGCGGCCAGCAACCCACTGAGTTTCGGCATAATTCCCCCCGATTCGTGGTGCCTTGTGTGAATATGGGGAGCGGCCTTCGTAGCGGCAAGTTTTTAGACCAATCCAGACTTCAAAAGGCCTGTCTACTGCCGGGACCCGGCGAAGATACCGGTGGCGTTGTATCGGCTATTGCCGATGTTCCAGTCGCCGAGGACGCCGTTTGGAATGGCGCCCGAAATTTGGCCCGGGCTGCGCGCGAAGGAGCCAGCGACGCCGCCAGAGAGGCTTCCCAGGTTATTGGGGAGCTGACCACTAAGTGCTCCCGTGAAGGCGTTTCCGTTGGGGACGCCAGGTGCGGTCAGGCCGCCCCCGAAGCTCAATCCCTGGGGTGTGACGGATGTATCGAAGTGGGTGATGTCGAAATCGTCCCAAGCGCGAGTTGAAGTCCCAGGTCATGCCCATATCGCCGGTAGCGACATAGGTGATCGCTCCCTGGCCGCTAATATTATTGGCGACGTTGCCGATGGCGTGGCCAGAATAGCTCGCCGTCCCGTCGGTCGGTAGATCGCTGCGGCTAACCACATCGCCAGCCACCCACCAACCGGTATGAATGTTGTCGACGAATGCCGTCTGGCCGGTATTCTGAAAATTGACCCGGGTGCCCCATGCACCCCATTGCAGGAAGTCACAGCCGGTGCAGAATGCCGGGGCACTCCCGTCCGCGTTCGTGCCAAAGGTCTGGGGGAAGAATTTCGTCACCCCGAGCTGATCACCGCTGGCAAGATAACTCGTAGCACTGACGTTGGTGTAGTTCCCTTGCTGGCCGTTATTGACAGAGGTTCCTGTGGAACTCTCGATTGCGGCATAGTGCTGATCGTCAATATAGGCTGAACGGCCATCGCCGCCGAAGCCCAGGGTGTAAGCCTCGGTGGCGCTGTCATGATGCTGCACGTCGCGCACGGTGATGCTTGCAGTGAGGGAATTGGCCACAGGGTCGAAGGCAAGCGTGAGGTCGTTGGATGAAGTGCTCGCCACGACATTGCTAAATCCGCCTGCCGGCACCTGTGATTCGACCATGCCGGAAGCGTAGCCATGATACGTGCCGGTCAAGGTCTGCGTCGTGGATGGAGAGCTGCCGATGCCATAGCCCACGTGATATGTCGAGCCCGACGATTCATCGACCGACTGCGAATTCGGATTGAGCGGAATGTCGCGGCCAATGTTGTGAGTTCCCGTCGAGTCGAAACCGATCACCATGTTTGGATTGCCACTACCGAGGAACTGCGACCCATCGGGGCCAGCAAGGGTCGCTATATCGCCGGTGAAGGCGAGGGCCTCACGCGTGGTTGACGGCGAACAGGCGCCGCCGCAATTCACGTTCGAAATATCGACTTGCGAGCCACCCCGTCTCGCGCCGACGAGCCCGCCGGTTTGAGGATCCGTGCCCCCGAGGGCAACGTTGATGAAGGAATCTTGCTGCGCGATTCCCAAGGACGGGTCTCCAGTGCCGGTGTTGTAGGTCGTCTTGATATAGAAAGTCGTTTGCAGCCACACCGTTCGGCTGTTTGGGTTGCTGTCATTTTGAAGCATTGCCAAAGGCGACACCGATGGCAGGGGCTTCGTGGGATCGACCGTGGGCGATGAGTTGCCCGATGCGAATGGTCCAAAAGCGCCATTCTGGCTCACATCAGGGGTGAGATTGAATAGATAGAGCTTGCCGCTCGGCTGGCCGAAATTGAAGGGCGTCCCACCGAAAGCCAGGATCGGATCGTGGTTTTGGCCGATGACCTTTTGGCCGTTGATATATTGGCCGTCAATCAGCTGATAGGCGAAGAAGCCAGGTTGCTGCACGGACGTACCAATGTAGTTCGTCGTATTGGGCTGATTCGTTGTCCCATCATTTTGGGTGATGGTGGCGTCAGTGATCGTGCAGATGCCGTTGAGGCATGTGCCCGTTCCCGGCGCGGGGAAATTGATGTCGGCGGGAGAAATCGCCTTCGTGACGGTTTGGCATGAAGAATCGGGCCCACCCGAACAGTCCTGATGACTCTCAATTAGTCCGCTCACGGTGCCCACGGTACGTCCATTGACGATGTTGAACGTCCAGGTGAAATCGTCGACGCTGACGGTTGGATCAGCATCGCCCCCAAGAATTCCCTTCTCGTTTGCATCGTGGGTCGTAAACGTTTGGGCCGGATCGTTTGGGAAGGCGGTGTAGGTGCCGGGTGAGGTCAGCACGCGCACCGTGAGTTGTTCGGGCGGTGTGGTGACTTGCTTTTCCTGATTTTGTATCTGGTTAAGGGCCAGGGTCTGAGTGGCCTGTGCCGTAATAGTGGACAGGCTGTTCGACTTGGTGTTCCCGGTATCGTGGGGTGGACCGGGCGTGTTGTTGCCGCCGACCTCGACGTGGCCACCGCCGGATAGCGCCTTCATGAAGAAGGCCGTATCCTCGGGCAGCGTCGGGCGGATCTTGGGCGCACCGCCGGTGAGGTCCAGCGTGTAACCTGGCTCATAGACCCGATGCACCTCGCCGTTAGCGCCGGTGAATTTCATCTCCACCCCGAACAGGAAGGAGAACATGCTGCCATGGCTGTCCACCTTGCCCTGGAACATGCCGCCGCGAATGGCAAGCGCACCCGTGGGCGTGTTCACGGTGACGCCGCCTTCGTTCTTGGAGAGCTTTCCGCCGACGAAGCGAAGCACGCCCTTGCCGAGCGTGGCCACAACCTCCCCCTGGTTCTTATTGGGGTCGTAGACGAATTTGTCGATGACGAGGTCGGAGCCCGGACCCACGGTGAAAGTCGAGCCGTCGACCAAGAGCACCTGCACGAGTCCACTTCCGGTCGTGTTGATGCGCTGATTATAGAAGATGGAGTTGCCGATCTTGACCTCTGTGCCTTCAGAAAAGGCATCGGGGTGGACCGCGGCGGCGATGCCGACCTTGTCCGCGTGGGCAAGAGAGGAGGGGCCAAGCGCAAGCGCCACCACGGTTAGGCCGGTCAGAGGCAGCGCGTTCAGCCAACGTGACATGGTCCTCAACATTAGAACCTCTTCTGTATTCCGACTAGGCCGGAAAGGTCATCAAATGTGCTTGTATCATAATTCGATTGCTGGTCGCGGATCTCGACCTGCGGAATCACGGCCCAGGTGTCAGCGACGGGTATGACGACGGCTGCACGACCCCAAAATTGGCGATCCACCTCGCGCTCGTTGGGATTGATGGTCGGATCCGGGTCGTCATACTCGCGGTGGATGCCGCCGGCACCCACCTGCAGGGTCCAGGGATAGCGCCAGGCAAAGGGACTGCCAAAGGTCCAGCTGACGCCGGCCGAGGCGCCAAACTCCCAATCGGCATCGAAGCCGACCTCGGCGTTCTCGCGCTGGTCGTATCCCTCCACGGTGAGGATCAGCCCCGGTCCAAGAAAGTATGAGTAGCTCCCGCCGAGGCGGGTTTGCAGGCCAGTGCGCAGGCTTGAGGTCGGACGCAGTGTCGTGTCATTGAAGTCCCGGTAGCGCGTCTCGAGGCGTGCGTCGAGCACGCTGCGGTCGGCGGCGTAGCTCAGCAGCCGGATGCCGCCGCCACCGCCCGCAAAATATTGGTCATTGCCGAGCAAGGTCTCGTCGCCGATGCCGTAGACGAAGAGGCGAGACTTATCCATGCCGATGCGCTTCAGATTGAAGGACGGCCCGAGCGTCCCCTCGAAGAAATCAAGGTCGATGTCGGTCAGCTTGAAATAGCTCGCATTGTAGCCGATAGCGTCAAACTCAATACGGTCGCCCTGGTTCTTCAGGTCATAGGAGTAGTGGATGGTGCCCACACTGAGGGAGCTCCAATCAGAGGCGGCAGTGGCCGTCTGGTCGAGGGTGAAATCGATGCCGTTGAGGGTAACGCTCTGATTGGCCGGCGCCGCGTTGGCGTCGCTCTCCCAACGAAGAGCCGTGTAGATGGTCGCCGAAAAGGGGACCGGATCGGCCTGTGCCGCGAGCTGCTGCAGATAGAGATTCACCTGGGCCGTGATCGAGGCCGGCACGTTTGGATCGGCGAGCACAGTGGCGAAATAGCTTCGAGCAATGTCAAAGCTGCCGATTTGGTAATAGAGGATGCCGAGCTCGAGCTCGATCCGTGGCGTGTTCGGCGCATAGATCAACACACGCTCGAGTGTCGAGATGGCGCCTTCGTAGTCGCCAACCTGCGCGGAGAGCTGCGCGTAATCATAGGCGAGATCGAGATTGCCCGGACTTTTGATCATCTGTTGGAGCAGGGCTTGGCGCCGAGCGGCGATGTCGCTCACAACCGGATGCTGCTCGGCGGCGCTCGAATCCGAGGCGGCAAAGGAAGGCATGCGCCCGCCCATGACGAAACATGCGGCGATCGCGACAGCGATCGCCAACCTCATCCATCCCCTCATCACGCGCCCTTTTGCCTTGCGAAAGGCAATCTACGGCCGTGGGCAAAGGCCCTCCGCCGTCAGACGTTAGCCAGACGGGGGCATTGGCGGCAAGCGCCGAAGTCCGCTTCTCAGCCGTTTTCCGACATCTGTGGCCAAGTGAACACGCCCTCGGATGCTATTATGTCACGATGACGGAGGCCGCAATCGAGCAAGGGAAGGTCTTGGATTTCATGCGTCATCCGGAGGCCTATGACCCGCCACCCGCCAGGGTTGAGCGAATCGAGACACATGCCTCCTTTGTGTTCCTCGCGGGGCACCACGCCTTCAAGGTCAAGCGGGCCGTCAAATACCCGTTTCTGGATTTCTCAACCCTGGAAAAGCGGCACTCGGCCTGCCTCAAAGAGCTCGTCATCAACCGCCGCACGGCGCCTCACTTATATCTTGAGGTCGTGCCGATAACGTATGGACCGCACGGCACTTTCCGTTTCGGCGGGGCAGGCGCCGCTGTCGAATGGGCGCTTGTCATGCGCCGCTTCAACCAGGCCAACGTCTATGACCGCATGGCGGCGGAGGGCCGGCTTCCCTTGGGCGCCATGGCACCCCTCGGGCAGGCCATTGCCCAGTTCCATGCGGGCGCGGATCGGTTCCTCGCCAACGAGCTCGGCGCCGTCCCCCTGCATGAGGTGCTGAAAGACAATGAGGCCGCCTTCGCCGGGAATGAGCACCTGTGTTCGCCCGAGACGGCGCGCGCGCTTGCCCGCGCGGCGCGCGAAGTCACTTGCGGCGCTGTCGCCCCTGCTCAAGGCTCGTGCCCTTGCGGGTTTCGTGCGTCACTGCCATGGCGATCTGCACCTGCGCAACATCGTGGAGATCGACGGTGCGCCCGTGCTGTTCGATGCCATCGAGTTCGACGATTCGATTGCTACCGTCGACGTCCTTTATGATCTCGCCTTCTTGCTAATGGATCTCGGCGCGCGCGGGCTGACCGGCCACGCCAATGCCGTGCTGAACGCCTATCTCGATACCGATGGACGGACCGGTAATCTCATTGGCCTGAAGGCGCTTCCTCTCTTCCTGTCGATGCGGGCGATGATCAGGGCAAAAGTCGAGCTGTTGCGGGCAGAGCGAAGCGCGGGGCCAAGCGACGCGGGCGCCCGCGCGGGCGCCTATTTCGACTTGGCCCTCGATCACCTTCGCCTCCGCGTACCACGCCTGATCGCCATCGGCGGGGTGTCGGGGAGCGGCAAATCGAGCGTGGCGCGGGCACTCGCTCCCCGGATCGGGTCCTTTCCCGGGGCCGTGCATGTGCGCAGCGATATCGAGCGCAAGCGGCTGTTCGGGGTGAGTGCGGACACTAGGCTGCCCGAAGAAGCCTATACGCCGGAGCTCACCGAGATAGTGTATGCGGCTTGCCGCAAGCGCGCCGCCATGGCGCTGGAAGGCGGCCAGACGGTGATTGTCGATGCCGTGCATGCGCGACCGGAGGAGCGCCACCACATCGCCGCTGTTGCCGGCGAGGCGGGCGTGGCGTTTGTCGGACTTTGGCTGCAAGCGCCACGCGCGTTGCTGCGGGAAAGAGTGGCTCGGCGTGAGCTCGATGTCTCCGATGCAGCGCCCGCGATCGTGGACCGGCAATTGACCTTTGACATCGGTCCCCAAGACTTCGCCGTCGTCGATGCGAGCGGGCCATTGGAGCGGGTGACCAAAATGTGTCTTGTCAGGATCGCCGAGGGGACCTCTTGAACCTGAGTGCGGCGCTATCACCCGCTTGGCTTCCGAAACGATCCCTAGCGTTCCAGAATGTCCACGGAAATCATGGATTAGTTGTCCATGATCCCTCTGGACAGGTCCGAGGAGTCCCGACACAATCCAGCATCAATTTATGGGTAGTGCTGGTGGACGAATGAAGTCCTGTCAATTGACCGCGCGCAAAGTGAGCGCCGTAAAGAACCCCGGTTATTACGGTGATGGCGGCGGTCTCTACCTACAAGTTAGCAAGTACGGCACCAAGACTTGGGTCTTCCGTTTCATGGTGGCCGGTCGTGCTCGCGAAATGGGGCTGGGCACGCTCGACACTTTCAGCCTTAGGGGTGCGCGTGAGCGTGCGCGTGAGTGTCGCCAGATCCTAAACCGGGGCGAGGACCCGATTGAGGAGCGCAAGAAACGTCGTGACGCGGCGAGGGCGGCAGCCGCCGGGCGCATTACGTTCAAGGAGGCTGCGGAGAAATATATTGACGCGCACGCGGCAGGCTGGCGCAGCGGGAAGCACCGTGACCAGTGGGCGAACACGCTAAAGGCGTACGCCTATCCCATAATGGGCAAGCTGCCCATCGATGCTATCGATCTCCCGCACGTCCTCAATGTACTGGAGCCGATCTGGACGACAAAGACGGAGACGGCGAGTCGGCTGCGCGGACGGATCGAGCGCATCCTCGCCTGGGCCACTGTACGGAAATATCGCAAGGGCGAGAACCCTGCGCGATGGGCTGGCCATCTGGCCGAAATGCTCCCAGCCAAAACGAAGGTGTGGACGCCCCGACACCACGCGGCGCTGCCCTTCGTGGAAGTGCCCGCGTTAGTGGCCGGGCTGCGGCAGCTCGATGGGCTTGCGGCTCGTGCCCTTGAGCTGGCTGTCCTGACTGCGTTGCGCGCTAATGAGGTTCTTGGCGCACGGTGGGACGAGGTAGAGGGCGCCACTTGGACGGTGCCGGCCTCGCGCATGAAAAGCGGCAAGGCGCATCGCGTACCTCTGAGCTCCCGCGCCGTCGACATTCTTGACACGCTGCCCAGAGACGTGGCGTCGGACCTAATCTTTCCTGGCCGCATAAGGGGGCGGCCAATAAGCAACGACACGATGCTTGACTTGCTCAAGGACATGCGGCCCGGTGTCGTCGTCCACGGTCTCCGCTCGTCTTTCTCGGATTGGGCGCGCGAGCGCACCTCCTATCCGCGCGACGTAGTCGAAATGGCACTCGCCCACACCGTCAGGGACAAGACCGAGGCCGCATATCGGCGCGGGGACGCGCTAGAGAAGCGTCGCCGTCTTATGGAGGAGTGGGCGCGATACTGTAATTCACCGGCAGTCAATGCTGTTGGGTGAGGCCTGAATTCGCCTCGCCGCTTGGTATACTGCGCTTAAGCGTCATTTGCGGTCCGCGCTATCTTACTCTCGCCCCGCGACGAAAAGGTCTGTGAAAGCATCACGGGCACCAATTTGCCGTCGGCGAGCTGCCGAATGCGGTTGATACGCACAAGCTCTGCTAGCGTGGCGTGCACGTCGCGACCGGCGCTGTCGATATGAGCAAAGCAGCCCTCCTGCGCAGCGAGGCTACACAATTCCTCACCGGACAAGGGACTGATCTCAACCAGTTTCCGCATAAGAAAATCGGAAAGCGCATATTGATACTGCCCCGGTGCTACGGGTCGCTGAGTGTTCGCTAGGCGCACCTCTTCGGTTTCGATGAGAACGCGAAGTGAGGCAAGTTCGGCATTGAGCTCGGCCACGCGCTTGTCGCGCTCTTTTTGCAACTGCTCTATCGTATTCTGGCAGCGAGAATTGACCGTGGCGATTTCATGCTCGAATAATCTTGCACGTTCCTGCAAGTCACTGCGGATGTCGCGCATGATCGCCCCTTCCTGAATATAGTCAGAGGCCTCCAACCAAAAGCTGCATACCGAATGTGGCGAAGATGTAGCGACGTTAACCATGCTGCGGTCTTCCGCTCGGCGGCTGACGCATAGTGACGAGTTGGTCGGCGTTGGCCCAAAAAATCATCAGGACAGTGGCAACCTAGCTCTCCTCCGCGACCGACGATAAGACCGGAGCTATTCGACAAAAATTGCCGAAGTCAGACCGAGCCGAGGGAGGAACGAATGACCAACAGCATTAACACGATACGCGAAGCCTTTGACCGATGGAAAGGCGCACTGGTTGATCAGGACGAACAAACGACCCTGGGAGATTGCCCGTCAGGCGCAGATGCTTGCCTTCAACGACCTCTTCTGGTTCATCGGGTGGCTCACCTTCGCCATCCTGCCGCTTCTCTTAATGATGAAGCGGCCAAAAAGAACCGGCCTCGTCATCGCCTAGGCGAGTGCGACCGAGGCTGACATGGTGGCGTCCCCCATCTAACCCTGTTCCAAACCGCGAGATCGTGGCAGATGACCCGGAATGGTCAATTATCATGGCCCAGCCATAGAATGGCGACCGCGGATTTTTCGGTCGGTCGCACAGTAGGTCGTCGTGCACATTCTCGGGATCGTAACCAGAACTCATGATTCCGGTCTAGCGTTGCTCAGCGATGGTGTCCCGACACTCGTTTTGGAAGAGGAACGCTTCAACCGCGAGAAGCACACGATGCGGTTTCCGTTCGGAGCGGTAAGGGCGGCATTCAACGGTTTAGGGCCGGACTTGAGCGATATCGATGTCATCACCACGCCATGGAACATGCACTGTCTTTGGAAGGCCTATGCAAGCGCCTTAGCCGACGGGTTTCCCAGCAGCCTAAATCTTGTCGCGCCCAGCGCGCGACCTACTCAGTCAACCCTCCTCGTCAGTTTACCAATGGGGATTAGGTGGGGCTTGTGGGGGCATTTCGGTTTCAAAAAGCTGCCGAAGATCGTTCAGGTTCGCCATCACGATGCTCACGCAGCAAGCTTTTTCGTGTCCCCATTCGAGGAGGCAGCCGTGCTCGTGATGGACGGATATGGCGACGAGACTGCCCAGTCGGCCTATATGGGCTCCGGCAATCGACTCGAACACTTATGGCAGAGCGACTTCTTCAACTCCCTCGGCATGCTCTACTCGTGCGTCACGGAGTATTTGGGGTTTAGGGTATTCGAAGAGGGCACCGTCATGGCGCTGGCCGCCACTGGTGGCCCGACCTACGCGGCAAAATTCCGCGAACTCGTTAAACTGATGCCGGACGGACGATTTTCAATCAACTGGGACTTCATCAGCTACAACATCCATGGACTTAACAAGCCCTTCAAAAAGAAGTTTTTTGACGTCTTTGGACCCCCTCGCCAATCACACGAACCTATCACCGATCGCCATCGCGATCTCGCCTTCGCGCTTCAGTCCACCGTCGAAGCAACGATCCTGCACATCGTTCGCGCGCTCTCCAAGAGTTATTCTTCGCGCAATCTGTGCCTTAGCGGTGGCGTGGCCCTGAACTGTGTGGCGAACGCCCGCATTCTTTCCGATACAGATTACCGGTCTGTTTGGGTGCCACCCTGCGCATCTGACTCGGGCGCTCCCCTTGGCAGCGCACTTTGGTATTATCATCATACGCTCGCGCATTCTCGCCGGTTCGCGCTAACGCACCCGTTCTACGGCCTTGCATACAGTGATGCCGAAATTACCAACGCGCTACAACAGGCCGGATTGGCATATCAGCGCATGAGCGAGCGCGAGCTCCTGGTCCAAGTGGCGCGCGATCTGGCTGGAGGCAAAATCGTCGGTTGGTTCCAGGGCCGGTTCGAGATGGGTCCTCGTGCGCTCGGGAATCGTTCCATTCTGGCGGACGCCCGGAACGGAGCGATGAAGGATCAGCTCAACGCGCGAGTGAAGCACCGCGAGTCGTTTCGTCCGTTCGCCCCGGCTGTGCTCATAGAGCGTGTCTCAGAGTTCTTCGAGATCGATCAGAGCGATCCATTCATGACGGTGGCCCCGAGAGTGCGAGCCGACAAGGTTCACCTGATACCGGCCGCCGTCCACGTCGACGGTACTGCGCGAATCCAAACCGTCGATCGCGCCGCGAACCCGCGCTTCTATGGTGTTATCGAGGAATTCGCCAAACTGACCAACATACCTCTGATCCTCAACACCAGCTTGAACCAGCAGGAACCAATCGTGGCGCGGCCCGAAGAGGCCATCTCATGCTATCTGCGGACCGATATGGATGTGCTCGTCCTCGGCGATTTCTACGTGCCAAAGGGCAGACTTCGGTGTGCAACCGCAATTTCGCCACAGTGTGTTCCCGAAGCAACGGTTTGCCCTCAGAGCCCATAGGAAGCCTCAGGACGGCCGAAAGCCCCAGCTTGACTGAAGTTCCTATTTTGTTCTCAATAGCCTTCTACAAGCACGAATGAAGGACGGCACGGCGTGACCCAAGAAGACGCGCTGTTACGGGCTGAGGACGGTGCTGGGTTCATCGGCCGGCTCCAAAGGACGGATCATGGGCCGCGTGCGTCGTACTTGGTGACGTTGGAGCCCGAGGAGCACGAAAACGGGCGCCCGCAAAGGGAGAGCGCGGAGCAGGTGTTCGGCACGGAGGCGGAGGCCCTGACGTGGTTGGACGAGCAGGCGACGCGGCGCGGCTTCAACCGCTATCCGATGGTGCGCGAATGAGAGGCAGTCCGCCGTTAAACGCAAGTACAGCGTGGGTAAAACAATGGGTAGGATGCGAATAGTGAGCAATTACCATTGAAAAACAAAAGAGTATTTGTACAAATGGCGGAGGCGCTTCCGCCGGTTTGGGGGTCTTGAGATGCGCCGGGCTCTGTGATTGGGGGCGCCATGGTTAGCGCCGGATTCATCCTTTCCTAACGCGGAGCCGGGACAGTCAGAGCTGGCGCCGATCCGACAGCCCGCGCGCGTCTTAACGCGGGTCCAGCCGGCGTCCAGTCGGGCTTGACCGGGGTGGGGACGTGAGTGGCGTGGGTAGGGTTTGGCGCGCTCTTCTGACGGACAGTTCAAGTGCGGTTGCGTTGTCGCGCGCGCGCCGGGGTGTCTGCCTTCTCCTCGCGTCGAGCCTCGCCTTCAGCCTCGCGTGTTGCCGCTCCGAGGACAATGGCGAGAAGCTCGGCGAGCGCGTGATCCCGTTGGGGCAGCCGGTGCCCAAAGGCGGTGGCACGTACCGTATTGGGGATCCCTATCAGGTCGCGGGTGTCTGGCACTATCCGCGCGAAGACCCAGCCTACGACCGCGTCGGCACGGCGTCCTGGTATGGGGAGCTGTTTCATGGGCGGCGCACCGCCAATGGCGAGATCTACGACATGGACCGGCTGTCGGCCGCGCATCCTACCTTGCCCCTTCCCGTCTATGTGCAGGTGACCAACCTCGCCAACATGCGCGCGATCGTCGTCCGCATCAACGATCGCGGCCCTTACGCCAATGACCGCATCATCGATCTATCCCGGCGCTCGGCGGAGCTGCTCGGCTTCCGCGACAATGGCACCGCGACGGTCCGCGTTCGGTATCTTGGTCGCGCACCCTTGAATGGTGACGACAGCTATGAGCGCCGCTACGTCGCAAACCAATCTTGGATGCACGTCGCCTCGAATGTCCCGATCCGGCCGGGGTGCGCAGGACGCTTCCGTGGGGAGTCTACCTGAGCGAAAAACCATTCTTGCCGTCGCACGCGAGGGGAGCGGATTTGACGGTGGCGACCATGCGGCCGCCCGAGCCGCAAGGGGCAACGGCGCTGCGCTGGCAGGCGAGTAGTGAGGCGCCAGCACGACTCGGCCCTGTAGGCGGCCAGGCGACCGTGCCCTCGGACAAGTCGCCGCCCGCGGCAATGGTCCGAAGGCGGCGCGCTGCCCGGCGGGCTTCTTGTCCAAGTGGGCTCCTTCAAGAACAAGGCGAATGCCGACAGGGCGCGTTCGGAGCTCGCTGGACTTGGCCCCGTTGAGGTGGCTCCAATCGAGGTTGGCGGAGTGACCTATTTCCGCGTGCGTGTGGGGCCGTTCAAGGGCGACGCCGAGGCTCAGGCCGCGCTCGCGCGGGTGACGCAAGCCGGCTATACGGGCTGCCAGGGTCGTCTCGAACTAAGGCGCTTCGCGCCCCGGTGCGGTCGCGCCAGTTGATTTTTGGGAAGCTCCGCTCAATAGTGGGGCGCAAATGCCGGTAGGGGATGGCCGGCGTGTATGAAATTCGGTTCGACATTGTCACCCGTGCCCGTGCGCCTTCAGCGTCTGATCAAGATTGCTGCTGCATGCGCGTTGCTCGCTATGAGCGTGCTCGCTGTGTCGGCCTTTGCTCGCGCGGGCAACCCGCCACCTTCCCCCGGGGCCTTCGAGACCAAGGCCAAGCACGCCATCCTCATGGATGACGGATGCGAATCTCGTCCTCTACGAGAAGGACGCCGACACGCTCATGCCGCCGGCGAGCATGAGCAAGCTCATGACGCTGGCCGTCGTGTTCCGGGAGCTGAAGGCCGGGCGGCTCAAGCTCGAAGATCAGTTCAAGGTGAGCGAGCATGCCTGGCGCACGGGCGGCGCGCCGTCGGGCAGCTCGGCCATGTTTGCGCCTCTCAATTCCATGGTTGCCATCAGCGATCTCATTCCCGGGCATCACGGTCCAGTCGGGCAATGATGCCTGCATCATTCTGGCGGAGGGGATCGCCGGCACCGAGGAGGCCTTCGCCAAGAAGATGAACGAGTATGCGAAGGAGATCGGCCTAACGCGGTCGCACTTCGTCAATTCGACGGGCTTGCCGGCGGACGGGCATGTGATGACTGCACGAGAGCTTGCCATCCTCGCCCACTATCTCATCGAGACGTACCCTGAGTACTATCATTATTTCGGGCAGAAAGACTTCCAGTTCAACAAGCACACCTATACCAACCGCAACCCGCTGATCTTCGCCGACCTTAGCGTGGATGGGCTGAAGACGGGCTATATCGAGGCGGCGGGCTATGGTCTCGTGGCAAGCGCTAAACGCGGCGACCAACGTTTGATCATCGTCGTCAATGGACTGGAATCAAAAAAGGAACGCGAGGAAGAGCCCCGCAAGCTGATCGAATGGGGGTTCAAGAACTTCAAGCCGTTCCGCCTGTTCGATCAGGGCGAGACGGTGAGCGACGCGCTTGTGTGGGGGGGTACCCAGCACTATGTGCCGCTCATAGGCCAGGGCAATATCAACATCATTCTGCCGGCGTCCGCCGATCCCAAGGTCAAGGCGGCGATCGTCTACAAGGGGCCGATCAAGGCACCGATTCGCAAGGGCGAGAAGGTGGCGGTGCTGCGGATCACCTCGTCCAACTCGACCGCCACCAACGACATCCCGCTCTATGCCGGCGACGACATCGACGAGAGCAATTTCGCCATGCGCGGCCTCGATTCCTTGCTGGTGCTGGCGTTTGGCTGGCTGCTCTGACGTGGACCTCGCGCCGTACGCAGGCGCAGGAGACACTATGCGGCACGAGACGATCGAAACTGGCAAGTTCATCACCTTGGAAGGCGGCGAGGGCGCCGGGAAATCGACCCAGGCCGCCATCCTTGTGAACCGCTTGGCGCGCGCCGGCCGCCGTGTGTTCTCCACGCGCGAGCCGGGCGGCTCGCCCGAGGCCGATAAAATCCGTGCGGCACTCTTGTCCGGGCGCGTGCGGCAGTTCGGCCCCTTCGCGGAGGCGGTGCTGTTCTCGGTCGCCCGCAAGGGCCACGTCGATGGCGCGATCTTCGACGAGCTCGCGCGCGGCAGGTGGGTGGTATGTGACCGTTTCGCCAATTCGACCCGCGCCTATCAGGGTGTGACCGGGGACGTGCCGCGGTCCGTGATTAATGCGCTCGAGCGGCTCACCTTGCGGGGCCTTGTGCCGAACCTCACTCTCATTTTCGACATTCCGGCCGAAGAAGGGCTCGCGCGGGCGGCGCAACGGCTTGGCGCCGGGGCGCCGGACCGTTTCGAGGTACAAGATCTCGCCTCCCATGAGCGCATCCGCCGCGCCTTTCTCGATATCGCTGAGCAGGAGCCCGACCGCTGCGTGGTGATCGACGCGCGGCAGCCCGAAGCAGTGGTGGCGGAGGACGTGTGGGAGGCGGTGACCGAGCGCCTGAGCCCATGAGCGCGACCGCGGTCGAGAAGTCACGCGCCGCCGAACCTGATCGCCTCGAAGGATTTTCTACCCCACGCGAAGTTGACCGCGTGTTCGGCCATAGCGCGGCGCTTGCGGAGTTCGGGGAGGCGCTGGCGAGCGGCCGCATGCACCATGCCTGGCTGCTCGCGGGCCCCGAAGGCATTGGCAAGGCGACGCTGGCCTACAGTGTTGCCCGGGCTGTGCTGGCGGCGCAGAGCGAGCGACCAGACGTTGAGCTGCAAGCGATCGGTGCCGCTGATCCCCTGTTCCGCAAGGTCGCGGCGCTGTCGCATCCGAATCTGCTCCTGATCAGACGCTCTTGGATCGAGAAGACGAAGCGTTATTCGCAATGGGTCGGCGTCGAGGAGGTGCGGCGTTTGCGCACTTTCCTGGGTAATAGCGCGGGCGAGCGGGGCTGGCGCGTGGTCATCGTCGACCGGGCGGACGAGCTCAACCCGAACGCGGCCAACGCGCTTCTGAAGACGCTAGAGGAACCACCGCCGCAAACCTTGTTCCTTTTGGTCGCAGGTGCCGAGGGGCGCCTACCCGTCACCATTCGCTCGCGCTCGCGGACACTGCGGGTTGCGCCCCTTGCGGCCGAGAATCTGGAAGGCGCCGTGCAGGCGGCCCTAGCTCGCGACGGCTATGAGGTGGACGAGGCCACGTTGCAAACCGCGCTCGGCTTGAGCGAGGGAAGTGTGCGACGCGCGCTTGAGCTTGCGACCGGCGAGGGCATCGCGCTGCACGGCGAGATCGTTGCACTCTTGAGCACGCTGCCTCACCTCGACGGGGCGCGGCTACATAGGCTCGTGGAGCGGCTGGGGGGTGCGGGCGATAGCGAGACGCTCGAGCTCGTCGTCTCGCTTTTGCTCGGCCTCGTGGAACGACTCGTCCGGTCAAGCACCATGGGAGAGACCCTCGACCCCGAGGAACAGGCGCTGGCCGCGCGCCTCATCGGCTCCGGCAACCCTGCCCATTGGGCTGAAGCCTGGGAAGCCATTGGCCGCGCCCAGGCCGAGGCCTCCACCCTCAATCTGGATCACAGCCTATTCCTGCTCGAAACCTTCTTCCGGTTGCAGCAGCTCGTGCGCGACCACCCGGCGCAGCAGATTTAGCCTTTGCCTTTCGACCATGTGCGCTTGCTCCTACGCAATCGCAAGGCTATTCCTCCCGCCATGGCAGACATGCGGCCTTACTATATCACCACTGCCATCTCCTATCCGAACGACGCGCCCCATATCGGCCATGCCTATGAGGCCGTGGCGACCGATGTGCTTGCGCGCTTTCGGCGGCTGCAAGGCATGGACGTGTTCTTCCTGACCGGTACCGACGAGCATGGCGTCAAGATGCTGCAAACCGCGCGGAAGCACGGCATCACTCCGGCCGAGCTCGCTGACCGCAACACACCGCGCTTCCGCGATATGGTCGTCGCGCTCAACTGCTCCAACGACGATTTCATTCGCACGCGGGAGGTGCGCCATGCCCGGGCCTGCGAGGAGCTTTGGCGCCGCATGCAGGCCAACGGCGATATTTATCTCTCGACCTATGCCGGCTGGTACTCGGTGCGCGATGAAGCCTATTACGACGAAAGCGAGCTGAAGGGGGGGCCGGACGGCACCAAGGTCTCACCGCAGGGCACGCCCGTCGAGTGGGTTGAGGAGAAGAGCTACTTCTTCAAGCTGTCGGCCTATCAGGAGCGGCTGCTCGCCCACTATGCTGCCCATCCGGAGTTCATCGGGCCGGAGACGCGGGCACGTGAGGTGATAAGCTTCGTGCGCGGAGGTTTGCAGGACCTCTCGATCTCGCGCACCACCTTCGACTGGGGCATTCCTGTTCCCGGCGACCCGAAGCACATAATGTACGTGTGGGTCGACGCGCTCACCAACTATCTCACCGGCGTCGGCTTCCCCGACGAGGCGTCAGTCAAGTTCAAGCGCTTCTGGCCGGCCGACGTGCATATCATCGGCAAGGACATCATCCGCTTCCATGCCGTCTACTGGCCGGCCTTCCTGTGGTCGGCGGGGGTCGCGCTGCCGAAGCGCGTATTCGGCCACGGCTTTCTCCATAACCGCGGGGAGAAGATGTCGAAGTCGGTCGGCAATGTGGTGGATCCCTTCGTGCTCGCCGGCGACTACGGCGTCGACCCGCTCCGCTATTTCCTGTTGCGCGAGGTGCCATTTGGCCAGGACGGCAACTATTCCCGCGCGGCCATCGTGCAGCGGATCAATGCCGACCTCGCCAACGACCTCGGCAATCTCGCCCAGCGCTCGCTGTCTATGATCGCTAAGGATTGCGGGGGCCGCGTGCCCGCGCCCGGGCCGTTCACAGAAACCGACGCGACGATCTTGGCTGCCGCCGATGCGTCCCTTGCGCGGGTCGAGCAGGCCATTGATGCTTTCGCCATCCATCGAGCGCTGGAAGTGCTTTGGGCGGTCATCGCCGACGCCAATCGCTATTTCGCGGGCGAGCAGCCTTGGGCGCACAAGAAGACTAACCCCGAGCGCATGGGCACCATCCTTTACGTGACGGCGGAAGTGCTGCGGCAGATCGGCATCTTAGTGCAGCCGATCATGCCGGAAAGCGCGGGGCGTTTGCTGGATCAGCTCGGCGTGGCCCAGCAAGCGCGCGATTTCGCTGCGCTTGGACCGAACGTGAGGCTCGCGGCCGGCACGAACCTGCCGCCGCCGCAAGCGGTATTTCCGCGTCATGTCGAGGCGGAGGCGCCCGCGCCGGGGCAGCCCGTCCTCTGATGCTCATCGACAGTCACTGCCATCTTGATTTCCCCGAACTCGCTTCCGAGCGAGACGCCGTGCTCGCGCGGGCGAGCGCGGCGGGGGTTGGCTTGATGGTAACGATCTCGACGCGGGTGCGCCGCTTCGACGAGCTGCGCGCCATCGTGGACGCGCATGACAAGGTTTTCTGCTCGGTCGGCACCCACCCGCACCACGCGGTGGAGGAGCCAGACGTTACGGCCGATCAGCTCGTGGCGTTGGCGCGCCATCCCAAAGTGGTGGCAATCGGCGAGGCCGGCCTCGACTATCACTACGACAACAGCCCGCGCGACTTGCAAGAGCAAGGCTTCCGCACCCATATCGCGGCGGTGCGGACGACAGGACTGCCGCTCGTCATCCATGCTCGCGATGCCGATCAGGACGTGGCACGCATCCTCGAAGAGGAGACCGCCAGCGGTGCGTTCCCCTTCGTGCTGCACTGTTTTACCGGCGGGCCAGAGCTTGCATGCCGGGGCCTGGCGCTTGGCGGTTACGTGTCTTTCTCTGGCGTGCTGACCTTCAAGAACTCCAGAGCCTTGCGCGATATTGCGCAGCACGTGCCGCTCGACCGGCTGCTGGTGGAGACCGATGCGCCCTATCTGGCGCCGGAGCCCTTGCGGGGGCGCACCAACGAACCGGCCAATGTGGTGCACACGGCGGCGCGGCTCGCGGCGGTGCGGGAGATGAGTGTGGATGAAATGGTGCAAGCGACCACCGAGAATTTCTTTCGGCTGTTCAAGAAGGTGCCCCGTGCGACGCTGCATGCTTCGACCCGCGGCCAATGACCTTGAAGCTCACCATCCTTGGCTGCGGCACGTCGGGCGGCGTGCCCCGCATCGGCAACAACTGGGGCGCATGCGACCCATCGAACCCCAAAAACCGTCGGCGGCGCTGCTCGGTTCTCGTCGAGCGCGAGGGCGTCGAGGGCTCAACGGCGGTGCTGGTGGACACTTCGCCCGACCTGCGCGCGCAGCTGCTCGGCGCGGGCCTGGGCTGGGTAGACGCCGTGCTCTTCACCCATGACCATGCCGACCACGTGCATGGCATCGATGATCTGCGCGCGGTGGCCTTCAACGGCAACGCCCGCGTCGATGTCTACCACGATGCCGCCACCGGGCGAGACCTGAAGGCGCGTTTCGCCTATTGCTTCGAGACGCAGCCTGGCAGCGACTATCCGCCTATCCTCAACGCCCATGACATCAGGGCCGGGGAGCCGGTCCTTATCGATGGGGCAGGGGGCGTGATCGAGGCGTTGCCGTTCCGGCAGCTTCATGGTTCAGGCGAGACGCTCGGCTTCCGGTTCGGCGGCATCGCCTATTCGCCCGATATGAGCGATTTGCCGGCGGAGTCGCTCGGACTCGGCTTTTTGCAAGATCTCGAAGTGTGGGTCATCGATGCGCTCCGCTACACTACCCATCCCTCACATCTGAGCGTCGAGCAGGCGCTGGCGTGGATCGACAGGATGCGCCCGAAGCGCGCCGTGCTCACCCATATGCATATCGACCTCGACTACAAATCGCTGAAGCGCGAACTGCCGCCAGGCGTCGAGCCCGCTTATGACGGCATGGTGCTGACAACGGCGAGTTAACCCAAAGATTTGTCAATGTTTTTCGACGCGAGACGCGATCTTGACTTGACAGAGTGCCCGGCCGCCTCCATGTTGCTCTGATATCGATTGCTCGCGATCGCGCGAAGCGGCTGCATTAATTCGCGGCCCTCACTCCCGAGACAATTATCAATTCACTGCCTGACCCTGTTGCGCGTGGGAGTGGGCTCTAAGAGCTCTCACGACCGCTGATGCCAGGCGGCGCGTGTTTAAATCATAAGGTAACCAATGACACCATCTTCTTTCGACGGCTTCGGCCTCGCCGAGCCGCTGCGACGTGCGCTTAACACTGAGAACCATCACAAACCTACGCCTATCCAGGCGCAGGCGATCCCTTATTTGACGCAAGGCAAGGATTTGCTCGGCATTGCCCAGACGGGCACCGGCAAGACCGCGGCTTTTGCGCTCCCGATCCTCCACCGTCTTGCGGCGGAGCGCCGCCCGCGCGTGCCGGGCCGCCCGCGCGCGCTGATACTCGCACCGACGCGCGAGCTTGCCTGCCAGATCGATGAGCGCTTCCGCGCTTATGGACGCGGCCTTGGCCTGAAGTCCGCCGTCATCTTGGGCGGGGTCTCGCAGGGCAAGCAGGTGCAGGCGCTTGCCGCCGGCGTCGATATCCTGATTGCGACGCCGGGGCGGTTGCTTGATCTGCACAGCCAGCGTCATGTGAACCTGGCTGAGGTTTCGATCCTCGTGCTCGACGAAGCCGACCGCATGCTGGATATGGGCTTCATCCGCGACGTGCGGAAGATCGTCGCTGCCTGTCCCAAGCAGCGCCAGACACTCCTGTTCTCCGCGACTATGCCCGCCGATATCGCCAAGCTCGCGAACGAAATCCTGCGGGAACCGATTCGCGTCGACGTCTCGCCGGTCAAGGTCATGGCCGACCGTATCGACCAGCGCGTCTATTTCGTGCCGGCGCAAGCCAAGCGCGCACTGCTCACCGAGCTCCTTGCCGATCCCGTCATGGACCGCGTCCTCGTTTTCACCCGCACCAAGCGGAATGCCGACCGGGTGTGCCGGGCGTTGCAGCAGGCGGGCGTCGTGGCGGAAGCGCTGCACGGGAACAAGGCGCAGAATGCGCGGGTGCGTGCGCTCGATGCGTTCCGCAGTGGCCGTGCGCGCATCCTCGTCGCCACTGATATCGCCGCTCGCGGCATCGACGTGCCGGGGGTCTCGCACGTCATCAATTACGAACTGCCGAACGAGCCGGAGAGCTATGTGCACCGCATTGGCCGCACCGCACGGGCGGGCGCCGGAGGGGCTGCCATCGCCTTTTGCGATCCTAGCGAGCGGTCCTATCTTCAGGCCATCGAGCGCCTGATGCGGGTATCGGTGCCCGCGGCCGAGCATCGCCTGGCGCAAGGCCAACCCGCGATTTCGCTTCGGCAGCAGCCAACGCGCGCCGCGACCAAGCCACACCCTAAGTACCGCCGGCGGCGGCCGCGGGATCAGCGCTCCGAGGGGCGTTCCCGGGGTGAGCATTCCGAAGGTGTATTCGCCACCGTCGCGCGGACCCCCAATCCTCGCGGGACTGGCCGCTTCGTGGGAGACCTGAGATGAACCAATTCCCTCCACGCGTGAGCGCCGCCAGGCGCAACGCCGAAGCCATGTTGAACAAGACCAAGAAGAAGGAACAGAATTTCAAGCAGGAACAGGAGCGCGAGCGCGACGCCCTCGCGCTCAAGTCGGCGCGCTTACGCGATCTGCGCTTGGCCAAGGAGGCCGCCGACCGCGCCGCGGCAGAAGCGTCACCTCCCGTCGCCCGCAAAGCTGGGCGCACCAGACAGAAATAGCGAAGGACACGCGAGATGGCGTTCAAACCCAACTACAATCAACAGCGCTCGGACCGTAACCGCGCGAAGGATCAAAAGAAGCAGGTCAAGTTGCAGCGCCGCGAAGAAGAGGCCGCCAAGCGCCGGGCCGCCCGCGAGACAACGAGCGGCGAAGCCACGGCTGGTGAACCGCTCCCGGGCGGCCGGTCTGACCCCGAGCGTAACCCGTCCTAATCAAGTCATTAAGCTGGAAGAGTCCATGGGCCGCAAGAAACCAACTGTTGTGAACGGCTTTGTGCTGTTCGACGTCCTCTATGAGGACGGGACGCAAACCTCCAACCGCAAGGTGCCGGCTTCCGAGCTTGTTGGCCTCGACGGCGACGAGCCGGCGCGCACCTTTGTCGAGATGCAGGACCGCAAGATCGGCGAAATGTCCGGCACCTCGCGCGCGCGTATCAAGTCGATCGCCCGCGCGCGCAAGCGCGCTGTTTCGGGCTAGGCCTCCACGATCTGGCCGGTCGCCTCACAGTCCGTCGTGGCGAGGCTGACGAAAATCTTCGCCACGTCTTGCGGCGTGGGCAGCGTATTGGGGTCTTCGCCCGGATAGGCCTCGGCGCGCATGCGCGTGGCGATCGCGCCGGGATCGATCACGTTCACCTTGATGGCGCTGCTCGCGGTCTCGTTGGCGTAGGTCCTGGCCAAGCATTCAAGCGCGGCCTTGGAGACGGAGTAGGGCGCCCAATTGGCTCTGGCGCTCCGTGCCACACCGGAGGTCACGAAAATGACGCGGCCTCCTTCGGAGCGCCGCAGCAGGGGATCGAGGGTGCGAATCAGCCGCCAATTTGCAGTGACATTGATGGCGAAGACGCGCTCCCAATGGGCCGAGGCGATGTGGGGCAGGGGCGAGAGCCCACCCAGGATGGCGGCATTGCCGACCAGCACGTCGAGGCGCCCGAAGCGCTCATAGAGCGTTGGCCCGAGCGCGTCGATGGCTTTTCCGTCGGCGAGGTTGAGCGGGACGAGGGTCGCCTTGCCACCCTGAGCTCGGACTTGATCGTCAACCTCCTCGAGGGCTTTGCGCGTGCGGGCAAGCAAGAGCACCTGCGCCCCCTCGCGCGCAAAGGCGATCGCCACGGCGCGTCCGATACCGCGAGAGGCGCCGGTGATGAGGGTAATGCGGTCCTTGAGGCGTTGTTCGCTCAACCGACCTCGGCAAGGAAGGAAAGCTGCTTCTGCTGCGGCGGGCCTTCGCGGTCTCTGAGCCTGGTGGGATATTCGCCGGTGAAGCAATGGTCGGTGAATTGTGGGCGGATGGGATCGCGTCCCTCGTAGCCCATCGCCCGATAGATGCCGTCCACCGACAGGAACTCGAGGGAGTCGGCGCCGATGAATCTCCGCATTTCCTCGAGATTGCGGGTGGCGGCGAGCAGCTTGTCCTGATCGGGCGTATCGATGCCGTAGAAATCTGGATGCGTGATGGGCGGGCTCGAAACGCGCATATGCACTTCGCTGGCCCCGGCCTCGCGCATCATCTGCACGATCTTCACCGAGGTCGTGCCGCGTACCACGCTGTCGTCCAAGAGCACGATACGCTTACCCCTGACTTGCGCCTCGTTGGCGCTGTGCTTCAGCTTGACGCCAAGCTGACGGATGCGCTGCTCGGGCTCGATGAAGGTGCGGCCGACATAGTGGTTACGGATGATGCCGAACTCGAAGGGGATACCGGATTCCTGCGAATAGCCGATCGCTGCCGGCACCCCGGAATCGTGGAATCGGGATGACTACCTCGGCGTCGGCCGGAGCCTCGCGCGCCAATTGCCGGCCCATCTCCTTGCGCACGTCATAGACCGAGCGGCCGCCGACGATCGAGTCGGGCCGCGCGAAATAGATGTATTCAAAGATGCAGAGCCGCGCCGGATATTGCGGCACGAAGCGGTGGCTCTCCAGCCCATCGCGCGTGATCACCACGACCTCGCCGTTCTCCACCTCGCGCACGAACTCGGCGCCGATGATGTCGAGCGCGCAGGTCTCGGAGCCGAGCACCCAGGCCTCGCCGAGCTTGCCCAGCACCAGCGGCCGAATGCCAAAGGGGTCGCGGGCGCCGATGAGCTTCTTGTTGGTGAGGCCGACCAGGGCGTAGGCTCCCTCCACCTGGAGCAGCGCCTCCACGAATTTCTCGACGAAATGCGCCTTCTCGCTGCGGGCCACGAGATGCAGGATCACCTCGGTATCGGTGGTGGATTGGCAGATGGCGCCCTTCTTGATCAGCCGCTCGCGCACCGTCAGCGCGTTGGTGAGATTGCCGTTATGGGCGAGCGCAAAGCCGCCGGAATCGAGATCGACGAAAAGCGGCTGCACGTTGCGCAGGATGGGATCGCCGCAGGTGGAGTAGCGCACGTGGCCGATGGCCATGTCGCCCATGAGCCGGTCGATCACCTGGCTCGAGGTGAAATGATCGCCGACCAGGCCGAGGCGGCGCTCGGTATGGAAGTGGTTGCCGTCGAAGCTGACGATGCCCGCGGCCTCCTGACCCCGGTGCTGGAGCGCGTGCAGGCCGAGGGCCGTCAGTGCCGCGGCATCCGGATGGTTAAAGATGCCGAAAACGCCGCACTCCTCATGCAGCCGGTCTTCCTCAAGCCAGCTCGAGCCGCTATCGTTAGGGTCGACGTGGTCTATCACGGGCGTCCTCGTCTCTTATTTAGATAGTAGTACCCAACAACGCTTCAATCCCGGTTACCGCGCGCACTTTCAATAGATAGCCGAAGGGGGCTTTTCCGGCGTCCGAGCGCTGGCCCGGGGCCGGAGCGGCGGGGGTCGGAACCGGATTCGCGGGCTGTGTGTCAGACGGCGCCTCAGGTTGCCCCTCGGGCTGGGCCTCCGGTTTCAACTGCCCTGGCAGGTATTGCTCGGGGTTGAGCGGCATCAGCGATTCGATCGCCACCTGAGTCTGCTTGAGAATGGGGTAGGACTTGGCCTCGACGATCCAGCTGGGCTGATCCCGGGCAAGGGCGCTGAACAGGATGAAGACGATGGCTACGAGCAGGAAGCCTCGCGCCAGCCCGAAGATGAAGCCGAGCGTGCGATCAAGCGCGCCGACCCGGCTGTCCAGCACACGGTCGGAGATGCGGAAGGTGATCAGGCTGACGACGATCAGCACGATGACAAAGACGCCGGCGGCAAACGCAATTTGGGCGATGCCAGGGGAGGGGAAGTAGCCCTCGACCGAATGCCAGTATTTGGGGGTGAGGTAGAGGGCCGCGACGGCGGCCATGGCCCAGGAGAAGATCGATAGCACCTCGCGGGTGAAACCGCGCACCATAGCGAGGAAGCCCGACACGAGCATGATAGCGATGAGAATGACATCGAGCCAGGAGATGGGCATGGACGCTCCTTCGGCAGCGGCCGGACACTATCACGATTCCCGGGGATGAAGCACAATCGCTCCGGCCCGGCAATGGCGGAAAATCGGGGCGACCGCGTTGTCGCACGCGGTTCGCGGCGGGCTCAGTCCCCCGCCGGCAGGGGTCCAAACAGGGCCACAAGCTCGCTCAATTGGCTCAGCGGTTGAAGGGCAATGCTCCGCGCCTGACGCTCAGGCTCGTGCGCAGCCGGCACGACGGCGCGGGCAAAGCCGAGCTTGGCCGCCTCCTTCAGCCGCTGATCCATGTGACCCACGGCCCGGATTGCCCCGGTTAGGCTCACCTCGCCGAAATAGACGGTATCGGGCGGCGCCGGCCGGTCGGCGAAGGAGGAGAGAAGCGCCGCCGATGCTGCCAAATCCGCGGCGGGCTCGCTCAGACGCAAGCCGCCCGCGACGTTCAGATACACGTCATGACCAGCGAGCCGCACGCCGCATCGTGCCTCGAGCACGGCGATCAGCATGGCGAGACGGTTGGAGTCGGAGCCGACCACGGCCCGCCGGGGCGTGCCGAGAGTAGAAGGCGCCACGAGCGCCTGTAACTCCACGAGAATTGGCCGCGTGCCCTCCATGCCGGCGAACACCGCCGTCCCGGGCGCGTGCGTGTCGCGGTCGCTCAGGAACAGCGCGGAGGGGTTTTCAACCTCCTTCAGCCCGTCGAAGCGCATCTCGAACACGCCGATCTCGTCGGTCGGCCCGAAACGATTTTTCACCGCACGGAGAATGCGGAATTGATGGCCGCTTTGGCCTTCGAAATAGAGCACGGTGTCCACCATGTGCTCGATGACCTTGGGTCCGGCGATCTGACCATCCTTGGTCACATGACCGACTAGGATCAGCGTCGAGCCGCTGGTCTTGGCGTAGCTCACGAGCGCCGAGGCGCAGCCGCGAAGCTGCGAGATGGTGCCAGGGGCGCCTTCAATGCCCTCGGACCACAGGGTCTGCGCCGAATCGATGACGATGAGCGCGGGAGGCTCAGCGCTGCTCAGAGCTAGCGATGATGTTGGCGAGATTGGTCTCGGTGCCCAGCGCTACCGGCGCCCGCTTCAGCCCGAGCCGCTCGGCGCGCATGCGAACTTGAGCGGTGGCTTCCTCGCCCGAGAGGTAGACGACAGGGAGCGCCCGTCAGGGCGAGCGCCGCCGCCCCTTGGAGCAGAAGCGTCGATTTGCCGATGCCGGGGTCGCCGCCTACGAGCACGGCAGATCCCGGCACGAGGCCGCCGCCCGTGACGCGGTCGAACTCGGCGATGCCGGTTGGGAGCCTCGGCGCGTCGATCGTGGCGGCTTGCAGGGTCTCGAAGCGCGCCGGCCTGCCCTTGCCCCCTCGGATCGCAATGAGCGGGGTGGGGCCCGAGAGGGAGGCCGCGGCCTCTTCGGCAATGCTGTTCCACTCACCGCACACCGCGCACTGGCCCGCCCAACGCGGGGAAACCGCGCCACAGGCTTGGCAGACAAAGGCTCGGGAGGCTTTGGCCATGGGGGAGAGACGCCTAACTGCCGTGATAGCGCCGCATGGCGCGGGAACCGAGATTGGTGAGGATCTCGTAGTCGATAGTGCCCGCGTGGGCAGCGAGCGTCTGCAGCGATACGTGCGGACCGATCACTTCGACCCATGCCCCGCGCCTGGCAAGATGCTCCGGCACCCCGGTCACGTCCACGCTGATCAGGTCCATGGAGAGGCGCCCCAAGATCGGCGCGGGGTTAGGGCCGACATAGACCACATGCCCCTCCTCGTCCTCGCTCACGGAAAGGGCCCGGAACAGTCCGTCGGCGTAGCCAACGGCAACGATTGCCACGCGGGTGTGGCGCTTCACGGTGCACGTCGCGCCATACCCGACCGTCTCACCGGCGGAGACGTCGCGGACCTGAGCGATGCGGGCGTCGAGCCGAAGCACGGGAGCGAACTCGCTTTCACCGCGCCTCCGCGCGCTCCCGCCATATAGGGCGATTCCCGGTCGGACGAGGTCGTAGTGAAAAGGCCGCCCCAAAAGAATGCCCGCGGAGTTGGCGAGGCTCGACAGCGCCTTGGGCAGCCTCGCGCGCAGGCGGTCGAAAACGCTGCGCTGCGCCTCGCTTTTCGGGTGCTCCGGCGTGTCGGCGCAGGCGAGGTGACTCATGATGAGGGCGAGCTCCATGGCCGACCAGAGCGCGCCCTCTTCCGCTGTCAACTCGACCTCGGGGGCGGATAGGCCGAGCCGGTTCATGCCGCTGTCGATATGTACCGCGGCGGGCAGTTTCCTCTCCCCGCGCGCGCAAAAAGCAGCCCACTCTCTGATCTCGGCGAGGCTGTTGAGCACGGGGCGCAGGTCGCTTGCAACGAAGCGGGCCGCGGTATCCGGGAACAGGCCGTCGAAAACGTAGATGGTGGCCTTGGGCAAGAAGCCACGCAACGCTTCTGCCTCGCCCAGCGTGGCGACGAAGAAGGTCTTGCAGCCTGCTCGCCACAAAGCAGGCGCAACCTGCTCCATCCCTAGCCCGTAGGCGTCGGCCTTGACAACGGCGGCGCATTCGGCGGGATTGGCGAGCGCCCCGAGGCGGCGGTAGTTCGCGGCGATTGCGTCAAGATCGATGGTCAGGAGGGCAGAAGCCGCAGTCTCCATCGCCCCCGCGCCCTCCCCGTCGCTATGCGGGGGAGCGGCCATTATTCCCGTCGCTCCGGCAGGCGCTGCTCCGCCGCGAGGTTGCTGAACCGCGTATATTCCGGCGTGAACTGGAGCGTCACGGTGCCGGTCGGGCCGTGACGTTGCTTGCCGATGATCACCTCGGCCTTGCCGGTGACCATGTCCATCTCTTGCTGCCACTGCTTGTGCTCTTCGGTATTCTCGCGCGGTTGCCGCCGCTCCACATAATATTCCTCGCGGAACACGAACAACACCACATCGGCGTCCTGCTCGATCGATCCCGATTCGCGCAAATCCGCGAGCTGAGGCCGCTTGTCCTCGCGATTTTCCACCTGGCGGGAGAGCTGCGAGAGGGCAAGCACGGGCACATGCAGTTCCTTTGCGAGAGCCTTCAGCCCGGTGGTGATCTCGGAAACCTCCTGCACGCGGCCCTCAGCCGCGCGCTTGGAGGAGCCGGACAGGAGCTGCAGATAGTCCACGACGATGAGCCCGACGCCGCGTTGCCGCTTGAGCCGCCTTGCGCGCGCGGCGAGCTGCGCCACGGTGATGCCGCCGGTCTGGTCGATATAGAGGGGGAGGTGCTGTAGCTCCTGGGACACCTCGACGATTCGGTCGAACTCGTCCAACTCGATGCGGCCACGGCGGATGCGCTCGGATGGGAGGTAGGCCTGCTCGGAAATGATGCGCGTGGCGAGCTGCTCGGCCGACATTTCGAGCGAGAAGAAGCCCACCACGGCGCCGTCGAGCGCATTCTCGGAGTCTTGCTCGCCCCGGTGGTTCCGCGCCACGTGGTAGGCGATGTTGGTGGCAAGCGCCGTCTTGCCCATGGACGGGCGTCCGGCGACAATGATGAGGTCGGAAGGCTGTAGCCCGCCCATGCGGTGGTCGAGATCGGCAAAGCCTGTGGCGAGACCCGACAGGCCGCCGTCGCGACGATAGGCGTTGGCCGCCATGTCGATGGCATCGGTCAGCGCCGCGGAGAACGGCTCGAAGCCCGAGCCATACTTGCCTGTCTCCGCGATCTCGTAGAGCTGCTGCTCGGCGTTTTCGATCTGTAGCGACGGGGGTGCATCGATCGGCGAATCGAAAGCGGTGTTGACGAGGGTCTCCCCGATCTCGATCAGCTGGCGGCGAATGGCGAGGTCGTAGATGGTGCGGCCATAGTCCTCGGCATTGATGATGGTCGTCGCATTGGCGGCAAGCCGGCCGAGATATTGCGGCACGGTGAGCTCGCCCGCCGCCTCGCCACCGTCAAAGTACGTCTTGATAGTGATCGGCGTCGCCCGCTTGCCGCCGAGGATGAGCTTCGAGGCGGTCTCATAGATGCGGGCGTGGAGGGCGTCGTAGAAATGCGCGGCCTTCAGGAAGCTCGAGACCCGGTCGATAGCCTCGTTGTTGACCAGGATGGCGCCAAGCAGCGCTTGCTCCGCCTCGAGGTTGTGGGGCGGGGCGCGAAAGGTCGGGTCGGCCGGGGCAGACCGCGCGCGAATCAGGGCGTTGGTCATCGCTCACGTAAGCACATTGGCTGCGGGGAACCAGAGGCCAGCCCTGTGGAGAACGGGGAGAGAGCGCTTTCGCTAACAAGAGCCGCGACCGCCGGCGGTCTCCGGCTGGTGCAAGGAACTCATACGCCTCGCCACTGTCCTGCGGACGGCGCTCGCGCTCCGTGTGCTGACTCTGGTCGATGGGTCGATCGCGGTCTGCCCCGATGCTAGCCGGACGCTGCCGCGCCCTCCTCGATCCCCGCCGTCGCCGTGACCTCATCGAGAGCAGCCTGCGCGCCTTCCTCGAATAGCTGCTCTGCCGCCCGCCGCGCCGCTGCCGCTTCCTCCTCGGCCTCGTCCATGGCCCTGCCTGTCACGCTCTCGCCGCGCGCCTGTCGTACGGCCTCGTCCGGCGAGCGCGCGACATTGATGGTGATGTGGGGCTCAACCTCGGCATGCAGCGCGATACGCACCTCATGCAGGCCCAGGACCTTGATTGGCCGGTCGAGCATCACCTGGCGCCGCTCGAGGGAAAATCCCCCTTCGGTCACCGCGGCGGCGATGTCGCGGGTGGCGACGGAGCCGTAGAGCTGGCCGCCATCGCCCGCTTGGCGGATGATGATGAAACTTTGGCCGTTGAGCTTGCCGGCCACACCTTGGGCCTCGGTTTTGAGCTCGAGGTTGCGAGCCTCCAAATGCATCCGCTCGTGCTCGAAACGCTCACGGTTGGCCTTGGTGGCGCGGAGCGCCTTGCCCTGAGGCAAGAGGAAGTTGCGGGCGAAACCATCCTTGACGGTGACGACGTCGCCCATTTGTCCGAGCCTGCCGATCCGCTCGAGAAGGATCACTTGCATGGTGAGAGACTCCTGTCCTGGTCCAATTACTCATCCCGTGCCGGGTGGCTGGCCGCGCATCGCGGCGCGCTCGCGCAAGCGAAGCATCGGCTCGCTGAGGCCGATGACGGCGACGGCAATCGCCACCCAACCAAGAAGAACGATGCCCAAATAGACGGCGATGAGGAGCGGCCTACGGAAGGGAAGCCCGCGGCTATAAACGTGCAACACCGCCAGCCCCTGGAGCACATAGGCAAAGAGCAGCGCGCCGGCGAGCCCCGTCGCAAGCAGGCCAACGAGGCCCGACAGAAAGGACAGCAGCAAGGCGCCGACGAAAAGCAGGAAGAACACGTTGGGAAGCTCGAGCGCATCGAGCGGCGGCCAGGGCCGCAACGCCCGGCCCGAAGCATCCACGATCAGCCCAGCTAGCCACAGGTTGAATAGAGTGATGGAGAGCCAGACGACGGCAAAGGCGGCGGGAAGCGCCCGGGCCAGCACGCTGCTCAAGCTTGCAATGGCGTCCTCATTGAACAATTTGCCGTCGGGGTCGAGCTCTTTCAGCGCGCTATGGTCGAGAATGGTCCTGATGGAGTCGCGATAGGAATCGGCGTCGTAGCCGAGCGTGAGCACCATGCCACCCGCGAGCAGCCCGGCGATCACAGCGCCCCAACCAACGAGGCGTCCGGGCGGATACCATTCCAGGGCGCCGGAGCCGTGGCCCTTCGGCGCGGCAACCGGTCGCGACAGTAGCGCGAGATAGCAGAGCATCGCCATCGGCGCGCCCACGGAAAGCGCGAAAAGGGCACCCATAGTCGGGCCGAGCACGGCGGCCACAACGACGATGCCCGTCAGAGCCGACAGGATCGCCGCGATTGAGCCCCAGCCAAGCCCGGCCAGGCAGAGCGGCAAGGGGGCGAGATAGAAGAGGATGCCAGCGAGCGCCGTTGCCGTCGCGGCGGAGGCAAACAGCGCAGCCGAAACGAGGCCGGAGCCGGCACCGATGAGGAGAGGTATTGGCATTTGATCGCTGTCCCGCCTCCTAAGAGCGGTTAGAGGCGGCTGCCCCAACTTCTCGTTCGGCCGAAGCCTACTACTCGCGCCCGAACCTCGCTTATTGAATCAGATAAGGCAACAGACCAAGGAAACGCGCACGCTTGATGGCGCGAGCGAGCTCCCGCTGCTTCTTGGCGGATACGGCCGTGATCCGGCTCGGCACTATCTTGCCGCGCTCGGACACGTATCGCTGCAGGAGCCTCACATCCTTGTAGTCGATCTTGGGCGCCTTATCGCCGGAGAAGGGGCAGGTCTTGCGCCGGCGGTAGAAGGGCCTCCGCGCCGTGCTCTGCATCATGCTCATAGGGAGTCCTCCTCGACCGCGTCCGCTCCGCCGGTCTCCGCCACCATATCGCTCTCTACGCTCTCTATCCTGGCTGGGCGCGGGGAGAAATCGCGGTCCCGATCGCGTCTCGGACCACGGCGTCCATCGCGGTCGCCCCGGTCAACGGTCGCCGCGATCACGGTCGCCGCGGCCGTCGCGCTCGTCGCGATCGGCCCGGCGCATCATGGCGGAGGGAGACGCTTCGTGCTCATCGACCTTGACGGTGAGGAAACGGATGACATCGGTGGAGAGGCGCTCCTGGCGCTCGAGCTCAGCGACCGCCGCGGGCGGGGCGTCGAGATTCATCAGCGCAAAATGGGCCTTGCGGTTCTTCTTGATGCGGAAGGCGAGCGACTTGACGCCCCAATATTCCGTCTTGCCGATCGAGCCGCCGCCCGTCTCGATGATCGAGCGGAACGTCTGCAAGAGAGTCTCGACCTGTTGCGCCGACACGTCCTGGCGCGCGAGAAACACATGCTCGTAAAGAGGCATGAACAGCCTTTCCTTCTTCCTTTGGCTCCGGCGCTAAGCCTCGCATGGGCGCTTTAGAAGGAAAGGCCCAAGAGACCCGTGGGAGCGGAGACACGGGAGGACGGCCTTTATAACAAGGCCTGCCGCTTCTCCAAGCGGCCCTCCGTTCAGCCTCCGACCGGAGCGGTTGCTATGGCGTGCCGTCTTATAAGCGTTTGTCCGTGCTTTGCAAGGCTGCCGGATCACCGCCGGCTTGCCCAAGACTATTGCGGCGATACTTGGCCGGTGCATGGCACGGACTTGCTGTCCGTCACCGAGTAGGCCACGCAGTTGTCGTTGGAATAGACCTCTATCACATCGAACTTGCCGATCGGCGCATCGCTATAGGAGGACTCGATGGACACGGGGGTGAGCACCGCCGCCGGCGTGTCCTGCGGAGGCCGGCCGCGGGCGTCGAAGGAGAAGATGCGGTCCTTGGGGTCTCCGAGGCGATAGGCGAGCTGTAGCTCGCTGTAGCCTGGGCTCGGGGACTGAGCCCTAACCGTTAAGGTTAGGAGCGAGTTAGACTTGTCGATGACCACGGAGAGGTCGTCGACGTGGGAAAGCTCGACAAGGGCGGGATCGGGCGGCGTCTTGGCCTTCCAGGGCCAGGGCAGCGGGTCGGCGGCGAGCGGGGGCAGGCCCACTGCCATGGCCGCCATGGCGACGGCTAAAATGACCGGCAAGCGTCTCATATGGTCCTCCCTAAGCAACGGACGCAACTATTGATATGGAAACGGGCTTGCAGTCCAGGGGGTTGCATAGGCTTGCGCCGGAACCCAGGGCTTGCTTGACAGCTTAAGCGCATCGGTGTCTTTGACCGCACTTTCCGTGAAACCTCATTCCCCGCGTCGCCGCATTCCCGCATGAGCGTTGCTCTTATTTTTCCTGGTCAAGGAAGCCAAGCGGTCGGCATGGGCGCCGAGCTAGCCGGGGCTTATCCGGCCGCGCGTGCCGTCTTCGCCGAGATCGATGATGCGCTCGGCCAGCCCCTGTCCAAACTGATGTGGGGGGGCCCCGAGGCCGAGCTCACGCTCACGGAGAACGCGCAGCCCGCGCTGATGGCCGTCTCGCTTGCGGCATTGCGGGTCCTTACCCAGGAGAAGGGTTTCAAGCTTGCAAGCCGCGTCGCTTATGTGGCTGGGCACTCGCTCGGGGAATATTCCGCGCTGGCCGCGGCCGGCAGCTTGAGCGTCTCCGCCACCGCGCGTCTCTTGAAGACGCGCGGTCGCGCGATGCAGGAAGCGGTCCCGGTGGGGAAGGGGGCCATGGCAGCGTTGCTTGGCGCTGACCTACCCAAGGCCCAGGAACTTGCCGCCGCCGCCGCCGAAGGCGAGGTGTGCGAGGCGGCCAACGACAACGCACCGGGGCAGGTGGTGATCAGCGGGACACGCGCCGCGGTGGAGCGGGCGGTGGCCGTTGCGCCGAAATTCGGCGTGCGCCGGGCGATGCTGCTTCCAGTGAGCGCGCCCTTCCATTGCGCGTTGATGCAGCCTGCCGCCGAGATCATGCGCGAGGCGTTGGCCGTAGTCGACATCAAGGCGCCGATGGTACCGCTTGTCGCCAATGTAACGGCGGCGGCCATCACGGACCCGGAAGCCATCCGCGCATGCCTCATTGCGCAGGTCACCGGCATGGTCAGATGGCGAGAGTCGATGCTCTACTTGCAGGGCCACGGTGTGAATACCGTGTACGAAGTGGGCGCGGGCCGGGTGCTCGCCGGCATCGCGCGGCGTTTCGAGGGGCTTGAGGCGAAGAACGTGGGGAGTCCGGAGGAGCTTGAAGCGGCAGCGGCGGCTCTCGCGGCGTAGCGGCGTCTAGAGAAGGAAGGCCTCAATGTTTGATTTGACAGGGAAAGGCGCGCTCGTCACCGGGGCAACTGGCGGCATCGGCTGGGGCATCGCGGAAGCTCTCCATGGCCAAGGGGCCAAGGTCGCCATCTCCGGCACCCGTGCCGAGCGGCTCGAGGAGCTCGCGGCCAAGCTCGGCTGCCGGGTGTCCATGCTGCCTTGCGACCTGCGCGACCGGGCGGCGGTCGTGAAGCTTGGCGAGGAGGCCGAGACGGCGCTGGGCCAGGTCGACATTCTGGTCAACAATGCCGGCATCACCCACGACAATCTGTTCATGCGCATGAAGGACGAGGAGTGGGACGACGTCATTCTCGTCAACCTAACTTCGGTGTTCGTGCTGACCCGCGGGGTCTTGCGCGGCATGATGCGGCGCCGCTATGGGCGCATCGTCAATATCGCCTCGATCTCCGGGGTGCTCGGAAATCCTGGACAACCGAACTATGCCGCCTCGAAGGCCGGCCTCGTCGGCATGACGAAGTCGCTCGCGCGCGAGGTGTCGAGCCGCGGCATCACCGCCAACGCCATCGCGCCCGGCTTCATCTCGACACCTATGACTGACGCGCTGACGCCGAAGCAGGTTGAGGGCATCGCCGCAGCAATCCCCGCGCGGAAGTTCGGCAAGCCGGAGGATATCGCGGCCGCCGTGGTATTCCTGGCGAGTGACGAGGCCGGCTACATCACCGGCGAGACGATGCATGTCAACGGCGGCATGGTGATGGTGTAACCCCTTGTTTGATAGGGATTTGCGTGTGCGGCTTCAGGGGAATTGGCAAATGGCCCAGGGCCTGCCCTCGGTTGTTGGCAAAGGCTCGGAAAGTATGTTACCCAGGCGACCGCTTTGTGGGGGCTTGACAAAGATAATCCCACTCGCGTTCAACCCTTTGATTTGCCGCTCTGGGGTGCGTTAGGCCGTGGGCCGAAGCGCGGGGGACGTGCGAGGCCTATTGGACTGACAGGGAGCAAGGACGGTGAGGCGGACATGAGCGATATCTCAGAGCGCGTGAAAAAGATCGTCGTGGAGCATCTTGGGGTCGAAGCCGACAAGGTCACCGAGAATGCGAGCTTCATCGACGACCTTGGGGCTGACAGTCTCGACACCGTCGAGCTCGTCATGGCGTTTGAGGAGGAGTTCGGTTGCGAAATTCCCGACGATGCCGCCGAGACCATCCTCACCGTGGGCGACGCCGTCAAATTTCTGGAGAAGAACAGCGCGGCGTGACCGGAGCTTGCGCGGGCGTTGTGGGGCTTGGCAAAGGCCGCTTTGGCCCCAGCGTCGCCGGTCCCGCGCCCGGTAACTCAGCCCTCTGGGCTCCATTACCGGTTCCCTCAAGGATCACGTGAGTAGCGCGAGATGCGACGCGTCGTCATCACAGGTCTTGGCATGGTGTCGCCGCTCGGTTGCGGTGTCGATGTCACGTGGGAGCGGTTGCTCGCGGGGAGGAATGCCGCCCGCCGCGTCGAGAGCTTCGACGTCTCGGATCTGAGCTGCCAGATCGCCTGTCAGATTCCGCGCGGTGACGGGAGTGACGGCACCTACAACCCCAGCGACTGGATGGAGCCGAAGGAGCAGCGCAAGGTCGACGAGTTTATCGTTTACGCCATGGCTGCCGCCGAGCAGGCGCTGTCCGACGCGGGCTGGAAGCCCACCGCCTATGAAGACCAGATCCGCACTGGCGTGCTGGTTGGCTCCGGCATCGGGGGCTTGCAGGGAATCGAGAAGACGTCGCTCTTGTTCGCCGAGAAAGGTCCGCGCCGGATCAGCCCGTTCTTCATCCCAGGGCGTTTAATCAACCTCGCTGCGGGCTATGTCTCGATCCAGCACCGGCTGAAAGGTCCGAACCATGCCGTGGTCACGGCCTGCTCGACTGGGGCGCATGCCATTGGCGATGCGTCGCGCCTGGTTGCGCTCGGCGATGCCGAGGTGATGCTGGCCGGAGGGGCCGAATCGCCCGTCTGCCGCCTCGCTATCGCGGGCTTTGCCGCCTGCCGGGCGCTCTCCACCAACTTCAACGAGGCGCCTAGCCGGGCCTCGCGTCCTTACGACCGTGACCGTGACGGCTTCGTCATGGGAGAGGGGGCAGGCATGGTGGTGCTCGAGGAATTCGACCACGCCAAGGCCCGCGGGGCCACGATCTATGCCGAGGTCGTCGGCTATGGGCTCTCCGGCGACGCCTTCCACATCACGGCACCGGCGGAGGACGGCGACGGTGCCTACCGCTGCATGGTCGCCGCCGTGAAGCGTGCCGGGATCGAGCCTGCCGACATCGACTATATCAACGCCCACGGCACCTCGACGCCCATGGGGGATGAGATCGAGCTTGCCGCCGTCGAGCGGTTGTTCGGCAACGCGGCAGGCAAGGTCTCGATGTCCTCCACCAAGTCGGCGATCGGGCATCTGCTTGGAGCCGCCGGCGCCGTCGAGGCGATCTTCTCGGCGCTAGCCATTCGTGACAATGTCGCCCCGCCCACCCTCAACCTCGACAATCCTTCGGTGAGCACGGCGATCGACCTCGTGCCGCATCAAGCGCGACGCCGGACCATCGACACGGTGCTGTCCAACTCTTTCGGCTTCGGTGGCACCAATGCCTCTTTGATCTTGCGCCGCTGCGATGCCTGACCCTTGGGGGGCGGGTTGAGCATTGCGCTTGTCAGCCGAACCTCCCTTTCGCCATATTTGAACTTCAAGTGGTTAGCGCCATTCGGCGCGCGGGGCCTATTGCCATGTCTGTGACCAGCGACTTCTCGTCGACGGCTAACGACAACGATGCGCATCAGCCGCCTAGCCGCAGCGAGCGGGCCCTTGCGGTAATGCCCCGCAGCCCCGCAGAGGCGCTCGAACCCACACGCCCACCGGAGGCGCCCGAGCCGGAGCCGCGCGGGCCCCGCATGCATCCCCTCCTCAGGTTCCTGGACGGTCTGCTCACCATGCTGTTCGTAACGGCGGCGCTGCTCGTGGGTCTCCTCTATTTCGTAAAGATGCGGTTCGACCGACCGGGCCCGCTCACAACCTCGGCCGTGGTGGTCATTCCGAAAGGCGAGGGGGTGACCGGGATTGCCGAGCGGCTCGAGCGCGACGGCGTCATCGACGACCGGCGCGTGTTCATGACGAGCATCCTTTATTTTTTCCATCTCAAGGGCAAAGGCAGCCTCAAGGCCGGTGAGTATGAGTTCCGCAAGCATGCGAGCATGCGCCAAGTGCTGGATACCCTCGCTGAGGGTAAATCCATTGATCACAAATTCACGGTGGCCGAGGGATTGACCAGCCAGCAGATCGTCGAACGGCTCAGAGCCGATCCCGAGCTTGAGGGCGACATCGCCGAGGTCCCGGCCGAGGGCACGCTACTTCCTGATACCTACAAGTTCGGGTTGGGCGACACGCGGCAGGACATCCTCGAGCGCATGGAGAACGCGCAGGCAAAGTTCTTGGCCGGTCTCTGGGAGAAGCGGGACGAGGACGTCGTGGTGAATACGCCCGAGGAGGCGGTCATTCTCGCCTCGATCGTGGAGAAAGAGACAGGCCGGGCCGACGAGCGGCCGCATATCGCAAGCGTGTTCCAGAACCGTCTCAGGAAGAACATGCGCCTGCAGTCCGATCCCACCATCATCTACGGCCTGGCTGGCGGGAAGGGGGCCCTCGACCATCCCATCCAGCAGGATGAGCTCGATCGGGACACGCCGTACAACACCTATAAGATCAATGGCTTGCCTCCAACCCCGATCGCCAATCCCGGGCGGGCCGCCATTGAAGCTGTACTGAAGCCCGCCAAGACGAAGGACCTCTATTTTGTCGCCGATGGCGCGGGCGGCCATGTGTTTGCGCCCACTCTCGAGGCGCATAATAAGAATGTCACGCACTGGCGGCAATTCGAGCGCGAGCAGGCGGCGAAAGCCGAAGCCGTGGCCAAGGCCGCACCGGCCGGAGCGGCCCAACAAGAGCTGAATCTCGACCCGGGCGCGGTTTCCGCGGCCGTGCCGTTAAGCGCGACCTCGGCGGTCAGCCCGCCCCTTTCCTCGCCATTGGCGGGCACGCCGGGCGGTGCGGGTGCGGTAGATCCAGTGCCCCTGCCCAAACGGAACCCAATGCGCTAGTCCGATCGATTTCGAGGATTGCGCGCCAAGGCCCGGCAGAGTGTGCTTCCCGCACGCTGCGCGACTCGGGCTATAAGCGTCAGGCCGCCTCGACGTATTACCCAAGAGAGCTCGCAAGGCTATCGCGCCCATGACCCTTAAGAGCATGACTGGCTTTGCCTGCACTGACGGCGTTCACAAGGACACGAGCTGGCATTGGGAGGTAAGGAGCGTCAACGGGCGCAGCCTCGAGCTTCGCCTCCGCTTACCGGCGGGTTTCGAGGCGCTCGAGATAGGCGCCCGGAGCCTTTGCCAGGAGAGACTTGCCAGGGGGAATTGCTCGGTCACGCTCAGCTTGAAGCGGGAGACCGGGCAGATGCAGATCCGCCTCAACGAAGCCGCGTTGGGGCAAGCCTTTGACGTGGCGCAACGCGCGCTCGCGGTCACGCGGCTTGAGCCCGCGCGCCTCGACACGCTGCTTGCCATGCGCGGCGTCGTCGAGGTGGTGGAGGGGGAGGAGGACGAGGCCATGCGGGCGGAGCTCGGCCAGGTTCTGCTCGCGGGACTAGGCGCCGCACTCGTCGAGCTTGTCGCCGCGCGCCGGGCCGAAGGCGAGCGGCTAGCGCATGTCATCGCGCAACAGCTTGCGGCTATCGGGAGCCTCGCCCAGCGCGCGGCAAGCACCGCCGGCCGCTCGCCGCAGGCGATAGCCGCGCGGCTCGCCGAGCAGCTCGCTCGGCTGAGCGAGACCGGTGCCTCGCTCGATCCGGAGCGGCTGCATCAGGAGGCCATGCTGCTCGCGTCCAAGGCCGACATTCGCGAGGAGCTCGATCGTCTAGGTGCCCATGTCGCGGCGGCGAATGAGCTGCTCAACAGCGATCAGCCGATCGGCCGCAAGTTCGAGTTTCTAGCGCAGGAGTTCAACCGCGAGGCCAACACCATCTGCTCCAAGGCCGGTGACATCGAGACGAGCCGCATCGGGCTCGAGCTCAAAAGCGTCATCGATCAGCTGCGCGAGCAGGTTCAGAACATCGAGTGAGGTCGATGGAGCCCACGCGAAGAGGTCTCATGCTGGTGCTGTCGTCGCCTTCTGGCGCCGGCAAGACAACGCTCGCGCGGCGTCTGCTCGAACAGGAGCCCGGGCTTGCGATCTCGGTTTCCTATACGACGCGCAAGAAGCGGAAAGGGGAGATAGAGGGGAGGGACTACCATTTCGTCCACCACGAGACCTTCACAAAAATGCGTGATCACAACGAGTTTCTCGAATGGGCTGTGGTGTTTGACAATTACTACGGCACGGCGCGAAAACCGGTGGAAGAGGCCTTGGCAAAGGGTGGCGACGTGCTGTTCGACGTCGACTGGCAGGGCGCCGAGAAGTTGCGCGCCGATGCTAAAGACGATGTGGCATCGGTGTTCATACTTCCACCGTCGGGCAAGGCGCTGGAGGAGCGGCTCAACGTGCGCGCGCAAGATCCTCCGGAGATCGTGCATCGCCGGATGCGTGGCGCAAGCAACGAGATCCAGCATTGGCACCAATACGACTACGTGGTCATCAATCGTGACCTGGAGCAGTCGGTGACCGCAATCCGCGCCATTCTTGCCGCAGAGCGCTTGCGCCGCTCGCGCCTCACAGGGCTTGAAGGTTTCGTGCAGAGCCTGTTGGCCGAGCTTTAGCGATCAGAGCGCATTGGCGATGCGGCAAAAGTCGGCGATGCCGAGCTCTTCGGCGCGCGCTTGGGGGTCGATACCAATCCCTTGCAGCAGCGCTTCGCTCTTTGGGGTGAGTTGCCGCAAGGAGGAGCGCAGCATCTTGCGCCGCTGGCCGAACGCGGCGGCAGTCACGCGTTCCAATCTTTGTACGTCGCAAGGAGGAGCTGGGGCGGCGCGCGGGATGAACTCGACGAGGCATGATTGCACCTTGGGCCGCGGCGTGAAGGCCGCCGCGGGGAACTCCGAACAGGATGCGGGGCAGGGTGCGCCACTGGGCGATAACCGAGAGCCGCCCATAGTCCTTGCCGCCCGGAGCCGCCACCACGCGTTGTGCAACTTCGCGCTGAAACATGAGCGCCAGCCGGTCGAACCAGGGCGGCCAGGGGCTCGTCTTCAGCCAGCCGATTAAGAGCGGCGTGGCAACGCTGTAGGGCAGATTGGCAACGATGCGGGCCGGCGGTTGGAGCGTCAGCTTGCCGTAGTCGATTTCGAGCGCGTCGCCGCCGATCACCTCGAGCCGGCCAGGATAGCGCGCCGCGATGGCCTCAAGAGCGGGCAGGCATCGGGCGTCCTTCTCGATCGCGATTACGCGGGCCGCGCCTTCTAGCAGGAGCGCGCGGGTGAGACCCCCGGGACCCGGACCAACCTCGACGATGGTCGCCTGATCGAGCGGCCCCGCGGCGCGGGCGATGCGGCGGGTCAGGTTGAAATCAAGCAGGAAATTCTGGCCGAGGCACCGGCGCGCCGAGAGGCCAAGGTCGCGGATCACGTCGCGAAGCGGCGGCAAGCCGTCAGGCACGCTCACGCTTGCGTCTCGGCTTGGGCCGCGATGGCGTCGGCGAGGCGCAGCGCCTCGATGAGACTGCGAGGGCTGACGCGGCCCGTGCCGGCAAGGGCAAAGGCGGTGCCATGGTCAGGCGAGGTGCGCAGGAAAGGTAATCCGAGGGTGACATTGACGCCATGCTCAAAGGCGAGCGTTTTGAAAGGGATCAGTGCCTGGTCGTGATACATGGCGATCGCGGCGTCATACCCTTTCCGCGCTTCGGCGTGGAACAGGGTATCGGCGGGATGCGGTCCGGTCACGGTCAGACCCTTTGCCCGCGCATCCTCGATCGCCGGTGTGATGATCTCGATATCTTCCCGCCCTAGCGCCCCGTCCTCGCCAGCATGCGGGTTGAGGCCGGTGACGGCAAGGTGCGGCCGAGCAAGTCCGAAATAGCGCCGCATATCGCGCGCGGTGGTGAGAAGCGTCGAGACGATAAGCTCTCGGCTTAGTGCGCCCGCCACGTCCTGGAGCGGAATGTGGATGGTCACCGGCACGACCCTTAGATTGTCTGCCACGAGCATCATCACGGGGAGGGGAACCGGCCCGACCGAAGCAGCGAGGCTTGCGAGGAATTCCGTATGGCCGGGAAAGTCGAAGCCTGCCCGATAGAGCACGGCCTTGCTCACCGGGTTAGTGACGATGGCCCGCGCGGCGCCGGCAAGCACTAGGCTTACGGCGTGCTCAATAGAGTGCTGAACGGCGGCCGCGTTGGCCTCGTCGGGCCGGCCCGGGACGATGGGGCGGGCAACGGTGAGGGGCAGCACCGGTAACGCTTCGGCGAAGCGCCCGCTCGCTTCCGGCGCATCCGCGACGGTCTCGATCCTCACGGCGAGATTCAACTGGTTGGCGCGGGCGGCTAGCGTATCGGGATCGCCCAACCAGACGAAGGGCGGAATGGCCTCGGCGGCGCGCGCCTGCCAAGCGAGGAGCGTGATGTCCGGGCCGATCCCTGCGGGATCGCCAAGCGTCAGTGCAAGAGGTCGCTTTGCCATGCGCATGGCATAGCGCCATCGGCGGCAGGCCTCTAGCGGTATTCGATAAAGGCGTCCTGACGCACGTCGCGCAAGAAGCGCTCGGCTCGGATCGACATCTCTTGCTGCACCAACTTCTGCTCCACCTCCTCGCGCTGCTTAGGATCGCCCCGGACACTATGCTTGCCGCAGACGGCGTAGAGCTCGATGGCGGAGGCGGAAAGGGTCGGGGGCGTCATCTGACCAACCTTGGCGTTCATGACCAGCATGCGTGCCGGCTGGGAGATCGCGGTAGGGACCTCATCCGCTAGCGCGTTCACGCTCGCGCCTTTGACGCCCTTGGCGAGATCGGCGACGTTGCCGCAAGAATTGAACCGGGCGCGTAGCGCTTCCGCCGCCGAAAGAATCTGGGCGATGGTCTTTTGGTCGGCGTTGGTCGGAACTTCAAATTTGACCTGCCGCAGCTGCAGTGCCGTCCCCGCCGCCGCGGCACTCCCTTCTCCCGCTCCCGCGGTGCCAGAAAGCGCCTTATCAACATCGGCATCCCCGATCTGGACGTCATGTCGGAACTTGCGTCGTACCGCATCACGCCACATGAGTTGGGCCCGGAGGCGGTCCTTGAGAGTCTTGATGTTGATGCCCATCTGCGCGAGCGCGTTCGTCAGTCCCTCGGGGGTAAGGTTGTTGCTCTTCGCCATCTCGGTGAGGATCTTGGTCACGTCGTCTTCGTCGGGGACAACGTCAAGCTTCTTTCCCTGTTGCATTTGCAGCCGCTCATCAATGAGCTGGTCTGTGGCTTTCTTTTTGAGCTCCGGCCCCGGCTTCTCATGGGCGGTGATGACAAGGAAACGCTCGCGCTGCTCGATGTCGTAGGCGGAGATCGGATCGTCGTTGACGAGCACCACGATCGACTGCTCGGTCTGTGTGGGCAGATCTACCGGGGGAGGCCCCGGCGGTATCGCGCTCTGCGGCGAAGCGTCTGGCGGCATGGCGCCCGGCGGCGGGGCGCCTGGTTCAGCGCTCTGGCCTGGGTCGGTCGGCCAGGTGTCCATTTGCGCCGCTGCGGGCCGGACAACGCCGATGAGACACAAGGCGAGCATGAGGCCGGTCAGACCGAGATTCGCCACTATCGCCCGCAGCACGAGCGATGCGTTGGAGCGCGGCCTCTTGGCACCTGGGCACATGGCGCTTGCGTCGCTAATTGGGCAGGTCGCCGGCCAAGCCGAAGGCGTCGGTCTTGAACGCGTAAGAGCCCAGATCTTTCAGAGTAAAATTGACCATGAAGGTCTTGTCCGGCTGGATGTCGAGGTCTTTGATATTCGTCTCCAAATAGGTGACGCCCAGCGTGAAGCAGTCATTTTGATAACGTAAACCGAGGCCGTCTTGGACCGATCTTGACGTCTGGAGATCAAAACGGATATTGCCGAGCAGTGACCAATTGTCGGTGAGCGCGAGCGAGCCATTGGTAAAAATCTCCTGTTGCGTGTCGCCCTGGCCCAGCCCAGGCGCGTCCTTCACATCGGCATAATCGATCTTCAGTTGCGCCGGCCCGTATTGCACGGTGGAGCCAAGATCGGTGCGCCGGACCTCCCAGGAAACTTGATCGAAGCGGGTTTGCCCTACGAAGCCGAGGTTGTTGCTAGCCTGGATATAGATCCCGCTCACATAGTCAGAGCGGCTTGTGTCGAGACCGCTCCCTTGGGCGGACAGCGCGAACTCATTCTGTCCCGCAAGTTGGTAGCTCTCGCCGAACACGGCGCGGGCATAGGCACCCGAATAAAACTGAGCGGTATACTGCGCGCCGACATTGGCGCGTGTACCGGTCTCAATGCGGTCGTAGCCCGAGAATTTGTCGATATCGAACAGCAGCGTGTCGTCGAACACGAGGCTGTTGGCGTCCTCGTTCGGAATCGCCTGCTGATTGCCGATGGAATCGGGTCGCGCAATGATCTGGCCGATCGGCTCCAAGACATGCGTGACGCTGCCGGTTGTGGCGACGAACGGATAACGATAGTCGATGCCGGCGACGGCATTGCCGAGCGCCGTCGCGCCATTCGACGGGAGATTGTTCGAGGGATTCGTAAAATTGTTTACGTCGTAGATATCACCGCGCAGCTGGGCGAAGGGGGTGTAAACCTGACCCATGCCGTCGATCATCTGCCGCCGCCAATTGACCTCGGAGGTCAGTCGCGTCGAGTTGGGTGCGTTGCCATGGCTCGTTAGGCTCGTCAGGTTAGAGTCGAAGCTGAGCTCACCGCCAAGAATGGGTTGGTTGACGATGTAGTCATAGTCGATGACCGGGAGCACCCACGCTTCCGATATGGGCGTGTCGTAGAATTCAAGACCACCCGTGTTGTAGAGCCGCGTGCTGAAATAGTTCCGGTCGTCCAGGCCCTCCAAATAGACCTGCGATACGCGGTCGGTCTTGAATTTGTTGTCGATATTGTAGAAGCGCCGGAACGTATCGTCCGTGTCGGCTTGTACGTCCCAGCCCAAGGAGAAATAAGGGTCCAAATAAAATTTGCCCTTGGAGTCCAAGCTGCCACGGAAGTCCTCGCCGGCCGGGGTCGCAGGGTCACCCTGGGGGTTGAACACGCCCGCGAGGTTAAGGTTGTAGGCCCCGTACGCCAACTGGTGTCGCCACTGTCCTTGCAAAAGGGTGCCAGCATTCGACGTGTAGGTGGGAGCGAAGGTGAAATCGTAATTGTCCGACAGCGCGAAATAGTAGGGCACCGTCACCGTATTTCCGAGCTGAGTGTCATTGGTGTAGGTCGACATCAGGAAGCCCGATTTGCGCTTCACCGTCGGATCGGCCATTTGGAAATACGGGACCCAAATTACCGGCACGCCATAAAAGTCGAAGAAGGCATTGCGATAGGTGATGGTCGCCTCGTCCTTCCGGTGAATGATCTTGGTCGCGCGAATGCGCCACGTGGGCGGCGCCTCGGGGTTATCCTCGCAAGGCTTGCAAGGGGTGAACCATCCGTTCTGGAACACGGTGACGTTGCCCGCCTCGCGGGTGGCCGTCTCGGCGGCGATGCGGGTATCGTCTTTGGTGACGAGCTTCAGCGCGTCGATGAAGCCGTCACGGAAGTCGTCGGTGAGGGTCATGTGGTCGGCTGTGATGACGGCGCCTTGAGGGTCCTTAATGCTCACATTGCCCTTCGCGGCGAGCGTGTTGTTGTTGCGGTCGTAGATGACCTGATCCGCGAGCAGAACGTAGTTGCCGTAGTAGATCTCAACGTTACCCTTGGCTGTGACCCGATTGTTCTCATTGTCGTAGACCATCTCGTCGGCCTGCAGCAGCATGGGCTGGCTCGAGTTCAATCTTCGGCGCTGTCAGAATCTTGGCCAGCTCCTGCTCATTCTTCTTGTCCGGTTTGATTGTGCCATTAGCGGCGCCGGATGCGGCCATGCCAGGATCGGTGAAGCCGACGCAACAGACGATCAGACAGGCCAAAAGGCGCCAATGCCACCCGTCAAAGCGGGTGCCATTAGACGCAGCGAGGCCGGGCAGGGCCCGGCTCGGCTTGGTCAGCCTTACAAGGACCCGCGTCATCAACCATCCTCCTTGTACAGGAGCACGGTCAGCGCGAGGCTTGTTGCAATGACCACTGGCACCCAGGCCGCCGCCGCCGCGGATGTCAGTCCAGCCATGGCAAAGTTGCGCGAAACCTCGGCAAGCACGAAGAACGCAAATCCGGCGCCGAGACCGATGATGGCATGGATTTGCACATTGCCGAAGCGGAAGCCGCGGAGCGCGCAGGTGGCGCCGATGAGTACCATGGCCACGAGCAAGAAGGGCCGGGACAGGAGCAGTTGGTATTGCACGCGGTACTGCGTTGCCGGCAGCCCAGCTCGTTCCGCGATCTCGATGAAGTTCGGCAGGCCCCAAAAGGAGATCGAGAACTCTGTGCCGAGCGTGTCGCGGACCTGGGTCGGGGTGAGATAGGTGCTGAGCAGGTACCGCTGATAGAGGACGGCCTCCTCGCCCGGCGCGCTGACTCGGGCCTGGTCGAGCTCCCAGCGCCCGTCCTTGAGCACTGCTTTCTTGGCATCGATTCTCTCGGTGAGACGTTGGCCCGGATCATACTGGAACACGGTCACGCCGGTGAGCTCGAGGCCCTGGTTTGCCACCTGCAGCGCGTGGATGACGGTTGGCCCGTCCGCGCCGTCTTCGCGCAGCCATGCGCCCGCGTTCCGCGTTTTGAGCAGCGATTCGTCCTTGCCGAATGCGTCCGCGTAGAGGCGCTCTGCCTCGCCGCGGGCAATTGCGGCGAGCGGGTTGTACAGCGTGACGAAAACGAGCCCGAGCAGGAAGGCCACGACCGCCGCAGGCATCACGAACTGCCAAACGGAAATGCCCGCGGCGCGCACGACGACCAGCTCCGATGAGCGGCTCAGCATCAGGAAAATGCCAATGGTGCCGATTAGCACCGCGAAGGGTAGAATGAGCTCGGAAAAGGAGGGAAGTCGAAGCAACGTCATCCAGGCCAGCAGAAGGGCTGGGACATTGGCGTTATAATTGCCCGCGCGTCGTAGCATTTCGATGAAGTCGACAAAGAAGATAAGCACGCAGCACAACACGAACACAGCGAGCATTGCCAGGAAGAAGCGCAACGAAAAATAGCGCGCAAGTGTCCCCACTGCACTGATGCCTGGCATCTGCGCTCTCACTTCGCTTGCATCCCTCGACCGGCCCAAAGTTTTATCTTTATTGGCTTGAACTTAAGCTCGAAGCTCAGCTTGGACCGAAGCTCAGGCGACATTCTAACGTGCGCCGTCCAAGCCGCAATGAGAATCGCCCCCACCGGAACCCCGTAAAGCGGGATCAGAGCCCAGGTATTTAGGGTCACCATATTGGAGAGCGTAAACCCCATGATTCGCAGGCCTAGAGCAATGCCAAAGGCGATCATAATCTGGGCCCAGCGGCTGTCCCGCGTGGTGCGCGCATGGCCAAGAACAGCGATCGCCAAAAAGGCGAACAGCAGGGGATAAAGAGGCGTGGCAAATCGATCGTGGAGCTCCTGGCGCAACAGCCCCGGATTCTGGTTTGCCAACAAGTCGTTGGGGTCAGGATTGATAAGCTCACTCAAATAGCGTTCCCGCGGCTGAAGCCCCTTGCCGTTGTCGTCTTCCGGATCGAATTGCGACATATCGAGCGTGTATTGATCAAAGTTGACGATGCGAGCGCCTTGATCGAGGTTCTCGGCGCTAAGGCTTTGGACGTCGCCATCGAACATCACGAGGTAGGCGCCGTCCGCAGTGGAGATGATGTGCCCGCGGTCGGCGAGATACGTCCTCACCTGATTCGGGTCGCGTTCGTCATGCACCAGCAGGCCAAGTAGCTCGCCGTTGAGCGCGCGGTCGCGGATATGGAAGGTGAGACCGGTGTTGGGGCTGGAAAATCGGCCTGGTTGAAGGACTTGCGAGATCAGGTCGGTCCGGACCTGGGTGACGTAACTGCGCATGAGGCGTGCACTTGTCGGGGTCACGAAGATGTTCGCCAGGAGGATCGCGATGCAGACGAAGGCGCCGAGCACGATGAGGGATGCGCCAATTCGCCAGATGGTCGCGCCAGAGGCCGTCATCACGATCAGCTCGCTGTCTCCGTTCAGGCGGTCGAGGGTGTAGAGCGCGGCCATCAGCATCGCGTTTGGAGCGATGAGCGCCATGAGACTCGGGAGACTGAGCAGAGTGAGCTTGAGGAATAGCGTCACCCCTTGACCCTGCGAGATGATGAGGTCGAGCTGCCTCAGTGCCGTGGCGAGCCAGACGATGGTCGTAAGAGTGAGCAGGATAATGAGGAACGCATTGGCCACTTGCCGAAAGACGTATCGGCTGAACAGAGTCATGGCCGCGCTTTTCCCCTGTGCCCCCCACCCAGCGGGCTTTTTCCGGTCCTCGGAGACTCGCCAATCCCTGGGTGCCCAGGGGCATTTCGACCAGGCCAACATGGCCGAATTTCGGCACTTTGAGCCGCTTGCTTTCCGGGGCTACTGGATTTACCTACGGCCTCTCGAATCCCTGCCGCTGTTGCAAGTTTGCATCAGTAAGCGCGCCGACAATTCGCCGCGCTTGGCTGGCTGTTTAGCTTGGGACTCTGGGGCGAAGGCCGTTATGGAGGTGTAGTGAGCGAACAGACCGCAATTTCCTTCGCCGACCTTAGTCCCCCGCAAGAGGCCGTGGCGGTAGTTCTTGCCGAGGAGGGGCCAAAGCTTTCAGCCGTTGCCAAGGACATCGACAAGACGTCGAAAGGATTGCTTTCGCGCGCCGCTCAGGTGAGCGGCTTCAAGGGCAAGAAGGACACGTCGGTCGATTTGCTCGTGCCTGCGGGTCTGAAGCTCACGCGGCTGGTGCTGCTCGGCGTCGGCAAGATCGCTGATTTCAGCCCCGAGGACTGGCTTAATCTCGGCGGCATCATTCGTGGGTTGCTCAGCGGCAAGGAGGGGGCGATCGCGCACGTGTTCGTCGAGACTGCCGGGCAGGCGATCGACCCCGACCATGTCGCCAATGTGGCGCTTGGCGCGGTGCTGCGCGGCTACAAGTTCAAAAAGTACAAAACCAAGGGGCAGAAGAAGGACGGCGATGCGGCAGAGGCCAATGACCGGACGCTGAAAAAGATCGTCATCCACTCGGCCGATCCCAGGGCCGCGTCGCGCGCCTTCACCTCGGCTCGGGCCATCGCCAACGGCGTCATGCTCGCCCGCGATCTCGTCAACGAGCCGGCGAACGTGCTGGATCCCGCTGAGTTTGCGCGACGGGCGAAAGACCTCACCAAGCTCGGCGTGCAGGTCGAGGTGCTGGGCGACAAGACGCTGAAGAAGCTCGGAATGAACGCTTTACTCGCCGTGGGGCAGGGGAGCGAGCGGCCAAGCCATGTGGCGGTGATGCAATGGAAGGGCGCGGGCGAGCGCGGCGGGGAGCCCGTGGTTTTCGTCGGCAAGGGCGTCACATTCGACACGGGCGGCATCTCGATCAAGCCTGCTGCCGGCATGGAGGATATGAAAGGCGACATGGCGGGCGCCGCATGCGTCGTTGGGCTCATGCACGCTCTCGCCGAGCGGAAGGCAAAGGTAAATGCCGTGGGCATCATCGGTCTCGTCGAGAACATGCCGAGCGGGACCGCGCAGCGTCCGGGCGACGTCGTGACTGCAATGTCGGGCCAGACCATAGAGGTGCTCAACACCGACGCCGAGGGCCGCATGGTGCTGGCCGACTGCCTTTGGTATGCGCAAGGCCGCTTCAAACCGCGCGCGCTTATCAATCTCGCGACCTTAACGGGCGCGGTGATGGTAGCACTCGGCAAGGAGCATGCAGGGCTTTTCTCCAACAATGAGGCGCTTGCGGGACAGCTCTTGGCGGCGGGAGAAGAGACGGGGGAGAGGCTGTGGCGGCTGCCGCTCGGTCCCAAATACGACAAGCTCATCGACTCCAAGGTCGCCGACATGAAGAACACGGGTGGACGGTGGGGGGGATCGATCTCTGCTGCGCAGTTCCTGCAGCGTTTCATCAAGGACGGCACGCCCTGGGCGCATCTCGATATCGCTGGCACCGGACTTGCGTCGCTCGACAGTGAGATCAACCGGAGCTTTGGATCGGGGTTTGGCGTGCGGCTGTTGGACCGTCTGGTGACCGATCAATACGAGCGTCACTGAGCGTGTTTGGCGCAGCTTATACGCCGTGGCCAATATTTTCCATAATATACATTATGCGAATCTTGGATTGGGCTACGAAATCGACGTTTTTCCGCTATCCATTTGAGGGCGCAGCAGAATTCCATTTCGTGGCAGGGGTATGCGCGGCCCCGCCCGATGCCACCTGCGATGGCTGACGCCCGCGTAAAGCAGCCCACCATCGACGCTCTCCTCAGCGTCATGACGCGGCTTAGAGATCCCAAGGACGGCTGCCCGTGGCACGTGGAGCAGACGTTCTCATCGATTGCCCCCTTCACAATCGAGGAAGCGTACGAAGTCGCCGACGCGATTGCGCGCGGCGACATGGCGGGGCTCAAGGACGAGCTCGGCGATCTCTTGTTGCAGGTCGTCTACCACGCCCAGATGGCGTCCGAGCAAGGACGCTTCGACTTCCCCGATGTGGTGGATGCCATCACGAAGCGGATGATGCGCCGGCACCCACATGTTTTCGGCGATCCCGCGCTCAGGGAGTCGTTCCTCAGGACCCCGATGTGGGACCGCATCAAGGCCAAGGAGAAGGCGGCGCGTGATGGCGAGGCGCGCGGCGCATCTCTGCTCGAAGAGGTGCCCGTCGCGCTGCCCGCGCTCACCCGCGCGGTGAAGCTGCAGAAGCGCGCCGCCACGGTGGGTTTCGATTGGCCAAGTCTCGCGCCGGTGCTGGCCAAGGCCGAAGAAGAGATTGCCGAGCTGAAGGGCGCTGTTGCGGCGCGCGGACACAAAACGGGTGAGGTTGCATCCGCCGGCGTGAAGGAAGAGTTCGGAGACCTTCTTTTCGTCATGGCGAATCTTGCGCGGCATCTAAAGGTGGATCCCGAGGGCGCGCTTCACGACGCCAATGCCAAATTCGTGCGTCGCTTCGGCAAGATCGAGGCCGCGCTCGCGCGCGATGGACGCAAGCCCGAAGACGCTACTCTGGAAGAGATGGATCAGCTGTGGGAAGAGGCGAAGGCCGCGGAGCAGGATGGCTAGGGCGTTCGGGCGCGGTCTCGATTTATTCGGCCGCGAGCCTGAGTCGCGCCGGTCCCGCCAGACGCTGTAGGACGTGGCGCTTTTCCGGTGCGATGCGGATGCGCAAAGCCGTCATCCCCTCGCCGAGATCGGAACGCTGCACCACCTCGCAGTTCTCGTAGATCCAGTTGGCGAGCGACCCCTCCTCCGGCTTTACCGCGATCTCGATAGTGTCGCGGCGCCGGTTGAGGCGCTTCTCGATCTCGACTGTCAGAACATCGAGCCCATCGCCAGTCATGGCCGAGATGAGAACCACGCCCTCGCCCTCGGCGCGCCGCGCCTCGTTCTCAATGCGGGTACGCGCGGGGGTGTCGAGAAGATCGACCTTGTTGCAGACCTCGAGCAAGCGGTCCGGCTCGCCGTCGGCCTCGATGCCGAGCTCGCCCAGCACCGCGTTCACATCGGTCCGCTGGCTCGCGCTCGTCGCGTCGGCGATATCGCGCACATGCAGGATCAGGTCCGCCTCTTGCACCTCCTCCAGCGTGGCGCGGAAGGCCGCGATCAACGTCGTCGGCAGCTCGGAGATGAAGCCCACCGTATCGGACAGCAGGGCCTTGGTGCCCCCGGGCAGCCGCAAATCCCGGAAGGTCGGGTCCAGTGTGGCGAATAGCGTGTCCTCGGCGAGCACAGCAGCGCCGGTAAGGGTGTTGAACAGCGTGGATTTGCCGGCGTTGGTATAGCCGACGAGCGCGACCACCGGATATGGCACCCGCTGCCGCGCCTTGCGGTGCAGCGCGCGGGTGCGACGCACGTGCTGGAGCTCGCGGCGGATCATCTCGATGCGCTCGCCGATGATGCGCCGGTCGGTCTCGATCTGGGTCTCGCCTGGGCCCCCGAGGAAGCCGAAGCCGCCGCGCTGGCGCTCGAGGTGGGTCCAGGAGCGGACCAGCCGGCTCTTCTGGTAGACGAGGTGGGCGAGCTCCACCTGCAGGCGCCCTTCCCGCGTCCGCGCACGGGCGCCGAAGAGTTCGAGAATGAGACCGGTGCGGTCCAGCACCTTGGCGTTCCACGCGGTCTCGAGGTTGCGTTGCTGCACGGGGGTAAGGGGGTGATCGATGATCACCAACTCGGCGCCTTCGGCGCGAACCAATCCCTCCAGCTCCTCGACTTTGCCGGAGCCGAACAATGTCGCCGGTCGCGGGTGCGCCAGAGGCACGAGCCCGCTCGCCTTGACCTCTAGGTCGATCGCCGCCGCCAGTCCTACGGCCTCCGCAAGCCGCGCCTGCGAAGAGCGTGCGCCCGCGCTTCGCTCCCTCCCCCACCCTCGTCCGCGCGGAAGCTTGTCGCGCACTGGCGCCAGCACCATGGCGCTCGTACGGCGTCTTGGCCTGAGCTGCTGATCGCCCCCGTGATCGGCGGACGCGACCTTCCGGTGTTTAAGCTTTCTCGGATCGGTCGGACGCACCTACTCCGCGGCGCTTTCCGTGTCGCCGATCTCTGCGAGCTGAATGGGTTGACCCGGCATGATGGTCGAAATGGCATGTTTGTAGACGAGTTGCGAGTGCCCGTCGCGGCGCAGTAGGACACAGAAATTATCGAACCAAGTCACAACGCCTTGGAGCTTCACGCCATTGACGAGAAAGATGGTGAGCGGCGTCTTGTTCTTGCGGACATGATTGAGAAACGTGTCTTGCAGACTTTGCGCGCGTTCTGTCGCCATGGGCTTCCTTGTCCCTTTGGTCCACGCTTACGCTGGTTGAATGGCCCAGGACCTTAGCCGTCCCCCCGGTTTCGGTCGCATTAGACGCGATTGCGAGGTGATCCCGCAAGTGTCCTGATGCATCCGTCCCCGCTTAAGGCCTTGAGAGCAGGCTTAAACTTAACGCATGGCGACTCCCCGTTCGGTGGAATTGACCCCGAGCGCGCGCAGTTTACGGTGCAGCGCCGAGCGCTCCATGCCCACGAATTCAGCCGTACGCGAGATGTTGCCGCCGAAACGGTTGACCTGGGCGAGCAGATATTCCCGCTCGAAAATCTCCCGCGCATCGCGCAGAGGCAGCGACATCAGATGTTCCCCCCCTGCCCCATTGGGCGACAAGGGCATGGGCGAGACGATCTCCTCGGGGAGCATCTCGGTGGTGATGATCTGGTCGGCGTCGCCGCCCACGAGGATCATCAGCCTTTCGACGTTGTTGCGGAGCTGGCGCACATTGCCGGGCCAATCGTGGGATTGCAGCACCGCCATGGCGTCCTCGCCGATGCGGCGCTGCGGGAGACCGGAGGCCACCGAGATCACTTGCACGAAATAGCGCACGAGCTCGGGCACGTCCTCCCGCCGATCGGACAGGCCTGGCACCTTGATGGGGACCACGTTGAGACGGTGGAAGAGGTCCTCGCGCAAGCGTCCCGAGTTCATCTCCTTCTGCAGGTCGCGGCTCGTCGAGGAAACGATGCGCACATCGACATGCACCTTCGGACCCCCGCCCAGCCGCTGGAACCTCTGCTCCACGAGCACGCGCAGGATCTTGCCCTGCGTCTCCAGCGGCATGTCGGCGACTTCGTCGATATAGAGCGTGCCGGTATGGGCCTCTTCGAGCGCGCCTACTTTACGCGGGCCCGCGCCGCCCCCCTCCTCGATGCCGAACAGCTCGAGCTCCATGCGGTCGGGCACCATGGCGGCTGCGTTCAGCACGACGAAAGGTCCGTCGGCGCGGAGCGATTTCGTGTGCATCACCCGGGCGGCCAGCTCCTTGCCGCAACCCGACGGTCCGGTGATGAGTACGCGGCTATTGGTGGGCGCCACCTTGTCGATGGCCTGGCGCAGCTGATTGATAGCGGCGGAGTGGCCGATCATGTCGAAGCTGTAGGTGCTCCGCTCGCGCAGCTCCCGGTTCTCGCGCTTGAGCTTTGAGGCCTCGAGCGCGCGGGCAGTGATCAGGACCAACCGGTCGGCCTTGAAAGGTTTCTCAATATAGTCGTAGGCGCCGCGCTTGATGGCGGCGACAGCGGTCTCGATATTGCCGTGGCCGCTGATAATCACCACTGGCAGGTCGGGGTGCGCCTTCTTTATGCGGTCGAGCAGCTCGAGCCCATCGAGCTTGGAGCCTTGCAGCCAAATATCGAGAATGACGAGCGAGGGGCGCCGCTCCTCGATGGCGGCGAGCGTCTCGTCAAAGTCCTTGGCGAGACGCGTTCCATGCCCTTCGTCCTCCAGTATGCCCGAGATCAACTCGCGGATATCGGCCTCGTCGTCGACGACCAGGATATCAGACGCCATGGTTCACTCCCTCGTATCACTCGGCCGCTTCAGGTGCATGCGCAGCAATGGATGCGTCCACTTCTGCACTCTCCTCGCTGTCGCCAAGGGTCTCCTCGTCCTTCTCCCGGATCGGCAAGTCTATGCGCACCGAGGCGCCTTGCTGCTTCCCGTTCCGCTTCGGCGCGTCGGCGAGATTGAGCGTGCCGCCATGCTGCTCGGTGATGCGCTGCACGATGGCGAGCCCAAGGCCCGTCCCTTTGGTGCGGGTGGTCATATAGGGCTCGACTAGCCGGTGACGGTTCTCTTTGGGCAGCCCGCAGCCATTGTCGATGACGGTGATCTGCAGCCCGTCACCCTTGGTGCGCACCTTGGCAATGATGTGGCCTTTGTCGGTGCGCTCAGCCTCGGCTTCGAGTGCGGTGTCGATCGCCTCGCTCGCGTTCTTGACGAGGTTGGTGACTGCCTGGGTCAGGAGGCGCCGGTCGGAGAGTGTGACCACCGGTTTGTCGGGCTGGTCGAGCTCGAAACTGATCTCCGGGCGGCTGACTTGGAACAAGAACACGGCCTCGCGCACGATATCGCGGACGTCGTTAAGCTCCATCACCGGCTTCGGCATGCGGGCAAAGGCCGAGAACTCATCCACCATCCGTCCGATGTCGGAGACTTGGCGGATGATGGTGTCGGTGCACTGCTCGAATATCTCGCGATCCTTTGTGATGGAATCGCCGTATTTGCGCCGGATGCGCTCGGCCGAGAGCTGGATTGGGGTGAGCGGGTTTTTGATCTCATGCGCAATGCGCCGCGCTACGTCGGCCCAGGCAGTGCTGCGTTGGGCGCTGACGAGCTCGGTGATGTCGTCGAAGGTCACGACGTAGCCTTGAGCGCGCCGCCCGGTGCCTTCGGTCGTGACGCGAACGGCAAAATTGCGTTCCGTCCCGCGGCGGCGAAGCGCGACCTGATCGGTGACGAGGCGCCTCCCCAGCTTCTGCGCGCGTTTGAGCAGCGGTCCGAATTCCGGGATGGCCTTGGCAAGTGGTTGGCCGGACAAGGTTTTTTCCTTCGCCCCCAGGAGCGTTTCAGCGGAGCGGTTGGCAAGCGTGACGGTGCCGTCGGCTTCGACGCCGACCACGCCGGCGGTCACGCCCGACAGCACGGCCTCCATGAAGCGCCGGCGCTCATCGAGTGCGGTGTTGGCGCCGACTAGCTCGTCGCGCTGACTCTTGAGCTCCGACGTCATGGTGTTGAAGGTTGAGCCCAGCATCGCGAGGTCGCCATCGGCGCGCTTGACCGCGACCTCGACATCGAGATTGCCTTCCGAGATCTGCTGCGCCGCCCCTATCAGCTGGCCAATGGGGGCCACCAGGCGGTTGGCGAACCACATGCCGATCCAGATGGCGGACAAGAGCAGCGTCAGCGCAATCGCCACATACATGAGGCCGAATGCCACCTGTACGCCGGCACGGCGCTGCTCCAGCAACTGGTATTCGGCAACGTTAGCGCGGGTCTCGCGCAGCTGCTGCAGCACGCGCGCGTTCACCGGACGGACCACATACAAGTAGGTGTCGCTGAAGTTTTGGAGACTCTTGATGGCGCCGACCACGTTGGTTTGCCCTGGCGCGATCACGATCACCTGCCCCTTCTTGGCGAGGTCCATGGCTTCCTTGGGTGGTGCGCGGTAGGGCATATCTTGCAGCGTGGCGGCGGTCGCGAGAATCTTCCCCTCCCCGTCGATCAGATAGGCGATGGGGAGCGCCCGGATGGCCGCTTGTGCGGTCAGAAAATTGCCGAAGCTCTCAGGCCGCGATTTCACGAGGTCGACCGCCTCATCGATATCCTTCGCCATGCCCACCGTATCGGTGCGGATCACTTGGCCATGCTCCTGCACATAGGCCGTGGCCACGTCGATGGAGTTCTGAATCATGGATTTGGTGCGGTCGGAGAACCAATGGTCGAGTCCCCGGTCGAGCGAGATCGAGGCGAACACCGCGAGCAAGATGGCCGGAGCCACGGCGATGACGCTGAACAGGCTGACAATGCGGACATGCAGCTGGGCGCCTGCGGCTTGGCGGCGGCGAGCGAGCCAAAGGCCCGTCACCTGCCAGGCGATAATCCCCACCATGGCGAGTACGAGCACGAGATTGATCAGTAGCATGCCGACCACGACAAGGTGGGTCGGCACGATCGGCGTGAGCCCGGTCAGGATGACGTAGGTCGCCAGGCCGGAGCACAGCGAGAGCACCATGGTGATCAGGCCGAGCGTAAAGGGGAGCCGGCGCCGCGCGCGATCGCCTTGCTGGGTGCCGGCAAACAAGCCCTTTACCGGGACTGTCTGCTGGGTGGTGGGGGACTCGCCCCCATTGGGGGGTCGGCGCCAGAACTGGACTCTGTCGCTCGCTTTACGGAAGTGTTGGAAGAAGCTGCTCAATCCCTCGCCCCTCTGCGTAAGGACTCGTCGAACCATGATCCAGGGAGCATCCGCCTCTATGATGCAATAAGATCACAATGTGGCGCCTTGGTGACATGAATCAAGGGGGTTGGAGATAACTAACTGACTCCCGTGAGGGCTGTTGGTGGGCGCTTCTAGGGCCCCGGTGTCCGCATCACCTTGATGCTAAGGTCGCGGATTTTCTTGCGCAGGGTGTTGCGGTTCAGACCCAGGAGGTCGGCGGCACGGATCTGATTGCCCCGCGTTGCCGCCAGCGCTGCGGCGATCAACGGGAACTCGATTTTGCGCAGCACCCGAGTGTAAAGGCCGGACGGCGGCAGATCCTGACCAAAGCTCAAGAAGTAGTCCGAGAGGAAGCGCTCAACCGCCTCGGAGAGATCGGAGGCCGGCTCGGCCGCGTCGGGAAAGGGCGTGCGGGCGACGATGGCGAGCTCGTTATCGACCATCTCCCCTGTCATGGTGTCCTGGGAGTAGATCGCCGACAGGCGGCGCACCAAGTTCTCCAGCTCGCGCACATTTCCCGGCCAATGATAGCGCTTCAGCCGCTCTATCGCCGCGGGCTCGAAGGATTTCGACGGCAGTCCCTCCTTCTCGGCGATGGCAAGGAAGTGACGCACGAGGTCGGGGATGTCCTCGAGCCGCTCGCGCAAGGGCGGCAGTCTAAGGGGCACCACGTTCAGCCGGTAGAATAGGTCCTCGCGGAATAGACCCTGATCGATCTGCTGCTGGAGGTCGCGGTTGGTGGCGGCAATGATCCTGACATTAGTCCTGATCGGCGTGCGGCCGCCGACCGTCGTGTACTCGCCCTCCTGCAGCACGCGCAGGAGGCGGGTCTGCGCCTCCATTGGCATGTCGCCGATCTCGTCGAGGAACAGTGTGCCGCCCTCGGCCTGCTCGAAGCGGCCCACGTGCCGGTTCTGCGCTCCGGTGAAAGCTCCCTTTTCATGGCCGAACAGCTCCAACTCGATCAGCTCGCGCGGTATCGCGGCCATGTTGATGGCAACGAAAGGGCCGTTTCTGCGCTTGCCATATTCGTGCAGCGCGCGGGCAACGATCTCCTTGCCGGTGCCCGATTCGCCTGTAATCATGACCGTGAGGTCGGTCTGGGTGAGACGGGCGAGGACCCGGTAGATTTCTTGCATCGCCGGGCAGCGGCCGATTAGCGGAAGCCCTTCGTTAGTCTCGGCCGCCGATCGCTGCGCCTTTCGCCGAGGCTCAGCGAGCGCGCGTCCGACTATGGCAACAAGTTCGTTCAGATCAAAGGGCTTAGGCAGATACTCGTAGGCCCCCCGCTCGGCGGCGGTGATCGCGGTCATGAAAGTGTTCTGCGCGCTCATCACGATGATCGGCAGATCGGGCCTGAGCTTTTTCACGCGGGGAATGAGGTCGAAGGCGTTTTCGTCCGGCATCAGCACGTCGGTGATAACGAGATCGCCCTCCCCCTGGCTGATCCATCGCCACAGAGTAGCGGCGTTGCCCGTGGCGCGGGGTGCGTAGCCAGCCCGGGCCAGGGCCTGATTCAGCACCGTGCGGATTGCGGCGTCGTCGTCGGCGATGAGGATGTTGCCTTTGGCCATGGTGCTTACGCCTGCCCGCCATGCGCCGTCTCGCCTTCGGCCATCGGCATCAGCGCGCGGAACACGGTTTGACGCGGCCGCGAATCGCATTCGATGATGCCGCCATGATCGCCGACGATTTTGGCGACGAGCGCAAGCCCTAGGCCGGTCCCCGACCGCTTGGTGGTGACGAAGGGATCGAAGAGATGGGGCATGAGATCCATGGGAATGCCCCCGCCATTGTCCTCCACGGCGATCTCGAGTGGCAGGCTGACCCGGGCTTGGCTGCCTGGAACCGAAAGGCGCACACCCGGGCGGAACGAAGTCGAGAGCGTGATTTGGCCGTCCGGCCGCTCCTCGCCGATCGCCTCGGCAGCGTTCTTGATAAGGTTGAGGAAGGCCTGGATTAGCTTGTCGCGGCTGCCGGGCACCGACGGTAGCGATGGGTCGTAATGCTCGACGATCTTGATGTGGCGTGCGAAGCCATGGGTGGCGATCTGCTTCACATGATCGAGCACGTCATGGATGTTGACCGGCTCGCGTAAGAGCGGCCGCTCGTCGCCGAAAATCTCCATGCGGTCGACGAGCTTGCAGATACGGTCGGACTCCGCACAAATGAGCTGGGTCAAGGTGGGGTCGGAATCGGTCCGCTCGCTTTCGAGTAGCTGCGCCGCCCCCCTGATGCCCGAGAGCGGATTCTTGATCTCGTGCGCCAGCACGGCGGCGAGCCCCGAGACAGAGCGCGCCGCGCCTCGATGGGTGAGCTGGCGCTCGATCATCTGCGCCATGCTACGCTGTTGCAGCATAATCAACACTCGGCCCGGTGCGTCGGGCAGAGGGCCGCCATACAGGTCGACGAGCTTCGGCGCATCGAACCGGCAGGAGCCGAGGTCCACGCCATATTCGTTGACCGTGGTATCGTTGCGCTGCACCTGCTCGACCAGCGCGATGAGTGGGCTGCCGAAGGCGACGACGTCGGTGAGAGCTCGGCGGCAGAGCGCGCCAGCACTCATCTGGAAAAAATCCTCGGTGGCCGTGTTGGCGTATTCGATGTGAAGGGCATCGCCGATGACGAGGAGTGGATGCGGCAGCGCGCCAAGCAGTGCCTCTGTCTGGATCGGCGGCTGGACATGGCGGCGCGCGTTCTGCTTTTTGGTGGACGCGCTCAAGCGGTGTATCCTCGTGGCCCCCAACCGACACCCTTTGCATATAAATTATGCAACGTAAACCTGTGATCTATTATTGTGCAGGATATGGTGGATTTAGCCCTGGAGCAACACTCCAAATGCCGCAGTGCAAAAAGATTGTTTCCGCGAGAATCCTTGGGGCTGGGCGGTGAGCGTCGCCGGCGTCATTGTGGCGGCGGGCCGCGGTTCCCGCGCTGGGAGCGAGGCCAAGCTGCCCAAGCAATATTGGCCGATCGGTGGCGTGCCCATGCTGGCGCACGCGATTGGTGCCTTCACAGCCCATCCGGACATGGGCGACATCCTCGTGGTTATCCATCCTGACGATGCGCGGCTGTACGAGGCGGTCGCGGCACCCTTTGCCATGCGCTTGCGTCCGCCGGTGTCCGGCGGCGCGACGCGGCAGGAGTCCGTGCGCGCCGGGCTGGAGGCGCTTGCCGCACGCGCGCCCGGCAAGGTGTTGATCCACGACGCTGCGCGGCCATTTCTCGATGCGCCCCTGATCAGCCGCGTAATAGCCGGGCTCGAGGCCCATCCGGCCGTCCTCCCCGGCCTGCCCGTGACCGACACATTGAAGCGGGCAGTCGGGGCTCGCGTGACGGGGACGCTGGATCGCCGCGAACTGTGGCGGGCGCAGACGCCGCAAGGCTTCAGCTTCAAGGCGATCCTAGCCGCCCATCGCGCCGCGGCGAAGAACGGCGCACTCGAGTTCACCGATGATGCGGGGCTCGCCGAATGGTTTGGGCTCGAGGTCGCCCTGGTGGAAGGCTCGGAAGTTAATCGCAAGCTCACCTCGGCGGAGGATCTCGTCATCGCCGATGGGCTCCTACAGCCGTGTGGCGCGCACAAGGCCCCTACGGTTCGCGTGGGCTCAGGCTATGACGTCCATGCGTTAGGTCCGGGCGATGCCGTGATCCTGTGCGGCGTGCCTATTCCGCATCACAAGGGGCTTGTCGGTCACAGCGACGCGGATGTGGGCTTGCACGCGCTCACCGATGCGCTACTCGGCGCGCTTGGCGAGGGCGATATCGGCGTCCACTTCCCGCCTTCCGATGACCGTTGGCGGGGCGTGCCTTCGGAGCTGTTCCTCAAGGATGCCGCCGGCAGGCTTGCCGGGCGCGGCGGGGAGATCGTGCATGTAGACCTGACGTTTATGTGCGAGGCTCCCCGCATCGGGCCCTACCGGGATCAGATGCGGGCGAGCGTCGCGGCAATGCTCGGCCTCGATATGGGTCAAGTCAGCGTCAAGGCGACTACCAATGAGGGGCTGGGCTTCATCGGGCGCGGCGAAGGCATCGCGGCAATGGCGACGGCGACGGTGAGCCTGCCATGAGGGATGCGATCGTCATCGACGACCGCCTGATCGCGCAAGCGGCAGAGCTGCTAGAGGCTTGCCGTGGCCGCGGGATCACGCTCGCCACGGCGGAGTCCTGCACGGGCGGGCTGGTCGCGGCCACGCTCACCGCGTTGCCCGGCGCCTCCGATGTGGTCGAGCGCGGCTTCGTGACGTATTCCAACGCCGCCAAGAGCGAGATGCTTGGCGTGCCGGTCTGGCTGATCGAGCGCCGTGGCGCCGTGAGCGAGGACGTGGTGCGGGCCATGGCGGGAGGCGCGCTTACCCATTCGCGCGCGGGTCTCGTTATTGCCGTTACCGGCATCGCTGGACCCGACGGTGGGAGCGAGGAGAAGCCGGTCGGTCTCGTCCACTTCGCCGCCGGCATGCGGGAGCAGGCCATCAGCCATGAGCGCGTGTTGTTCGGAGACCTCGGCCGGAGCGAGATCAGGCGGTTCGCGGTCGAGCGCGCCTTTCGGCTAGTGGCCTCACTGTTGCGGTGAGGCGAGCGCGGTCGGACGTGCCGGTGCGTGGCCATAGACCGCGTCGGCTCTCGCCTCGAAGGCGGCAGTATATTTGCGCACGGCCTTGGAGAACAATCCGCCCATCAGCCGCTCGAACAGGCGCGAGCGGAAACTGTAAGCAATGTAGAAATCGACGTTGCACGTTCGCGCCGTGACGGGTTCCAAACGCCAACGGTTCTCGAGGTGCGAAAACGGCCCGTCCAGATATTCGACCAGGATGGTGCGGGTCGAGTGATCGAGGCTGACTTGCGTGGTGAAGCGCTCGCGCAGAAGCTTGTAGCCTACCACCATGGTGGCGATTAGCACGTCTCTGCCGGTCTCCTGCCTGCGGCTCCGGACCGTCAGCTCCTCGCAGAGCGGCAGGAACTTCGGATAGTCCTCCACCTTGGCAATGAGCGCGTACATGTCCTCGGCCGAATGGCCCACAGGATGGATGGTCTCGTAGATATGCATGAGGTCGTGCCCGATGCTTAACGCCGAAGCGCCGTCGCACGCGCCTGGCGGAGACGCGCGAAGTCCTCGGCCGCGTGATAGGAGGAGCGCGTCAGGGGACTCGCCGCCGCGAGCAGGAATCCTTTGGCGAGAGCAGCGCACCGATAGCTCGCGAACTCCTCAGGCGTCACGAAGCGATCGATGGCGGCATGCTTGCGGGTCGGTTGCAGATATTGGCCTATGGTGAGGAAATCGACGCCCGCCCCCCGCATGTCGTCCATAACGCCAAGTACCTCCGTCTCGCTCTCGCCCAAGCCCACCATGATGCCAGATTTGGTGAAGACGCTCGGCTCCAGCTGCTTGGCGTACGACAGCAACTCCAGCGAGTGATTGTAGCGGGCGCCCGGGCGGATGGTCCGATAGAGCGACGGCACCGTTTCGAGATTGTGATTGAGCACGTCGGGCCGCGCGCGCATCACGACCTCGAGTGCGCCGTCTTTGCGATAGAAGTCCGGGATCAGCACCTCGATGGTAATGCGGGGAACGGCCTCTCTTATCGCGCTGATGGTGGCCGCAAAATGGGCCGCGCCGCCGTCTGGAAGATCGTCGCGGTCGACCGAGGTCAGCACCACATGGGCGAGCGCAAGCGCGGCCATGGCATGGCCGACGCGCTGCGGCTCGGAATGGTCAAGGTGTGCGGGGCGCCCGGTGCGCACATTGCAGAAGGCGCAAGCCCTCGTGCAGGTGTCGCCCATGATCATGACGGTGGCGTGCCGTTTGCTCCAGCACTCGCCGATGTTGGGGCAGGCGGCCTCCTCGCACACGGTATGCAGGCGATGCGCGCGCAAAGCCGCGCGGGTCGCATCGAAGGCGCCCGCGCCCGGCGCCTTGACGCGGATCCAAGGCGGCTTCGGTAGCACCGGCGTGTCGGGCCGCTGCACTTTCTCGGGATGGCGCGGTCTCGCCTCGTTCCTTACGCTATCGAGCACTGTCACCACGATCCGCCGATCGCTTTAAGCGGTGGGTGCAGACTGCGCCAGACCCACAACGTCAGCGCATCCGCTGCCAGATGTAAATGCACAAAATGGCGCCCAAGGTGGCGATGATGATCTCGCCAATCAGGTTGTAGGCGCCAAGGCCGATGAGGCCGGCGAGGAAGCCCCCGACCACGGCGCCGATAACGCCGACGAGCAGATTGATCAACAGATCCTGCTGGCGCCCCATGACGTAGGACGCGATGGCACCCGCTATCAGGCCCACGACCAGAAAGATAATCAGCCCCATCCTTTCCTCCTTTTGACCGGACCAAGCCGTCCTGATTGTCCCCTCGCCCGGTGCGCGTCAGATATGGATGGCGCGGCCCAAAGGCGTCGAGCACCAATTCGTGCATCATCTCCGAGAGCGTAGGGTGGGAGAAGATGGTTTGCATCAATTCTGCTTCCGTCGTTTTCCAGGGTTTTTCGCGATGGCGAAGCCCTGGATCAGCTCGGTACCCCAGCTCCGAGCACGTGAGGAGACCGGTTTACGCATCGAAGATGGTCTTGATCAAGGCTTCGGAATCGCCAAGCACGGCGAGGTAGCCGCCGGGCCCGGCGCCGACGATTTAAAGCGCGTATCGGGTCGTGGCGCGCTGCTTTCTGCCACCGCTGCCGCCAGCTGGTCATTGTCCAAGAGCTGCGAGCGCAAGACCAGCGCCTGAGCCAGCCCCGTCACGCAAGTCGGCACGAGCCTCACCAACAACTTGCGCAGGGCACGACGCCGGACCGTGCCTAAAGAAAAGACCACAACGGCCGGTGCCAGCAGCAAAATCGTTCCACCCATGAGCGCCACTCGATTGCGGCCGACAATCAGGATGACACGGAAGATCAATGCGCTGAGCGGCGACCAGATCGATACTCCATAGGCGCCAATGGCGTCATCGATGTTGCAGACGAGCTTTCCCGCGACACCGCATCAAGGCGGCGAGTGTGTTCGCGGTCATGCCAATTACGAACGATGCTGCGCCCGCAACGAGGAGAATCAGGAGCAGGGCGCGTGGGCGGTCTCAAACCAGCATGGTCACGGGGTCTTGGATGAAGGCCTTGAACGCTTGCAGCAGCTCGGCGCCGAGCGCGCCGTCGATCACCCGGTGATCGACTGAGAGCGTCACGCTCATCAGGGTCGCGACTTTCACGGCATCCTTTTTGATCACCGGCCGTTTCTCGGCTTTGCCAACGGCAAGGACGCTCGCCTGGGGCGGATTGATCACCGCCTCGAAGCGGGCGATGCCATACATGCCGAGATTGGAGATGGTGGTGGTGCCGCCCTGATATTCGTGCGGCGCCAGGCGCTTGGAGCGGGCGCGGCCCGCTAGGTCCTTCATCTCGTTGGAGATTTCCGACAGACTCTTCACTTCCGCGTTGCGGATTACCGGCGTGAACAAGCCGTCGCCCGGAAGCGCCACGGCGACCGCCACGTCCGAGTTCCGGTGGAAGAGCAGGCCCTCGCTGGTCCAGCTGGCGTTGGCGCCGGGCACGGTCTGTAATGCCATGGCCATAGCCTTGATGATGAAGTCGTTGACCGAGAGCCTGAAGGCGCGTGGGCCGTCCTTGGGCGCAATCCCGTTAAGGCGCTTGCGCGCGGCCAGCAGCGCGTCGAGCTTGCAGTCGAGGGACAGATAGAAATGCGGGATGGTTTGCTTGGCGAGCGTCAGCCGCTCGGCGATGAAGCGGCGCATGGTGTTGTGGGGCACGAGCTGGTAGCTGCCGGGCTCGTAGAGGGCGAGCACGGACTCGTCGGACATGGGCGCGACGAGGCCAAAGGGCTCCGCTGCGCGCGCGCGCACCAGGCCGCGCGGCTCGGTCACCGGCTCGATCTCCCCATCGGGGGTCACTTCCACCGCTGCCTTTTCGGGACCCACCTCTGCTCGCGCCCGTGCCTGCTCGACATCCGACTTGACGATACGGCCGCGCGGACCGGAGCCCCTGATCGCTCCAAGATCGAGCCCTCGCTCGCGGGCGAGCCGGCGAGCGAGGGGCGAGGCGAAGATGCGGTCGGGGGTCTGGTTCGAAGCTTGCATCGATCAAGCTGCCCCCTGCCCGCGTAGTGATGCCATGGCCTCCTCCCAGCCAAGCAAATCGAAAAGTAACCTGTCAATACAATGGCTTATGTGGTGTTCGTCTCGGCTAGCGTCTTTTCGGGCAACGCAAGGGCAACCTTTGTGAGGAACCAAATTAACACCATCGACAGACGTACGATCTACTACAACATGGGGAAATGCCCAGCCGCAGCCAACAACCGCGTGGGGATTTTTTTACAATCTGCACCTCTATGTGTAACGCGCCGAATCGGTTACGGGGGGCGCAGGAAGGTGGTGGCATGACTTGGCTAACAGTCGCCGAAGTTGAGGATGCCGGTGGGGTTGATGCCCTGGCGGATAGAGCAGCCCTTGAAGCTCGCAGACAGGTGTGGCGCGATTGCCTTGCAGCCTATGAAGATCACGATACCCCGCAAGCGTACATCAAGATAATCCGGATGCTCCGCCGTAAGCTTGGCCTCAAGAAGTCAGTAGAGGAGCGTCAAGCCAACACCCTTGAGCGTGCTCGTCGTCACCGTGAGCGCCATCAGGCCCGTCGCGCTCAATTGGAGGCTCCGCCCGCCACCGGTAGCTTGGAAGTTGATGTGGACACCGAGCATTTCAGCCCAGAGAGGGTGGCGCGTTTCGCACTAGGCTCCAATAACTAAGAGAACAGCGGCGCTGCTGGGCCGGCGCCCCTTTTGTTAGGTCGGGAAAGTACGACGCTTAGGGGGATGCAGCCGCGCCTGGAATAAGCGCAGCCTCTACTGCATGAGGTGGCACTGGCGGCTAGACGAGGAAGAGCCGCCGACCTTATGGCCGACGGCCCTTGTGTCACCTACGCTCCGCGAAACACGTCCTCAGTGGCAGGTCCAAACGTAGCCAGCGGGAGTCCACAGCCAGCAGGAACCGACGCCGTAGCCATACCAGTGACCGTTCCACCAGCGGCCTTGGCCAGCGTACCAATGACCGTTATGCCAATGCCCATTGTGCCCATTCTGGTGTCCGTGATGACCGTGACCGCCATGACCGTGACCATGTCCATGACCATGCCCATGCCCATGACCGTGACCATGCCCATGACCGTGACCATGCCCATGACCGTGACCATGGCCTGCCATGGCCATGACCGCCATGGCCCTTCGCGAACGTCGGCATGGGGAACAACAGCGCAGCTGCTAGCGCTGCGATTAGAGAGAGTTTCCGAACCATTGGACCTTCCTTGTCGCTGAAAAAATAGAATGCCCGAGCGTATGCGCTACACTCGGACTTCCAACTCATTAGACACGCTAAGGGGATAACAGCAGCTAAATTTAAGGGTTTCAATCTCGAGGGTCCCCGTGGGAAGCCCTATCATCCACTTCCCCTGGGGGACTGGGCTTCTTCCGGCAGTGCTGGCATGAAATAAGCCGGGGGCCATTGAAAAACGTGATTGGCGAGGCGGTACGGTTCAGCTTAGGTCCGGAAAAATGGACGGGACAAGAGACAGACATCGCATCAATCCTGCTGTCCGATTTGAACTACGCGCCTGCGCACTAAGCGAACCACGTAGAGATGTGCTCGATCCACGTCGCCCATTAGCGGTGTGCTTGATGGCGTTGCTGCTGTCGAGCTGTTCCCCTCCCGGGCCCGTACCCCCAAAGCTAGCCCTGTCTACGCCGGACGCGAATGCCCAAGCCGACACGGACAAAAACAAAGGACACCACGGTAACAGTAAAAAAGCGTCCGAGGGTCCGGCCCAGGCATACATAACCTCGCAGAATGACTGCAGCCGCCAGGCGAATAAGGAGACGATGGGGTCCATTTTCGCCATGGTGCTCCACTTGCGTCCCGGGGCCTATACGGCCCACTACGTGGCTTGCATGAAGACAAAGGGCTATGACGTGACCGAATAGACGGAGGCGCACCGCATCGCCAAGCTACCGGAGTCGCTCGGCGTGACTGACCATTCGGATTTGGATTTTTCAGAGGGCGGCGGTTAGGTGGCGGCGGGCTCCGGTTGGCGCCCTTTGTTTCGGACAAAGGAAAGCCGAGTCCCGATGTGCATGGGGCCCGGCTTTCGTGCCGAACTTAGATTGCGATGGGAGATGCGTCCTAAGAAGCCGGCGTCAGGTCCGTGACCACGGTGTTAAAGAGCGTGTTCAGCTGACCACCAACGGCAGTAAGGGCCGCGACGATGGCGACACTGATGAGGGCGGCAATCAGGCCGTACTCGATGGCCGTGGCGCCGCACTCGTCTCTCACAAATTGCGCAAACAAGGTTCTCATTTTTCCTCTCCTGTCTCGCTAGCGACACCTAAGCGCTAACAAGCCCGGATTAGTGAAAGGTTACGCCAAAACTTGAAAGTCGCTCTCTGTTTGGTAAAGAAACAGTAACGCAGCGAACTTCGGGGCGCCCCCTTTAAGAATTCAGTTCGGTTTCACTCGCCTCTCAGAGCGGTAATGTCCGGCTCGTCCAATTGCTTTGGAACCTCGTCCTCACCCGCCCACCAATTGCATACTATGCAACCAATCAGAAGCTCACCGTAATGGTCAATCTCGATGAGCGGTTCTCACATTGGGGGCAGCGCTTATTTATGTCACTCGTCTTTCGACGCCTCTTTGAATGCAGCCTTGCCGCGGGGGCCTTTCACAATGGGCCTCGGGGTCAGAAACCCAGACGGCCAATAGGAGTTGTCATCACAGAGCCGGCACCGCCCCCCAAAAGCGGTCCAACTATGCCGGTTCAGTTTTCTGTCTTTGAGCAGAGAAGCCTCGGTGTGCGCAACCGCCGGGGCTTCTTCCTTTTGTGCTAATCTCGTCACCGGTCTCGGAACCGTAGGGAGGTTGAAATGCGCAAGGTAGCTATTGGGATCACAGGGGCGGTCGCGCTCCTGCTTGCCGGAATGCTGGCTGGCAATGCCGAAGCGGCTCCCTTGAAAGGCTGTTGTCACCGAGCTGGCGCATGGGTTTGCGGAATGGCCTGTGGGGTTATGCCAGCTCCGAAGTGTTGCAAGCTGTATGGTAGATGGCAGTGCCCCTGCCCTCCGCCACCACACTAGGGTATTCGCTCCGCTTTCCATTGCTCGTCTGCGCCCCTTCGGTCTTGTGCGCTGGATAAGGCGGGGGTTTATTGCCTCATGACCGAGCGCCAACTTGCCGCCATCGAACGCGCTCGGCACACGCCAGCGAGCGCGCGAGCGGAAGCGCAGCCTATCGTTCACCGCTCGAGAGTTGATTGAGCTTGTCCAGGGCAATTGGGCCGACCGAGAGCGGGGGCGGCTAGTGAGCACCTGGGGGCGACCGTGACCACTTCCAACGAAAATGTATCCGCTGCCTTGGGGCTAACTGATCCCAACCAGCACGGGTTGAAGAGGGATATGGTGGTCGTAATAGCCAAGGCGATAAAACGTCAGGGCCTCACGAAAGAAGCCGCCGCCGAGAGGCTCGGTATATCACCATCTGACCTTGCTGAAATTCTAAGCGGTGAATTCAGCAGCTACTCGCTTCCGCGCCTCATAGAGATGGGAAGCGAACTGACGGGTATTTGGCCTCAAGATTGGAGTGGCTAGTACCCGTTTGCCGCGTTGCACGTCTTGGAACTCGCTATCCCACCTTCCGCCTGATTTCTCACAATCGGCCTTGGCTTGGTCTCCCGCTAAAGCGGGTGCGGTGAAAGCCACCATTAGGCCGAGAGCAATAATCTTCAATACGAGAACCTTCATCGGCTGTACTCCTAGACTAGCGACGCCCGGTTTTCAGTGATGAACAAGGAACAAGAGGAGAGCAATGACCGTGGTGCCAATAACAAGAATACTGAGGACAGCGGCGATTAGATCTACTAAGGGGCTTTCGTGTGTGTCGCTCGGCACATGGTCAATTTTGACAGCCATGGTCTTTCTCCTAAGCGTGTGTTGGGTGGGCTAGATCATCACCAAGAGCCGTCCGGCGCAACTCCTTTGCTGTAGGGTGATCGGCGCCCTTTTTTGCTGTTAGTTCCGCTTCGCTCGCTCTCTCAGGGCGCTGATGTCTTCGTCTTTCAGCAGCATGGTCAGATCTTCATCTCCTAAGCAGCCCCAGCGATTGCATTCAAGGCAACCAATGAGACGTTGGCCAAAGTGGTCAATCTCAATGAGCGGAGCGTCGCAGTATGAACAGCGCTCATCCATTTCGCTTGCGGCTATCAGCCAGCACCCTCGCCTTTTGACGCAGGATAACGATCTGGCCAGGGCGTCGTTTCACCGCTTCGGTGAATGCAGCCATTGCCAAACGGTGATCCGCCACCAGCGCGATAAGTTCGTCCACGCGACTATCGGTGTCGTCGCATTGCTCGATGCGGAAAGGCAGGTCTAGAGGCTCCCCCGAGGCCATAGAGCGATTGAGAACAAAACATGAATATTCGTCAAGGGAATGACTAACAGGCCGTCCTGGGGCTTCCTAGGGGTCTTGCTGGTTCGTTGGCCATTGCAATGCTGGCCACCGAATATCATTTATTGCAAAAGTTCGAGCGCGGTAGGGCGACAATGAAGCGGCTCCTAATCTTCTTAATCGCAATTCCACTTGCAGGCTGTGTCACGTCGCAAGAACGCACAGCACCAATGGCCCTTGCGCCTGATGATGCCACGAAATCTCAATGCGTGCGGTATGGCTTTCCGCCTGACACTCCCGCATTTGGGGATTGTAACGCCAGTTCTGCAAACCCCCAGTGACTAGAGTCACTGGCGGGCGAAAATTGGTTCGGGGACTGCCCGTATCGATTTCGCACTTATGCTAACTTGGGATGATCCCTCACGCGGCTTCCAGGCAGGGTTCGATATGCGCAAATTCACCGTAGGGTCTGTTGCGGCCGTAGCACTGATCGCATTTGCGGGTTGGAATACTGAGGCTAGGGCGCTGAGTGGTTTTGCACCTAGCGGATTTAGGAGCGAACCACTCCCTCGTCGAAAGGGCTGGTTGTTGGTTACCTGGTAAGTGCCCCATAGGGCGGCATCCAATTTGTGGTCACCGTGGAAATCAGTGCCGATGTCTTCCATGTCCGGGGCGGTAGAAGAGTTCACGGTACCATCGAACTGAGGGTCTCTGAAGGGAGTTCAAAGGCATGTCGGACACAACAATCCAGAACTTCGTCGATACGATTGCGGCCAAGGCGAACGTTGATCCAGCGGCAGCGGAGACAGCAGTCGGAACTATCTTGTCAGCCATACAGCAGGAAGGAGATGCCGCGAAGGTAACGCAGTTGTTCAATCACCTGCCAGGCGCGGCGGATCTCGCCCAAAAACACCCCGTAATAGTCGGATCGGGTGGTGTGGGGGGCGCCTTAAGCGGCTTAGCAGGCAAATTCATGGGTAGCGACGCGGGCATAATCGTAGCGGCCTTGGCACAAATCCAGCAGACGAACCTCAGCCTGCAGCAGATCCAAAACATCGGGACTGCCCTGTTGTCCTACATCGAAGAGTCCAATCCTACATTGGCGAAAGAGATATTTGACGCGGTTCCGAGCTTGCAGAAGCATTTCGGTCAATCAGCATGACGGCGATTGAAAGAAGGACCGTTTATGCGACATCGCCTCCACATCATCGTGACAATCGTCGGCGCATTGGCTGCAACCATGACACGCGCCGACAAATTTGGGGCTCTAGCCGCGCGGCACGAGGGCATCGGCTTTTGGAAGACCTACACACCACAGGGCTTCAAGGGCGAGCTCGACAGCTACGATCCGATCGGGCTCATTGGCGGTGCTTTGATCAAGGCCGATTGCTCCATCAATTGGCGCGATGAAGACGGCAAGCTTTACTGCTTCGCGAGCGCTACCTCTCTCAACTATTTCCAGGACTTTCCGAAGGCCAATATTCGCAAGGCAAGCGAAGCCTTTGAGAGGCTTACACATCCTAAGCCCAGCTCATGACGTCAAACGTCCCGCCGCAATAAGGGAAAACTTGGTCGTCGGCTTTGGTCGGGGTCCTTGAGGCCTACATTCCGCGAAATAGGTTGCCAGCAAGCAACACAAAATAGCCTAGGAGCAAGATAACGAATCCGCTGTGCACGTGCGGAATTGAGAGTTGCGCATAGTGGATAATGATGGCTGCGGCGGCCAGTAGAACTGAAATAAAGAATGTCACTTTGGTGGGCGGCGTGAGTCCGAACGGCATGTATCCCTCCTCGGGGCCCGGTAATGGGCCGTAGGGAACATTAGCTGAGTCTATGGTCCGCTTTCTACCTTCCGACTATCAGCCAACGCTCTCGTCGTCTGAGGCCGAGTAACGATCCGGCCAGGTCGTCGTTTCGCCGCAGTCCCGAGGCCACGGCTATCACCCCTGAACACCGCTCGAGCCCTTTTGGCACTCAACGGTCATTCGCCCGTCATTGGTTTTGGCTAGAGGTTTTTCCCCTAAGCGATCTGTCTCCAAACCCTGCAACGAGGCGAATCCTGCTCGAAATGATGGCGCTGACGCTGGCGGCAACCCTCGTGGCGGTTGGGGGCCTCGTGCCGATGGCGATTGAGGTTCGGGAGCTGATGGCGCGCAGACGAGATAGGAGGCACCACGATGGCTGATTTAGTGATTTGCGCCCTCGGCGTCATCCTTTGGGCGGCATGGTCGCTGCGATTTCTGAGCTTATTGATTGCCGAGGCCCGCGATTGGCTTAAGCGTGGCGGGGAGGCAGATCGTCAAAAACGGCAGACGGAAATTTGATCCGCCGCATCACCCGCAACTCGCCAAGCAGCCCGCCGCGAAGGCCTTCGCACCGGAAACAATCTGTTATGGGGTGTGCTGATCGTCATTCTCGGGAGGCCACGTGTACCGGTACAGCAGCACCACTAAGCCTACGAAGATGGCTACCCCGACCAAACCCCATGCGGTGTCGCTCACGTGCATCACTTACACCACTGACTATCGCCTATACCAAATGCTCGCCAACGACACGGCGCGTCAGTTGGGATGGTGCGTTTAGAATGACCGAACGCCGCTTCCCGCGCAAATGGGTGGAGTAAACTGGCGATGTTCCGTTATCCACAAATCAGCCTCGAGGACTACCAGTTGTTCCAAAAGTTCATGCTGCCAGGTGAGTTCCCCGCCACCCACGCCCAGTGGCTAGAAACCATAGAGAAGCAGAAGCGTAAGGACGCGTTGGAGTTTGTGACGCACGAAGGTGCAGTGGACGTTCCGGTCCAACTCGAACCGTTCAAGAAGCACTGCGCGGACACGAACTCACCGCGGACATGTGCAACTCTTGATCAATACGTGAACTCCTTCCCTTCGGAGGCTTCCTAGAGGCCAAAAGGCTCCGGAACTTATTGTTAATCGGTGCGTTGCATAACCAAGCCCTTACCGGCTCTGTACTGAGTAACCGTCGGTAGACAGAAGCCTCGGCGCGCCACCGCGCCGGGGCTTTGTTTCTTATGGGTGCCACTCAGGCGCCAAAGGCAGGGCAACGCCCTCGCCGCAGTCGGCCCGGATGCAGCGAAATAGTTTCGCTTGCGTCCCACAGGCTGGAGGCTGGCTTGGGGTGGGCTTGGTGCATCCGAAACTAGAGCTTTGCTACCTCTATTACAGCTGTTTCAAGCATCGAAAATGGTTTTCTGTTGCCTTGGCGTTGCCCATAAGCAATGTCGAAGGTTGCTGCAATGAATTAGAAGTATGAGTTTATTGTACTTTTTTCTTCTTGCGGCACTGGCTGACAGCCAGCGTTCGGCTTAGAGCCCCTGACCTTTCCTGTAGGTGCGTCCATCTCGGTGCCGACCATTCTAACCGTGTATGCAAATGGGGTTATGCTTTTCTTTTTGCCGCGATCAGTCCGCTTCCGCGACACCGCATGGCCACATTGTAACTTCTTGTTTCCTCGTCCTTTTAAGGAACGGTCCTGGCTCTCACGTGTTTAAGCTAGGGCTCACTCGTTGATGACGAGGGAAAGGAAAGCGCGCATGCTGTGGCTCGGGTTTGTTCTCGGTATCGTGGCGACGTTCATCGGTATAGTCGTGTGGATCGAATCCGCTGGGCGGGACGACCCGCGCAGGTTAGACCGATAGCAGCGGCTGCATCAGGGCATCCTCATGGTCGTCGAGCCTCCTAGCGAGGCATTCAGGCGGATGCGCCCATAGCCCCAGGATGCCTGCGGGCTCCGCTTCTCCGACCCAGCATGGGCCAACTCTGCGCCGAGTTGTTTGCCTGAGCGGAGCAGCATCACTTTCGCACCTTAGCCTCAAAAGCTAGGCGTCGGCTGAGGCTGAATGTTTCGTCGGTGGGCTTATCTGCTTTAGATTCCAGTTTCCCCTCGTGGGGTGATTCTTTCTTTTGCCTGACTCTGGGGCTTTGCATTGTTTCTCAGAGCCGGGCCTTCAAGTTGCGCGCCCTTATCAACACCACGCCGTGGATGTGTCATCGGATCCGTGGAGCGGAGCGACTTGCCCCCGAAATACGCGCCCTGCTCTATGACCAGATTCTGATGAACAATGTCTCCTTCGACATGACAGCCGGATCGTAGTGTCACGCGGAGCGCCCGAACCGAACCGATAACCCGACCTCGCACGATCACGTCCTCGGCAATGGCGCTCCCCTCAAGATGAGAACCTTCAGCAAAAACCAGCGAGGCGCAGTGGACATCACCATGAATGCGTCCATTGACGTGAACCTCTCCTCGGGACGTCACGTTGCCGATGATTACCAGGTCTTCGCCAATGGTTGAGGGGTTTTGCCCCCTTAAACCATCTCGCTTATCAGCAGTTATTTTCTCGCGAACACGAAACATGCTGAACACTGTTCGGGGGCTGTCGTTTGGCGCAAGCAACGGTTTCGTTTCAACCGCTCAATTCTTCGGGCAGCCGACGGCACGAATACGGAGATGAGCAAATCTGGATCGCGCAGCTAAAACAACGAATGGCGGCCAGGGTTCCGCTATGGCGCAGGACGCCGACTGGATCATCACGCTCTTCTGGGCCCCTGATAGGGCGAGACATGGGATGGATTTAACCGAGCTAGCTGCCTCTGGCGAAAAGCTCGATGATTCGCACCACGCCATACATCACGAGAAAGAAGGCGACAGGCATCAGAACACCGAACGTCAGGGCTTCTGCCAAGGTCATTTGCCAATCCATGGCGGTACGCGTGACAAACGGGAGCGATGCTGCTGGAGAGGCCGCCCCCCTCTACCCCCGTAGAAATTAGGAAAGCTACCTCTTGCACCCAAAGCAGGGAGCTAGACACTCTGCGAGCTGAATTGGGCAGGACCGCGGCCCAAAAGAAGAGGCCCCGCACCCCTGAGGCTTCCTACGGGCTCTAGAGGGCAAGGTGTTGCTCCGAGAGCACATGCCGCGCGTGCGAAGCCCCCGAAATGCGCTAGCCAAGACTACGCCGCTGAAGGCTCTATTCCCTGCACACCATCGGGCTTGAGGTTAGGCCGGGCACCAAGCCTTGCCAGTCTCAACAAGCCATACAATAAGCGGTATCTATGTTGGGTGCCGTCTAAGTCAGTGCAGCCCGACTACGCCCGACTGCATGATGGTGGAGCGCCGTGGCCGTCAGACATTGCAAAGCATTACGCGGCCTAAATGGAGAGTGGAGATGGCCCGCCACGTAGGTAAGCTGGGGCTGCACATTGTTATTCCTCTGGACGCTACCCCAAAACAGGTTGCATCTCTTCTGTTAGGGCACATTGGCTATCACATGATGCGACAAGCCCTGCCGCTCATAGACACAAAATTAAAGGCTGAGGAGCGTCTCCAAGAAAAGGAGTGGCGGGAGGACGCCCGCCAAATCGCCATAGCCAAAACACTCGTAGAAATACATGAGAGGGGCTTGTCCGATAAAGATGGAGCCGCGCTACTCAGAGAGCGGCACAAGCGGATACTCACGCGCGATATACAGCCCGCCAAGGAGCGGGCTGCACGCATGATTCAATCCAACAGAAAGAGAAAGAGATAAGTCCGTACGCCGGCGCGTGGTTGTCGTGCCCGACCTACTTCTTACCGTGCGGATGATGAGAAGGTGCCGCGGGTGCTGGTGCGCAGAAAAGCTGCGTCAAGATCGCCTGGCGCGGCAGTACTGCTTCTTACTTGGTGACGTTGGAGCCGAAGGAACATGAAAACGCGCGGCCCATGATCCGTCCTTTGGAGCCGGCCGATGAACCCAGCACCGTCCTCAGCCCGTAACAGCGCGTCTTCTTGGGTCACAACCATCCCGACCTTCACCCCTGCGTGTAGATGACTAGCGAGCGTTTCCAGGGCCATTGAGAACGAAATAGGAACCCCCCACGTCAAGCCGGGGCTTTCGGCCGCCCTGAGGCTTCCCAGAGGCTCTGAGGGCAAATCGTTGCTTCGAGAGCACACTGTGGCGAAATTGCGGTTCCCTGATCCAAAGTACCAGCGGACTATGCTAAGGCAGCTGGGTGGCGCTCTTCCCAAGCAGAGACCACACTCACCTGCGGGACCCCGGCTTATCCTTGGGCCGGGGCCTCCCTAATCAGGCAAAGCCAGCATTCGGCGCTTCCGAGCCCTGATTCCGGGTCGCAGAGTCCATGTCGATTTAGTCACGCGTCCTACCTGCAAACTGAACTGAAGGGAGAGACGTAGTGGTGACTAGCTCAATCGATCGTAAGCTACTCGACCTGTTTGAAGTGTGGAAAATAGCTTTAACCGACGCGCTCCGCAGGCCGGAAAGCGAGACCACCTATCGGTCGCTCGCTGATTTGGAGCGCAATATTTTCGACACGCCAGCACACACGCCGCTCGGCGTGCAGATTAAGCTTACTCTTTGGCGGCTCTACATTAACACTCCGGATCCCCGCGACTTCCGCGAGGCGGCGGGACTTAGCGCCTATTCCGATCTCGTGCGCATGACCGGTCGGGACCTGGACGCGGAGATCAGGGCGCTGCGGCGCGAGGTCATAGAAACAAGGGAGGCTGCTTGACCAAAATGGATCTCACTACCTGGACACCTCGAATGCTGTCGATCCTTAGGATCGTCGCCGGTCTGTTGTTTCTGGAGCACGGAACCGGCAAGCTTCTGGGCTTTCCCTCTTCCGAACATGCCGCTGGTGCTCTCTTCTCGCTCATAGGAGTGCAAGGAATACTCGAACTCGTTGGCGGCTTTCTCATCCTAATCGGTCTTTTCACCCGACCCGTGGCCTTTATCCTCGCGGGCGACATGGCGGTCGCTTACTTCATGGCTCATGGGCCGAAGAGCTTTTTTCCAACGCTAAACGGCGGCCAGTTGGCGATTTTTTTTGTTTCGTTTTTCTTTACCTCGCGTTCGCTGGAGGCGGTCCATGGAGCGTAGATGAGCGGTTAGCTCGCTCACGGTCGCCTTAAGACGACTATGGCTGATACCTTTGCTCGGTGGAACCCGCTCACACCGGATCCGTGCTTGATATCGAATGATTAAAAATCAAACGTCGGTATCGCTGGTGAGCCCATATCCTGCCGCTCTGACTCCCGCTTCCCATTCTTCCGCGGTGGCGCATGGCTCTGGTACATAAACTACATATTGCTGACGCTCGTGAATTGTCTGGTCGACGTTCGCCAGGCGCGGATGGATGTACGGCGCGGCGTGGCGAGCTATTAGCGCCGCCTCCCGCTTTGCTTCCGGCGTCCCCTGTGCCCAGAAGTCGCGCATCGCAGTCAGCATGACTTCAATCGGCGTAATGCCCGCTTCAATCGCCTGCTGAGCAATTTCTGCTGAGCGACGGTTTTTTGACCCGCTTGGTCTTCCTGCACCAGGCCTCTTTCCTCCGTGGCGACGGTCCTTGGGCTTGTCGTGTAGGGCACCCTCGGTCATTCCACCACCTGCGTACTGAACTTTGGATTGCCCGGCTGAGGCCGATTCAACTCGTTGCCTCGACTCGAAGTCCTCGGCCAGCGCGTGCATAAAAGTCTCGTTGAGCTTGTTGCGAGCTCTGGCCCTCCTTCCATGAGGTTAGCTGTTTTGGCACTGTTCTATTAGTTTCATTCAGTGACATAAGACCTTTCCTGACTAGGCGCAGAAGCTGCCTACAACGATGTTCAAGCTCTTTCGCTTAGCGTTACTGCGCTCCCTTGAGCGCTTCTTTGCGCAGTGGATCTTCGTCAGCACCCAACCGCGAGCCTTTGCGCGAGAGTGCATCCGTCTGGGTGACACGACTAATTTCATTCGAGCTTCCAAGTTTTTTGTTTCCGCAATTTCAAGTGCGTTCTTGGCAGAAGTCGCAACGCTACATTTGTTGGGGATCGGCAACGTGGCTGAGCCCTATTACTGGCTATTCATTTTGCTCAACGCCATACCCTTCGTAGTGTTTTGTTTTTTACTCGTGAGGCTTGTTGGGGCCTATTGCACTGGCTTGCAATGCCCTGAAGCCTCGGCCGCCATGGCCTCCTCCCAGTGCCTTCCGTCGAAGGGCTTCACCGTCACTTCGCGGAAGGCGCCCTCCTCCAGGCAGCGTACATTCACGCTGAAGCCGTCGGGGCGCGAGCGCGGCACATAGAAGCTTTTTATTCCGCAGACGGAGCAGAAGTGATGTTTCCCCGCGCCGGTGTTGAAGGTGTAGGTGGTGAGGGCGTCCGCCCCGGTGAGCAGGCGGAAGCGGTCCTCGGGCACGATCAGATGCAGATAACCGGTCATGCGGCAGATGGAGCAGTTGCAGTCCTTGGCCTCGATCGCGTCGGACGCCAGCACCTCGAAGCGCACCGCGCCGCAGTGACAGCCGCCCTGCTTCCAGCTCATGGGGGCTTCGGTCACGCCTCTCACTCCCGGTAGCAGATGGATTTGACTGCGGCCACGACCTGCTCCACCGAGGGCAGCGCGAGCTTTTCCAGATTGGCGGCGAAAGGCATCGGCACGTCGGCGCCGGTGATCTTGATGGGCGGTGCGTCGAGATGGTCGAAGGCGTCTATCGCCACGCGAGCGCAGATCTCCGAGCCCACTGAGCAGACGGACCAGCTCTCCTCTACGGTGACGATGCGGTTGGTCTTTCTGACCGAAGCCAGCACCGTGCCGATGTCCATCGGCCGGAGCGTGCGGAGATCGATCACCTCGGCCTCGATGCCGTCTTGCGCCAAGTGCTTGGCGGCCTCCAGCACATAAGCGAGCCCGCGCGCATAGGAGACGATGGTCACGTCCCGTCCTGCCCTAGCCATGCGCGCCTTGCCAATGGGCAGCACGAAGTCGGGAAGCTTCGGCACCTCGAAGCTCTGGCCATATAGGATCTCGTTCTCGAGGAACACCACCGGACCCGGATCGCGGATCGCGGCCTTCAACAGCCCCTTGGCGTCGGCGGCGGTATAGGGCGCGATCACCTTGAGCCCCGGCACGCTCGCATACCAGGCCGAAAAGTCCTGGCTGTGCTGGGCGGCAACTCGGGCGGCGGCACCGTTCGGTCCCCGGAACACCATGGGGCAATGCATCTGGCCGCCCGACATATACAGCGTCTTGGCGGCGGAGTTGACGATGTGGTCGATAGCCTGCATGGCGAAATTCCAGCTCATGAATTCGACGATGGGCCTGAGCCCCGCAAAGGCGGCGCCGACGCCGATACCGGTAAAGCCATATTCGGTGATGGGGGTGTCGACGACACGCGCGGGCCCGAATTCCTCGAGCAAGCCCTGGGTCACCTTGTAAGCGCCATGATAGTGGGCCACCTCTTCGCCCAGGACGAAGACGCTTTCGTCGGCCCGCATCTCCTCGGCCATGGCGTCGCGCAGCGCCTCGCGCACGGTCATGGAGAACATCGCGGTGCCCGGGGGAATTTCGGACTCCGCACGGGGCGCACCGGGCGCCTCCCGGGGTCCGGCAGGCGCCCCGCCGACCGACGGGGGCTCCTGGCCCAGCGGGAGGGCCGATGGCGCCACAGTACTGCCATCATGGCGCGTAGGAGGCATTTTGGCCCTTTGAGCCATTGTGGATCTTTCTGTCCCGTGGAACTCGGCTGGAGCTAAGAACTCCCTCTCCCCAGCGGGGAGAGGATTTGGGTGAGGGGGAGGTTGCCATTGCGCGAGCCCCCGGCGCGCTTTGCACGCCAACCTCGCCCCCAAGGGGGGAGGTTGAGGGGGCAGAGCCGTCGTCCTCGGTAACCAGAACCGCGATGGGCTGGTTGACCGGGACGTGCTCAGTACCCTCCGGCACCAGGATCTTACTGACCCTGCCGTCGTCGGCCGCTTCGACCTCCATGGTCGCCTTGTCGGTCTCGATCTCGGCGATCACGTCACCGGCGCGTACCGCATCGCCCTCGCCTACAAGCCACTTGACGAGCTTGCCCTCCTCCATGGTGGGCGAGAGCGTCGGCATCAGGACCTCGAAAGGCATGCTTCAGGCCACGACGTCGGTAGTGAGTTCGGACGGGTCAGGCTCGGGGTCGTGAGTGGCGTACTCGGCCGCCTCATTCACGCGGGCGCGAATGTCCCGGTCGATCTCCTTGAGCTGCTCCTCGTTCACCCCCCCGCGCTCCAGGAGGCGCCTGCGCACCAGCTCGATCGGGTCACGATGCTCGCGGACGTCTTGCACCTCCTCGCGGCTGCGGTATTTGGCAGGGTCGGACATGGAATGGCCGCGATAACGATAGGTGAGCATTTCGAGGATCATCGGTCCCGCGCCCCCGCGCACACGCGCAACTGCGTTCGCGCCTGCCGCCTGCACCGCGCGCACGTCCATGCCGTCCACGCGCATGCCGGGAATGCCATAGACGAAGCCGCGATTGTAAAGCTCCTCAGCGCGCGCGCTCGCGCGCTCCACCGCCGTGCCCATGGCGTAGTGATTGTTCTCGATCACATAGACCACCGGGAGCTTCCACAGGGACGCCATGTTAAAGCTCTCATAGACTTGGCCCTGGTTCGCCGCGCCCTCGCCGAAATAAGTAAGGCAGACGCGATCGTTGCCCCGATATTTGTTGGCAAAGGCAAGGCCAGTGCCGAGCGGGGCCGGTGCACCGACGATGCCGTGACCGCCAAAAAAATTCTTTGCCACGGAGAACATGTGCATGGAGCCGCCTTTGCCCTTGGCATAGCCATGACGCCGCCCGGTGAGCTCCGCCATCACGCGTTTGGGGTCCATCCCGCAGGCGAGCATGTGTCCGTGGTCGCGATAGGCGGTGATGACCTGATCGTCCTGTCCGCGCGCCATCTCCATGCCGACTACGACGGCTTCCTGGCCGATATAGAGGTGGCAGAAGCCGCCGATCAGCCCCATACCGTAGAGCTGCCCCGCCTTCTCCTCGAAGCGGCGGATCAAGAGCATATCGCGATAGGCCTGGAGCTCCTGCTCGGGGGCAGAGCTGGGGACGTTTCCGCCTGGCGCCTTGGGTGACTTCTGGTCGGCCAGCCAGAAATTGGCGGCTCCGGGGGTGAGGCTGGGCGCGGCGCTCAAACCGTTGTCTTGTGTGGTCAAGCTCGGCCTCCGTCAGAGTGCGCGCGAAATCGAACGCTAGCATGAGTTCGACGGAAGCTGAAAGACGGGGGGCGACTCGCCTGAGTGACGAGGTGTCCGTTAGCGCTTGGGCAGTGCGCCGGTCGGCTCGGCTTGCGGACGCCGCCTCAGGATCACGAATTTACGCATTGGCGATCAGTGCCTTAGCCCTCCCTAAGTAACGGCTTAGGTAACAGTGAAAAAATGCACGAGCCGACTGTTGCGGGAGCGAGTCATGACTACGCACATGTCCATTACCCAAATTGAGGCCCATTGCATGCGCGGGTTGATTAGCCCTTAAGCCGCCATTCGTCGCCTACCTTCTCGTAGGTCTGCTTCACCGCGGCCCAGGCCACCTTGTGGGCAACTTCCTCTAGGGATTCGTTTCCGTGCCGTTTGCTCGGGTCCTGATATTCCTGCCACGCGCTGTCGAAGGCCTCGCGATAGATGTCCTGCGCATGGTTCGGAAGATGGCTCTTCACGCTCTCGGGTAAATCTTGATTGGTCCGGTAGGGCATAACAGCACTCCTTAACTTACGGCTACAAACCCGAACGCCCGGATTGGGTTCCGTGGCCCTGCTCTGCTGCGCGTGGCAGCTTGCAAACGAGGCTCGGTGACATTGCCCTTATGACGGTGACGGGCCTGGGCTGCGACCGATGCCTTGTTCTTTTAGCCGTATCTCCGAGCGGTAGTTGCCAAGGAGCGCTGACTTGCGGGTCGGCGCTCTTTTTTGGATCGCGAACTGACTCTCGGCATCGAGAGTGTGCGCGGTCAGGTCACTTACACTCAGTCACGACAGTTGCCCCGACCGGCTTAGAAATGCAGGAGGTTGGCACAGTACTGGTTGCGGCACCGGTTTCGGTGGCTGCGCGCCCCGCGACTCGCCCCCGGCTGAAAGCGGCATGCTCAGCGGCGGCTTGGGCAGCAGCGGCTTGGCGACTCTGGGTCAACTGAAGCCGACATTTGACGTAGGCATCGCTGCCCGGCAGATCGCCGTAACTGCGGCAAAGCCCGTCATCTTGGGCGTCGACGCTCTGCGGCACGATCGCCTGATGCACGGGCTCTTGCTGGGTAACGCAACCGGTAAGCAGCAGCGCCAGCCACGCTGTCTTTCTAAAAGCCCAGAAACCCATATCTGATCATACGCCTCCAGTAGTGAGTTGGCTCGGCTCAAGCCCCGCCCCGTCTAGTTCGGCCTCAATCGCCCTGTGAGTGCGGGGTGTCAGCTCGTCCGACTGCGCAGTCTGTCGGCCGATCTCGCTCCGCGGTCGGCCGAAGCCGACGCGTGCCACTCGGACTTCGCAGTCCCTTGATGGCGAATCAAATCAGGCGCATCACGTTGGCTAGCTGTCACCGCAGGACTCTAATCCATGAACCACCTCACGATCTGGCTGCTTTATCTGATCGGTCTATTCCTACTCGTCGCGTTGCTGACAAATCGGTCCCTGCTCGACCCCTTTTTCTACGCCTATCTCATCGCCGGGATCGCCCTCGGCGGATGGCTTGTATGGCGCAGAAATGAACAACCGACGACGGAGAACGCTGACGATGAACAGCGTCCGAGCCGTCCTGGCCCTGTGGCCTACCGCGATTTCCCCCGCCTTTGACCTCGGGGCCACGCCAAACGCGGTCTACGCGGAAGCGCAAGCGGACTGCGTCGTCGAGTCGGGGGGGTAGGGTTGGAATCGATTGTGTATGCTTGCGTCGTTAACTCGTCTGTGACTCAGCCTTTCCTATCTCCAACCTCGCTAAACCGGCTGCGGCTCGGTGTAACATGACCGCCCGTTATTGTGTTTACGTGCCGACTCGGAACCTTGCAATTCCCAGCTCCAGGAGAGCCCATGCGCGTCGCAATTCGCCCCTTCGTAATGGCTTTGAGCATTGCGCTCATGGCGGCACTTGGCTTCACCGTATTGAGCCAAAAGGTTCTTGCGCAGCAAGCCGCCTCGCCCGAGGAGGGGTTTAAACAGGGCGCGCTCACCGATAAACAGATCGACGCCTTCCTCGCCGCGCAGAAGGATCTCGAGGCGATCGTCGCCAAGGCGCCCGAGGAGGACCAACCGGATCCCAAGGTTATGGAGCAGCTCGATGCTGTGGCCAAGAAATACGGTTTCGCGAATTATGCCGAATACGATGATGTAGCCGCGAACATCAGTCTGGTAATGAGCGGAATTGATCCAGACACTAAAAAATATGTTGGTGCAGAAGCCGT
>CAWJXT010000006.1:0-97534 GCA_963846875.1 uncultured Alphaproteobacteria bacterium
AGCCGTAAGATCTTACCATTGTCCTCATCCGTTAGCAGGTAGACCGAACCGTCGGGGGCCTGGCGCCACGTCGCGGATGCGGGTGCCCATGGGGATGCGCTCCTCGGCCTTCACCGTCTTCCCCGTCGAGGGTGAGCCGCACCAGCGCCTCGGACGACAGGCCGCCGATAAGGAGGTTGCCTTTCCAGGCGGGGATGGCGTCGCCGGTGTAGAAGGCGATGCCCGAGGGCGAGATCACCGGCGTCCAGTGCGCGATGGCGTCGGCGAATTCGGGATGGGTCGGCGGCGCGGGGATGCGCGTGCCGTCATAATGCTTGCCCCAGCTCACCACCGGCCAACCGTAGTTGCGCCCCGCCTGCGGGATGTTGAGTTCGTCGCCGCCCCAAGGGCCGAACTCGCTCTCCCACAGCTTGCCGGGCTCGATGGGTTGATGGCCGCGCCCTGCGGGTTGCGATGGCCATAGGACCAAATCTCCGGTCGCGCCCCCTTCTGCCCCACGAAGGGATTGTCCGTCGGGCACCGATCCGTCCGGGATTGATGCGCACGATCTTGCCGAGATCGTTGGAAAGATCCTGCGGCGGGGGCGAACGTGAAGCGCTCGCCGAGGGTGATGAACAGCTTGCCGTCCGGCGCGAAGGCGAGCCGCGAGCCGAAATGGTGTCCCCCCCGACCTTCGGCTCCTGCCGGAAGATGACTTCGAGATTTTCGAGGCCGCCATCGGCGAATTTGCCGCGCGCCACCGCCGTCGAGACGCCGCCGACCGCGAGCTTAGCTCGCCGGGCTCGGAGTAGGAGAGATAGACAAGGCGGTTCGATGCGAAATCGGGGTCGAGCGCCACGTCGAGCAGCCCGCCTTGCCCTTCAGCGAAGACTCCGGCACGCCGGTGAGCGGCTTTGACACCTCGCCCGTCTTGGACACGAGCCGCAGCCGTCCCGGCCGCTCGGTCACGAGAAGGTCTCCATCCGGGAGGAAGGCGAGCCCCAGGGTGGGCGAACCCTTCGCCACCGTCTCGAATTTGATTTTTCCGGCCTCGGTGTCGATCACCCGATCGGCTGCTAAGCCCTGTTCAGAAATCAGCATGAGTGCGGCTGCTGCTACGAAGAACCAGTTCAGAAGCCCCCTCAACCGGAATACGGCTTTTTCAGCGGTCGCTCCAATAATCCTGAGCAGCCCTTCCTTGATGGCCCTGATAGAGGTTCATAAGCAACGAACGCGGCTGAAACTCTGGGAGAGCCCAAGGAGATGCGGAGCATTAACTAGCATATCGTTGATGTGGCGCGAAAGAGTGACAAAAGTACGGCACACCAGGCATCCGCCAAGGTGCTAAACTGAAGCCCGCTAATTTTGACGGTTGAAAGCGAATTCAGACAATAAAAGGGCCGCCGTGGAATTCAGATGAACCACAAACTTGGCGCGGGCGTTTGGATGGGCACGGCATTTTGTGTTGCGCTCATCTTAGCCGCAGTCATCCTCTTGGTATGGGGACCGGTGAAAAAGGCACTCTCACGGCGCTGCGCTTGACGGCACGCTTGTCGTTTATCCTATTTTGGTTGGCCTACGCCGGTTCCGCGATGGCAAAATTGTTCGGACCGTCCTTCGCGATCTTGGCGCGGCACGGGCGCGATTTCGGCCTCGCCTTTGCCGCGGCTCAACTCGTCCATATCGGACTGATCGTTTGGCTGTTCTATGTTACCACCGGCCACCGGCCCGACTTTACAGACAGGTTCATTCAGTTCGAGTGCATCGGGCTTGTGTGGATTTACGTACTCGCCGCCTTCTCCATAGGGCGCCTGCGCGCTGCGCTTACCCCCGATGTATTGCGAATCGTGTACGCCATTGGACTCGAATTTATAGCCCTCGTTTTCTTCTTCAACTTCGTCGTCCTTCCAATCCAGGAGGGTACGCAGCATTTTCTGATCGAATATTTGCCATTCTCCGTCGCGATAGTGTTGGGGCCTATTTTGCGTTGGACAGCCATGGCGCGGACCCCTGCGCGGATTTAGTCAGCGCGTAGACCCTGCTGATCGCCGGTGAGGGCAGCAGGGTCAGCATCATTAGGGGCTGAAGTGATCCAAACAACTATTGCACTTCCGCCAAGTGGCGGAGCCAATTCCGATAGATCCTTGCACCAGATTTCCGCCAGGTGTTGATCGGCTTCAGGAGGCGCTCTTTCAGCGGAAAATCGGCCAGGATCGACTCTTCTCGGCAGGTGAGTGCGCGTTCCTGGAATTGACTGAGATCGGCACTAATTTTAGCCCCAAAGTAATTGGCAGGGAGGTTGGGATAAGCCTCACGCTCGCCCTTGAGGAAGCGTCTGACGTCCCGAATATATTCCTTAAGGAGGGTGTCCTCTTCGTATTCTGGGTGCCCTTGGAAGAACAACCAGGGCCGGTTTCCTGCTTTTGTAAAGCAATCGACTCCAGCTTCCGGCGAGTGGGTGAGAATTCTGATATCCCCCCGCGACGAGCGCATCTGCCGGCAGGTCATTCCAACGCGAATGCGGCATGCTCAGTCGTCGTGGCACATCGCGCGTCAATGGCGACCTGCTTACGACGTCGTGCTCAAAAACACCGAAGCGCTTGTCTTTCAATGGTTCACGCTTAATACCGTCGAAATACAGTACCCCAACCTGTGCGGCGAGGCAGGATAAAACGACCGCTTTCTTAGAGGTTTGCGCCCAATCGAGCACCTCGGTGAGACGCGACCAATAAGCCTCCTCACAAAGCGATTTCGTTTGTGGCTCCGCGCCCGTAAGAATTAGCGCGTCGAGTTCGGCATCCCATAACTCAGCTACATTGAAGTAGTGCTCTTCGACGTAATGCTGCCCACAATCGCCACGACGCACCTCGGGGAGATAATAGGGGATCAAGGTGACCGAAGGATCAGAGCCAGCCGCGGCGAGGAGTGCCGTAAATTGGTGCTCGGTCCCCTCGAGAGCCGAGTCGGGCATGTTATTTACGAGACCAATGCGCAGAGTCCGCACGGGTGGCGGGCTCGCGGAGCGATTATCTCGTGACGCTAGGACTACTGGCACGATGGTTGCCTTTACTCAACCCGCTACAGTTGGCGACCGTTATTTCGGGCTGGGCTATCGCGCTGCACGCAATGCCTGCTCGAGGTCTTCGACGATATCATCGATGTGCTCGATACCGATGCTAAGCCGGATCATTTCGGGCGTGACACCACTACGCTTCAACTCATCTGCCGTCAGCTGCCGATGCGTCGTTGAAGCGGGGTGGCAGGAGAGCGACTTTGCGTCGCCGATATTGACCAGCCGCTTGAACAGTTTTAGCGCATCATAGAATTTCTTGCCGGCCTCGAAGCCGCCCTTCACGCCGAACGTAATGAGCGAGCTGCCGCGCCCATTTAAATACTTCTTGGCCAGGGCGTGGTATGGGCTGTCGGCATAGCCCGGCCAGCTCGACCATTCCACCGCAGGATGGCCGCGCAGATAGTGGGCGACCTTCGTGGCATTCTCAACATGTCGCTCGATGCGAAGCGGTAGTGTTTCAATGCCCTGCAAAAGCAAGAAAGCTGCGAAGGGTGACAAAAGTGAGCCCGATGTTTCGCTGACAAACGGTGCGGCAGCGCCCGATATACGCGCCCCTTCCATAGTGATCGGTGTAGACAACACCATGATAGGCCGGTTCTGGTTCACTCATCATCGCGAAGCGGCGCCGATGCTCGGACCATGGGAAATTGCCGCTATCCACGACGATCCCACCCATGGTCGTGCCATGCCCGCCCATGAATTTCGTTAGCGAATGCACCACGATGTCAGCGCCGAACTCGATCGGCTTAACAAGGATTGGAGCCACCGTGTTGTCGACAATGAGTGGTACGCCGTTTTGATGGGCGACAGTTGCCAAGAGCTCAATGTCAGCAATGTTGCCGGCTGGGTTTCCAATACTCTCGCAAAAAACGGCGCGCGTATTTTCATCGATGAGCCGCTCCACCGAGTTCTGGTTGATCGTCCTCGCTGAAGCGAACCTCGATTCCCATTTTCGGAAATACATGCGCGAACAGCGTCCAAGTGGCGCCATAAAGCTGGGGAAGGGAGACGACGTTTGTGCCGGCCTCCGCGATGGTTAGGATGGAGTAGTGGATCGCCGCCGCACCAGATCCGACGCTGAGCGCACCGAATCCACCCTCTAGCATGGAAACGCGCTGCTCCAGTACCGCGTTGGTCGGATTGCCGATGCGAGTGTAAATATTGCCAGGCACCTCCAGATTGAAGAGTGCCGCACCGTGATCGGCGCTATCGAATTCGTAGGCCACAGTCTGATAGATCGGCACGGCGACGGAGTGGGTCGTCGGCTCGGTCTCGTAGCCGGCATGGATCGCGACGGTTTGGTCCTTCAAGTCTCTGTCCCACTTCAACTAGCGGTGGCCGAGCCCCGCCAAGCAGCCATCCGCGCTCGCCCAGGCGGTTCGATGGATCGTGACCGCGGCAGAATACAGAATTCCGATCGCAATGTCCGGTCAACTATTTCCGCACCAGACTCGCTCGATTGGTTACCATTCCGGTTGAGCAGTTAATATTGGTTTTGTCATTGCGTTGACCTCGGTCGGTAGGGTCATGACAATATAGAATGAGGGCTGCCCAATGAATGGTGCCGAGAGTTCTGGTCCGCACGCTGGTCGGCGGCGGCATTGAGGTATGCTTTGCAAACCCCGGCACCACGGAACTGCACATTGTCTCCGCGATCGACCGGGTATCCGGCCTGCGCGGAGTCCTTGGCCTTTTCGAAGGCGTCGTGACCGGTGCCGCCGATGGTTATGCCCGCATGGCAGGCAAGCCGGCCGTGACGCTCTTGCATATGGGACCTGGCCTTTCCAACGGCTTGGCCAATCTGCACAATGCGAAGCGGGCGCGGGTGCCGATCGTTAATATCATCGGTAACCACGCTACGTATCATCAGCCGCTCGACGCGCCGCTTACCTCCGATATCGAAGGCTTAGCCAGGCCTTTGTCCGCTTGGGTACGGACGGCAAGGACTGCCGAGGGGCTCGCACTGGACGCAGCTGAAGCTATCGTCGCCGCGCGCAGCGCCCCTGGTCGCATCGCCACACTCATCGTTCCGGTAGACACTGCCTGGGGGACAAGCGCTGGGCCGGTCTCGTTGCCGGCGATCGCTTCGGCACCCCTGCCGACGATCGCAACCGTCGAGGCCACGGCGGCGTTGCTCCGTTCAAGCGCGCCGACTGCCCTCATTGTCTCCGGCAACGGTCTCTACGGCATGGGGCTTGAAAATGCAGGGCGCATCGCGGCCGCCACCGGTGCGCACATATTGGCGCCCTTCGGATTTACACGCCTCGAGCGCGGCGCTGGGCGCACAAGCGTCGAACGAGTGCCTTTTCTGCTGGACCAAGCAATCGAGCTTCTGGCGCGGTATCGGCAGTTCATCTTAGTCGGTGCTCCTCTTCCCGTCGCCTTCTTCGCCTATCCAGGCCGACCTGGGATACTGACGCCCCCAGACAGCACGGTCCTCACGCTCGCACAACCAAGCGAGGATAGCGCCGGAGCGCTGGCAATGCTGGTCGAGGCCCTGGGCCTGTCGCAAAACGCCTGCGGCCGGGTCCAGGATGCAATACCGATCTCGCTACCGACTGGTGAGATCACGACGGCTGGCCTCGCACCGGTCGTGGGCGCGCTCCTGCCGGAGGCGGCGATCGTTGTCGACGAGTCGTTGACGTCGGGTCGTGCGCTGCTGGCGCAGACCAAGGGCGCCAAGCCACATGATTGGCTGGTCAATACTGGTGGTTCGATTGGGATCGCCATGCCATTGGCCGTGGGAGCATCTATCGCTTGTCCAGGGCGGCCGGTGCTCTGTCTTTCGGGCGATGGTGGTGGCATGCATACGCTGCAGGCGCTTTGGACTATGGTGCGTGAATCGCTGCCAGTGACCGTCGTGATCTTCGCCAACCGGACCTATGCCGTTGTCAAAGCGGAATGGGCTGGCGTGGGGGCGGGTGCGTATGGCCGGACCGCCGAACAGCTACTTGAAATAGGCCGACCTGATCTCGATTGGGTATCGCTGGCGAAGGGCTTGGGTGTCCCAGCTCGTCGCGTGACCTCGCTTGAGGAATTTGGGATGATGCTCGGCACAGGTCTGGCCAGTGGCGGACCTAATCTCATTGAGGTCCCGCTTTAGGGTCGGAGGATCGACATGGGTAATGGCGCTCCCTGGTCCAAAACCTGGACCTTTCTCGATGGGGCGTGGTTGGAAGGCAATGTGCCGATCATGGGGCCGCGGACCCATGCGCTCTGGCTCGCCTCCTCCGTCTTCGACGGCGCTCGCGCATTCGAGGGGGTGGCCCCAGATCTCGATAGTCACTGCGCCCGTGTCAATCAGTCAGCCGAAATAATGTGGCTTAGGCCTTGCGTGACGGTCGACAAGTGGTTGGAGTTGGTCAAGTCAGGTCTGAAGCGGTTCGACCCGCAATCTGCTCTTTATATTCGTCCAATGTATTGGGCAGAGCAGGGCGGTCCAGCATCGGTGTCGCCGGATCCTGACTCGACCCGCTGGTGCCTCACGCTTTACGAAGCGCCAATGCCGAATCCCACCGGATTCTCTATCACGCTCTCGCCCTTCCGTCGGCCGACGATTGATACTATGCCAGTTGATGCCAAGGCCGGCTGCCTTTACCCAAATAGCGCACGCGCCGTGCTTGAGGCGAAGTCACGTGGGTTCGACAATTGCGTGCTTTGCGACATGCTAGGCAATGTCGCGGAACTTGCGAACTCGAATATTATGATGGCAAAGGATGGGTTGGTCTTTACGCCAGTTGCCAATGGCACGTTTCTCAATGGCATCACACGTCGCCGTGTGACGCAGTTATTGCGCGCCGAAGGTATCCAGGTCATCGAAACCACGCTTCGCTATCCGCAGTTGGTTGGTGCTGATGAGATTTTCGCGACCGGAAATTTTGGGAAGGTACTTCCAATCACGCGGATTGATGATCGGCCGCTGCAGCCCGGACCAGTATTCCTCAAGGCACGAGAGCTTTATTGGGCCTTCGCGCATGACCGGGGGAGTCATTGTCCTTTAGTTGGCATCCCAGAGGACGTTCTAGCGTAGGAGCGTTGCCGGGTGCGTTGTCCGAACCGGCGACCTCCGGTCAGTCTCATGGTCGGCAGCACTCATTGGCTACCTGGCGATCGTCGTCGCGGCTGCGGCGCTCACCAATTCCCTGATCGACGGCCCGGCCGAGTTTATTTCAAATGCGCTTGCCAACAAGCACTACGCATGACGAACTATTTTGCCCGTAGCGCCGAGATCCAAATCAGCCACAATGCGGATCACCGCCGGAACCTTGTGTTGGGCCAATACGTTGCGGCACATCCGTGAGATCTCGTCCTTCAGTTCCGCCGTCGACGTGCTCGCGTCGCCGTCGGCGGGCTCCACTTTAAGGACCACCTCAGCAACGACGATGGACCCAGTAATAGGATTCTTCCGCGACCGGACGGACGACATCCGTACCGCCGGATGGCGATTGATGACTGCCTCAACTTCCTCCGGATGAACCTTCAGTCCGCCCACATTGATGATTCCTCCCCTTCGGCCGAGGAAGTAATAGCGATCGCCGCGAAGTTCGACGATATCTCCGGTGTCCACGAAGCCTTCTTCGTCAACAAGCTCTGAGGCTTCCGCCCCGACGTAACCGCTCGCGGTCCTCAGCGAACGGACACGCAGCGAGCCGTCATCCACCTTGAGTTCTAAATCACCGTCGTTCGGACCGACTATATTCGCCGGGAAGCCCTCGATGCCGTCATCAACTTCAATTGCGACGCCCGTTTCCGTCGAAACAAAGGCATGGCTGATACGAGCTTGCGGATAGAACGAACGCAGACTGTCCAGAATCGCTTGGTCTGCAATTTCTCCCGTTAAGCGAACATATTTTGGGGAAATCCCACGTGCTGCCGGACTCATGAGTACCCGACGCCAATGTGACGGAGTGCCCACGATATGTGTGGCACGGTGCGCGCCGAGGCGAACGAGGTATTGGCCCGATGGCTCCCCGACACTCGAAAGTACTAATGACCCCCCGCCGAGGACCGCGCGGAAAAGAATTTGGAGTCCGCCATAGCGGCGAACATCATAGAAGGTCCCCCAAATGACCGGATTCGTTCCTACCTCGGTTTTGATTGCCCCCGTCAAACTCGCCAAGCTATGCACAACCATCTTCGGCAGACCGGTGGTGCCCGATGTGAGAAGAACCCATTCGGTTGGGGAGTGATCGAGTTGGATATCTACCCTAGGCCCAATCTCCGAAGTGCACTTCACGTGTAGCCGAATGCCTAAGCTACCATGTTCCGTTGGATCGCGATCGGACACGATCGCGTCGATGCCGGCGTTTGCAATCACCGAGGGAAGATATTCGGAAGGCAAGTCGGGTGGACAAAGGGTAAGCCGACGCACAACCCCGTCCAACTCAATCAGCGCCAACGCGGTCGTAAGTTGATCACGAGTTGCAATGAGAACCGAATGGCCCGAGAGCATCGGTAGATTAGCGCCGAGGGTGGACCCGTGCACGAGGTCGCCAAGAGCGAAGCTGGACGAAGGGCTCCAGAGAAAACGGCTCGGACAGTGCGACGTCTTGCCCAGAGCGTCCCGAAGCGCCCTTACATCACTTGGCAGCATCTTCGTAGAAACTTATGAAATCGCCCAACGTTACGGGAAAATATGTCTCATCGGACGCAGTGAAGGGATTAATTCCCCGCAGATCTTCGAGGCGCGCGACGAGAATGGCGATGCAAAGAGAGTCAAGTCCCGATTCCAGCAGGATCAAATCATCCGTTAACGGCGCGAGTGTTTTTCCTTGCTCTTCGGCAATCTGCTGGATCTGTGATGTTATCGTTAATTTGATTGGCATTGATTCCAACTGTGACTGCATCCAACTAAGCACATAAAATTTTGATCACTTCGTGGTCAAGTCTCGGTAGCAAGGTCAATGCCAAAATCGTGCCAATCCTATCCCAAGATCCGGTGTCGTCAAATCCTCGATTCCGATGTGAACGGCGTGGCGAATATTCTGGCCCGGGGATTCCCTCGCCGTAGCGTCAGGTATTGGCTGCGAGCTCTCGAGCGTTTGTCCAGACATTCCGCTCCGCCAGGTTTGCCAAGATATGGATATCTTCTGGACAACGATGGCACTCCGGTCGGTGTCCTCTTGTTGATTTTTTCGACAGTTCGAACAGGCGATGCGTTTACAATACGATGCAATGTTTCGAGTTGGTATGTAGACCCTCCCTTCAGGGTCCACGCGCCTTTACTTACATTGCAAGCGCTTAAGACTAAGAACGTCACCTATGTAAATATTTCGTCCCAAACACATGTGTTACCGGTAATCGAGGTGCAGGGGTTTTCAAGATACAGCAGCGGACAGTTTGTGGCGATTCCATCGCTGAGTGGAAACGGAGCCGGCGGTAAAGTGACGTCGAGCGGGCCACACATAGAGCCGAAAGTGCCCTTTGAACCTTACGAGCGGGATCTGCTGCGGGACCACGCTGGATATGGATGTATGAGTTTGTGGTGCACGACACCCGACCGCGCCTATCCATTTGTGTTCCTTCCACGCTTGGTAAAGGGCCTGATACCATGCGTGCAGCTGGTTTACTGCCGAGACGTGAAAGACTTCGTTCGCTTCGCGCGACCAATAGGACGCTTCCTCGCCTTGCGCGGGAGGCCTCTGGTTCTCATTGATTCCAATGGTCCGATCCCCGGCCTCGTAGGTCGGTATTTCGAGGGTGTGACGCCAAAATACTTTAGGGGACCGGAGCAGCCTCGATTGGGAGACCTGGCCTATACCGAAGCCGTGATGTTCGGGCTGTAGCACCGCAGGGAGGGCCCAAGCGCCCAGCAGGCGTGAGCGGCGATTTCGTCTAGCCGGCTGACAAGGCCGGAAGAGGTTTGGCCAGATCAGGAGCGCCGGTCATCGGTCCCCCCGAAAGACGACGGCGCATTGTTTGGAATCTTCCTTTAGGATGCGGTGCTAATCCCACCATCTGGACGAAACGAATGTCACTTGGAGCCTCCATGCGACGATTCCCTCATCCGATCGATTGCAGATACAGCGCGTTGGGTCGCCTATCACCGGGCGGAGGAGTCCGAACGTCCTGATGCTCTCTTCAGCGATCCCTACGCGCGCAAGCTAGCCGGTGAGCGCGGCGAGCTGATCGGCAAGCAAATGAATAACGCAATGTACATCGCGATTCGAACCCTACTGTTCGACACGTTAATTCTTGAGCAGCTGGCACGCGCTCCGATTGATATGGTCGTAAATCTCGCAGCCGGCCTGGATTCACGCGCCTATCGTCTGAAGCTGCCACAGAACTTGCGATGGGTGGAAGTCGACTTACCGGAAATTGTCGACATAAAGAAGACCGGCCCTCGCAGGAGAACAGACCAGTTGCACGCTCGATGTCGTCGCTCTGGACTTGGCAGAGGCGCCGCTTCGACAGCGTTTGTTTAGCAAACTCGACGCTCAAGCGACACTCGCCATGGTGCTGTCGGAAGGCCTCCTCATGTATCTCACGCAAGAACAGGTGACGGAGCTAGCCGCCAACATCCATGCCCAGCCGCATTTTCAGTACTGGATCGTAGAGGTGGTCAGCCCCGGGACCATCAAATGGGTCCAGCGGACATGGGGCCGACACCTAGACGCGGCTGGGGTGCCTATGATCTTCGCTCCGGGCGACTGGGAGGACTTCTACGCAAAGCGTGGCTGGAAGACCATTGACTTCCGTGACATTTCCCAACACGCCGTCAAATATGGGCGCGTCCCGAGCCCTTCCACCCTTCCGGTAGAAATGAAGTCTACCGTGCATGCCATCCTGCAGAAACTTCAAGGAACTGTTCTGCGGGGATCGGGCGTGGCCTTACTCCAGAAGATCTGAGGCCGTACACAGACCTTCGACGCATTGATGCCATTAGCGTCAGATCCCTCGCGGCGTTGCTAACACGTTCACCGAGGGCCTTGGGACGTTGATGAAGCAGTGCTTCCTTCGGATCGGCGCAGCCAGATCTCCCGCCAATAGGTGACCTCACAGCGCGGACACCCTCCCATGTCAAAGCCCATATAGGAGCATCCGCAGGTTGAGCCTTCGAGATAAACGGTATTGCGGAGCTGCCGGAGCTGACCTGTTCCGTCCATAATTATCTTGTCGAGCCGTCCCTTAACCTGGCACCGTCGACCGCACCAGAGACGCATGTCAGTCGAGAATTTCAGCCCGCGGTTGTACCCTTGCTCGTTTAACGTCTCGATGATGCTCTGCATCGATTTCACTTCTACCCATTCTCCAGGCTGGAGATTCAGACTTTCCACTGGCGTGGACTTATTGCTTCCGTGCGGATACGGGCCGAGGAATATGCGGCGGATTCTCCAAAAGAGAAATGTTCCAGTGCTCTTTGCCATTTGCAGGACATCGAAGTTGCCAGCCTTGAGTCCGCTAAAGTAATTTCTCAGTCTTTCCCGTCGCGACATGGAACGAGCGAATTTCGGTAATTCACTGGCCTGACAATAGTAGGTTTTAGGGTCAGTCATGACCTTAAGGCGAGCTCGCAATCGATCCACCGCCCGCAAGTTCACTTTTGATTGGGTCGTGGTCTCTTCCACTTTTCGGAGCCATGCTTCGCGCCAGAAAATCACGCACAACTTCTGACAGCCGTCATGGGCAGCGCCGGAACAGCGCACGCCATCGAGAGTAACGGCGTCATCGGCATTGAACCCCAGCAGCGAGCCGGGTCCATAAAAGCATGTCGTTACTGCTCGCCTGGAGACCCGAAATCTTTGCCCACAAAATTCGAGCATTTCAGGCATGAACGGTAGATGGTCCAGCGCTCCATTGGCATTCAGCGTCTGGGCGATTTCGTCCGGCGCCCTCACTTCCACAAGGTCACCGGGGTAAAGTCTCGCGTTTCGTTGACTCATCTATCCATCTCGAATTGCATTTGAGCTTGAGAAGCGAAGGGTGGGCACCAATTACTTTTGACCCCTTAGCCCCGTAATCAGCAGCAATCTGTGCCAGACCCGTGCACCGATACTCAACGGCAGCGGCAGATCCATTCTGAGAACGGCAATCTTCCTGACGTGATCATCGATGCGGGCTGTACAGGAGCTGCCTGCGGGGAAGAATCCCACGTCGCCTAGGCCAAGCCGCTTTTCTTCGCCGCTCTCCGTAGTAACGAACATTTCCCCGGAAATGACGACAAGCGTCTCATCCTGGCTGAAGTGCCATTCGTAGCGTCCAGCCGTGCATGCCCAAACCATGATCGATGAAGTGCGATCCTGGGTGATCGCCACGGTCTTGTTTCGCGCCTCGGGTTTACCAGCCAGGATCCAATCTGGTGGAATTGGGGCCGGTGAAAGACTGGCCGAGGCGGCGTCCTCGATCACGATCAATTTTGACATTGGTCTCCCAGAAGACGTATTGCTTTAGCATGGAATATTCGTTTTCGCTTGGCATGGCCCAGAAACAGAGTAGCAGCGCCCGGATCGGTTGCTCCCGAGAGCCCTTCTTTAATGCATTGAGCGAGAACGTTGGCTAGTTCGGTTACAAAGGGCTGCTCGAGCTGCGTACGGTGATCGCCCGGCGTTGAACGAATTTCGATCTCCGCAGCGTGCCGGCCCCACACGGATCTGGGATTGCGCGGAAAGACATGCAGCGTCTTTGTGGGCTGTATAAAGGTGATCTTTCCCGCATAGAAACTCGAGCGATATTTGGCAAGTGCATTAACAAGGCCATCCTGGACTGCCTGCATATCCGCCGGTACAGTCAAATCCTGGGGTGATAACCATTGCCGTACGGGCGAGCCAAAACGGCGCTCGGCTCTTTGGTCGCGACCGCTCAAATGGAAGCGGACGAAAGCTAGTTTATCCCGAAGAGGCGCCTTGAGTAGCCAGCTGAGCCAGTGCTGCGCTCTGCGCGCTTGAACATCCAGTCTAACGGTCAAAGGCCAAGTGAGCGGTGTTGCGTAACTGTCCAGAAACGCCAGAAGCGCCACTTTTTCGGATGCCTGCCTAAGTTGCTGAGCCATAGTGAGCGCAACCATTCCACCAAAGGAATAACCCGCGAGCAAATAAGGCCCACGGGGCTAAATCTCAGAGATGGCTCGCAAATAATAGTCCGCCATCTCGTCGACGTTATCAATGGGCGGCTCGACCCTGTCGAGACCGCGTGCCTGTATTGCATAGACAGGGCCCTCGTAGTCGATAAGCTTGCCCAACTGTGTCAGCTCCATCACACTCCCGCGTATGCCATGGACCAGGAAGAATGGGGGGGCGCCTGAGCCGGGCTTGGCAAGGACGAGCGGCGTGCAGGGAAGTCTTGAACTCACTCGCTCACCGTCTGCGCCATGGAGTTTTTTGGCATAGGCCATGCGGTGGCAATCACTGCTCTCACTTGTCGCCGGGTTCAAGTACGAGAGTGGCTCCTGATACCCACTATCGCCAACCGCCAGCTAGAACATGGCATGCAGCAGTCGAACTCGGCCGAGGTCGTCTGCCATTATCTCCAACCTGGGCGAGGGTAATAGCACGGTTCATTTAGTCGAACCACGATTGCCTGCTTTTCATGTTTAACCCACCAATGAGGCGCACAGGACCGACTTGTCCCCAATTGTGAAATGGATCTCGACATTTTCTGTCGCAAGCTCCGCTGGAGTAACTACCCTGCGCTGCGATGCCACCACGGTCGGCATGTACCCTAGTCCAGGGAATCGCCGGGGAGACCGGCAGGAAGTCGACGGTCTGGATTTGCAGTTGCTCGAAAGCTCGCCGCCCGAGCTGAACGAAGCAGGGCCGAACCTGGAGGATGGTCACGGCGGAAGCGTGAACCAACAAACGGCGAAGTGCTAAGGCGGTGGGCCGACTGATGACGAAGCTTGATCTCCGGGGGTTTCAACACGTGACGAGAGACCGACCGTGCGTCCTGGAAATCCTGCAGCGTCTATATACCGAACATCGCCAACTTTCTGGAGGTCTACCACGGTTTGCTGGCCATTGTCGGCCGGCTCGGACATAAGGACGAAACTCTGAACTTCAGGGATCGTGCCACCGCTCATCGCTTCGCCAAGCACGCGGCCGATGAGCTTGCCCCGGTCCTTGATGTCGAGGCGCATCACGGCAGCGATGGTCCGAGCGATATCGGCATTACTTGCGGGTGCCATGTCGACGAAGCCAGTTTTGAAATCGGGCCCGGCAAGCGCCATGAAATTCCAGGTGTCGGCGCGACTGAACGAGCCGTGCATGCCCTGGCCCTGTTGCAAACTGGTATCGGCCACCTCCACCGCACAGCGCACCGGCTCTCCGCAAATGGTATCGAACGAGCGGAAGCTCACGACGATCGCCGGCGTCGGCGTGACGGCGGAGCCATCGAGCATGATGTCGGACAATGGCAACGTGCCAGAAAACTTGCCGAGCCTTTCGTCGACGAAAATGCCGCTGACATAGTCTTGCGCCAGCAGGATCTTCACCACCTTTCCGGCCATCTCCTGGTCGCCGTCGGGGATATAGATGAGGTCCGATCCGCCGTTTGCGGCAACCACGAGTTTGGGATGGTCCCGGTCGCCGCCAATGAGCCCGTTGTCGTATTTGGGATAGGTCCCGTCGGGAACCGGAGCATAGCCATTGTCGGGATCGACCAGGCTCATGTTCAATTCTTTGGCGAGGTCGATCGCGAGGAAACCCGGCGGCAAAAAGCCAGCCGGTACATCGCCATAGTGCATCTTACTGGCGGGGCTGGTGACGCTCTGTTTGGAAATCGTCGAGAAACCGTGGTCGGAGACGACCACGATATCGGTATTCTGAGCAAGGCCAAGTTCGTTCAGCGCGGCAAGGATGCGGCCGAGATCGTCATCGGCATTGCGAATTGCTGCCAGCGATGTCGGCCCATTAATACCTGGTGTGAGCTGCTGCAGGCTGTCGCCTTGGTAGTGCTGGGTCCCATCTGGATCACGCGACCAGAAAACAAGGATGAACGGCTGTCGCCGCGACGCGAAGAGCGGCAAGACGACGCGAGTGGCAGCGGCTGCGAAGAAGTCCTGTTGCACGACGTTGGCCGACAGCGTTGGGGACTTCCCGTTAGCGCCCCGGGATGGCGTCACAACGGGAAGTCCCATGGTCGTCAATCGTTCAGTGACTTCGGGTGCAAGGGGGATACCTCTGGGCGTACCGGTGTAATCGTCGATGACGATCGACTGTAAGCCGGTGCGCTCGGTGTGATCGAACAGGAGGGTCGGCCCGACTTTGCCGATGGACGCCGTACTGTAGCCTTTGGCGCGTGCGAACTCGAAAAGACCCGGCTCGCCGAGGTAGTTCCCGGCAAAGTGCTCGTCGACATCGCCAAGCACGGCATCGTTTTCCAAGAATGGCGTGACCGTATTGCCAACGCTTGGGACCTCGAAGCCGACATCGATGGTGTTTCCGAACGTGCCCGTGTCGCCAAGAGCGTGCCCAGTTGCGATCGCCGACGCGTTCGCCATGGTTAGAGTCGGGAACAGAGAATGGCTGTTCACGAGGCGTACCCCCTCGCGCGCCAGCTTTGCCATGTTTGGCGCGGTCTGGTCGTTGACCATGACGGACCGCAAGCCATCGGCCACAAAGATCACGACGTTATGGGGGTTATTTTCGTCGGATGCCGGAGCAGCAACCGCCGGGGCAGCTACGACGATCAGACTAGCCAAAAAGAAGAAGCTTCGTACGCGCATAGGGACTCTGCTTGCGACACAATCACATCAGATTTTTAGGACAGCTTAATGACGTCCTAAGGCCGGCCTCTACGTAGCCAGTCAACGACCTGCAACGCACTGCGATCTGGCGGAAAGACGGGATAAAAAACATGCTCGATGCGTCCGTCTAAGAGCACCATCGTCAGCCGCTTCAATAATCGTACCCCAGCCATCTCGAAGGTCGGCAATTGCAGGGCGTCGGTGAGTGCAAAATCGCGATCTGACAAAAGTGCAAACGGTAGGTGGAGGCGTGCTGCTGCTTCCTGCTGGTACTCGGTCGTCTGCGACGAAAGTCCAAAGACGTTTTCAATCCCCAACGACTTCAACTCTGCGAAATGGTCGCGAAACGAACAGGACTGCGGTGTGCATCCGCGCGCGCCCGGCATCTTGTCCCACCCATCGGGTAGCGGGACGCCTGGCCGGCCAGTCATGGGGTAGGCATAAACCACGGTCGCACCCGAAAGTCCTGCGAGATCGACCCTGCGGCCGTCGGTTGCCGCAAGAGAAACCGAGGGAATTGATTTTGTGGCCAAATGCCTTGCGGCTCCGTCATCGACGGGAGCCGGAATCGTTGACCAATCGACGGTCAGAAAGTCTGTCATGGCACCAAGCACCGTTGCATACGCTCTTCAGCGCGCCTGGTTCCGCTTGGGGTCCGAAACTTGGTTCGCATGGGTGGCGAAGGCTTCGAGTTCACGATTAAATCTGTCCGGTTCCTCGAAGAAGGGCGCGTGTGCGCTCGCTTGATAGAAGGATAGCTGTGCCGTGGGAATTATTGTTGCCAACCACCGGCTCAACTCCGGCAAGACCACTTGATCTTCGAGGCTATGTGATATGAGCGCAGGCAGGGTAAGTGAGCGCAGTAAATCTTGCAATGATTCCGCGTCGCTTGTCGGCCTATTAAACGAGCGCCGAATTTGCGGAGGCACGCTGGCGCTGACAACAAGCATTGTTTCGAATGCATCCTTTGCGGGCTTCCTCAAGAAGCACGCGCGAAGGAACTTCCTTGTTCCACGGATGCTTGTTGCAAAGTCCTCGTCTCTGGCCTCAGCCAACTGCTCGATGCGGGGGCCAAAATGATCGGGGTTTGAACTGATTACTGGAGCTACAAAGTTGATTCCCGCCAAGCGGGCCATTCCAAACTTGAGCAGATAATCGGCAATAATTCGCGTTCCGAACGACCATCCCACGAGTATCGGGCGCTTAACTCCCACAGCGTCCATCACGGCCTTTAGCTCGTCAGCGAACCGGCCGGAATCATTGTAAAGACTTGGGTCGGAAGGCTTGTCCGACCCGCCGTGCCCTCTGAAATCATAGGTAATCAGGCGAAATCTGCGGGCGAGGGGACTCTGGATCTGCTGTGACCACGAGAGATGGCTCTGGAGCACCCCGTGAATGAAGACGATTTCGGGTCCCTCGGCGTCGCCCCAAACCTGCACACTAATGCCAACCCCGTCCGGGGTGGTTACTCTTAGCGACCAATTGCTCGTCTGCTGCGTTGCGTCCATAAACGGGGATGCTTAATTGCTTTCCACGCCAGCCTTTCAATCAGCACAGAGGAGGGGTGGCTAGGTTAAATGCGACGAAGCCAACTTTCACTCAGCGCTGGAGAAGCCACTGCATATCAATCGCACTTAGTCTCTTGGGCGTGGAAGGCGTAAGGGTCAGTACAAATGATCTTTCCACCACTGGTAACGACCCGGCCATAGGTAGCCTGACCCCTCAATTTCGGCTGCCAACGCTAGTGTGGTTGACCCGGCAAACATGCCTATGACCGGTTCCCCGCCAAAAAACGCGCCATTGTCATCTCCCCTTAGCGCGTTCCACGATTAATAGGATAAGACGAAGGAAGCTGTCCGCTAGGGAATTTTACCTGGACGGCGCCAGCGTCCGTGGCGCCTGACGTTCCTAACGCGGCCGTGACCCGCGTGCGCACGGAGGGAATACGGCTTCAGCCTTGCGCTTGCGCTTGTCCGCGAACAACCGCGCCATTGAGAAGCTATCAACGGTGAAATCGCTTTCTCTGGAGTATTCGTCCTCAATGCTTTCAGCCGGCTTTATGACCGCCATAACCTCATCAAGCTTCATTAAGGCCACGTAGTACTCGTTTTTGCGAAGTTGGCCTTCGACCTGCTGGCGCAGGGCAATGACAGCCTCGATCAACTCCATCTTGTTGAGCAAATGATCCGTATACCACCCAACAACGGTTGCTACATCATCCGCCAGGGAGGCGTGTAGCTGGCTGCAGTTCTGAGTCGATGGCCCAAAATGGTAGAAGGCAATATCGTTGTTTGGGTGTGGCATTTGGGCACTAAACCCATTATTTGGTTGCCGCAAGGGGCTCACGGCTACGGGGACTGGTGTGGTATTTGCGCAACTAAGGCCGTAACAGCTTTCGTTGCGGACTGGCAGAAAGACTTGATCAAGACGTTTCCCTTTTAGCGTGGCACTCCCACCAGTGCATATCCACCCATCAGCGACCGCGGCGATGACCCGCAGTATCAGCCACCTCCTGCCCTCGTCGAAATGCTTCAGCAATCGCCTCGGCCAGACCACTGTCACCGATTGGATTGGCGTCCTGCATTTCCTCGCTGTCTAGTAAGGGATCGATCCAGGTACTTTGGACTGCCCTCCTTCCGTAGTGGCGAGTAGAGCTCGCTACTAGTAGATCGATCCGTCGCTGGAGGCGTTGCCTCCTCGAATGCTCATGGAACTGCACACGCAAGCTGACCACCGCGTCCCTCCTCTTGACTAAACAACAAACCAGAGGGTGCGCTGGCTGCGGAAATTAGAGCACGGAAGCCCTGTCCAACGAGCCGGTCACCCCCAAAGGATGGGTCCTGGCGGGAACACAGAACGATAACCCTCCCGCGGATCCATAAACTCGTCGGCTTGGCTAACGTTCCATGGCGGGGATACTGAAGTAGTCACGGGGCTGCGGGTGTTCGGGGTCCGCGTCCGCTGTTAAAACCGGTAGCTGCTACAGACCCACCCTACCTCGTGCCCCTTGGCGTTGGCGACCGACCAAGCGAGTACCAGAAATTTTTGGGAAGGCAATCGCAGACTTTTTCACCTACGCCCTTTGCTGAGGAAAAGGAGTTGGTCACGAGCTGCCCTTTACCTATGCTGGTGTAGAGAACCCTAAAACTTGTGCCGGGCATTGTGACGTCGGCTTGCTGAACTTACACTAGCCAGCCTAGCTCCCGGGCTTTCTCCTTGGCGGCTCTCCAGGCGTCGGCGAGAAACGCTGCCCGCTTGGCTTCTCCAGCGTGCTTGTCCTTCGTGGAGTACCACTTCGCCATCAGTTGCGGCGAGCCTGGCGGCTTATGGTAGACAACCTTGAAGTTCGTGCCCTCCAACGTGACGACGATGTCGCTCCCCTGCACGTTCACTTGGAGGTTACGCGCATCGGTCATTCGCCGATACTAGCGCAAAAAGGCAGGCCGGTGCGAGCCACGCGCTTCTCATTGCGGTACGGGCCCGAGCCTACTTGGCTAATTCGAAGCTGATACCGGACCTTCTGAATTTCTACTCACTATGCTGAAGTACTGGCGCGCGGTACCAAAGATTGGCCCTCACAGGGCTCCGCGCCGTTGCTCTGTCCAGACTGGAACTTCCTGTCTGTCTCCTAGTTTATAGCCTAGCGGTCGGTCTTCGTAGGCTGACGAGGGATGTAAGTAGGGGCAGGCGCGCGTCGGTGAGTGACCTTTATCGCGTACTGGGCGTCGACCGGGATGCGACGCAAGACGAGATCCATAGAGCCTATAGGCTCAGAGCCAAAATATCACACCCTGACAGCGGGGGGTCCGTCGAAGCATTCAAAAAACTCGTCGCCGCCTACGACGTCCTTTCCGACAAAAAGCGCCGCGAGCGATACGACTCCACTGGCCAAGTAGAACCTACTCTTCCTGATAACCTCGATGTCCATGCTCTCGAGGTCCTTGCGGTGAAGCTCGGAATGATAATTCACGCTGAGCAAGATGTGACCTCGATGGACATAGGTGCCGTAATAGAGCAGACGATCCGCAAAGATATCACCCAATACAGGGCCGATATCGAGAACCAGAGACGAGCCATCGAGCGGCTGACGAGGTTGCGAGCTCAGGTGAAGTATAAAGCCAATGGGGAGGACAACAAGCTCGCCCGGGTGCTCGACTGGCACGGAGTCTCCGCCAATAGTCACATCAAGAAGGATGAGGAGGCGGTCTGCATCATGGAGCGAGCACTTGAGATCCTACAGGACTATTCGTTCCCGGATAGCTTGTCGGTAGCGGCGGTAGCGAATGATCTGTCAGTAGCTTTGCACGACGTGCTTCAAGCCCTGAACCAGACTGACCAATTCCAACTTGGCGGCAGTTTCTAATGCCAACCGGAAAGGGGTTTGAGCTAATCGCCGTGGCCTCTTTTTATAGGCGGCTGGCTAGAAGCGCTTCAGCGAGACGCTGATCAGAGAGCTTGCCTGCGCTCCTTCTTCTAATACTGCCGCTTTGAGAGCTTTGTATATAACTTCCCCTCCACCTCTCCCTCTTCCCTTCCTGAACTTTTTCTTGTGTTCCCGCTTTATCTTACCAACTGGCCCATACCGGAACACCCTTAAGCGAAGCGACCACACATGACGTCTCTGGCTGTCTGGGCGCACTTTCTTCTCCGCTCTTGCTCTTCTCCGCGACCGCCCTCCCGCGAGCAGCCATCTCAACGCAAAACACAAATACACCGTCTTCCCCCCGCCCCTCGCTCCTCAACACGCCCCTCCCCCCTTCTCCGTCCCGCGTCCCGGTCCGCGCCCCCTGCCCTCTGTCCCTAGCAACTACCTCACCCCTCCCAGCTCTATCCCCGTCGACCACCCCACCCACAAAAAAACCACCCAGCCAAAAACTCGAACCATGCCCCTCCCCCTCCTCCCCCTTCTATCCTTCCGCCATACCACCCCACTCCCCCCCGACATTCCTTTCAACTAGCCTCCCCTTCCCAACCCGCCGTTCCCCGAAAACCCGTCTATCAACCCCCCGCGCCCCCCCCCTCCCCCACCGCGCTCCCACCCCCTGCCTCTTCCCTCCCCGCGACCCCCCCACAGCCCCCCCCTTACCTCCCCTCTCCGCTCCCCCCCCATCTAAAACCTCCCCCCAACTTCTCTCCTTCTTTCTCGTTTCCACACACCTCCTCCACTCTCACTTTCTCGCCCCTTCCTCTCCCGCCCCCCTCTCCCTCTGCCGCGGTCGAGCCTCTCTCCCCCCCTTCCTTCTCCTTCTCCTCCCTCCCCTCCGTCTACCCCACTACCCCCCCCTCCCCCCAGCCTTTCGCCTCTTCCGCCGCGGTCTGCCGCCCCTCCTCTCTTTCTCTCTTTCCTCCCTTCTTCATCGCTTTCTTCTTCTCTTGTCTTCTCTCGACCATAGCCCGACAACGTCGTCGGGGAGTGTGGCCAACATCCCATTTTCCACTGTTTATTGGGCTTTGCGCAGGAGTACCCGAACGGCAATAAGTGGAGATCATCCCGAACCGCTTGGCCGGAGGCACCTTATGGCGCTAATCTGTCTAGGCGGCAGGGGGATGGGGATGCGCGGACGCCTTACAATCGTGGCGCTTCTTTTCGCGGCTCAAGTCCTAGCCTTGACCGTCGGCGGCTCTTCGCGCGCCCAAGATGGGGCTGGGCGCGCCTCGGTCGCCACCTCACTCGTCTCGGTCACCCCACCAGCTTCGCCGAGCACCCCACCAGGTCCTAGCGTAAATTCAGCGGCCCCACTAGACGCCGTCGTGAAAAGCATTCGCGGCAAGCTAGCCGATCCTTCGCTACGCAAGGGTGCGAATCCAGACGATCTCGCCGCGCTCGATGCCTTCTATAGGATGCGGACGGGCGGGCCTCTGTGGATGACGGAGATGGGTTTCTCGGCCAGGGGCCAGGCGGCCCTGTTCGAGATCGGGAAGGCGGACGATTGGGGCCTTTCGGCCGCTGCCTTCGAACTGCCTCCGGCAGGGGAGCTCCCGGCGAGCCCGGAGGCGCAAGCCGTCGCCGAGATCAAGCTTGATCTTGCGATCCTGAAATATGCGCGCTTTGCCCGCGGCGGTCGGCTGAACCCCCCTGAGGTCAGCGCCCTGTTCGACCAAGCGCCCCCCTTGCGCGATCCGAAGGCCGTCTTGCCAGAGATCGCCACCGCGAGCGCGCCCGATGCCTATCTCCAGTCCCTGCATCCGAAGCACGAGCAGTTCGAGCGCCTGCGCCAGGCGTTGCTCAAGGCGCGTGACGATGCAGGAACAGGCGGCAAGCCTGCGCGCAACGAGCTGGAGATCGAGCGAATCCTCGTCAACATGGAGCGTTGGCGCTGGATGCCGGAAGACCTCGGCGCCCTCTATGTCTGGAACAACGTGCCGGAGTTCATGCTCTACGTCGTAAAAGACGGCAAGACGATCCACATGGATAAGACTCTCGTCGGCAAGCTCGCTTATGCCACGCCGATCTTTTCCGCCAACATGCAGACCATCGTCTTCAATCCCGAATGGACGGTGCCGGAGACGATCGTGAGGGAGAATTTTCTGCCCAACTTACGTCACGGCGGTTGGTTCGGTGGCAGCACGTCGATCCTCAACGAGCATGGGTTGCAGGTGAATTACAACGGGCGCGTGGTGGATCCAGGCAGCATTGACTGGAACAACGTGAACATGGCCAAGGTCAGCTTCACCCAGGCTCCCGGGCCCACAAATGTGCTCGGCAAGCTGAAGTTCCTTTTTCCCAACAAGCACGTCGTCTACATGCACGACACCATCAAGCGCGAGCTATTCAACCAGTCCATGCGCGCGGAAGGCCACAATTGTATCCGCGTTGCCAATCCGGACCAGCTTGCCGCGCTTCTGCTTGCTGAGGACAAGGGATGGTCGTCAACGCAAGTCCAGGATTTGCTCGACAAGGGCAACAACGCTCCGGTGACGCTGGACCATCCGGTGCTTGTGCACATGACCTATTTCACAGCCATGGTGGACGAGAAGGGCAAAGTCACGACCTTTGCCGACATCTACGGGCTCGACAAGAAGGTTAGCACAGCACTCCTCGGCAAATCGGTGAGCTTCCCGGCGCCTACCCCGAGTTCAGACGAGCAAGCCAGCGGTGCTCCGGTAACCACGGCCGTACCCGCGAAGCGGACCTCACGCAGCAACGACGTTGCGGGGTCCCTGGGCTTCTCCGGCGACTAGTGTCTGACCTCGCAGTTCGATGGGATGCCGCGCATTCATCGCACCCCAATCCCGGTGATCAGATCAAATCTGGGGCCACTACACGTTGTCCGCGGCTCTCCTAGTAAAGGAGAGCCTGTCGGATCCCGTCTCAGTGGCAAGGGCATGTATGACAGAATGCTCGCTGATTCTAAGCGATTGTGTCTGCAAATGAATTGGCGGAAGGGCGGCGCCCGATCGCATTATGATTGGGCGCTTTTGGCCTACCTTGGACTGGACCCCCCGGATCAACCTCCATAAAGGCTGAGCTCCAGGGAGTCCCTGGAGGTGTAGTCGAGGCCTCTTTAGGGTAGGCCGAGGCCGAGGGCCTTTTTGAGGGTTTCAAGCCTTGTGCTCTAATTGCATCGGATGGATATTATTAATAATTCACTTATTTCCTAGTAGCCTAGCGCGTTATATTCTGATGCCATGTCAAGAGCGCGCGTCAAATTATGGGAACAAGCCCTGTTTGCCTTTGTGGTGGGATGGCTCGTGGTCCTCACGATGTATGCACGAGTCAATCCCACCGAGTAGCGTGGCCGAAAACGCACAACCTGAAAGAAATTGCGTGTTTTGGCTATGCCGGCCCAGCTCCATACCCAATAGTAAATCAAGTTTTGTGTTTGCCTTTTTCGGACGCCGCTTCCGATTACCGGTCTTCGTGGGGGACGGCTCCGGATGTAGCGAGCATTCAGTTCCTTGGATGACCTGGTGACTCGCTAGCTTCGGACTACGAGCCACAAGCGTAGCGAGGCGTGGCGTATCATTTTGATCATTAGTTCCTCTCCGCGTTTAGTCCCTAGTAAATTTTTGGGGTTAGCCTCCCTAATTGGGTCGGGGGTCGAATGGGGCGGGACTTTTCAACTCACTCCCCCTAGGCGGCTCCGGCAAGCTCAGTCTCTCAGTGCCGGGGCCGCTTTAAGTTCTCCGCGAGGGAAATTGTTATGCGTATGTGTTCAATTCTTGCGGTCGTGGTCGCCTTGGCCTCTGGCGTTGTGGGATGCACGACCACCCAGAAGGCGGTTAGTGGAGGCGCCGTTGGCGGCGTCACTGGGCTTGCTCTCGCAGGTCCAATAGGTGCTGTTGCCGGGGCTACAGCGGCGCCGTTTCGGCACCGATGATGAGCTTGGGCAGCGATTGAGCATCCAACATGCGAACTGAGTTTCGTTGGAGGTCGGGCGTGCCTGTCGCCGTGAGCGTGGCGATCCATCGCGCGCAGCCTACCGGGTCCGCGCGGCGGCCGTTTGATTATGAGTTCAATGCCGGAGCAGCCCGCCGACACTTGCCTAGGGCAGCGAAGTGGAGTGCCGTGGCTTGCCTTACGCTGCTCGGGCTCGGCCTGGTGCTGTATTTTGATCGATTGTTCTATGACGTGAGAGCAAGAGAACAGTTGATTGAGGAGGGTGAGCAGGCAGTTCGCGCCCAGATGAAGGACGCGAGTAGCGCCACTTTCAATAACATCCACCTTTCCAAGAGTGGCAAGGGGGTCTGCGGGCACGTAAAGGGCTACATCTCTCTCGGAGCGTACGATGGCCGTTTCATCTATTCAGGAAACGGCGCGGCCTACCTGGAAAACGACGATAACGGCGACGGATTTAAAAAGGTTTGGGCTAGCTCGTGCCAGTGAAGTCCTAGGTCGTGTGACCGGCGCTGGCTCGCGCCAATTTCCCGCCGTGCTATGATGCGCCCATGCATCCCCTGCGCAAGGCAGTCGGGGTCATTGCTGGCCTTATAGCGTTAGTCCTTCTGACTTTCATGTTTGGCAAGCAGACGCAAATGGCCCCCGACAATGCCGGGGTCGTCATCGACACCGAGCGGCACAGCTACGCGAGCATCCCTTGCGTAATCAAGGCGACATTGACCGCGAGGTGGTAGCGGACCGGCGAAAGGTCACAGACACGACGAAGCCCTTGCACCTCCTCAATTTCGCGGAGACGAGCACTCTTGCGCATGCGAACGACTGAGAGAACAAGACCGCAAATGGACCCTGACCATCGCTGTTAAATGCAAACGGGTTCGTGCAGATCACCAGTTTGGGCGACCGCCTTTTCGGTCGAAGCCGTTGGACCCCCACAGGCGAGTGGCGCTGGTAAGCGCATGGCGAAAGTGCTTACCGCGCAGGATGCCAGGCCAAGGGCTAGCGGACAACCTAGCGGACACAGGGCGAGCTTGTTATTGCGAAGCTGAGCGACTTCGCCGCGTTAGGCAGAGAGCTGCGCCGCGCGGCCGATCGGCCATGAGTTGCGGCTTGGGCTTGACTTGGATGCCAGGGGGCACGTCATGAGTGCACCTGTCGAGTCAGCCTACCTGTGCTCTGAACGCCATGCAACTGGTGGCCGAATTGATCTTTTCCTACACGATCCAGCCCATCGTTTCGCTTGTCATTGGCCACTCGCCAGGCGAGAGTGAGAAACTCTCCTCGTGTCATCGAGGCATGCGGATCCTCCCGGGTCGGAAGACGATTTGCCAGCAATGGCGGAGAGTTGCGTGGCTCATGCAGACGTCACTGCGCAGTTTGACCCCGGCTCACCATGATTTACCCCAGCACATCAATAACTAGGGTGCCGAAAAGTGTCGATTCGGCTTGCAGCCGATAGGCGCGGCATCGAGCTAGAAACCTCGCACGTGTGTGGCTCACGTCACCTTGCGCAGCTCATCCAGGCTGCGCTTCACATGCGCCTTGATTGGCTCGGACATCTCGGCCGCGACCTTGGTGGACAACGCGTGGAACTCCTCGGCTTGGGCCACAGCGCGCTGAACTGCTTGCGCCAATAAGTCGCCCTCAACTCCACCATTTCGGCGAGAGTCTTGGCCGTGGCCAGGCTCCTCGCCAAGTCAAAACCCGAATTCATATTCCGCTGGGCGATCTCGATGATTTTCCGCTTCAGCGCCGCAGCGCCCTGACCCATAGCATCGTAGGATCTCTCAATAGTCTCCAGCGCAGCTTCTACAGTGCCCTTGGAGCGCTCGTAGGCTTCGCGCGTAGGTCACGGTCTTCTCCGCAAGTTCGCGTGCAGCTTCTGGAAACACGGTGCAAGAGTCACGGCCTCGAATTGGCCGTTGGTCTTGCGAAATGTCTTACGCGACTGTCGGCGTAAACTTCAGGATCAAAGGCGACGTTCATGAACCACCTCTTGGGACGCGCGGCTTCGCGATTGAAAGCCGCAGTGATGCCGTAGGGGCACCCGGCGGAAAGGGGGCGTGCACAAAGTCGGCACGGTAGTCTTGCCGTCGGTCTAAGTGCGCAGCGTAATTGCGCTCCTCTACTCTGCCAATTCCAAAGACCAATTTCGAATTATCCCTGATATACACAGTGTCCGCAGGAGACTCTGCCATTGGCTTTGTCTCGGGGGATTGTACGCCAATGGGTCATTCCATCGGAAAGCATAAAATTCGACTCAACCGCGGTTTCGCTGGGTTAAGTTGATTGACGCCGGGCGGTACCCGATCGAACGGGCTTCCGAGCCCAGCCCAGTATTCACTCCACTGGCTTTGACTACATATCAGCCTGAAAGCGTATTCTGCCATGACAGTGTCAGGAGAAAGCTATGGCATCTGATCCTCCCCCACAGCGGGACTCGCCCGGGAAATTCCGTGACCTCATCAGGCTGAATACTTCAAACAGGCCGATTGGGAAATGTTTCTAGGATCTGGATTCAGACAAAGCTGAACACGTCTGAACCAGCATTACGGTGAGCTTTGAAAAGCTTGCGCGCGCAACTTCGCCGGTTGTGTTCCTAACGAAAGGGAACCGGCACAACCTTGGGGCTAATGCCGATGCCAGTCTCTCTACTGCACCGAAACTTGCCGAGAGCAAGCACCTTGGCCAGGCGATGGAGCTCTATGCTGACCATTCGGGAAAGCAGATGAATGCCCTCGCGGGACCCCTTGAGGCCATCAGAGATCTCAACTACGTTTCAAATCATTCGCCCTTCCCAAGACTTGCCAAATGCGAATGCTGATGCGCTCGATTTCCCCTGATGGGAGTGCACAGTCGCCCCAAGAGGCCAGGACAATGGAGGAGGCGCGGTCGACGAGCGCTCCACAGCTCGTCGCAAATCCATGAGAAGAGCGCATCGGCGACGGACGCCGGTCGTGCCGGGGTAGCCAATCGAAGACCTGCGGCTGTTGTTAGAGCAAAGGTGGGTGCGCAGAATCTGGGCTTGAGGCGAGACTCCAGTACCCCCTTGGCCCTGCCCGAAAATACCCGAGTTGGAAATGTGCGCCCTCAAACGGCGCAACCGCGTCCGAAGGCGAAGCCACCGGAAGACGCACCGCCAGCTTCATCGCGTCCGAAGAGCCAAACTCGGGAGACCATCGACAAAACTGGCGGGGTGCGGGTAGCCAAGCGAGCCCACAGCTGCGGCGGTCGTTCCAGCTGAAGAGAAGTCAGGACGCAAATTTCACCTCGGATCACGCCCAGCGAGAAGGCCGGGGGTCCGACGGGCGACTGCGGGAAGATGCGCACTCCGCCTTAGAGTTGCGGCCTTGGGGAGATGTGCCGACCGGCGCACAGCCGCCTAAAAAGGCGAAGGAAGAGGCGCGTCGAACAGCGCTTCATTGTTGCTCGCAGAGCCACCGGAAAAAGCTCCGGGGACAGACGTTAGGCAACCAAATGAGATTGCATCCGGGGCTAGTGTGGAAGCGAAAGTCAGGACGCAGACTTCTCACTGGGGTGAACTAAGGGCAAGCTCTTCATAAAACAACTGGCTGCAGCAAGAGACACCGGATCCCCTTTAGGAGCGTCCCCCAAAGGCGGCGAGGAAGGGGACGTGCGCAGCCTCGCTGATCGTATCAAAGGATCCTCCCGTCCGAAAACGCGACCAATACGCTGGAGGCAGGAGTCGCATCCAAGAGAACTTTAGGGGGGCTGGGGTTGCTGGCCGGCTTGATTATATGCCAGCAGGAGAGTCCCGGTGCGGCCGGATGCCTCTCGCCCGCGTCAAGCAGAAGCGCCAGTCCCACGTTCGATAGTGATCGCTTAAACTTGATATCGGGCTCTTCCTCGGACTCTCGGAATGGTCGACGACCAATCGCGGTTTAAGCTGACACTTCCTGGGAAAACGTCGTTTGGCTGAGCGACAAGGGACCCTCGGAGCGATGCGAGTCGCCCTCAAAAACGGCGCCTTGGTCGACGGCCGAGACCTTTGACGGATTAGGTCGCCCTCGACATGCCGACTGGATTGAACCGTCACGCGCAGCGCTCTAACCGAGCCAAGAAGGCGACCGCGTAGATCCACGTGTCTGGGGCGACGACGATCTGGCAACAACTTGCGAAGTTCTGACCGAGAACCAGTGAGGTGCAGCGAAGATCGCCTTGAATCTCGATCATTGAGACGCGGGTTGCCGTTGGACGTCACATTGCTCAGCGATGATCAAAGCGCTGGTGAATCTTCGTCGAGATCCGGTGCGCTTTGGAATTCCGTGCGCGATAGGATTGATCGGAGCTATCCGCCGACATGATTGCACCCCAACTAATTACTAACTTCGCAGAGCACTATAGCTAAATCTCCTAAGTTATTGACTATCATAATGATAGCCTAGGGGCAACTTATCCTAACTTTGTTGATCCGTCATGCCTCTGGGTGGATCTGCGACAGATTGGCTCGAGACGAAGCGTAGGAGTTCAGGATCGCTCAAGCCGTTGGGAGAAAACGATTTCGATGAGCTCACGGCGCAAGATCGCCTCCAGACCTTGGTCGCTGTCGAATTCTAGATCGAGCGCGTCCAATTTCCGTCGAGGGGATCCGAACAATTCCATAACCAGTTCCACCGTGTCATTCCGCTTGTGAAGCGCTTTGTGTACGGGGTGGCTATGACGGTATTGCGACCCGGTGGCGCCCGCAGCGTGGCAACCTCGTAAAAGTTCTTTTCGAACGCGTCTGTGGCAATGAGCTGAAACAGTCCGCCGCGAACGCTCGTGCGCCTAGGCGAGCAGGCTAAGTCATTGGCGCCTCAAAGGCGGCAGGGGGTCAAGCGAGCCTGAAATGAAAAGACCGGCCCGGCACAACTTCTTGGCTTGGTTTGGCTCGGGGCGGCGCCCGATACGGCAACAATGAGCGGAGGGGAAAGCATTGGTCTCCAAATCCTCCTGTGCGGCCAACCAGAAAGTCAGCGAGAGATCCGACTAATTTTGGAACCCTCGAGGGTTAAATTGTACATCAGTCCCTTGGGATCAATAACAAAGCCGATGATCGGACTTGTAATCTTATCCGTGTCGATTGAGCCGCCAACACCCAGCGTGACGAACACCACCGAACCATCGACGCCGATTCTCCATCCCGCTCTGCGATCAAATCCAGCAAGTGCCTCGTTGTTCATGAACATGATAATCACGGACCGCTCTTGCACACCGAGTTGAAAACCGAATGAGGCCGATACCAGGTTATAGTATCCAGCGGGCCTCCCATGAATAAGCAGAAGTCCCTCGCCATACTCCCCGCCGAAGCCAAATCCTGCCTTAAGGAGCGAGGGAAAGACCAAAACTCCGGCAGCTTTATTGCCAAGTTCTTGAGCGCCGGCGTTTTGGCGGACAAAACTATGAAGTGTCGCATTGGCGCTGGCGTCGATCTCGACTTCCCGAAGCTGCTTCGCTCCGCGGAGGTACCGCGACGATCGCCTGAACCGCAATGAGGATCAGCAACAGTGCCCGAAGGGTCTTCATGTCCCTACACTGCTATGAGAACGCAGGATAGCCGGCTAAGCATCTCTGCATCCAACGGCTCGTCACTCAACCAAGCATACATGCCCAATAGCGGATGTGCTTTCGGATATTCGGGCATGACGGGGGACCGGCCGAATGCCGCCCCCACCCTTTAAAAGGTTCTCCGAAACTTTGCTGCCGACTTGTCGCTATGCTTTTCAGTCTGTTCGGCCACTGGTTCGGGCTTGGCGAAAACAGGCTCTCTGAGAGCTTCTTGGCTGGGCAATAACGGGTCTTCGGAGCGACTTGAACTGCCCTCGAAGAATGCGCCTTGCTCGATTGCGAGACTCTGATGAATGAGGTCGCCTTCGACATGGCACTTGGATTGCAGTGTTACGCGCAGCGCTCGGACTGAGCCCTTGAGGCGGCCGCGGACCACGACGTCCTCGGCGAGCACGCCGCCCTCGAGTTGCGAACTCTCACCAAGAACCAGTGAGACGCAGTGGATATCGCCGTGAAGCTCACCATCAAAATGTATCTCGCCCTTCGACGTCACATTGCCAGTGATCAAGAGGTCCTCGCCAATTGTCGAAATCTTTGGCGACGTTGAGCCGGGTCTCTGTCCGGCTTGTTTGGATGTTGCCGACATGCTTTGCTCACCCCCCGACTAATTGCTAGCCCCACAGACCGCCGCCAAAGACAACAGCGATCACCTCCTCCAACTCTCCCAAGGAGATGGAAGTTCCGGTACCTTTGCTTGCAACGATTGTGCTGAGGCCGGGCGACCCTTTGCGAGGTCGTAGCGCCTTCGAGCAAGACTTCTTGCGCAGCCCGACTTACTGCGCGGCGAAGCCGGGGCTCGTTTCCAACTTGACGACCGGGGGCGGCTTCCACTTTCCGGTCAAAGCCTGGCTCTTCGGGGCGTAAAGCCGCATGGTGAGGTTGAAGGGCCCTTTGGGCGCCGGTAGCCAATTGGCCTCCTTATCCGAGCCCGGGCTGTCATTCTGGAAATAGAGGTCGAGCGACCCATCCGGGTTGGTGACGAACGGCATCCAGCTTGAGAGGGCGAAGCGACTAAGGGGGTTGGCGATCTGAAACCCCTGCGGGTCATAGAGCGTGATTGACCAAAAGGCATTTGCCGGCGGGGTCGCGCCCTTTTCGAAATGGATCACGTAGTTGTTTGCACCGTCCAGCGGCTTGCCGGTCTCATCGGCAAGGTTGACGGGATAGATCGCATCCTCGGGCAGATTCGCTCCGAGACCCAACTGCGTGACTATGGCGCGTTTCAAATAGTAGTTGCCATAAACGCCCATGGTGTCGGTGTTCATCGACCATCCGTTCACCACTCGTGCGAGCGTCGGTATCTTCCAGGCCATCAGCTTCTGAGCATCTTCGGGTGCGCTTGCGAGGGCCGCCTTCACGTCTGGGTCTAGCTTATCAACGTCGAAGCTCTTGCCGACCTCAAAGCCGATCCGCTTCAACCGCGCGATGATTGGCTGATCGGTGATGTGTGGAGGCTGCAACTTGAGCAACTCGGCAGCGTAGGCGAAAAACTGATCCGCCAGCATCGTATCGACCTGGGTCTTGGGTGGCGTCTTCATGTCGATCGAGGGATCGATCTTTGCCTCGACCGGCACGGACGGTTTGCCCCATTGCGAGAGCGGCGTGATCTTGTAGCCGTCCTGGATCTTGTGCACCGCGTCGTAGTCGGCAGGACCGTCGGTCTTGGTGCGACCAATTATCCACACATAAGGCGTCGGCGCATCAATGCGCTGAGTGCCTTCGGGGAGCTTGAATTCTTCGACAAAACGGTCGCGCAGATCAGGACGCCAGCCAGGAGGGGTCACAAGGAAATTGCCGGCCTGCGTGCCTGTCGTGCGCCAGCCGGGTGAGGCGAACACGTCGGTCCACATGTCGAGCATGGGCAGGAGATAGTAGCGCCCGCCCGTGTCTCGGGGCAGAGACCACCATGGGTTCCTTGGTCAGATCGAGCCAGCCGCTCGAGTAGAGCGTGTCGAAGTTCGGTCGAACCACCACTCGCATATCGGCGGTGGGAAATTCCGCGATATTAGCGAAGCGGTTCATCGGGCCGCCGATGGACCCGGGCCCAGGCTGCTGATTAGTTAGCTGCTTGCGGGTCAAATCCATAGTGATGAGCGAATAGAAATAGAGATAGGCGTCGACGCCGATGGCGTGCGCCTCGTCCGCGTTGACGGCGGGCTCCGCCATGGGAGCGCTGGCGAACGAGGTCGTGAGCAGGAATCCAAACGAAAGCGCGATTGCGGTTCGGGTCACGGCATGATTCTCATTGGATGAAACGGGTGGCGTAGGGCCGTCCCGCTCAGGTCGAAAGCCTCTAGGCCCCGTTCAGTCGCCTTGGCTGAAAGCATTTTGCTAGCGAAGCCCCCCCCCACCCCCCCTCTCCCTCCCCCTCCCCGACTTGCGAGCAAGAACGCGGTGAATATACACCGCGGGGACCGCGGCGCTGAGATCATACTCGTTCTCTTTCCCTCGGACAATGCAGCGGAAACCGATGTGGAGGTCGAGGTGTCGACCGGGTGCGGGTAGCGCGCCGCGGGCCGGTACCGATAGCAATAGTTCTTGGCACAGAGATGGGAGCCGCCCTTCAGAACTTTGCGCGGAATTTTGATCCGGGGCTGGGCCGGGTCGTAGCTGTCCTGCCTTTTACCGCCGCGCGGGTTGTGCGGCACGCAGCAGGCCTTTTGCTTCTCTTCCAGGTGGCGCGCCTGATACCAGTCGCAGGTCCACTCCCAAGTGTTGGCGATCATATCGTAGAGGCCAAGGCATTGGGCGGGAAGGCGCCGACTGGCGAGGTGCGCTCATAGCCGTCGCTTGCGAGGTTCTCGAAGGGGAACTCCCCCTGCCAGTAATTGGCCATGTAGTGGCCGCCTGGCGTGACCTCATCGCCCCAGGCGAACTCCGTGCCGTTTAGACCACCACGGGCGGCGAACTCCCATTCGGCCTCGGTGGGCAGCTCCTTGCCGGCCCAGCGCGCGTAGGCCTCGGCATCGCTGTAGGCGATATGCACCACGGGATGGTCGTCCTTGCCGTCGATGGTGCTGTCCGGCCCGTATGGATGACGCCAATCCGCGCCGCGCACGCAAATCCACCAATTGCCGATGTTGCGCATGTCAACGCGCGTCTTTGGCTGCACGAAGACGAGCGAGCTCGGCACGAGCATTTCGGGCAGCGCGCCCGGATAGTCCGCAGGGTTAGGCGCGATCTCGGCGAAGGTCTCATGACCCGTTGCCTGGACGAAGCGCCGGAACGCGGCATTGGTGACGAGTTGCTGATCCATATAGAAGGCATCCACTGCCACGCGATGGACGGGGCCCTCCTCGGGGTAATGGCGGTCGGAGCCCATGAGGAACTCGCCGCCGCGAACAAAGACCATGCCGGTGGTGGGTTCTTGCCCGGTCCTGGCGCGCTGGGCCGAGGCGGCGGCCATGGCTCTTTTTATCCTCGCGCGGCTCATCTTGGAGCGGCTCCTTCTTCAGCGCCAGGCTCAAGGCGCGGCCTTTACCATCGGGAAGATGGTCTTCCAATCGTTCTTCATGTCGACAACCATCCATCCCTTGGCGACCGCCTCGTCCAGCGCCTTGTCGAGCTTGCCGACTTTGGAGTCCCGATCATAGGCATATTCGCGCGCGGCGTCGGTGTGGTGAACGAGCCCCATGAAGCGCGCGCCCCGGCCCGCCGCCGTCCATTCCAGCATTTCCTTGTCGCCGTCGGAATTGCCGAAGGCAAAGATGGGCTGGCGGCCGATGAATTTGTTGATGCCGACGGGTTTGCCGGGCCGTCGTCCACGAAGTCGACCTTGGGCAGCTTCATCAGCACCGGGCTTGAGTCCCATATTTGAAATTGTGTCTCGCCGGTCGAGCCCACGACCTGCTCCGGAGGAACGCCGTAGGCCTTGTCGGCAAAGACGCGCATGAACTCCCTGGCCGCCGCCGGAGACGATGAAGGTCTTGAAATCATTGGCGCGCAAAAAGGCTAAGCAGTTCAAGCATCGGCTGATAGATGAGGTCGGTGTAGAGCCGATTGAAGCGGGGATGCTTCGCGGTGGCGAGCCAGTCGGCGACGATCTTGTTGAAGTCGTCGGTGGAGATGCCGGAATGGGTCGCGGCAATAATCTCGACGATCCCCTTCTCCCCCGACGCCTCTAAGGTCTTGGTGTCGCCTTCGAGGACCGCCTGAAAGGGCTGTGTCGTCTTCCATTCCGGGTGCTTCGGCGCTAGCGCCTTTACCCGATCGAGCGCGAAGACGAATTGGGTATAGAGCGGCTGCTCGACCCACAGCGTGCCATCATTGTCGAAGGTAGCAATGCGTTCGGCAGGCCTCACGTAGTCGGGACCACCCGCTTTGGTCACCCCTGCGACGAAATCGATAATGGATTGCTTCACCTTGCCATCGTTCCAGGAGGGCAGGGGATCTAAGCCCTGTTGTCCACGGGCGCCGGCTAAGGTCAGGAGACCGACGGCCAGGGTCGCCACCAGGAAAGCGCGCCGACTAATGCGAATGGTCATCTCTGGGTTTCCTTCGAGACGTCTGTCATCTCCGCCAGACGCGAGTGATCGTCGGATCATCCAACAGCATTGACGCAATATGCTAATCCTCTCGCAAGCCCCACGCAATCGCGACCAAAAAATGACGCATTATTGCAATTCGTGGAATTCAACGACTTGACGAAACCTATCGTGGTAGGGCATCCCAGTGAATTAGGGCATCCCAGTGAACCATTGAAGAAGGAGAGGCGGCCTTGGCCGCTCATGCCGCGGCCGGTGACCACAACATCGTCGACGAACTCAGGCAGGGCAAGCAGTTCGGGGATCGAACCTACAAGGTTTACCTTGACGGCTATGACGAGAAGGACGTGAGGGCAAGGGCCCATCGAAGCGGCACGAGATCTTCTACTTAACCGAGAGCACCCTAAGCGCGGTCCGCATCGATGACTTCAAGTACCGCTTCACCAATCAGCCAAACGGTGACTTGGCGCTACGACAAGGTCGATTGGCCCATCCTCGTCAATCTCCGTCTGGATCCCTATGAGCGTACGGGAATGCCTGACGGAAAGAGTGAGTTGCTCGCCTACTACAACTGGTTCGCGTAGGGCATCCGCCGCCAGGGTTTGAGCCCGCGCCGCACGCCTTAAGGAGGCAGCTGCGTTTGTGGTAGGGTGAGCCATGGCGGGTCCGTCCGTTTCTATCACCTATTGCCGGCTGTGCGGGTGGCTGCTCCGCGCGGGCTGGATGGCGCAGGAGCTGCTGACCACCTTCGCCGACGAGCTTGGCTCCGTGACGCTGATCCCCGACACCACGGGCGGCGTGTTCGAGGTGCGCGTGGACGATAGGCTCGTCTGGTCGAGGAAGGACCAAGGCCGCTTCCCGGAGATGAAGGAGCTGAAGCAGATTGTGCGCGATGTCGTGGCGCCCGAACGGGATCTCGGCCATAGCGACGCCAAGCTGCCGGCGGCTTGAGCCTCTCCTACGGCGCGCCCTGGTAGAGGGCCGCGCCTCCGCCTACATGAGAGGCAAGCTTTGGCGTTCCCAAATTCAAGGAAGTCTCCGTATATGGCACATCCTGTCATCGTCACCATCCCCCACAAGCTCGGCAAGCAGGAGGCCGTACGCCGCCTGCAAGCCGGCTTCGGCAGTGTCCGCTCCACCTTCGGCGAGAAATTCGTCGTGATGAAAGACGAGTGGTCGGGCGATCATCTCGATTTTCAGGCGAGCCTGCTCGGCCAATCCACAAATGGCACCGTGGACGTGGCCGATGATCATGTGCGGCTTGAAGTGCAGCTCCCTTGGGTGCTCGCCTTGCTCGCCAACACGGCCAAGGCCATCGTGCAGAAACAGGGTCAGCTCATGCTGGAGAAGCCGACCACGCCGACCAAGTCCGCGTGATGCCGAGCTTCGCCTAAGCGATCTCGACGATCTCGGCTTCGGCGGTGCCCGCCTGCACCGTGTCGCCCACTTGCTTGCCCATGAGTGCTTGTGCCACCGGAGAGGCATAGGACAGGGTGCCCTGCACCGGGTCGGCCTCGTCTTCGCCCACGATGCGGTAGGTCTGCCGGCGGCCGTCCTCGCGCAGGATCGTCACCGTCGAGCCGAAGCGCACCTCGGTCGCGTCTTCGGGCGGTTCCACAACCTGTGCAGTCGCCCGGCGCGAGGTCCAGTAGCGCAAGTCTCGGTTGATCTTGGCGAGCCGCGGTCGGTCATCGGCTTCATGCGCCGCCGCATGAGTGTGATGCAGTCGCGCCAACTCCGCCTCGATCAGCTCCAGTCCCTTGGCCGTGACGAGGTTGTGCGCCGAGACCGGGCGGTCGGGTAGGTCATCGTAGACCTCGCCCGCCTCGGGCTCCTTGGTGAAGGCCTTGCTCATGGTGTCACTATACCATGTCGAACCCTGGATTGTGGGTGCTTCTCCCTTGGGCGTGTCTGCCTCAATTGCTGGCAATCGCGCTCGATTAAGCCTGTTGCCGCTCGTGCGGTTCCTGTCATTAGGATTATGGGCACAGCAGGGGCGCCCAAGCCCAGGAGCAGGGCCTCGATCCCAGGACCCATGACAGAAGCGACTACAATATGTGATCGGGGAAAGACGATCATGAAATACGTCATAGCAGTGATCCAGCCGGACCGGCTCGATGCCGTGCGCGAAGCGCTCTCGGAAATCGGCGTGCAGGGCTTGACGGTTAGCGAGGTGCGCGGCTTCGGGCGGCAGAAGGGCCAGACCGAGATCTATCGCGGTGCGGAATACACCATGCATTACGTGCCCAAGGTGAAGCTCGAAATCGCGGTGGACGGTTCGATCGCCGACTCGGTGATTGACGTCATCGCCCAGGCGGCGCGGAGCGGCCGCATCGGCGACGGCAAGATCTTCGTGCTGCCGCTGGAAGGCGCCATGCGCGTGCGCACCGGCGAGATGGGGGCCGATGCGCTCTAGAGTGTCCCAGCCGTGAACTTCAGCAGCTACCGCCAGCACCTCCTCGTGCAGCCCGAAGGGAAGATTGCCCTTTTCGCTGTGGTCAATTTCTCGCAGTGGTTGTTCGACCTGTTGCGCAATTTCGTCCTCGTCGCTGGCTTGAAATATTTTACCGAGAAGTCGGGCAGCGCGATCCTGTTCTACTCTAAACTTTCGCGCTTGTCGTGATCCTGCTCTACTGCTTGTCCTACGCCGATCAGTGGTACATCAACCTGTTCAGCTTCCTGGAGAACAAGAGGCTCGCGCACATCCTCAACCGCGTCGTCAATTTCGGCGCTGCCGTCGCGCTGTTCTTGATCATCGGATGGGTGCGTCCCTCATCGTCGCCGAGATCTCCCACGCCCAGGTTTAGGGGAGGCGTGACTGCTTGGCGGCCTCGGCCGCGTAGCGAAGATCCTTGACCAGGAGATCGAATTCGCGCCGCTTGTCGCGTTCCTCCTGGAGCCGGAGCAGGTAGGAGGGGTGGATGGTGATGACGCCTTGCCGCCCATCGGGCAGCGCAATGAGGCGGCCGCGATTGGCGTTGATGGTCAAGGTCTTTCGGATCAGTGCGCGTGCCGCCGTCGCGCCCAGCGCCACCGAGACGCGAGGCTGGACGATCGCGAGCTCGTGGTCGAGCCACCAGCGGCAGGCGTCGATCTCGCTGGTGTCGGGCTTTTTGTGAATGCGGCGCTTGCCGCGCGGCTCGTGCTTGAAGTGCTTCACCGCATTGGTGACGTAGACGTCTGCGCGGTCAATGCCTGCGCTTTCCAGCGCGTGGTCGAGCACCTTGCCCGCGGGGCCGACGAAGGGACGCCCGGTCAGGTCCTCCTGGTCGCCCGGCTGCTCGCCCACCAGCATGAGCGAGGCCTGGGCGGGGCCTTCCCCGAACACGGTCTGGGTCGCGTTCTTGTGGAGGGGGCAGCGTATGCAGGCCTTCGCTTCCGCGGCGAGCAGTGCAAGCGCCCGCTCCGGGTCGTTGACGCGTTCTTGTTTGGAAAAGAGCGAAAGCTCGGCCTCGCGCCATTTCTCTGCCATGGAAATGTCACCTCTTCTTTCGCCTGATTGCGCGCCGGACGCTTACAAGTGCCGTCTTTGAAACCCATATGGAGGCGGCCGGGTTCAAGACCTGCTAAGCTTAATGCGAAAGCCAATCATCATGCTCGACGACATGCCGAAACCCACAAGGGGCGCTCTCATTGCCCAGCCGGAAGACGCGCTTGCCCATGGCTGGCGAGGCGGGGCGCAAGACGCCCGCAAGGACCAAACGCGCGAGCGGCAAGATCAAGCGCGGCTGGGGCTGGCGGCGGGAGAAGGTGGTGAAACAGAGCGCGCTGGGCATGCTGTTGCAGCCGATCGGGGTTTCGCTCGCGCTCATTCTGTCGGCCTATGCGCTGCTCTCGCTCGGCACCTCCTTCTGGCGGAGCTATCAGAGCCATCTCGACCACACCGCCGCGGTGCATGCCGACCGCAGCATGCTCGACATCTTTTTCGGCGATCGAGAGTCTTCCCGTTCGACCCCGTCAACCTCGTGATCAAGGACGTGGATGGCACGGTGCACAAGGTGGTGGCGAGCAAGTCGGAGACCGACCAGTTCGTCAACGACACCATCCTCATGCTCGACGATGAGCGGGCGCGCATCAAGCAGGCGGTGCATGAGGATCTCGACCGCAGCTTCGCGCTGGCCTTCCAGGACCGGGAGCCGTCGATCAACGCCTACGCCGACTGGTTCTTCGAGTGGAAGCGCTCTTATGTGGTGCTGAAGGAGTCGATCACCTCCGCCATCACTCGTTTCTTCGAGGCGGGCACATATCAGTCGCTTCCCGAGGCCATCGAGGCGGACGTGGAGGATTACTTCCTCAAAAACTACAAGGAGCAGGTGCTGAAACCTGAGTTGCGCGATCCCGTCATCACGCAAGGAGTGGAGCAGGCGGTTCGCCATGCCCATGACAGCTACCGGCGGGTGATCGCCAATAGCGACATGCGGCTGCAACTGTTTCTCGCCAAGCACACGAGCCATCTAGAGGATTTGCCGGCCTCGATGCCGGCGACCAGTGTCAAGCTCGATTGGGACGCACAGAAATGGAAAGCGCCCATTTATCTCATGCAGGATCGCGCCTTCGATGGCATTGCCGGCGTCGGTGCGGCTGCCGCCGGCGGCACGGTCGGTGCGCTCGCGCTCGGGCCGGCGCTCAACAGCATGCTCGCGCAAAGCTTCGGCCAGTTGTCGCGGCGTTTCGTCACCTCGCTCGGCACGCGGCTTACGCTCGCCGAACAGGGGGCGGTCGCGGGTACGTTCGTGCAGCCCATGGGAGGCCAGGTGATTGGCGCCGCCATCGGCGTGGCGATCGGAGCCGCCGTCGATTACCTCGGCAATGCGGCGAATGAGGCCTTCAACCGGGACGGCTTCGTGGCGTCCAATAACCAGGCGCTGGATACCACCATTGCGGCCTGGAAGTCGAACCTCGAGGCCAGCATGGATTCGGCCGTCGATAAATGGTTCGACGACGCAAGATCGAGCGTCGTACTCGCCGGTAAATAGTTGTATGCTCTCCCCGCTTAAGGCCGAAAGGCTACGGGGATGGATGAAATCGTCAAGGCGATAGCGCGTCCGGCCGCCACGCGGTCGCTACGCGAAGCGATCCGCAAGGCGCGGATCGAGGAGGCCGGGCGGCTGGATCAAACCGCCGACCGCCGTGACAGCGAGATGGCGCGGCTCGAGCTGCTCAAGACCGAGCTCGAATTCGGTATTCGCCGATATTCCCGCCAATGACGACCGCTTCAGCCTCGCCCTCGTGCCGAGTAAGCCCGCGCGGCTGTGGATTGACCTCTTTACCTATGCGGCCATCGACGAGGGGACCGGCGCCTATCTCTTCGTCCGCAACAGCGAGAGCGGCCGGCGCACCCTGTTCAGCTCGACCAATGTCGGCGAGATGGCGGACCGTATCACAAGCCACCTGGCGCACGAGATCGTGCGGCGCGAGCGGCAAGAGGCGGCGCTGCTTGAGCCGGTCCAACGCGAGGACCGGCCCGCAGACGGGGACGCGCCCGTGGGTGGGGGCGCGGGCGTTGTTGTCGCGGCCTTTCTGATCGGCTTGCTCACTGGTGCCGCCGGCCTGTTCGCCGCGATGTGCCTCGCCCTTCCCTAGGGTCATGATTCCCTGAGGGTGCGTCGCTCGCACTCCCACACATGCTCTGGCGCGCTTGCAACCGAGCGGCCCACCATCTCGCAGCGCCAGCCGCCTTCGTCCGAGCGATGCCAAATTCATTGTAGCGCGCTGCGGGGATGCGGCCCTCGACCGCTTCGGAGGCGGAGGGCACGCCGACCACGTGGGCGCGTCCGCTCACCGTGTCGAGCTCGGCCACCGTCTGCTCGTGATTATGGCCATGCAGCACGAGCTCGGCGCCCGCTTCTTGCAGAATGCGGCCGAGCCTGCCCGCGTCACGCAGACCGCGGCGCCAGCCGGCTTGGCCGGGAAGGGGAGGGTGATGGATCAGTACCACGCGAAACAGGTTCGCATCGCCCAGCGTCTTCAGAGCGGACGCGAGCAGAGACCGTTGCGCCAGCCCAAGCTTGCCGGCGGCAACGAACGCCATGGTGGGGATAGCCGAGGACAGCGCCACCAGCGCCACGTCGCCAAAACGCCGGACGAAAGGAAAGCCAGCTTCCGTCGTGGGGAAGAGGGCTTCGCCCTCAGCGTTCGCCTGCATGTAGGGTCGCCAAAGTCCTGTGCCGCGCTCGGGGTGCAGCCGCACATAGGCATCGTGATTACCGGGGATCGCCGTCACGTCGGACGGTGGTCCCAGATGATGCAGCCATTCGGCGGCGCGGACGAACTCCTCCGGCAGGCCGAGATTGACGAGATCGCCGGTTACGGCGATGTGGTCGGGCTTCTGCTCGACAATGTCCCGGGTGATGAGGTCGAGCATCTTGCGGCGGTGAACGAGCTTGCGTCCGCGATGCCAATTCACATAGCCGAGCACCCGCTTGCCCATGAGGTCACGGCGGCGCGCCCGCGGCATCGGGCTGAGGTGAATGTCGGAGAGATGAGCGAGCTTGAACAAGGGCGGCCAGTCGTTCAGCTTAGGCGCGGCCTTTAAGTTACAAGCCGCGGATTAACAACTTGCGGGAAACACGGGTTCCTTAGCGTGTGCCCACTTTGGGAGGCAAGGCTGAAGCAAGCGGGGAAACGAGGTGCGCGCGGGGGGCGCGCGATCAACGCGCTGCTCCGGCCTATCTGGCGCATGCGGCGGGGGCTGACCCTTGGCGCGCAAGGCGCGGTCATCGATGCCGAAGGCCGTGTCCTGCTCGTGCGCCACAGCTATCGGCCAGGCTGGTGGTTCCCAGGCGGCGGCGTGGAATGGGGCGAGACGATCGAGACGGCGCTGGCGCGCGAGCTGGATGAGGAGGTGGGCGTGCGTCTCACTGGACCGCCCCTCTTGCACGGCGTCTTCGCCAATTTCGCGAGCTTCCCGGGAGACCACATCGCTGTTTTCGTCGTCCGCCAGTTCGAGCGCGCGGAGGACGGTCGCAAGCGGGGCGAGATCGCGGAGGCGGCCATGTTCGAGCGCGGGGACCTGCCCGAGCGGATCAATCCTGGTACGCGGGCGCGGCTCGACGAAATCTTCGACGTGCTGCCGGCACGGCCGCTCTGGTGAGCCGCTACGGCGTGGCGGTCAAGCGCTTGACGATCTTGGCCACGTGATGGCCCTGGAAACTCGCGAGGTTCAGCTCCTTCTGCGAGGGCATGCGCGAGCCGTCAGGCGCGGCGATGGTGCCGGCCCCGTAAGGCGAGCCACCCTTCCCCTCGCTGATATCTGCGAGGTCCGGTGCCGAATAGGGCAGCCCCACGATGATCATGCCATGATGCAGCAGGGTCCAATGGAAGGAGACGATGGTCGTCTCGTTGCCGCCGCCCGTCGAAGTCGAGGTAAAGACGCTGCCCACCTTGCCGATCAGCGCGCCTTCCACCCAAAGCGGTCCCGTCTGGTCGAGGAAGTTCCGCATCTGCGAGCTCATATTGCCGAAGCGCGTCGGGGTGCCAAAGATAACGGCGTCGTAGCTCGCCAGCTCCTGCGGATCGGCGATCGGCGCCGGCTGGTCCACCTTCATGCCGGCACTGCGCATCACCTCCTCCGGCACGAGCTCAGGCACGCGCTTGACGCTGACCTGAACGCCGTCGACCGCGCGCGCGCCATGGGCGACCGCGTAAGCTAGCGTCTCGATATGTCCATAGGAGCTGTGATAGAGAACGAGCAGACGCGCCGTGTCAGCCATGAGTCGTTGCCCCTTTTTGCCAGGGGCACGGTCCAGCCGGCCCCTCCCCGCCGTCTAATAATTCAGCAGATGCGAAGGTGTGTCGAGAGGGGATAACAACCGGCAAGGGGCGGTGTTTCGTTTTGGAACGGGGGGTGACGGGCTGGACCGATCGATAGTGCGCATGATACAGGCCAGACGCAATGGGCATTCGAATCGAAGGTTACAGCTTTTTGCGACGACGAGGACACGGCCATCCGCCCGTGATTCGTCGTCGCTGACGCCCAGCATTACCATACAAAATGGCGTTTGCTAGCCCGCGCGTCGCGGCTGAAGGGACCTTCTCCATCAGCCTTTACGGGACACACTGACCCATGCAGCTCGCAGAACTCCAGATCCGCCGTGAAGAGGAGAGCGACGTGTCGGCTCTCTCGCTGCTCTCCGCCCAAGCCTTTGGCCCGGGACGATTTGCGCGCACGGCCTACCGCGTGCGTGAAGGCGTGCCACCTGTCGCCTCCCTGGCTTTGACCGCCTGGCTCGATGCGCAGGTGATCGGCGGTATCCGCTTTACGGAGGTGAGGATCGGCGAAGCGGGAAACGCGCTTCTCCTCGGGCCGCTGGTGGTCGATCCCGCCTACAAGGGCAACGGCTATGGCCGGGCGCTGGTGCAGGAAGGATTGACCCGGGCGCGCGCCCAAGGCTTCGCGCTCGTGCTGCTAGTCGGCGACATGTCCTATTACGGCCGCTTCGGCTTTGTGCCCGTGCCGCCCGGACAGATCACGCTGCCGGGGCCCGTGGATCCCGAACGCCTGCTCGTGGTGGAGCTCAGCCCCGGCGCGCTCACCGGCGCCGTGGGGCAAGTGCGCGCTTCTCCGAGCTAGTGGCCTTCGCGGAACCAGGTGACGGCGATCATGCCGAGTAGGAGGCCAAGTGCCAGGAAGCCGGTGAAGAGCGGAAACAGCCGCACGCCTTTCACGTGATAGGCATCGCGCTTGTGAAGCCCGAGCCAATCGTCGCCGTGCATCATGTGACCGCCGCGCAGCATGACGATGCGGGGCAGCTCAGCCGCCTCGTCCGCCGTCCGGCCAAGCCAGAAGCTGCCGCCGCCGGTCTCGCTCAGCAGGGGAGCAAGCAGCGTGTCGGTCGCGGTGACGGCGGCAAGTTCCTTGGCGTTGGCGTTGCCCAGGGTGACGACGCTGGCGAGCGTGTCGGCGCTTACGCGGTAAACTCCCTGCTCGTCGGCGGTGATGGCTTTCCGCCACAGTCCTGGCTCGACCTTGTCCAGGGTGATGGTCTGTTCCCTGCCTGAGGGCCCCGTCACGGTCACTGGCCCGACCTCGTCCTTGATGGTGCGGCGCTCGATGGTGAGCATCTGGCCGCGGCTTGTCGCCTTCAGCGTCTCTTCCTCGAGGTCGGGCTCCTTCATCAGCCAGTGGGCCAGCCGCCGCAGCAGGTCGGTATAGGGGCCGCCGCCCTCATAGCCGCGCGCCCAGAGCCAGATGTGATCCGACAGCAAGAGCGCCACGCGGCCCTTCCCGCGTTGCCCTATCACGAGCAGGGGCTTGTCCTCGGCGCCCTTCATCAGCACCTCGGCGTCGCGCGGTTCGGCATCGACGGTACGGAACCAGCGGCCCCAGGAGGGCTCATCGCCGCTCGAGCCCGGGAGATCGGCAGTGACGGGATGCTTCTCGCCAAGATCGGTGAGCTTTGCCTTGAACGGCTGCTCTACCACGCGGCCCGTAGGCACGGCGGGAAGTACCTGGCCGAGCGGCGTGCGGTATAGGCTCAAGGGCGATGCGTAGTCGTCGCCGGCCGAGACCAGTACGGCGCCGCCGCGCTCCACATAATGGGCGACGTTTTCGAGATAGGCCAGCGGCAACACGCCGCGCCGCTGATAGCGGTCGAAGATGATGAGGTCGAACTGGTCGAGCTTCTCCTGGAACAGCTCGCGGGTGGGGAAGGCGATCAGCGACAATTGATTTATCGGCGTGCCGTCCTGCTTCTCGGGCGGCCGCAGGATGGTGAAATGAACGAGGTCCACCGAGGCGTCGGATTTCAGCATGTTGCGCCAGGTGCGCTCGCCTGCATGGGGCTCGCCGGAAACGAGCAGCACGCGAAGGTTCTCGCGCACGCCCTCCACGGTCAGCACCACGCGGTTATTGATGGTGGTGAGCTCGCCCTGCGCTGCTTCCGCCTCGATCTCGACGATGTTGGCACCAGCGTGGTCGATCTTGACTGGGATCTCGACCTTCTCGCCCACGCGCACGCTTTGCGTCGTGGGCGCCTCGCCCTGATGGGTGATGGTGAGCTTGACGGAGCCGGCTTTGTTTCCCGTCGTGTCGGTGACCTTGACCTCGACCTGTTGCTCGCCGCCGACGAGACCGAAGCGCGGCGCGCGCAACACTTCGAGCCTACGGTCGAACTCTCCCAGCTTGCCGGTGATGAGCGCATGCACGGGTGCATTGAAGCCGAGCGCGGCGGCGGAGCCGGGCACGTCATGCACCTCGCCGTCGGTGATCATGATCACGCCGGCGAGCTGGTCGGGAGGCACATCGGCAAGCGCCTTGCCGAGGTCGGTGAAGAGCATGGTGCCGTCGCGGTCGTTGTCACTCGAAGTCGAGGAGGAATGCACGAAGCGCACGTCGAGGTCGGGAAACGTCTTAAGGCGTTCCTCGAGGCTCTTGCGGATGGCTTCGGTACGCTGACCACGGCCGGCGATGGTCTGGCTTTGGCTGTCGTCGACAACGACGGCAAGGATGTCGTGCAGCGGCTCGCGGTCCTCGCGCTTGAGGTGAGGGTTGGCAATGGCAAGCATGAGAAGCGCAAAGCTCGACGCGCGTAAGATCGCGCCGCGGCGCGCGCGCCAGAACAAGAGCCCAAGCAGCACAATTCCCGCGGCCGTGAGCGCCCACAGCACCGACCAGGGCACAAAGGGGAGGAACTCGACGGACCAGCTCATGGCGCTCTACTGACCCAGACGCTCGAGCAGCGCCGGAAGGTGCACCTGATCGGCCTTGTAGTTGCCGGTGAGCGCATACATGACGATGTTGACCCCGGATCGGAACGCCATTTCCCGTTGCGCCTCGCCGCCAGGGATGGCCGGATAGAGCGGACGATTGGAGTCGTCCAGCGCCCAGGCGCTGGCGAAATCGTTTGAGGTGACCACGATCGAGCTCACCCCGTCGGTGCGGCGGGAGCGCTCGGAGCGATCGGCCTCGTTCTCGGGCTCGGCCTCGACCCAGAGCGTGCCGCCGTCGTAACGGCCGGGGAAGCTGCGCATGAGATAGAAGGATTTGGTGAGCACGTGGTTTTCCGGCACCGGCTCAAGGGGCGGGATGTCGAGCTGACCAATCAGCCGGCTCAAGCCCTTGTTCTGGGAGCTGGTGCCCGGGATCGTCGTCCCCTGGTCGCGGGTGTCAAAAATGATTAAGCCGCCTTGCTTCATGAAGGCATCGATCTTGGCCAGCGTGGCGTCGGAGAGCGGCTCGGCGTCCTCGCGCACGGGCCAATACAGGATCGGGAAGAAGGCGAGCTCGTCCTTGTCGATATCGACGCCCATGGGATCGGCGGGCTCGAGCGCGGTGCGGGCGGTCAGCACCCTGCTTAAGCCCGCAAGACCTTGCTCGCTTACTTGGTCGATCTGGGGATCGCCGGTCACGACATAACCGAGATGGGTCTTGAGCGAAGCCTTGAGGGCAAACTCGTCGCTGCTTGTGGTGCTCGCCGGTGCTTGTGCGTTGACCGGTCCGCCGCGTAACGGGAGGAGCGCGAGAGCCAGCAAGAGCGCCGCGGCGGCGGTGCGCGAGCGACGCAGCCTGAGGCCTCCGCTCAGCAACAGCATGGCGACCACGTCGGCGGCGAAGAGTGCGAGCGCGGCGAGATAGAGCCAGGGCTCGAGCGGCACCGGGCGGCGCAAGGTGTAGCCGCTCACCTGGTTGATGCCCTCGATCTGGGCGAGGGGCTTGAGCACCGTTTTGGCGGTGATCAGGTTGAGCGCGCGCGCGGCGCCCGAGGGCCCATAATAACCGGGCGGATGGTCGGGACCTGGGACCGTGCTGTCGAGCTTGTCCGGCGCGAGCGCGGCGGCACGCGGCGGCGGTGGCGATAGCCGGCCGAAGCCGTCAAGCGTCTGGATCGGGGGCAGCGCGCTCGCGGAGGCGCGGCCTGCCTCGGTGGGGCTTGGGGCCTCCGCGACGGTCGCTTGATCGCCTGTGCTGGCGCCGACCTTGCTCGGCCCCATGGCGACGACACGGCGAAGCATCTCCACGAACAGGCCCGAGAGGGGCAGGTTCGACCAGTCGGAGTTCGCGGTCACGTGGAAGAGCACGATCCAGCCTTGGCCTTGCTTGGCGGCGGTGACCAGCGGCGTGCCGTCCGCCAGCCGCGCCCAAACCTGGGCGTCCATGGCCACGGTGGGATCAGCCAGCACTTGCCGGCTCACCCGCACGTCGTCGGGTACACTCAAGCCCCGGAACGGACTCGCTTCCTCGAACGTGGCAAGAGGCTGCGGCGTGCTCCAGGACAGCGATCCACCGAGGGAGCGGCCGCCGCGGCGCAACGCCGCCGGAAGCAGTTCGTCGCCGCCCTGCTCCAGTCTTGGCCCGGCGAAGCGGATCAGCACGCCGCCCGATTTCAGCCACTCGTCGAGCTCCTGCTCGGTGCTGGCGCCGAGCTTGCCGATATCGGCGAGCACGATGGTGGAAACTTTCTGGCCGATGAGTTCGTGCACCGCGTTGGCGACATTGCCTTCGCTGGGCGCCACTACGTCGGCATAAGGCGAGAGTGCGCGCTGCACATAATAGAGAGGGGAGAGCAGCGGCTGGGCGGCCTCGCGCGATTCGCCCGAGACAATGCCGACCCGGTGCCACTCCGAGCGGCCGTCCAGGAGATGCACGGCCCCGGCCGAGGGCTCGCCTGCGATCTCGATCCGCGCCACCTGATTGCGGATTTCGAGCGGCAGGTTGAAGGCCGTCTTGGCCTCGCGCGCGCCGGGCGGGATAGTGAAGGCCGTCTCGCCCAGAGGCTCGCCGCGTCCAGTCAACGCCCTGACCACGCCCGAATGGGGACCGTCCGTGCCGCTCAGCACCCGCGCGGCAAGCTCGCTCCCATCGCCGACAGCTTGATCGAGCCCCAAGGGCTCGTCGTCCCCTTGGGGCCGGAGCACGACAACATTGCCGGTGGCCCCGGCGAGCTTGGTGAGGCTCGCGGGAGTGACCGTCGCCGTAGTCGAGGCCGTCGGATAGCCACAGCACGCTGTAATCGGTGGTATTGGCAAGCTCACGCTCGAGCGTCTTGAGGAGCGCGATGCGGTCGGGCGCGTAAGGCTGCGGTACCAATCCGGCGGCGCTCTCGCGCGCTTGGCTCGCGCTGACGGGGCCGGTCACAGGCTCGCCAGGCGCCGACGGTGCCAGCACCACGGTCCGGTTATCGCCCCCGGCATGGTCGATGGCAGCCTCGATCGCCTCGCGCCGCTCGGGCCAGTGGGCGGCCGACGCCCAACCATTGTCGATGACGAGGACGAGCGGGCCGTTGCCCGCAAAGCTCTGGCGGTCGGGATTGAGCACGGGGCGCGCGAGCGCCAGCACGAGCAGGGCCGCAAGCAGCATGCGCAGCACCGTCAGCCACCAGGGGCTATGGGCCGGCGTCTCCTCCGTCGTCTTCAAGTCTTTCAAGAGCCGCGTCGGCGGGAACACGACCCGGTGCGGTGTCGGCGGCATTAGCCGCAACAGCCACCAGATGGCGGGCAGCGCTGCCAGTCCCGCCAGCAGCCAGGGTGAGAGAAAGCCAAGGGAGCCCAGCGCGATCATGGCTGCCGCTCCGCGAGGCTGTCGGCCACGGCCCGCGGCGCCCGGTAACGGTAGTCGCGCTCAAGCCCGGCAAGGCGGTTGTGCAGGGCAAGCACCACTTCCTCGGCCGGCCGGTCGGTGTGATGGACGAGGAAGGACCAGTTGAGGCGCTTGGCGATGGCCGCGAGGTCGGCGCGGTGGCTCTTGAGACGCGCCTGATACCGCTCGCGCAAGGTTTCGGCGCGGCCGGCAAGCATCCGGTCATTGCCTTCGCTGGCGGTGAACTCCGTACGCCCCGCATAGGGCAGCGTCTCCTCGGCGGGATCGAGCACCTGGACGAGATGGCCGCGCACCTCCTGCGCCGCGATCGCTTCCAGCCGGGCGCTCGTCTCCCTCTACGGGCTCGAGAAAATCGCTGAACAGGAGACACTCGGAAAAGCGGTGCAAGCGTGCCGGCGGCGGCAGGCTCGTGGCGGCGTCGGCATGGCGCACCAGGACCTCGGCGACGCGGCGGGTGGCATTGCGGCCGGTGTAGGGGGGATTGCCGAGCACGCCCACCCGCTCGCCGGCACGGGCGAGCAGCTCGCTCATAGCCAGCGCGAGCACGACGGCGCGGCTGTCCTTCGGCGTCTTCGACAGGCTCCGAGAGAAACTGCATCGATGGCGACAGATCGACCCAGAGCCACACCGTATGCGCGGCCTCCCATTCCCGTTCGCGCACGAACAGATGGTCGGAACTCGCCGAGCGCCGCCAGTCAATGCCGGTATAGGAGTCGTATTGATCGAAATGGCGGAACTGCCAGAAGGTCTCGCCCGGCCCCGCGCGGCGGCGGCCATGGGTGCCGTGGGTCACGGTATGGGCAACGCGCTGGGCCTCGACGAGGAGCGCGGGCATGCGCGCCGCCAAGGCATGGGCTTCGGGCTCCTCAGCGGGAAAAGGTTCTAGCGGTCTCTCCAGTGATTTGGCCAACGTCTGGATCACCCCAACGGCTGTACGAGCCGCGAGACCATGTCGCTCATCTGCATGCCTTCCGCGCGGGCGGCGAAAGTGAGCGCCATGCGATGCTTGAGCACGGGCTCGGCCAGCTCGATCACGTCATCCACTGATGGAGCAAGCCTTCCATCGATCATCGCCTTGGCGCGCACGGCGAGCATTAGCGCCTGGCTCGCGCGGGGGCCGGGCCCCCAGGCGATCATGTCCTCGAGCTCTGAATTGATGCCGGTGCCGGGGCGCGCCGAGCGCACGAGCTTGAGGATGGCGTCGACGACCTGGTCGCCGACGGGCAACTGGCGCACTAGGCGCTGGGCCACCATCAGCTCCTCGCCCGAGAGGATGGTCTTGAGCTGGCGGTTCTCGACGCCGGTGGTGGCGAACAGCATGCGCCGCTCGGCGGCCTCGTCGGGATAGGAGACGTCGATCTGGATGAGGAAGCGATCGAGCTGGGCTTCGGGCAGGGGATAGGTCCCCTCCTGCTCGAGCGGATTCTGGGTCGCGAGCACGTGGAAGGGCTGCGGCACGTTGTGGCGGATGCCCGCCACGGTGACATGGTGCTCCTGCATCGCCTGCAACAGTGCCGATTGGGTCTTCGGACTGGCCCGGTTGATCTCGTCGGCCATGAGCAACTGGGTGAACACGGGGCCCTGGATGAAGCGGAAGCTGCGCCGCCCGTGGGTGTCCTCTTCCAGCACCTCCGAGCCCACGATGTCCGAGGGCATGAGGTCCGGCGTGAACTGGATGCGCTTGTTGGCAAGCCCGAGCACGGCGCCGAGCGTCTCCACCAGGCTCGTCTTGGCCAATCCCGGCACGCCGATCAACAGGGCGTGACCGCCGGACAAGAGGGTAATGAGGGCAAGCTCGATGACGCGATCCTGGCCGAAAATGACCGAGGCGGTGGTGTCGCGCACCTTCTTGATCTTGGCGCCAACCTCCTCGATACGGTCGATGAGCTGGGCTTCTCCGCAGGGGCAAGTGTTGTCATGGCTTCAGTTTGGCTCTTGAGTGGGACAGGGAACTATAGGCGATAAACGCCACGCGGGAGGAAACACTTTCCGGAGAGCTTCGGGTCCATATAGTGAGGGTTCCAAGGGCCCCGGCCAAGGGCAAAGCCCCCAACGAAGATTAAGGATTGGCAAGAAACGGACGAAGATGCCCGGACGCGAGAAAACCCAGCCTGAGCAGGAGAATGTTCTCGTAGCATTGGCAGCGCTCCGCGGTAAACCAGACGCAATCGGGCCGGCGGAAAATTGCGGGGATATCGGGCTCAAGATCGGCCGCGACGGCACGTGGTACTACCAGGGGAGTGCGATCCTGCGGAAGCCGCTGGTCAAGCTGTTCGCCTCGGTGCTGCGCAAGGAGGACGACCAACATTATTTCCTCGTTACTCCGGTCGAGAGGGTACCGATCGAGGTCGAGGACGCGCCCTTTCTTGCCGTGGCAATGAGTATCGAGGACGGCGGGAAGGAGCAGCGCCTCAGCTTTCGCACCAGCCTTGACGATGTGGTGACCGCCGACCCCTCGCACCCCTTGAGCTTCCGCGGCGAAAAGGACGGGAGCTTGACCCCCTTCGTCCTCATCCGCGATGGGCTGAACGCCCGGATTGCGCGCTCCGTCTATTATGAGCTGGTCGCGGTGGCGGACGAGGCGGGCGGCGCGTCTGGGATCTGGAGCGGAGGCGCCTACTTTCCGTTCCCGGCGTCCCCACTTTCCTCCGAAGGCTAAACGGGCGCACTCGCTTTGTCCGCCGTCCATCGCTATGGTCGTTGCACTGCTTCCCGATGAGGTCGTCAAATCGATGCTCCGCATCGCCCTGATTGACATTCTCATGTTCGCGCTGCCCTTCCTTCTCTATGGGGCGTATGTCCTCGCGACGCGAGGCACGGCACGAACCGCCGCGTCTGCGGGCCTCTGGCAGGGCGCGCCGGTCCTCTGGCTGCTCGTCGGCGGGCGGCGCGCTTCTCCTTATCACCATGGCGACGCTGATCTCGTTCTCCGGCGGCAAGCCCGGCGGCACCTATCACCCTCCGAGTTTGCAGAACGGGGTCGTCAAGCCGGGCGAGATCGACTGACGGCAACGCCCATGGGTGAGCAGACCCGAGAGCGCGCGCTCGAGCTCCCTTCGCTCAAAGATGCCGCGTGGCTCGAACGCGAGGAGACGCAGGCCGTATTCGATGCGCTTCAGGGCCATGGTATCGAAACGCGGGCCGTGGGCGGGGCGGTGCGCAATACACTGCTCGGGCTCGCCGTGACCGAGATCGACCTTGCCACCACGGCGGTGCCGGAAGAGGTGATGGCGCTCGCGGCGAAGGCGGGCCTGAAGGCGGTGCCGACCGGCATCGACCATGGCACGGTGACACTGGTGGCCTCGGGCGTTCCCTTCGAAGTCACGACGCTGCGCCGGGACGTTGAGACCTTCGGGCGCCATGCGCGCATCGCCTACACGAAGGACTGGAAGGAGGACGCGCGGCGACGCGATTTTACTCTCAACGCGCTTTACGCCGACCGCGACGGCCAGGTGTTCGATCCGCTCGGTGGTTACGCTGATCTTCGCGCGGGCCAGGTGCGCTTCATCGGCGACGCGGAGGAACGTATTAAAGAAGACTATCTCCGCATCCTGCGCTTTTTCCGCGTCCACGCTTATTACGGCAAGGGGCCGCTCGATCCCGCGGGGCTTGCCGCGGCGGTCCGCTTGCGCGGCGGGCTCGACCAGCTTTCCGCTGAAAGGGTGGGGGCGGAGCTCCGCCGCATCCTGATTGCGCCGCAAGCGGCAGGCGCCGTCAAGGCGCTTTACGATTACGGGCTGCTCACGGGCCTGCTTGGCGGCGTGCCGCGGCTTGCGGATTTCATGCGGCTGATCGCGATCGAGAGCGCGCTCGGCCGCGCGCCGGAGACTAGCTTACGGCTTGCCGTGCTCGCCGTGTTCGTGGAGGAAGACGTGGAACGGTTGACGCAACGTTTCCGGCTCTCCAATGCCGAGCAGACTGGTGCTCGCGCTGGCGTCGACGGCAAGTCACGGCACTCGCCCCCCCGATGAAGCTGAGGCGAAGGTTTTGCTCTATCGGCTGGGGCCGAAGGACTGTGCGTCGTTAATCCAGATCGACTGGGCGCGCTCGGGCGCGGCGCCCGTTGATCCCGCGTGGCGAAAAGTGCTCGCCTTAACCGAGAGCTCGAAGGCGCCGGCCTTCCCCTTGCGCGGGGCCGACATCGTCGCTCTCGGCGAGCTCAAGGGACCGGAGATTGGCGAGGCCTTAAGCCGCCTGGAGCGGGTCTGGATCGAAAGCGGATTCACCCTCGACCGCGATCAGCTCCTCGCCAAGGCGGGCCCCAAAGCGCGGCATTAGATCTAAGCGGCTTTGAGCCGCTCAATGAGGGCCATGGCGGCGGCGGGAGCGCGCAGCTTTCCTTCGTGAATGAAATACACGAACACGTCGCGCGGCTTCACGTCCGGCGATTGCGCGGGGGCAAGAAGCGGGAGGTCGTCAGGCGCTCGTCCTTGGGCCCAGCCTTGCGTGCGCGTAGCCCAAGCATCGATCTCGGCAGGCGGATAGGCCATTTCGAGTGCGTCGTCGCCTCGCTGCAGCCGGGCATAGACAATGTCGCCGGTCATGTCGGCGATGCTCGGCCACGCCGCGGCGTCGGTGAAGGCGACGGTAACCCCGAACTTGCGCAGCAGCTGAATGAAGCGCGGGTTGCGGAAGCTCGCATGGCGGACCTCGACCACGTGGTTGAGCTTTCGTCCGCCGAGTTGCGCGGGGAGCAGCTCAAGGAATTTGCCGAAGTCTGCCTCGTCGAAGGTCTTGCTCGGCGCGAATTGCCACAGCAGCGGCCCGAGCCGGGGCCCGAGTTCGCTCAGTCCGGAGGCGAAATAGCGCTGCATGAAATCCCCACTCTCCGCTAGCACACTGCGATTGGTGATCAAGCGCGGCCCCTTCAGCGAGAAGACGAAGCCGTCGGGCACCGCTGCCGCCCATTTGCGAAACGTCGCGGGCGTTTGCAGGCGGTAGAAGGTGGCGTTGATCTCGATAGAGGTGAGCTTCGTGCCGGCGAAGCCAGCTCTTGGGATTGGGGGAGGCCCTTTGGGTAAAAGACCCCGCGCCAGGGCGCATAGATCCAGCCGCCGATCCCGACGCGCACGCGCCCGGAGGAGATCGGCTTGGCATATTCCTTCTGTTCGCCATGCGGGAGAAGTTGGCGACGCATCAGAGCGCGTGCTCGGCAAAGTAAAAGAGCCGCGCCCGAGGGCGCGGCTCTAACTAGACGAAACGCTACAGACGCAACAGGACCCTAGAAGTCCATGCCGCCCATGCCGCCACCACCACCTGGCATCGGCGGGGCACCGCCCTTCTTCGGCTTCTCGGCCACCATGGCCTCGGTGGTGATGAGCAGGCCGGCCACGGACGCGGCATCCTGCAGCGCCGTGCGCACGACCTTGGCGGGGTCGATGACGCCCTGCTTGACGAGGTCGCCATATTCGCCGGACGCGGCGTTATAGCCGAAGGCATAGTCTTTATGGTCGAGGATCTTGCCGGCGACGACGGCGCCGTCCTCGCCCGCATTCTCGGCGATCTGCCGCGCCGGAGCCTGCAACGCGCGGCGTACGATGTTGATGCCGACCTTCTGGTCCTCATTGGCGGGCTTCAAGGAACTCGAGCACGTTTTGGGTGCGCATGAGCGCCACGCCGCCGCCGGGGAGAATGCCTTCCTCCACCGCCGCGCGGGTCGCGTTCAGCGCGTCGTCGACGCGGTCCTTCTTCTCCTTGACCTCCATCTCGGTGACGCCGCCGACCTTGATTACGGCCACGCCGCCGGCGAGCTTGGCCAGCCGCTCCTGCAGCTTCTCCTTGTCATAGTCGGAGGTCGTGTCCTCGATCTGCTGCTTGATCTGCGCCACGCGGGCCTGGATGTCGGCCTTCTTGCCGGTACCGTCCACGAGGGTGGTGTCGTCCTTGGTGATGACCACCTTCTTGGCGGTGCCGAGCATGTCGAGAGTAACGTTTTCGAGCTTGATGCCGACGTCGTCGGAGATCACCTGGCCGCCGGTCAGGACGGCAATGTCCTGCAACATGGCCTTGCGGCGGTCGCCGAAGCCCGGCGCCTTGACGGCCGCGACCTTCAGTCCGCCGCGCAGCTTGTTGACCACGAGGGTGGCAAGGGCCTCGCCCTCGACATCCTCGGCAATCACCAGGATCGGTTTGCCCGACTGGACGATCGCCTCGAGCACGGGAAGCAGCGCCTGCATATTGGAGAGCTTCTTCTCGTAGATCAAAATGTACGGGCTTTCGAGATCCACCCGCATCTTGTCGGCGTCGGTGATGAAGTAGGGGGAGATGTAGCCCCGGTCGAACTGCATACCCTCGACCACCTCGAGCTCGGTCTCGAACGACTTGGCCTCCTCCACGGTGATGACGCCGTCATTGCCGACCTTCTGCATCGCCTGGGCGAGGATGCGGCCGATTTCGTGATCGCCATTGGCCGAGATGGTGCCGACTTGCGCGATCTCCTCGCTGGAGGTGACCTTCTTCGCCTTCTTCTTCAGCTCGGCGATCACGGCGCCGACCGCAAGATCGACGCCACGTTTCAGATCCATGGGGTTGGAGCCGGCGGCGACCGACTTGGCACCCTCTTTCACGATGGCTTGGGCAAGCAGGGTGGCGGTGGTGGTGCCGTCGCCCGCCGTATCGGAGGTCTTGGATGCCACCTCCCGCACCATCTGGGCGCCCATATTCTCGAACTTATCCTCGAGCTCGATCTCTTTCGCTACCGTCACGCCATCCTTGGTGATGCGCGGCGCGCCGAAGGACTTCTCCAGCACGACGTTTCGGCCCTTGGGGCCGAGCGTTACCTTCACGGCGTTGGCCAGCACGTCGACGCCGTGCAGCATGCGTTCACGGGCGTCGTGGCCGAACTTCACTTCTTTCGCAGACATGTCTTTTTCTCCAATTGGAAGTCATCCTGCGAGGCCGGCGCGGCGCCGCCTACTTCAGGATGGAATTGCTTTAGGCGGCCTTCTTCTTGGCCACCGCGCCTTCGAGCACGCCGAGGATGTCGCTCTCCTTCATGATCAGGAGCTCCTCGCCGTCGATCTTGACCTCGCTGCCTGACCATTTGCCGAACAAGATGCGGTCGCCAGCCTTCACCTCCAGCGGCTGGACCACGCCCTTCTCGTCGCGCGCGCCGGGGCCGGTGGCGACGACCTCGCCCTGTTGCGGCTTCTCCTTGGCGGTGTCGGGAATGATGATCCCGCCTTTGGTCCGCGCGTCCTCCTCGATGCGGCGCACGACGACACGGTCGTGCAATGGACGAAACTTCATGGGTCAAACCTCCTCAAGTGATTGTTTCGAGTCCCAAGGCGAAGCGCTTTTGCTGCGCTCGCGCATTCATCGGTTATGTAAAACACGCCATTGGCACTTTCAATAGGAGAGTGCCAAACCGCTAGCACCTTTGCCGATCTGCTGCCAAGATCTTGATTCGACTTCGCTATTAGTCTAGACGCAACGCCGGGGCGCGGTTAAGACTGATGCGGGGGTAACCAAGACCGAGCGGGGGTTGCCATGACCGATGCCGCGCTGCTTCGCCAGCTCGAGGGCTTCTCGCTCACCACGGCGGAGATCCTCTACCGCCTGCCCGACTATCCGCGGCTGCTGCAGAGCTATGTCTGGCAGGAATACGATCTCGCTCCCCGCTTCCCCAGGCTCACTGATTTCCTCGGGTTCTGGACCACAAATCTCGACGGCGCGCTCTATCGCGTGCGCGTGGCGCACCGGCGGCTGATCGCGCCACAAGAATTCAACTTCATCGAAGGCGAGCTCAGGCTGCACTGAGTGGCTCTCGCTAGATCGGGAACCTAGTGTCAGAATTCGTAGACGTGCGCCTTCTCGCGGTCGAGCACCGGCTTCAGCTGCCGGAACGCCTTGGGATAGAGGTAGAACGGGATGCGCGGGAAGAGGTGATGGATGAGGTGGAAGTTCTGGAACATGTAGAGCCAGTTCACGATCGGCTCCATGAGCTTGCCCTTCACCCAGAACACATTGGTATCGCGATAGCGCTCATGCACCTCGTGCGGCTTATGGGTGAGATAGGCGAAGAAATAGATGATCATCGCCGAGGCGATGAAATGCGGCACGATCCAGAGCATCAGCACCTCGCGCCACCAGCCGAACACCGAAAGCCAGAAGGCGACCGAGTAGAAGATCGCGTACATGGCCACGATATGCAGCGTGAGCGGGCGCATGCCCGGAATGTGCGCGTGGAAGGCGATGTGTTTCCAAAAGTACTGGTGGTACCAGAACACGATGGTAAAGCAGCGGAAGAACACCAAGAACGGCTTCTGCACGGCCACCCAATGATCCGGGTCGATGTCCGGATCGTTGGTGTCGCGGTGATGGGCGAGATGCATGTAGCGGAACGCTTTGTACTCATGCAGCAGCAGCGCGCCGCAGACAAAGCCGACCAGATGGTTCACCCAAAGCCACTTTGAGTCCCTGCCGGCGATGTTACCGTGGCAAGCCTCGTGCAGCGGCGTCTGGTCGAGATAGAGGATGAAGGAATTGAGGATCATGCCCACCCAGAGTGGGATGATGCGCAAGGTGGCGAACGTGGTGACTGCTGCAAAGGCCGCGACGACGGCCAGCGCAACGAGCACGGTGCCCCACGCCACCATACCCTGATAGGGCATCACCAACTGGAGCGCTTGGCGGTCGGCACGGGCGTTCGGCTCGTCACGGGGGGCTACGGCCGCGGGCGCCATGGTCATCGCTTCCAGAGTCCTTCCTACTCTCCTGTTCAAACCTAAAGCGCCCGGGCGCTAAGGCAGGCGGACGCGCTCCCGATGATCAATTTGCGCTGCGCGAGGGCCGCATTCAAGCCGCAATCGGCGCGGTCGTGCCGGCCCTGATGCCGCATGGTAAATGGCGTGCAAAAAATGCAGGGCCGGAGGGGTTGAGCGGGGGGGGCAAGCGAAAGCCCGCCGGCGCGACCCAGAAACAGCCATCCCGCAGGCTCGTGCGGCTTACGTCAGCGCGCTACTGACAAAAATAGGGCAGCCCGTCAGGGCCCACGAAATAGCCCGTATGCGGGTTGAAGCTGCGATATCTCTGGGCGCAATAGGTGTACCAATCGGGTGACCAAGGCTCTGGCCCATAGGCGACTGGGCCGTAATATGCCGGTGGCGCCGGAGCGGCATAGACTCTGGGAGCGACTAGGGCGCTGCCGACGACGGCGCCGACGCCGAAGCCGATGATCCCCGGGCCCCAACCCCACCCGCCATACCCCCATCCACCACGGCTCCACCCGGCTTCTGCCGGTGCCGCCAGGGACAGGGTAGCGAGGCCGATCAGCGCCGCGGCGGCGATGGCTTTCAAGGTTGTCTGCGTCATAGAAGCGAGTTCCTTCGTTGATCGCCCGCGAATGAGCAGGGAGCGGGCGAGATGCGCACGAGCTCGAGGTCGAAAGCTTGGGGCTTTGGACCCGAAGCCCAATGGTTCGGGAGCCCCAAGCTTAACCAAGCCTTTGCGGCAAAAGAGCGCCGCTAAAGTGAACCAAAATAGGGCTGCTAATGTGAATCAGTTGTTAAGCAAACCCAGTTCGCAAGGCGCAAAAAACCGCCGGGCACGGGGCCCGGCGGCGGATCTTCGCACCGCTAAAGCCGCGGTCCGCGATCTTAAGCGAGTTGGACGTTGGCGGCCTGCTTGCCGCGGCCACGCCGGTCGTCCTCGATCTCGAAGGAAACCTTGTCCCCCTCGTTCAGGGCCGGGACCCCAGAGCGCTCGAGAGCGGAAGCATGGACGAACACGTCTTTGCCGCCGTCGTCGGGCGAGATGAAGCCGAAGCCACGCGAGTGATTGAAGAATTTTACAGTGCCGTTGACACGAGCCATTTGGGAAATCCTTTCCCCATTGAAGTTTCACATAACGGGCCGCGGGCCCAAGTAGGTCCCATCGTCGTCTTGAGATGTCGGGAAAGGGTCGTGCTCTTGATAGGCGCGATAGTCACTTGCCGTCCGTCCAAGTCCGCGCCCAAAGCCTTGGGCGCCCGGTAGGCAAAACATGAGGGAAGGTGGAACGTTTGGCAAGCGGGATTCATGCAGGCCCGGTCATATCTTAAACGCCAGATGAACGCGGTCTCAAACTGGGTTTAGGCGCATGGACATCGAACTTCGAGCCGAGAGGCGCGGGGAAAATCGCCCTGCCCTGCCAGTGTGACGCCAGTGGCGCCTCGTCAGGGCCACCGCACCAGGGGCGGCAGCGAGCTCAGAATCGCCTCGACATTTCCGCCCGTCTTCAGGCCAAAAATGGTGCCGCGGTCGTAGAGCAGGTTGAACTCCACATAGCGGCCGCGGCGCATGAGCTGCTCCTCCCGGTCGGCGTCGGTCCAGGGGTGGCCTATGTTCCGGCGCACGATCTCGGGATAGACGTCCAGGAATGAGCGGCCCACAGCTTGCGTCAAGGCGAAGTCCGCCTCCCAGAACCCCGTATCGAGATAGTCGTAGAAGATGCCGCCAATGCCGCGCATCTCGCCCCGATGGGGCAGGAAGAAATACTCCTCGCACCAGGCCTTGAAGCGGGGATAGTCGGCGGAAGGCTGCCCCTCGCAGGCGCCGCGCATAGCAGCGTGGAAGTCGATTGCGTCGGAGTCGTCTTGCGTGCGGCGGCGTATGAGCACGGGCGTGAGGTCGCCGCCCCCGCCGAACCAGCCTTTGCTGGTGACCACCATGCGCGTGTTCATATGGGCGGTGGGGGCGTTGGGATTCATCGGATGGGCGATAAAGGAGATGCCGGAGGCCCAGAAGCGCGGGTCTTCCTCGGCACCGGGAATGGCGTGCGTGAACTCCGGCGCGAAGGTACCATGCACCGTCGACGTGTGGCAGCCGACCTTCTCGAATACGCGCCCTTTCATAAGGCTGGTGAGGCCGCCGCCTCCTTCGCTGCCATCGGGACTTTTGCGCGTCCAGGGGGTGCGGATGAAGCGGCCGGGTCCGCGTCCGGCGCAGCCGGGCAGGCCGTCGGCCTCGTCCTCGATCTGCTCTAGCACGGCGCAGATCTCATCGCGCAGTTGCTCGAACCATCTTTGCGCCCGCGCTTTCCTGTCTTCGAGCGTCGTGCCCGAGGTATATGGCTCGTTTGGCCCTTTTGGCCCTTTGGCGATTCGCGCTTCCATGTCCTCTCACGCGCTTGCGCTTCTCCCTTCCGTCATGCCGGTCCCGAGGCCGTTCGTCCAGACCAACAGTTAGCCCTGTGCGCCAATTTGCCCAATGGGGCAACCCCTGGACAACCTGGAAGCCTGATGCAAGAAAGCAACGCACCCAAGCCGGCGCAGCCAAGTCCGGCATCGAGAGAGGCAACACTCAAGGCGCATCGTTCTTGCGCCGGCCGTGACGCCGGGGGCGATATTATTACCCTCGCGGCGCGCCACCGCTGATCGTTAATTAGGAGCCCCGCCGTCGTGGCCGACACCGACCACTCCCCCGCGCAACCCTCCCTTCTTGCCGACGACGAGCCGACGCGCCGCGACGTGATACTGCTGGGCGCGGCAGGCTTCGCCGCCGTGGGGGCGGCAGCTGTCTTGTGGCCGCTGCTCGATCAAATGAGCCCCGACCAGTCGACGCTCTCGCTTGCCACCACCGAGATCGATCTCACCCATGTCGATGTGGGCCAGGCCATCACGGTGATGTGGCGCGGTAAGCCCATCTTCATTCGCCGTCGCACTGACGCGGAGATCAAGGCGGCCCAGAAGGAGCCCGTCGACGATCTGCCCGACCCGCTCGCTCGCAACGCCAATCTGCCGGACGATGCGCTCGCCACCGACGCGAACCGCACCACCAAGGGCAAAGAAGGCTGGCTCGTGATGATCGGCATCTGCACCCATCTCGGCTGCATCCCCAAGGGGCAGGCGGTGGGCGACAACAAGGGCGAGTTCGGCGGATGGTTCTGTCCCTGCCACGGCTCGCAATACGATACCGCGGGGCGCATCCGCAAAGGACCGGCGCCCCAGAACATGGCGATTCCGCCCTACGCGTTCCTGTCCGACACCAAGGTCAAGATCGGCTAGAGCCCATGGTGCGCGCGTCCAGCTACGAACCCAAGAGCCAATTCGGCCGGTGGCTCGACGCGCGGCTTCCCGTGGCGCGGGTCATGCACGATCAGTTCCTCACCTTCCCCACGCCGCGCAACCTGAACTACTGGTGGACTTTCGGCGGCATCCTCAGCTTCATGCTTGGCGTGCAGATTGCCACCGGCGTGGTGCTCGCCATGCATTACGCGCCGACGGCGGAGGGCGCCTTCGACAGCGTCGAGCACATCATGCGCGACGTGAATTGGGGCTGGCTGCTGCGCTACTCCCACGCTGTCGGCGCCTCGATGTTTTTCTTCGCGGCCTACATCCACACCTTCCGCGGGCTCTATTACGGCTCCTACAAGGCGCCGCGCGAGGTGTTGTGGATGCTCGGCGTTCTCATCCTCTTGCTGATGATCGCAACCGCCTTCATGGGCTATTCGCTCGTCTGGGGACAGATGAGCTTTTGGGCCGTCACGGTGATTACCAACCTGTTCTCCTCACTCGATGCGGTGATCCCGGGACTCGGGTCCAGTCTCGTGGAATGGATCTGGGGCGGATTCTCAGTGGGAGGCCCGACGCTCAACCGGCTTTACTCATTGCACTATCTCTTCCCGTTTCTGATCACAGGCGTCGTGGTCCTGCATATTTGGGCGCTGCACGTCCCGGGCAACAACAATCCGGCAGGCATCGACGTAAAGGGGCCGCGGGACGTGGTGCCATTCCATCCCTACTACACGATCAAGGACGGGTTCGCGCTCGTGCTGTTCATATTGCTGTTCGCGGCGCTGCTGTTCTATGCGCCGAACTTTCTCGGCCACCCGGACAACTACGTTCCAGCCAACCCACTGCAAACGCCGCCGCATATCGTGCCGGAGTGGTACTTCCTGCCCTTCTACGCGATCTTGCGAGCCATCCCGAACAAGCTACTCGGCGTTGCCGGCCTGATGGGGGCGATCGTCGTCCTCTTCTTCGTCCCGTGGCTGGACACCTCGCCTGTGCGATCGACCCGCTACCGGCCGCTGTACCGATGGTTCTTCTGGGCGTTTGTGATCACGAGCCTCGCGCTCGGCTATCTTGGCTCGCAGCCGCCAGAAGGCGCCTATCTCATCTTCGGGCGCCTCTTCACAGCTTATTACTTCCTGTTCTTCTTGGTGGTGATGCCGTTGGTGGGCCGCATCGAGAGACCGCGCAGGCTTCCGGGCAATATCACCAAATCGGTGCTGGGCGAGGATAAGCCGCCGCCTTCGCCGGCGCGGCGCGACGTCGCCGCGCGGAGCAGGTCCTATGAGGGCGATGCTTGGCTTCGCTTGTTTTGCCGTTGTCGCCTTGCTGGCTCTCGCGCTTCAGGGAAGCGCCAGCCGTGCCGATGAGGCGCCCAAGGCCGCAGCGAATTCTAACGCCGAGCCAAAGAACACACCTCAGGGCTGGTCCTTCGATGGGCCGTTCGGCACCTTCGACCGGGCCCAGCTGCAGCGCGGTTACCAAGTCTATCACGACGTCTGCTCGAGCTGTCATTCCATGCGGCTTCTCTCCTACCGGAATCTTGGCGAGCCGGGCGGTCCCGAATTCTCGCCGGCCGCGGTCGAGGCGTTGGCGGCGCAGGCTGAGGTGACGGACGGACCCGACGACAAGGGCGAGATGTTCAAGCGGCCTGGGCGCCCTTCGGACCCGTTCCGCTCGCCCTTCCCGAACCCGCAAGCCGCGCGGGCCGCCAACAACGGTGCGCTTCCGCCCGACCTCTCGGTGATGGCCAAGGCGCGGGAAGGCGGCCCGGACTATATCTATGCGATCCTGACCGGCTATCGCCAAGCGCCGGCGGGTTTCCCAATGGCGCAGGGCATGCACTACAACGTCGCCTTTCCCGGCCATCAGATCGCCATGCCGCCTCCCTTGCTCGACGGCATCGTCACCTACACCGACGGGACCAAGCCCACGCTCTACAACTATGCCAAGGATGTGGCCGCCTATCTGATGTGGACGGCCGAGCCGAAGCTCGAGGAGCGCCACAAGCTAGGGTTTGCGGGTTATGCTCTTCCTCATCGCCTTTGCTGTGATCATGTTTCTTGCTAAGCGGGCGGTCTGGGCACGCCTGCACGGCAATCATGCGTCAGCGTGACGGTTCTCCGCTCGCCCCTCGAGAACGCCTAGCGCAATGACGCGCGCGGCTCTTGCTCTGCTTCTTTTCGCGCTCGGCGCGGTTTCCGCCTGGCCGTGGAAGAGAGCGCGGCGCCCAAGGACATGGTGATGCTGACCATGGCCGGCGCGATCGCCAATACCAATCGCGGTCCCTCGATCCAAAGCTCGCCAGCCTGTTTGCCCTTAAGGGGATCAGTTTCGATCGCGCCTTCGCCTTCGACCGCGCCATGCTGCTCGGCTTGAAGCAGGGCACGGTGAAGGCGCAGACGGCGGAGCTCGGTCAGCCCGCCACCTTTACCGGCCCGCTGCTGAAAGAGGTGCTGGCTACGGTGGGTGCTGCCCGCGCCAAGGTGAGCATTGTGGCCGTTGACGGCTATACGGGGTGGCTCAGCCCGGAAGACATCGAGGCAGGGGATTGGATCGTGGAGCTTGCCGCCGACGGCGTGCCGCTTGGGCTGGGGCAACAGGGTCCGGTTTGGCTGCTGAACACCCGCAAGCTGGGCGAGGCGCAAGCACGACGCAGGAGGGCCATTGGGTCTGGTCCACATGTCATCAAGGTCGGGGAGTAACGATCATGACACGCGCGGTGCTCGGCATCATCGGCGGCTCGGGGCTTTACGACCTGCCCGGCCTGGAGAAGGTGCGCGAGGAGCAGGTCGGGAGTCCCTGGGGGGAGCCCTCGGCGCCGTTGCGCATCGGCGAGATCGTGGGGCTGCCCATCGTGTTCATGTCGCGCCACGACAAGGGCCATCGTCTTTCGCCGAGCGACATCAACTACCGCGCCAATATCGACGTCATGAAGCGGGCAGGGGTCACCGACCTCGTGTCGCTGTCGGCCTGCGGGTCGTTCAAGGAGGAGCTGCCGCCCGGCACCTTCGTGCTGGTGGATCAGTTCGTCGACCGCACCTTCGCCCGCGCCAGCTCCTTCTTCGGCACCGGCTGCGTGGCCCATGTGTCCATGGCGCATCCCGTCTCGCCGCGGCTTCGCCTGCATCTCGCCGAGGCGGCGGAGGCCGAAGGCATTCGCGTGGCGCGCGGCGGCACCTATGTCTGCATGGAAGGACCGCAATTCTCGACGCTCGCCGAGAGTCTCACCTACAAGGACCTCGGCTATTCGGTGATCGGCATGACCAATCTGCCGGAGGCCAAGCTCGCGCGGGAGGCCGAGATTTGCTACGCGACCGTGGCCATGGTCACCGACTTCGACTGCTGGCATCCGGACCACGACGCCGTCACCGTCACCGACATCATCAAGGTTTTGCTGGCCAATGCCGAGAAGGCCGCAGGTCTCGTGGCGCGGCTCGCCCGCGATTTCCCGCGCGAGCACGAGCCCTGTCCGATCGGGTCGGACCGCGCGCTCGACACCGCCATCATCACCGCGCCGGAGGCCCGCGATCCCGGAGCTTTTGAAGAAGCTCGACGCGGTCGCCGGCCGGGTGCTCGGACAAGGGTGACGAGGGAGCGCTAGCCAGCCGCGCGGGCTTCTATTATAGGCACGGTGAGCCGCCATTGCGGACTTGCGCGCTGCTTCTTGCGAGAGGTCTCCCATGCACGTGACCACCGGAGTGGATTTGAAGAGCCTCGTGCGCACGATCCCGGATTATCCGAAGCCCGGCATCATGTTCCGCGACATCACCACGCTCCTTGGCCACCCCAGCGGCTTTCGGGCTTGCGTCGAGCAGCTCGCCGAGCCCTTCCGCAATCGCCGGGTCGAGTCGGTCGCAGGCATCGAGGCGCGGGGCTTTATTCTCGGCGGCGCCGTCGCCGACCGCTTGCATTGCGGCTTCGTGCCGATCCGCAAGAAGGGCAAGCTGCCGGGTAAGGCCATCGGCCAGGACTACGAGCTCGAATACGGCATCGACATCATCGAGATTCATGAGGACGCCATCAGCGTCGGCGAGCCTGTCCTGCTCATCGACGACCTCATCGCCACCGGCGGCACGGCGGAGGCCGCGGTCAAGCTGTTGCGCAAGCTCAAGGCCGAGGTGATCGGCGCCGCCTTCGTCATCGACTTGCCCGATATCGGCGGTGCGGCGCGGCTGGCCAAGCTCGGCGTCGAATGCCACACGCTGATCGCGTTCGAAGGAGACTGAGGTTCAAGGCGCCCCCATGAACATCAACGGCAAACCCTATCGTACCATCTGGCTCAATCACGACGGCGCAACGGTCGAGATCATCGACCAGACCAAGCTGCCGCATGCATTCGGGACCGCTGAACCTCAAGACCCTGGAGGATGCGTCCCGCGCGATTTCCACCATGCAGGTGCGCGGCGCGCCGCTGATCGGGGCGACTGCCGCCTATGGCGTCGCGCTCGCGCTCCGCGCCGACGCCTCCGACGAGGCGCTCGATCGCGCTTGCGAGACGCTGGCCGCCACACGCCCCACCGCCATCAATCTCCGCTGGGCGCTCGACGAGATGCAAAATGCCGTGCGCAACCAGAAGCGCGACAGCCGCGTGGCGGTCGCCTACGCCCGCGCCACCGCCATTTGCGATGCGGACGTGGAGACTAACCGGAAGATCGGCGAGCATGGGTTCGGGCTGGTACAGGCGCATGCCGAGCACAAGAAGGGCGCTGCCGTGAACATCCTCACTCATTGCAATGCGGGCTGGCTCGCATGCGTGGATTGGGGCACCGCGCTGGCCCCCATCTACCAGGCGCATGATGCGGGGCATTCCCCTGCATGTGTGGGTGGACGAGACGCGGCCGCGCAATCAGGGCGCTTCGCTCACCGCCTTTGAGCTCGGGAGCCATGGCGTGCCGCTTCACCCTTATCGCCGACAATGCGGGCGGCCATCTGATGCAGAAGAAGCGCGTGGACCTTTGCTTGGTGGGCACCGACCGCACCATGGCCAATGGCGACGTCGCCAACAAGATCGGCACCTATCTCAAGGCGCTCGCAGCGCGCGACAATGGCGTGCCCTTCTTCGTGGCGCTGCCCGGGACGAGCATCGATTGGAGCCTGGACGGCGGCAGCGCAATTCCCATCGAGGAGCGCGATGCTGGCGAAGTCACGCGCATGACCGGGCGCTTGCCGGACGACTCGATCGCCACGGTGGAGATCGCGCCGGCGGGGAGCTCGGCCGCGAATTATGGTTTCGACGTGACGCCCGTGCGGCTCATCACTGGCTTCATCACCGAGCGGGGCGTGACGCCCGCCAGCCGCGACGGGCTGGCGCGGCTCTATCCGGAGCATGCTAAGCCTGCCGCTTAAATGAGCGACCAGTTCCGCCCGCACGGCGGCCAATCTGGTGTGGCCGGCGATTTGATCGCGTGGGTCTAAGCGTGGTCTCGTAATGAGGTCGTCGCCGATACCTGTCAGAGGGGTGTTCTTGGAGGGGTTGGACTATTAGTTGGCTCGCCAGCAAGACAGCTCGCCAGCAATCTGGGGGCGTCATCGGTAGTGCTCGCCGAGGACGAGGGCTCGCTGCATCAGGAGCAACATCGCCAAGCTGGCGGAATTGCTCGGGGAAGCTAGAACGTGATGACCGAGGGTCGCTTTCCCCCGGCATGGACCGTGGAGAACGTCCCGGCGGGGTCGGCCGAGGCTGTTAAACTATGCCCTGAGATCGACACAGCAGGCTGCTTCGGTTGCCAAAGTCACAAGCGCGGCAATGCAGGGGGAGACCATGCGGGATATTCATAGCGATCTTCGAGAGCGTGCCAAACTCATCGAGGAGGATATCACTCGGACCGTTGCCCAATTCGATAAAGCAGTCCAGCGGCTGCAAAGCGAGTGTGATGGGCGTGTAGCGCCAATCAAAGCCGAGCTTGCCGCGCTCGGAGTGCTCATCGCGGCTGAACACCAGCGAATGCCCGGTCCTCGGCCGACGCAGCCTGATCATTCGCATATGTCGGATGGTCCTCGGTCACAGTCGGAGCAACAGCGGATACCGAATGGTTCACGACTGATGGCGTTAGAGCGTCAGCGCACGCCCAATGGCCCGCGGCCGATGGCGCTCCCGCGACAGTCACTTAGCGATTTCCTTACTCGCAAACTGGCTGAGACTGGCCCGAGGTCGACCGACGATTTGAGTAGCTTCGCCGTACAGGAAGGCTATTTCCCCGACATTGAACACGCCAGCCCTGGTGTTCAAGCTACGCTGGTGGAACTTCTGAGCGGCGATCGCATCAGCGCGCTGCAGGATGGAAGGCTAGCCCCAGCCACGCCGTCGCAAGTGATTAGACGTAGTGCAAGAGAGTAGCCGCACCGCGAGCAACATCGCCAAGCTGCGGGCGCCAGCAGGCCTACCTATTGGGATAGCGTTCCTGGGAAATCAGCTCCAGAGCCTCTTTCCGTCTTTTCCAGGAATTGCTGATCGCGACGCAATTCAAACCGCGTCTCTACGGCCGCGTACAATACAACGCTTACCAACAGCAAAATCCCTCCCAGAGCATAGGCCATGGAACGTCCCCTTTTTCCGAGTGGCCGCCCGGTGAGTGGAGAAAACCTAATTCCCGTTGGAAAGGTTCCCAAGGATTTTGAGGGGTGGTCGTGATCACTGCTACCCGTAGTACCCTCCTTAGAGGGGTCAGCATCAAGCCAATTCCTGGATTCTCTGCAAATGATGTCTAGCTCTTCTTGGGTGGACGCGCTGTAGGTCCATTAAATCGCTTCTGTGAAGCCCTCCTCGAACTGCAGCTCGAACGCGATTGGTCGCCATCCACTGAACTTGCCGGAACCTGCCAACTCACGCGCTCGAGTTTGAAAACGTTGGAGCTTCTCATTCATTGATTACCCTCGTCTAGGAGCTACTCGCAGGGATATGGGAGCTGACGCGCTGAAGTCCAGACTAGATTGCGAAACGCTAAGGTAGTAGCCAACGCATCTTAGGCATCGGGGGAATAAGCAAATGTTGTGCCATGGTGGGGATGGGATTCCCGGCGCATTAGAGGCGTCGGGCTTTGGGCCGGCGCTCTTTGTTATGCATCGCAGCGGAGGCCCGAGACTATTGAGCCTTTTTGAGGGGTAGTTGCTCCCGGTCGACTTAGTTGCTGCACCATCCTTGCATTTGCCGGTGTTGCTGACGCCGCACCCCGTGCAGCTCCAACCATTCGGTCCTTCACTGCAACAGGTCGCCGTATTTGTCATAAGTGCCGCTCTTGCCTGTGTTCGGGGCCGCTCACCACGTGGCAAGCCCTCCAGCTCCAGCAGAGCCCACATTGTTCTCGACAGCAATTGCGGCCGAAGCGGCGAAGACCAAGAAAGCCAGGATCATCCCCAAAGCGCTATGAGGGTGCTGCGGGCGACGGCTCGACCGTGCAAGGCGGGAGCGTCGGCTTGCGCTTCACCTTCTGAGGCGCGGTGGGGGCGCAGGATGCTTGCGATAGCGGCGGTTCTTTGCAAGAAAACCCACCATGCAAAGCCAATGGAATGACAAAGCGGCGGCCGAGATGGTCGCAGCTTATGGCGCCAAGGGGGTCGGCGAGGACCTGGCGCTCCGCGTCTACACCACCCGCCTGTTGGGGCGCGATCCCCTGCTCGTGCTCCATGGGGGCGGCAACACCTCGGTGAAGACGAAGGGGCGCGATGATCTTGGGCGAGAGCACGCTGTCATCGCAATCAAGGGCAGCGGCTCCGACATGGCCGAAATCGAGCCGTACGGCCTGCCGGCGGTGAAGCTCGAACCCTTGCGGGCTTTGCGCGCGCTCGATGCCTTGAGCGACGAGGCCATGGTCAATGTCCAGCGCCTCAACCTGCTCAATTCGGGCGCGCCGAACCCGTCGGTCGAGACGCTGCTGCACGCCTTCCTACCGCATAAATTCGTGGACCACACACATGCGGCCGCCGTGCTCAGCCTCGTTGATCAACCCGATGGCGAGGCGCTCACGCGGCAGGTCTATGACGGGCGTATGGCGAACGTGCCCTACATCGCCCCGGGCTTTTGGCTTGCCAAGGCGGCCGCTCAAGTCTTCGAGCAGGACCCGCATGTCGAGGGGCTAATCTTGCACAAGCACGGCATCTTCACCTTGGGCGAGACGGCGCGCGAAGCCTATGAGCGCATGATCGAAATGGTGTCGCTGGCCGAGAGCCGGCTGCGTCAAGGGCGTCCTGTCGTCTTTCCGGCGGCCAAGCTGCCGCGGTCGGTGGCGGCTGCCGCCGAGATCGCGCCGATCCTGCGTGGCGCTGCCGCGATCAAGCAGAAGGGCGCGGAGCCCACGCGCTTCATCGCTACCTTCCGCACCGGGCCGGAGATCCTGACCTATGTGAACGGGGCGGAGCTTCCCGACTACAGCCAGCGCGGTGTTGTCACGCCCGACCATATCATCCGTACCAAAAACAGGCCGCTCGTGCTGCCGGCGCCGATCCAGGGCAAGCTCGACGCCTTTACGAAGGCGACGCGCGAGGCGGTCGCGGAGTTCGCCGGCCGCTACAACGCCTATTTCGAGCGGGAGAACGGGCGTGCCGGCAACGCGAAGACCAGGCTCAATTCCGCTCCCCGCGTGGTGCTCGTGCCGGGCGTTGGCCTGTTCGGGCTCGGGCGCACGGCGAAGGATGCCGCCATCGCCGCCGATCTCGCCGAGAATACCGTCCGCGTCATCACCGATGCGGAGGCCATCGGCCGCTACGAGCCGCTGCCGGAAAGTCGGACCTTTTTGCGCTGGAATATTGGAGCCTCGAACAGGCCAAGTTGAAGGGGGTCGTGGTGAAGCCCTTGACGGGGCAGGTGGCGTTGGTGACGGGTGCGGGCGCCATCGGCGCCGCAACGGCCAAGGCGCTTGCGGTGCAAGGCGCCGCGGTGGCGGTCGTCGATATCGATGGCGAACTGGCCAAGAAAGTTGCGAGCGAGATCAAGGGGTTTGGGCTTCTCTGCGATGTGACCAAGCCAAGCGAGGTCAAGGGCACCTTTGCATCGGTCGCAGAGCACTACGGCGGCGTCGACATCGTTGTGTCCAATGCCGGTGCTGCGTGGCAGGGCCGCATCGGCGAGGTCTCCGACGAGACCTTGCGCAAGAGCTTCGAGCTCAACTTTTTTGCCCACCAGACGGTGGCGCAAGAAGCTGTGCGCATCATGCTCCGCCAAGGCACGGGCGGGGTGCTTCTCTTCAACCTGTCGAAGCAGGCGGTAAATCCCGGCGCCAATTTCGGCCCCTATGGCCTGCCCAAAGCCGCGGCCATGTTGCTCATGCGCCAATATGCGCTGGAATACGGCAAGGACGGCATCCGCTCGAACGGGATCAACGCCGACCGCATCCGCAGCGGGCTCCTCACCGACGCCATGATCGCCGAGCGGTCCCGCGCGCGGGGGCTCTCGGAGGAGGACTATATGAGCGGCAACCTGTTGCGCGCCGAGGTCAAGGCGGAGGATGTGGCGCAAGCATTCGTGGCCCTGGCGCTTGCGCGCAAGACCACCGGCCATATCGAGACCGTAGATGGGGGCAACATCGCTGCCGCCTTGCGATGAGATGGGCGTTTTACTTCCGCAGGTCGCGTAAATTTATCGCGTTCCGCCGCCCCTTCGGCCGTCGTTCCTAACAGAGTTTTAACTACAACCGAAGAGTCTGGCTCGCGCGGCTTCGCTCGCTGCTCACACCCTCAGAGAGACTCGCATGACCCTGCGCCTGAAAATCACCCTTGCTTTGGTCGCCGCCGCGCTCATGGGCGTCGTGCTGTCCTTTGTCCTTGCGGCCAACATGTCAAACGTGGCCCTGGCGGCCCTGCTCGCAGCGGTCCTGTCAGGGATGGTCGCGGGCGGCTTTGGCTATGTCTTCGGGGGCGCGTTTGCGGGGGCGTTGCGCGACCTCGAGGGCGTGATCCTGAGCTTTATCAAATGGGACATGGACGGCGTCGTGCCCCATGCCGCACGCGCGGACGAGGTGGGCGGTATCGCAAAGGCGCTGAAGAGATTCCAGTCCGACGCGATCCGGTGGAGCGAGAGCCACAAGAGCGAGCAGGACAGCCAGGTGCAGGGGCGGCTTGCTTCGCAGCAGCGGACCGAGGAGCAGATCCACCAGTTCCGCGGCGCGATCGCTGGCATTCTCGGCGCCTTTGCCGACAGCGCGCGGACGATGGACGACACGGCGCGGGCGCTTTCCACCGTGGCGAGCGACACCAATGAGCGCGTGGGCGTGGTGGCCTCGGCCTCGGATGAGGCTTCGGCCAACGTGCAGACCGTCGCCGCCACCGCCGAGGAACTTGCGGTGTCGGTGGGCGAGATTGGGGGCCGCGTCGCCACCGCGAGCCGCATCGTCAGCCAGGTCACCGATAATGCGCGCACGGCCAATTTCAAGGTCGAGGGTCTTGCCAGCGCCGCTCAGCGCATCGGCGATGTGGTTAGCCTGATCCAGGACGTTGCCGCCCAGACCAATCTGCTCGCGCTCAATGCCACCATCGAGGCGGCGCGCGCGGGCGAGGCGGGGCGCGGCTTCGCCGTGGTGGCGAGCGAGGTGAAAACGCTCGCCGACCAGACCGCGAGGGCGACCGAGGAGATCAAGCAGCAGATCGCCGCCATCCAGAATTCGACCAATGGCGCGGTCGATGCCATGCAGAGCATCGTTACCACCATGGGCGAGGTGAACAAGCACACCCAGGAGATCGCCGGCGCTGTGCAGCAGCAATCGGCGGCGACCTCGGAGATTTCCCACAGCGTGCGCCAGGCCGCGCGCGGCACCGAGGACGTGGTGGCGCACATGCCCGGCGTGACCAAGGCCGTGGACGAGACGAGCCAGTCGGCGACGCAGATGCTGCAGGTCTCGCGCGACCTCTCCCGCCAAGCCGAGCAGCTGCGCCACACGGTGGAGAGCTTCCTGCGCCAGGTGGCGGCCACCGAAGGCAGCTTCAAGCGCGCGGGCTGATAGGAAAGTCATTCCCACGAAAGCGGGAATCCAGAAGCCGCCAAGGACCGGGGTTACTGGATCGTCCACCCGCGCGGACGATGACTGCAAACAGCCCTCACGTCGTGGGGGTTGAGCGTGCGCTCCAGAGCTGTCGCAACGTCAGATTGGGTCGAAGTGACGAGGCACTGATAGGGCAACGATACTGCGGCCCCCCCTGATGCAAGTTTCGGCGGGGGTTCGTTTTTTGGTAAACGGCTTGCGCCACCAAAAAGCGCGCAGCTTCAAACCGGAACGTCTGCCTCACGTCGCAAATCTGAAGTGGAGCACGTCGCCGTCCTTGACGACGTACTCCTTGCCTTCGAGCCGGAGCTTGCCCGCGTCACGCGCGCCGGCCTCGCCGCCCAGCGCCACGTAGTCGGCGTAGGGAATGGTCTCGGCGCGAATGAATCCCTTCTCGAAGTCGGTATGGATGACGCCCGCCGCTTGCGGGGCGCGCGTGCCTTGCGTCACGGTCCAAGCGCGGGCTTCCTTGAGGCCGGCGGTGAAATAGGTGATGAGGCCGAGCAGCTTGTAGCCTTCGCGGATGAGGCGGTTGAGGCCGGGCTCCGGCAGACCGAGCTCCGCGAGATAGGTCTTCCGCGCACCCGCGTCGAGCTCGGCTAGCTCCGCCTCGATCTTGGCGGAGATAATGACGCAGCCTGCACCTTCTGCCTTGGCCCGCTCCTCGACGCGCTTGGAGTGGGCGTTGCCGGTGGCGGCCGAAGCCTCCTCGACGTTGCACACATAAAGCACGGGCTTGGCAGTGAGCAAATTGAGCGCCCTGAAGACCGCGCGCTCCTCGTCCGTGATCTCCGCGAGGCGTGCGGGCTTGCCTTCGCGCAGGAGCACGAGCGCGCGCTCGACCAGTTCAAGCGCCCTCTTCGCCTCCTTATCCTGGCCGCGCACCTTTCGCTCGAGGGGGGAAACCCGGCGCTCGAGGCTGTCCAGATCGGCGAGCATCAGCTCCGTCTCGATGGTCTCGGCGTCGGCGATCGGATCGACGCAGCCCTCCACATGGATGATGTCGTCGTCCTCGAAGCAGCGGAGCACATAGGCGGTGGCGTCCACCTCGCGGATGACGGCGAGGAACTGATTACCGAGCCCTTCGCCCTTGGAGGCGCCGCGCACCAGCCCCGCGATGTCCACGAAGGTCAGGCGCGTAGGCACCACCTCGGCGGATTTGGCGATCTTGGCTAGGGTGTCGAGGCGGAAGTCCGGCACGGGCACCTCGCCGATATTCGGCTCGATGGTGCAGAAGGGATAGTTGGCCGCGGCTGCGACCGCCGTCTGGGTCAGTGCATTGAAGAGGGTGGACTTGCCCACATTGGGCAGCCCGACGATGCCGCATTTGAAGCCCATCGTTATTCAACCATCACGAGCCGAGCCAGCGACGCAATTTGCTGCCAAGACTGGTTTCCGCGGGGGGTGCATCGGGTTTGGAGCTTGGCTTTGCCTCGCGCTTGCAAGGCTCCCGCGCTCGCCCCTGTTCGAGCGCGTCGTCTTCGGTCTGCATGGCGTGGGCGACGCGAGACTGGAATTTGTCGGGGGCACCATCAGCAAGGTAGGGCGCGTTGTCGGCGATCGCCGCGAGCAGCGGCTCGAGCCAGGCGTGATCGGCCTTAGCGAAATCGTGCAGAACATGGCGCGTGACCAGCTCCTTGGCCCCGGGATGGCCGATGCCGATGCGCACGCGCACATAGTCGTTGCCGACATGAGCGCCGAGGGATCTTAGCCCGTTGTGGCCGGCGACGCCGCCGCCTGTCTTCACCCGGACCTTGCCCGGGCCGAGATCGAGCTCGTCATGGAACACGATCACGTCGTCGAGGGCGAGCTTGTAGAAGCGTACGGCTTCGTCCACCGACCGGCCCGACTCGTTCATATAGGTCCGGGGCTTCAGCAGCATGACCTGCGCGCGCCCGAGGCGCCCTTCGGTCGCGACACCCTGGAAGCGTTTGCGCCACGCGGGAAAGCCTTGGGCTGTCGCGATCGCGTCGACCGCCATGAAGCCCACATTGTGACGATTGAAGGCGTGTTCCGCCCCGGGATTGCCGAGGCCGACAAAGAGCTTCATGGCGTGATCCTGCTCGAACGGGCCGGGCTATCCGAGGCCGGGCCGAGCTTAAGCCCAAGCCAAGGATTACTCCTTCTTCTTCTTGTCTTTTTCCTTGTCTTTGTCTTTTTCTTCAGCCCCCTCGGCCGGAGCAGCCGCAGCCTCTGCACCAGGCTCGACGGCGGCGGCAGCAGCGGCGGGCGCAGCCTCTTCCGCGGCGCGGCCGACAATGGTCGCCACGGTGAAGTCCCGCTCGGTGATGGTGGGCTTCACCCCTTTCGGCAGCGGCACGGCCGAGATGTGCACGGCGTCGCCAATCTCTAGCCCGGTCAGGTCCAGGTCAAAATGCTCGGGGATGGCATCGACCGGGCAGCGCACCTCGATCTCATGGCGCACCACGTTCAAGATGCCGCCGCGCTTGATGCCCGGCGACGCGGCTTCGTTCAGGAAGCGCACCGGCACCGCCACGGTGACAAGGGCGTCCTTGCCAACGCGCATGAAATCGATATGGATCGGGAAATCGCGCACGGGGTCGAGCTGAACGTCCCGAGGAATCACGCGGCTCTTGGCGCCCTCCACGTCGAGCGTGAACACGGTGCTCTGGAAATGGCCGGTGTGCAACTTGAGCGAGATTATCCGATAGTCGACGGCGATGGGTTGCGGCGCCTCTTTGTCGCCGTAGAGAATGCCGGGAATCCGCCCCTCACGGCGAAGCGAGCGCGCGCCGCTCTTGCCGGTGCGTGCCCGCGTCCAGCCCTTGAGTTCCAATGCCTCAGCCATGTCTGCCTCCGAAGCTCAAAATAATGAAGGGCCGTAAAGGGCCCTAAAGGTCGAGCGCGCGCGTGCCGGCATCGCGGTTGATTTGGCTGGCTTATAGCCCGAGTGCCGAGGCCGTGACAATGTGCGTTTGCGTTGCCGGAGGGGCAGGCAGCCCGAGTTGGTTGCCCAGACAGCCTGTCATATTCGGCGTAAGCTTGAGCCTTACGGCAGCGGAGCCGGGCAACGCCAGGGCGCGCCACATCACAAAACGTACGAGCCAAAGGAGACATCAATGCCGCAGAGTACCTACAAAGTCATCGAGGTGATCGGCACAAGCCCAAAGTCCTGGGACGAGGCGGCCAAGAACGCGGTCGAGCGTGTCGGGGAAAGCGTGCGCGACCTGCGTGTGGCCGAGGTTTTGGCGCAGGACCTCGTCATTACCGACGGCAAGGTCGAAGCCTACCGGACCAAGATCAAGGTCTCGTTCAAATATGAAGGTCACCACTGAGCCGCGGCCGCGCGCGATGGGCTGATTAATAGAACAGGCTCGACACCGATTTTTCCTCGGCGGTACGGGCGATGGCCTCGCCGAGCAGCGGCGCGATCGGCAGCACGCGGATGTTGTGGGCGTTCCTCACCGCCTCGCTCGGGAGGATCGAGTCAGTGATGACGAGTTCCTTCAGCCGCGAGGCCATGATGCGCGCCACGGCGCCGCCGGAGAGCACACCATGACTGATATAGCCTGTGACCAGCGTGGCGCCATGATTGAGTAGCGCCTCGGCGGCGTTCACCAGCGTGCCGCCGGAATCGACGATGTCGTCGACGAGCAGGCAGGTGCGTCCTCGCACGTCGCCGATCAGGTTCATCACCTCGGAATCGCCCGGCCGCTCCCGGCGCTTGTCGACGATGGCCAGCGGCGCGTTTATGCGCTTGGCTAGGCCCCGCGCTCGCACGACGCCCCCTACGTCGGGCGAGACCACGATCAAATTGTCGGCATCGAACGCACGGCGCATGTCCTGCACCATCACCGGTGCGGCGAACAGGTTGTCGGTGGGGATGTCGAAGAAGCCCTGGATCTGCCCGGCATGCAGGTCCAGCGTCAGCACCCGGTCGACGCCGGCACGCGCGATCATATTGGCAACGAGCTTGGCAGAGATAGGGGTGCGGGGGCCGGGCTTCCTGTCCTGGCGGGCATAGCCGAAATAGGGAATTACAGCGGTGATCCGGCGGGCCGACGCCCGGCGCAGCGCGTCGATGAGGATCAGCAGCTCCATCAAATGGTCGTTGGCGGGAGCCGAGGTCGATTGGATGATGAAGACGTCCTCGCCGCGGACGTTCTCCAGCACCTCGACGAAGATCTCCATATCCGCGAAGCGGCGAACGATACATTTGGAGAGCGGGATCTTGAGGTGTGCGGCGATCGCCTCGGCGAGAGGGCGGTTGCTATTGCCGGCAACCAGTTTCATGCGGCGCGCTCCTCGGGGCCCTCGAGCTTCCGCTGGCGCTTGCCATGGCAAACGACCCCGCGCGCTTTTACAAGCGCCTATGGCTTCTGTAAACTCACGCGCGCACGGCGTTGTGGATGTGCACCTGGCTACCCGCGCGAGGGGGGCAGCAGTTTGATGATATCGGCGGCGGCTTTCGTTGCCGCCGCGTCGGCGATGGCGCCCCAGGGACCACTCAAGGACCCTTTGGGGATGGTGTTCTGCTGCGACACTGTGCCAAGCCGTTTGCCGCCCGGGGCGAGCACCAGCCAATCTATGTGGATGCTCTGCTTGCCACCGGCTACGTCAGTCAGGCTGACGCTGCCTTTCACCGTGTAAACGTTGCGGGAGGGCGCGGTTGCGAGCTTCACGCCACCGGCGAAGAGGCGCTTCTTCATTGCAGCGGTCAGCGATGTCTGGCCGTCCCCCGGCGCCCCGGAAACGGGCGTGACGAGGGTGAGCACTTCGCCAGGGGGCGTGTCGGCGACCGCGATCGAATTCGCGGCCGGCTTCGATCGTGTACCTCCTCCCGGGGGGCCGGACGAGACCGCAGCGGGGCTGCCGCCAGCCGGAGGCCCGGACGTCGCCGGCGTGGGACTTCCACCGCCACCTTGCGCCAACGTCGCGGCGACCTGGGACGCGGTTTTCCCCGCGATGCTGTGGAGGACACCGCTGTCGACCCCGCTCCAAGGATCGCTGCCCGATCGGGTCGGGATTGTCTCGTCGCCGGAAACGCGTCCAACGCGGCCGCCCTTGGGATCAGTTATGTCCCAGATATAGGAGATCTTCGCGCCCTTCTTCTCGATCGAGGCCACGAGATAGCCCCGCAAGGTGTAGGGGGCAGGGGCGGTGCCTGGAGTCAGGGTGAGCTTGCGGTCCTTGCCCGCCTCGACCAAAGCTTGCGTCAGCTGATCTGCTATGTTGGGCGGCGCGCCGACGATAGGGGCGAGTGCCATGCGCGTCGAGGTGTCGAAAATGCTGAACCAGCCGGCGTTGGCTCCTCCCCCGGGAGCGCAAACGCTCCCAAAAGCCATGGCGGCGAACGCCAGGGCCGCAATAAGCCTAGACCGGCAGCGCACGCGTCGTGGATCCGCGCCCAACAAAATACTCCCTCGTTGGCCGCACAGCGCCCCTCGCGACAGCCTGGCCCGCGCGACGGGGAACTCACAACACTCTTCCCAAACCAACAGATTACCTGCCTCTTTCCGCTCGCGTCCACAACTAGGATGTCGCCGGACTGAGTCTCGTTACCCTTGGTGAACGAGGATCAAGCGAGCAGGATGGCCGAAATTTGGCGCCCGTAATCCGGTTCGCCATGATGTTGCGACCGGCGGTAGCTGAAGAGCCGCGTTTCATCACAATAGGTACAATGCCCGAGATCGGCGAGGGCGGCGATGCCGGCGCGTCTCAATCGCTCGGCGACGTAGCCGGGAAGGTCGAAATGCGGCTCGCCCGAGCTCTCGTCCTCCTGAAAAAACCCTGCGCTCTCCGGCTCCTCGGCAAGAAATTTGTCACGATAATCCGCGCCTACCTCATAGGCCTTTTGCGAGATTGCCGGTCCGATCACGGCGACGATGCGTTCGCGCTTGGCACCCAACTGCTCCATGGCGGTGAGGGTCGCGTCGGTGATGCCGGAAAGCGCGCCGCGCCAGCCGGCATGGGCGGCGCCGATGACCCGCGCCGCGCCATCGCAAAAGAGGACCGGGGCGCAATCGGCAGTGAGAACGCCGATGGCGAGGCCGGGCCTGGCGGTGACGATGGCATCTGCCTCCGGCGCCCGATCAGACTCCCAAGACGCCTCGGCGACCATGGCTTTGGCACTGTGTTGCTGATAGGGCGTGACCAGCTGGTCGGGCGCCGCGCCAAGGGCATTGGCAACGCGCCTGCGGTTTTCTTTCACGTCGGCAGCAGCATCGCGTGAGCCTGGGCCGCAATTCAGCGAGGCATAGATGCCGCCCGAGACGCCGCCCCGGCGTGTGAAGAAGCCGTGGCGGACGCCGTCGAGGCTCGCAAGGGTCGTGGATTTGAGCATGGCCGCTTTAAGCGTACAGCATCGCTTGGGCGACCTTCGAAAGTCAAATGTCCGCTTGAAACGGTGGGGGTCCGGAAATCGCTTGGCTCGTGAGCGCGAGCACCTTGAACAGCACGCCCATCTGGTGGGGATCGATGAGTCGCATGGCACCTGACGCTATCGCGGCCCGCTGCTCGGGTCCTGCGCGATCGAGGAGGCGGTCGCGTCTGGTGGCGAGTCCGAGTCTCAGGAGAAACTCCCCTTGGGGCATCGGGCCGTAGGGGCGGAGGCCGAGGGCCACTGCTTCACGCTTGAGTGCGGCGAAGTCGACATGCGCCGAGAGGTCCGCTCGGCCCGGAGCCGCGAACGGCTCGGCAAAACGATGGGCGGTGACGGCCTGCAGGGTGTCGCCAAAGCCTCCTTCGTCATGTCCGTAATCGAGGATGAGCGCCGCGATTGGCGCTTGTCCTGCGCGCGTTGCAAGCGAGGCGAGGAGCTTTATTGCCGCGGGCCGCGTTTCGAGAATTGCGCCGTCGGGCGCCGGCGGCAAGGCGGAGTCATGGACGGCATCACCCTCGGTGAAGGTGAACTCCCCTCTGGCGTCGAGGATGACGACGCGCTCCCGCCAGGCGCTCCCGCGGCGGACGTGCTGGCGAATGGGGAGCGCGTCGATAAACTCGTTGGCAAGCAGGATCAAGGGCCCCTCGGGAAGCGCGTCCACGTCTTGATACCAGCGAAGCGGCGCGGGCGAGGCGTGCAGCGTCTTTCGTTGGGCGTTGCGCAGGACGGGACTCGTCTCCACCAGCGCTATGGAGACGCTATCGAGGAATTTGGGCACCGAACGCCAGGCGCGGAGCACGTCAGACATGAGCGTGCCGCGTCCAGGTCCAAGCTCGGCAACCCTCACGGCGGATGGCTCGCCCATGAACTGCCAGACGGCGACACACCAAAGGCCGAGCAGCTCGCCGAAGATCTGGCTGATCTCCGGCGCGGTGATGAAGTCGCCCGATTTACCGATTGGATGGCGCGCCGCATAAGCGCCTTCGTGCGGGTCGGACAAACACGCCTGCATATAGTCGGCGACACTCAACGGGCCGTCGCGCCGGATGCGCGCTTGCAATCTCGCGGTGAGCGATTGCGTCCCCGTCGCGACGCGGTGGCGTTGCGCGCCCATCACGCGAGTGCGGGCTTCACCCGCGCGCGCCAGATCAGCCACAGCCCGATGACGATCATGGGCAGAGAATAGACGATGCCCGGCGTGAAGATGCCCACATCCATGGGGTGTCCCGGATGCGGCTCGCGTACGAACTCGACCATGCTGCGGAAGAGCCCATAGAACACGAGGAACAGGCCGAACACAGTGCCGGGCCGAGTGAGCGCCTTGTATCTGTGGGTGGCAATGCCCAGGATGATGAAGAGCACGACGCCTTCGAGTGCGGCCTCATAGAGCTGGCTCGGATGGCGTGGGACATCACCGGCGTCCGGAAACACCATCGCCCAGGGCACGTCGCTCACGCGCCCCACCACCTCCGCATTGATGAAATTGGCGATGCGGCCGAAGAACAGGCCGAACGGCGTAGCGGCGGACGCAATATCGCCCAGCGACAGCGCGTTGATGCCGTTGCTCCGTGCGAAGAGGTAGACGGCGAGGGCCACGCCAAGCAGCCCGCCATGGAAGGACATGCCGCCGTGCCACACCGCCGGGATCTCGATCGGGTTTGCCCGGAAATAACTTGGCTCGTAGAAGAGGACGAAGCCGAGCCGGCCGCCGACGACGATGCCGAGCGTGATCCACAGCAGGAAGTCGTCGGCTTGGCTGACCGTCATCGGCGACTTGCCGCCCCATAGGGCAGCTTGCGACACCAGCCGGCGCGCGTAGAGCCAGCCGAGCAGGATGCCCGCCATATAAGCGAGCCCGTACCACCGGATCGAGATTGGCCCCATCTGTAGCGCTACCGGATCGATGATGGGGTAGGGGATGACCAGGAGGTCCATGGGCGTGGGCTGTTTGCTCTAAAAGGGCTGGTGACCCTTGACCGGGGGTGCGTCCCTGTCAAGGCGCCCCCTGGCCGCGTACCGATGACGTGGCTTGAATGCGGCGGGGCCGGAGCCCATAGTCGGCAGGTCGTGCCAAAGGCGCTCCTATCCCGCGCGATCAGAAGGTTTCTCGTAAGATGACGCAGACCACCGGCCGGTTCTTTGACGAGCTCGGCAAGCTCATCACCGACGCCGCGGGCGCGGCCCAAGGCGTGCGCAAGGAAGTCGAGGGCGCTGTCCGCGCGCAGGCCGAGCGGGTCTTGCGTGAGCTCGACCTTGTGCAACGCGAGGAGTTCGAGGCGGTCAAGGCCATGGCACAGAAAGCGCGCGCGGAAAATGACCGCCTCAAGGAGCGCATCGCTGAGCTCGAGGCCGTGGTGATTGAGTTTGCGTCGGAGAAGCTGCCCCCCACGACGCCGCGTCCAATCCGGCGCAAAAGGCGGAAACGTGGCGCTTGACAGCCCAGCCACCTCGGCTGGTATGGCGGCCGCGAATTGGTCGTGCCCAGCGCTAGGGGGACCGGCGATCATCCACAACTAAGGTTAGGTGGTCCACAGTATTTGCTTCCAGGCGCCGGAAGCCCAGTTGGTTGTGGCACAAACTCCATTATATAACTGATTCACAAGCTGATTCGCGGCGGCGTCTTGAGTGCGCGGAACTCTGCTGAGGCCACAGAGGACACGCATGTCTATGACACAGATGAACTATGACCATTTCGCCAATCCGGTGGACATGGTCGAGCATATTGCGACCATCCACGACTGGACGTTTGAACGAAGTACCCCAGACGAGCTCACGCTCTCGGTTTGCGGCGCCTGGTGCGATTATCATATCTCCTTGACCTGGCGGGACGATCTGGAGGCGCTGCACCTTGCTTGCGCCTTCGACTTCAAGGTCACCAAGCTGAGGTTGGGCGAGATCTATCGGCTCCTTGCGCTCATCAACGAGCAGCTCTGGCTCGGCCATTTCGACCTCTGGAAGGAGGACGGTATGCTGCTCTACCGCCATGGCTTGCTGCTCGCGGGAGCGGAGACCCATGCCGGTCAATGCGAGGCGCTGCTCCGGGCAGCGCTGGAAGCCTGCGAACGCTATTACCAGGCTTTCCAATTCGTGCTGTGGGCCGGCAAGACGCCCGAGGAGGCGCTCGCGGCCATCATGCTCGAAACGCAAGGGCACGCATGACGCTCCGCCTCGCCGGCCCGCTTCTCTTGATGGGGGCGGGGAAGATGGGCGGGGCTCTGCTTGCTGGGTGGCTCAAGCAAGGGCTCGATCCGGCGCTTGTGTTCGTCCAGGATCCGGCGCCTCCGCCTGACGTGGCGGCCTTGATGGGGCATCACGGCGTCGCCTCGGGCAGCCCACCCGCGCTGCCAAGGGCGCCTTCCGTGGTCGTGCTCGCCGTGAAGCCGCAAGCGATGGGCGCGGTGCTCAGCGACGTGGTGCCGCTCTTGGGCCGAGAGACGGTCGTGCTGTCGATCGCGGCGGGACGAACGTTCAAGAGTATTGCCAAACCTCTGCCAAAAGGGACGGGCATCGTGCGCGCGATGCCGAACACGGCCGCCTCCGTTGGCCGGAGCATCACCGTGGCGTGCGCGAATGCCGCGGCGACGCGTGACCAGGCGCTTTGCTGCGATATGCTGCTCCAGGCGGTCGGCGAGGTGATTTGGATCGAGGACGAAGCGCTGCTAGACGCGGTAACGGCGGTTTCGGGCAGCGGTCCGGCCTACGTGTTCCTGCTCGCCGAATGCTTGGCAGAGGCGGGCGTCGCCGAAGGGCTCGACCATGAGCTGGCGAGCCGCTTGGCGCGGGCAACAGTGTTCGGCGCGGGCGAGTTGCTGCGCCGTTCGGACCTCACGGCGTCCGAGCTGCGGGAGAACGTAACCTCGCCCGAGGGCACCACGGCGGCGGCCCTTGCCGAGCTCATGGGCAAGCCCGGGCTCCAGAGGCTGCTCATCCGCGCCGTCGCCGCAGCGGTCAAGCGCTCGCGTGAACTGTCCTCCTAGGAGATCCCTGCCTTTCAGCAGCTAAAGAAAGCGCCTATGTTTGGGCAAAGGAGTACTGCCCATGTTCGACGATTTCTCCAAACGCTCGAAGGCGATCAAAGCGGCGCTGGAGTTTGCGCAAGAGCGCGGCTGGAACGATGTCAGCCTCGCCGAAATCGGCCAACGCGCCGGCTTGAGCCTCGCCGATCTTCGCCGGGAGTTCGCCTGCAAGAGCGGCATCCTCCACGCCTTCCAGGCCGAGGTCGACGCTGAGACTTTAGCCAAGATGCGTCCGGGGGAACCCGAGCAGGGCGCGCGCGACCGCTTGTTCGACATCATCATGACCCGTTTCGACGTAATGGCGCCCTACAAGCCGGCGTTGCGGCGTATCTCGGCCGATATCTGCTGCCGCCCGAGCGAAGCCGCCCCGCTCCTCTGCTCATCGCTCGCCTCGCAATATTGGATGCTGACTGGAGCGGGCGCCAAGCTCGTCGGGCTCGGCGGCGCCGTGCGCGTTACCGGCCTTGGGGCGATCTACGGGAAGACGTTTCGCGTGTGGCTCGATGACGCCACGCCCGGGCTCGATCGCACCATGGCAGCGCTCGATCACAAGCTTCGGAAGGGCGAGCGCATGGTGGCGGGCATGGAGTCCGCCTGCCAAAACCTTTGCCGCTTCGCTTGCGGTTTCGTCCCGCGGGGCTGGGGTGGGCGGCGTGATGGAGAGGCCGCTACCCAACCGCCGCCGCCCGCGAGTAGAGCTGCATCCACGGCGTGACGTGAGCCGTCACTCGTTCGGGATTGGATCGTCGTCGTCGGGCCCTGACGCATCGTCGGCGGCTCCCGCATCGGGAGGCGCGGCGGGATCGTCCGGAGCATCGATGTTGGCGCCGTCATCCTCGCCGTTGAAGATGCCCGGATCGGTCTCAGCCGGAGGCGGGAGCGGCCTCACGGAGCCATCAAAAGGTACCAGCGGCGCGCTTGACTGTTCCGGCGGCGGTGCGGGCTCTGGAACGGGCTCCAATATGCGGCCAAACGGGATCGGGATCCGGATCTCGGAGCCTGGCTGCTCCTATCCTGAATTTCGCTTTGAATGGACTGCGCGAGCGCGGTTTCCCCAACAAGAGAACCAACGAAGATCGCCGCTAACCCGGCTGCGACTCTCCGCATGTCTGTCTTTCCCAAAGGTGACGGGGTAAGCCCTCGTTTTAGAATTAGTGGCCGTCCTCATCGCCGTCGTCGCTCGAGCCGCTGGGGTCCTCGGGGGGCGGCGTCGCCATGTCCTCGGCGGGAACGCCGTTATTCACATACCCCCCTTCGCCGCCGGTCGTCGGATTGGTCCAACCCTCGGGGAGCCGGATATTGGGCAGGCTCGGGCCGTCCCCGACATTGTTGGCAGGGGAGCTAATATCAGGCGCTCCGCCCGAATCTTGCGCCAAGGCTCCGCAGCTCCATGTGCCTGCGACAATGAATGTCACTCCTACGACCAGTCCCCTCATCCAAGTCCCTCCCCAGTCAAATGGCTGCTTCGGTAACGTATGCCCTCACACGGGAACCTTGAGAACCGCTTTCAGTCCGCCAAACCGCGATCGGCTGAGGGCGATGTCGCCCCCATGGATGCGGGCGATGTCACGGGCGATGGCGAGCCCAAGGCCGGTGGAACCCGCATCCTGATTGCGCGCATGGTCGAGGCGGTAGAACGGCCGGAACACGTGCTCGCGCTCACCTTCCGGGATGCCGGGACCGTCGTCCTCGACTTTGACGATGAGCGAGCCGTCCTGCCGGCCCGCGCTCACCTCAACATGGTCGGCGAAACGCACCGCATTGTTGACGAGATTGGCCACGGCGCGCTTGAAGGCGTGGCGTTTGAGCGGCACGACGAGCGGGGCGCCCTCGATATCGATCGTAACGGTGTTCGCGCCATGGGCCTGGGTCTTCACCTCGGCGAGGATCTCGCCGATATCGGTGCGCACGATGTCCTCGCCGGCATCGCCTTTGGCGAAAGCCAGGTAATCCTCGAGCATGGCCTGCATCTCGTTGACGTCGACGCGCATGGCTTCGAGCTCTGGGCTATCCTCGAACATCGCGAGCTGCAACTTGAAGCGGGTGAGCACGGTACGTAGGTCGTGGCTTACTCCGGCGAGCATGGTAGTGCGCTGCTCGACGTGGCGCTCGATACGGTCGCGCATCTCGATGAAGGCTTGGGCGGCCTGGCGTACCTCGCGTGCGCCGCGGGGGCGAAAGTCGGGGGGTACGCGGTGTCCCTTGCCGAAACTCTCGGCGGCCTCCGACAAGCGCAGGATCGGCTTGATCTGGTTGCGCAAGAACAGGATCGCCACGGTGAGCAGCACGAGCGAGGTGCCGAGCATCCACAAGAGAAAGATTTGCGAGTTGGAGGCATAAGTCTGGCTGCGGCGGGCGAGCACGTGCATCACGGCGTTGTCGAGCTTGATGCGGATGTCGACGATATTGGAGCGGCCAACCGTGTCGATCCAGAACGGACGGCCGATTTGCCGTGTGAGCTCGTCGGACAGAGTTCGGTCGAGCAGGTCGAAGAAGGGCCGGGAGTTCGACTGCGGCAGCTCCTCATCGGGGACAATCTGCACACGAAGCCCAAGATCATCGTCGGCGAGACGGGTCAGCGTCTCGGCGTTCGCGTCTTGTGGGTAAGCGCGATAGATGTCGATCAGCATGGCGATGTCCTGCACCGTGGCAGTCGACAGCCGCCGCGTCACCGTCTCCCAGTGACGCTCCAGGAACACGAAGGTGAGCACCGATTGCAATAGGACCATGGGCGCGATGATGATGATGAGCGCGCGCGCATAGAGGCCCTTGGGCAGGCGATGGCCGATGCCAGCCATGATCCGCCGGTAGAGCGAGGAACGCTCCTGCGGGACGGGATTGCGGTTGGGGAGGGCGTCCATCACTCCGAGTAGAGAATGTAGCCCTTGCCGCGCACCGTCTGCAGATAGACGGGATTGGCAGGGTCATTCTCGATCTTGCGCCGCAAACGGTTGATCTGCACGTCGACGGCGCGCTCGCCGCCGTTCTCGCTGTCCTTGGCTAGCTCATGGCGGGCGACCGGCATGCCCGGACGCTGGGCAAAATAGCGCAACAGCTCACGCTCCCGCTCGGTGAGGCGCACCGTCTCGCCGTCGCGCTTCAACTCGCCGCGGGCGATATGGAAGACGAAGTTGCCCATGCGCACTTCGCTCGAAGAGGCCGCGTTGGCCCCGCGGCGCAGCACGTTTACCACGCGCAGCAGGAGCTCGCGCGGATCAAAGGGCTTGGCGAGATAGTCGTCGACTCCGGTCTCCAGTCCCTCGATGCGCTGGTCGGGCTCGGCGCGCGCGGTCAGCATGAGGATTGGCACCTGCGATTCCCGCCTAAGCGAGCGGGCAAAGTCGATGCCGGACTCGTGCGGCATCATCACGTCGAGAATGAGCAGATCGAAGGTCAACCCGCGCATGGTGGCGCGTGCGGAAACGGCATCGACAGCCGAGGTCACGCGGTAGCCATGCTCTTGCAGATAGCGGGCGAGCAGGTCGCGGATGCGGCTGTCGTCGTCGACCACGAGGATATGTGGGGCGCAGTCGTCAGGTCCCCGCCCACGTTGGACCTTGACTGGCGCCGGCATCGTCATGACGCTTCCCCGTGACCGTTCGCCTCGATGGTCGCGGGCGACGCGGCCATGATGGAGGAGACTTTGGGCCTTTCTTCGGCATTGATCATCGCCTGCAGGAAGCGCCGCAGCGGCGCTTCGGCCCCGGGCCCCGCGGCCCGCAAGGCATCGGCCAGACGCACGAGTTGGGGGGCCGCGAGCCGCCCGGCAAGCGCGCGGCCCTCTTCGGTCGGGTAGAGACGGCGCTCGCGGCGGTCCACGCTTCCCGCTTCCTGCACGATATAGCCCTGGTCGATGAGCTGCTTCAGCACCCGCCCCAGGCTCTGCTTGGTGATGTTGAGTATGTCGAGCAGGTCGGCCACGCGCAGCCCCGAATGGCGATTAACGAAGTGCAGCACCCGATGATGCGCCCTGCCGAAGCCGAAATCTTTGAGGATCGCATCGGGATCGCGCGTAAAATCGCGATAGGCGAAGAAAAGCAGCTCGGCGAAGGCAAGCAGACTCGCCTCACGCGCGGGCGTGGCTTTGCCGGCCGAAGGTACCTCGGGATGGCGGCCGGCAGGCTCGACAAGGGGCTCGTTTATGTCAGTCATGTTGACTTATTTTCAGGCCATTGATACTCCTCGGGGCCTGCTCACGCAATTCTCATGCAGCGCCGCCGAAGGCACGGTTTGGCTCTAGCTCCATGCCCCGCGCCCCCAAAAGGCCCTGCCGTTGGAGGAAGAGTTCCCATGGCCAGCGCCCCTTACGATCAGCGCGAGGGTTTCATCTGGTTGAACGGCAAGCTGCGCCCCTGGCAGGACGCTCAGGTGCATGTACTGACCCACGCACTGCATTATGGGAGCGCCGTGTTCGAGGGGATGCGCGCCTATGACGGCGAGATCTTCAAGCTTAACGAGCATAGCAAGCGCCTGCACGAGTCCGCCAAGATTCTTGACTTCGAAATTCCCTACTCGGTGGCCGAGATCGACAAGGCCTGTCGCGAGGTGGTGCGGGCCAACAAGCTTACCGACGGTTATGTGCGGCCGATCGCCTGGCGTGGCAGTGAGCAGATGGGTGTCGCCGCGCAAGCGACCAAGATCAATCTCGCCATCGCCGCCTGGGACTGGGGCTCCTATTTCGATCCGGCTGCCAAGCAGAAGGGCTTGCGGCTCACCTTTGCCCACTACCGTCGTCCGGACCCGCGCACGGCGCCGGCCAAGAGCAAGGCGACGGGCCTCTACATGATCTGCACCATCGAGAAGCACAAAGCGGAGCGCGCGGGCTACGCCGATGCGCTAATGCTCGACTGGCGCGGCCAGGTTGCCGAGGCCACGGGTGCCAACGTCTTCTTCGTTAACGACGGTGTGCTGCATACCCCCATCCCCGACTGTTTCCTCGACGGCATCACGCGCCGCACGGTGATTGGGCTCGCCAAGCAGCGCGGCCTCAAGGTCGTCGAGCGAGTGATCATGCCGGAGGAGCTGGCTGGCTTCTCGGAGTGCTTCATCACCGGCACCGCCGCTGAGGTGACGCCCGTAGCCGAGATCGGCCAATATCGCTTCGCTGTGGGCGACATCACCCGGATGCTGATGAGCGACTATTCGGCCTTCGTGCACCCCGCCAAGGCGGTGGCCGCGGCGGGCTAATCCACGCGGCGTTACGCCCGAACCGGCGCGGGCTCGGTGGCGATCCGTGCTAGGGTCGCGGTCATGGAATCCGAACGGGCTTGGCGTCAGCAATCTCCCCAATTCGATGCGGATTTCCGCGCGCGCTTGTACGCACTGTTGCGCTGGCGGCGCGACGTTCGGCAGTTTAGACGCGAGGCGCTGCCGCCAGGAACGATCGAGCGGTTAATCGATGTGGCCTGCCTTTCCCCTTCCGTGGGCTTGAGCGAGCCTTGGCGCTTCGTCCTCGTGGAGGATGCGGCTCGGCGCGCGGCAATCTGTTGCTGCTTTGAGGAATGCAATCAGGATGCGTTACGGCAGCAGAGCCCGGACCGCGCCGCGCTTTATGCACGGCTGAAGCTTGCCGGCCTCAACGACGCCCCCTGTCAGCTGAGCGTGTTCGCCGACCGGTCGACGGCCCAAGGCGGCGGGCTTGGGCGTCTCACCATGCCGCAAACGCTGGACTATTCGGTGGCCATCGCCATGCACACGCTGTGGCTTGCGGCGCGAGCGGAAGGGCTTGGGGTCGGCTGGGTGTCGATCCTGGATCCCGCGCGCGTCGCCGAGATCCTGGAGGTGCCGCAGGACTGGGCCTTTATCGGCCATTTGTGCGTGGGCTACCCGGCGGAGGAGCAGGACACGCCGGTGTTGCAGCGGGAAGGTTGGGAGCGCCGCCGCCCGACGGGCTCCGCCTTGCTCTATCGATGAGGTCAGTAGGCCAGAGCGCTATCGCCTCAGGAGCGGGCTCTGGGCTTGATCCCTGGCGGATCAAGCGGCACTGTATTGGGACGGCTATGCCGCCGGGGGAGGGGATATGCACAAAGCACGCATTGGGCTCGTTCTGGCCTCCCTGTTTGCGATGGCGCTCGGCACGCTAGCGATGGCCCATGCGGGGCCCGCAGCGCCGGGGAGCGCGGCGAGCGCCTTTCAGCATCAGTCTCTGGTGCAGCCCGTGCGCGTGTGGCGGGACTGCCAGCGGATGGCCCCCTGCAACGACTGCCGGCCGGTCTATCGCTGCCGTTCCTGCAACTATCAGCGCGTCTGCAAGTGGGGTATCTGCGAATGGACGGATGTGTGCGTCTGGGGTCCGTATCTGCCGCTCGCCCCGCGCGGGGTCCCAATCCGTTGAGCAGCGATGAAATTCACCTCCCCGGGTGGGAGCAGTCCACGCGGCGTGAGCTTACTCGGCGGCATGCTTGGTCTTCTCCCAACGCACACGCGCGTGCTCGTCGCGGGCATCGGCTGAGACCCAACGACTGCCCTCCGGTCCGCTCTCGCGTTTCCAGAAGGGAGCGCTGGTCTTGAGATAGTCCATTAGGAATTCTGCGGCGGCGAAAGCCACGTCGCGGTGCTCCGATGCGGTAGCCACGAGCACGATGTTGTCGCCGGGTTTGAGGGTGCCGGTGCGGTGCACGATCAGGCTAGCCTGAAGTGGCCACCGTGCATTCACCTCGGCCTCGATGCGCGCAAGTTCGGCTTCGGTCATGGCGGGGTAGTGCTCGAGGGTCATTTCGTCCACGCGCCCCGCGCAATTCCGCACGGTGCCGAGGAAGACCACGATGGCGCCGATATCAGTGCGCCCGGCCTTCAGCTTTGCCACCTCGGCGCCCAGGTCAAAATCCGCTTCTTGCACCCGGATCATGGCTAGCCTCCGGTGACGGGCGGGAAGAAGGCGATCTCGCGCGCCCCGGCGAGCCTTACGTCATGCCGCGCATGGGTCTGGTCGATCGCCGCGCGAACGACGTCCGTGCGCGCGAAGGCATCTGCAAATCCTTCCCCGCGCGTCTTGAGCCACGCCATCAGGTCACCAACAGTTGCTATGCCAGCGGGCAGCTCGACCTCCTCGGCGGCGACGCCCGTCTTTTCCCTGACCCAGGCGAAATAGAGAAGGCGCATGGACGGCTCAAACCTCGTCGGTCATGACATGGCCCCAGGCGGCGCGAAGGTAGTCATAGCCCGTGTAGAGGGTAAGGATTGCGGCGATCCACAACAGCGTCAGCCCAAACATCGTCGTGTAGGGCCAGATCTCGTCGCCGGCGCTGCCGGCAAGAAGGAAGCCAATGGCTACCATCTGCAGCACGGTCTTCCATTTGGCGAGCCGCGTCACCGGCACGCCCACGGCGAGGGTGCCCAAGAACTCGCGCAAGCCGGAGACCAGGATCTCGCGGCAGAGGATGATTACGCCCGCCCAAAGTGACCAGCCGGCGATGGTCTGGTCGGCGGCGAGCATCAAGAGCGCCGCCGCCACGATCAGCTTGTCGGCGATTGGATCGAGCATGCGACCGATCGCGCTCTGCTGCTCCCAGGCCCGTGCGAGATAGCCATCGAGGAAATCGCTGACGCCCGCGGCGATGAAGATCCACATGGCAACCCAGCGCCCCCAATCGCCCCTGACGAAAAAGCAGGCGACCAGCGCCGGGATGGCCAGGATGCGGCCATAGGTGAGCAGGTTCGGCAGGCTCGCAAAGCGGCCGCGGCCCGCTCGCCGTGATGGCGCTATTCCGCTCGACCCTGGCTGCACCATGTTCGTCAAACCGTCCAATGTGAGCTACCCGCGCTCGTGAAAATGATCATAGATGGCCTTCGCCATCTGTGCGCTAATGCCGCCGACGCTCGCAAGGTCGGCAATGCCGGCCCGGCTCACGGCTTTGGCCGAACCGAAATGCTGTAATAGCGCCCGCTTGCGCGAAGGGCCGATGCCCGGCACCTCATCCAGCGGCGAGGTGCTGATGTCCTTTTTGCGCCGCGCGCGGTGGGTGCCCACGGCAAAGCGATGCGCCTCGTCTCGGAGTGTCTGCAGGCAGTAAAGCACGGGATCGCGCGGCTCCAAAGTCAGCGGCTTGGCGCCGCGCAGATAGATATGCTCGCGGCCCGCATTGCGGTTGGACCCCTTGGCGATGGCGGCGACCTTGATCTCGGTGAGGCCGAGCTCGTCCAACACCGCATGGGCCGCCGAGAGCTGTCCAGCGCCCCCGTCAATCAACACAAGATCGGGCGCGGCCCAGCCTTCCACGGGGTTCTTGACTATCTTGCTGAAGCGCCGCGTCAACATCTCGCGCATCATGGCATAGTCATCCCCAGGGGCGAGATCCTCCGAGCGGATATTGAATTTCCGGTATTGGCTCTTGAGGAAGCCTTCTACGCCCGCAACGATCATGGCGCCGACGGGATTGGATCCGGAGATATGGCTGTTGTCGAACACCTCGATGCGGTCCGGCGTCTCGTCGAGCTCGAACAGCTCGCTCAGCCGCGCGAAGATCTCGGACTGCGAGGACGACTCGGCCAGGCGCCGCGCCAAGGCCTCACGCGCATTGGTCAGCGCGTGGGCCACGAGCTCGCGCTTCTCACCGCGCCGCGGTACCGACACGCCGATCTTGCGGCCGGCGCGCAATGACAATGCCTCGGCGAGCAGCCGTCGGCCTTGGATCGCGTTGGAGAGCAGCACGAGCTTGGGCGGCGGCTTGTCGTCATAGAACTGGGCGACGAAGGACTCCAGCACCTCCTCCACGAGCAGGCTCTTGTCGGCACGGGGGAAATAGGCGCGGTTGCCCCAGTTGTTGCCGTTGCGAAAGAAGAACACCTGAATGCACGTCTGCCCCGCCTCCTGATGGGCAGCGAAGACATCCGCCTCCTTCACGTTGTGCGGATTGATACCCTGGCGCGACTGGATCTGGGCGAGCGCCGTGATGCGGTCGCGGAAGCTCGCCGCGCGCTCGTAGTCTTGGGCAAGGCTCGCCTCGTCCATGAGGGCATACAGCCTTCGCTTCACCTCGTCGCTCTCGCCGGTGAGAAACTTGAGCGCCTCGTCGACCAGCACGGCGTAGCCGGCTTCGGAGATCTCGCCGGTGCAGGGCGCGCTGCAGCGCTTGATCTGGTAGAGTAGGCAGGGACGCAGCCGGCTCTCGTAATAGGAGTCCGAGCAGGACCGCAACAGAAAGGCGCGTTGCAGGGTGTTGATGGTGCGGCTGACCGCGCCGGCCGATGCGAATGGGCCGAAATAGTCGCCTTTGCGGTTACGCGCGCCGCGATGCTTGAGGAGTTGCGGGACCTTGTGGTCGCGGGCGATTAGGATGAAGGGGAAGGACTTGTCGTCGCGGAGCACCACATTGAAGCGGGGCTTCAGCCGCTTGATCAGATTGGCCTCGAGCAGCAGCGCCTCGAGCTCCGTCGCCGTGGTGACGAACTCCATGCTGGCGGTGTCGGCGATCATGCGGGCAATGCGGTTGTTGTGGCTTCCTGCTCGCGCGTAGCTCTGCACGCGCTTCTTGAGATGCCGGGCCTTGCCCACATAGAGGACCTCGCCGCCGGCATCGGCCATTCGATACACACCGGGGCCCGCAGGGGCGGTCTTGGCGTAACGCGCGATGACGAGCGACCCGGTCTCGGCTCCATGCAGCGCTTTGCGTGCGCGCGAAACGCGCGACTCTCTGGTGCTCTCCCGGTTTTCTCGCGGCATGGAAATCCTAATGGGTGCGATAACTTAGCGCGCCCAACGCAATGTGCCTCGATAGAGGTAAAGGTAAGGTCTAAGCGCGATCGGCTGCAAGTCCCCGAGGCACAAGGCTTCGTTTTACCCAAGCCAGGTGCTGTCCGCCGTCAAGCGTGATCATCTGGCCCGTGACCGAGAGGTGGCGAGGAGGAAGTCGATCGCGGCGCAGATCTCTGCTGGTGGCGTCGCCCGGCACTCCCGCTCGAAGTCGGACAGGCTTTGCTTCTGGCTCGGCAGCGCCGGTCCAGGGCCGATGGCATTGACGCGGATGCGGGGGCTAAGCGCCTGCGCCAGGGTCCGCGTGGCGGTCCAAAGGGCCGACTTGGCGATGGTATAGGAGAGAAACTCCGGGGTGAGGCGCCAGACCCGCTGATCGATCATGTTAATCACCGAGCCACGCTCCGGCTGCGGCAGAATCCGGGCGAAGGCCTTAGTGAGAAAGACGGGCGCGCGGAGATCGATGTCGAGATGGGCCTGCCAGCCAGCCGGATCGAGGGTGGCGATGTCGTCCCACTCGAAGCAGGCGGCGTTGTTGACGAGGCAGGTGGGGATGCCGAGCCGCTCGGCGCAGCTCGCGATCAGAGGCTCCAGCGCATCCACTTGGGCAAGATCGGCCTTGAATGCCAGGGCTTTGCCGCCGAAGGCCTTGACCGCCTCGACCAGCGCCACGGCTTCGCTATCGGAATGGTGATAGTGCACGCCGACCCGCCAGCCTTGGCGCGCCAGATGCAGAACGATTTCGCGGCCAAGCCGACGTGCCGCGCCGGTTACGAGCACCGTTCGGGGGACGTTGTCTTGAGTCACGCCTTAAGATTGCCGGTGGCGGGGGCCGATCGCTTCAGTGCCGCTCCGGGCCCTGTCGCCGATCGGGTCACTCTAGGCGAGGGGGGTTGCGCGAACAACCCATCCTGCGCCGGCTGCAGGGCGGCCTCAGATGGAAGCAGCAAGTCTTTAGAATTGACATCGGCTTCATTCGTCGCCCTCTCTTTGGGCAAATGCCAATATATTGGGCACGTTGCTTGAGTAATTGTACGGCGCGGAGAAGGGCCAAAGCCCAACCAATCGTCAATTGGCTCGCACCCATTGCAGATGTGTCACACCGATCCAAATGTTTTGAGAATCAAGGGCTTTTTCGTTGCTTCCGAAGACCGGCTGGTTATTTTAGCGGGGAAACAGGGGTGCGTCGCGGCGGCGAGTGCTGGCGGCGTTGGCCTCACCGGAAACGGTTTCAATAACAGGGTCAGGACATAACCGGGGGACTGAAGAGATGGCTCGGCAAAGCAAGACAGCGGGGAGGATGAGGTCAAGTGTCTTGGGGACGGCATTGCTTGCATTTGCCTTTCCAGCCTATGCGGCGGATCTCGGGACCCGCGCCGGTAGAGGCAGCGGCCCCGACGCATAAGCTTGTAATCTCGGGCAATGTGGACTTGACCACCGACTATGTGTTCCGCGGCCAATCGCAGACGGACCAGAACCCTGCAATTCAGGGCGAGATGGACCTCACCTACAACATGTTCTATGTAGGCTTTTGGGCCTCGAGCTTGAACTTCGGTACCGCCCGACAGGGAACCCGACGGTCTTCGAGGACATCGCCAATCTCGAGATCGACTGGTACGGCGGTATCCGGCCGACGTGGCAGGGGTTCACCTTCGATATCGGTGACATCTACTACAGCTATCCGAACTCTCGAACTCGGCCCACGTCCCTACAACGAAATCAAGACGGGCGTGTCGCGCAGCTTCTTCGATAGCCACCTGGCGGTCAGCCTCACCAATTATTGGTGGACAACAACACTGGTTCGGTTGGCCCCAATGATGTCTCGAATTCGGCGCCGGTTGGACCTTCAAAAAGGTGTGGTACTTCACCCGACTATCAGCGGCGTATATGGCCATCAGTGGGCGGATGAGAATCAAGGTGGCGTCAGCTACGACTATTGGAACGCTGGTCTGACATTGGCCTTCTGGGACAAACCGGCCATGACAGTGGACGTGCGCTACTGGGATACGGACCGTCGTTTTGCAGAACACCGATTTCTTCTCGTGCGACAGCGCGTGGTTGGCACGCTAAGGCCTCTTTCTAACCACTTCCCTAAACACATTTCCCAACTCAAGAGGGCGCCCTTCCGGCGCCTCTTTTTGCTTTAGGGCGGTGTCATATCCGCGGGCCATGGATGATGCACTTCGGCCAAGACGCGCGGAGCCTGGCGACGAGGCGATCGACAAGGCGCCGCGATCTACAGCCGCGCGTGCTCTCCGTTTACGATCTCGTCGTCCACGGGCTCTCGAACCGGTTTGCCTGGCGCTGTCCTAGGAAGAGGCTGACGCAGCTCTATCAGGCAAATTTCTCGGCCAATCATCTCGAGGCGGGGGTCGGGACCGGCTTGTTCATCGACCGCGCGGGGCACGCTGCCTTGGACCGGCTCGTTGTGCTCGACATCAACGAGAATGCCTGGCGGTCGCGGCAAAGCGGCTGGCACGGTTTGCGCCCGTGCCGTGGCAAACTAGCCGTTCGAGCTCGGGGCCGGTCCGAGGGGCGTGGCATCGCCCCGTTCAATTCATCGGCCTCACCTATGTGCTGCACTGCCTGCCTGGCGCATGAGGAGAAGCTGGCGTATCGAGTGGGGGGTGATGGGCGGGGGGTGTCGGTGCCACCATCCTTTGGCGCGGCATCGTGCCCAGCGGAGCCGCGCGGGCCCTGCTTGCCCTCTATAATAGCAAAGGAGTGTTCAACAATCGCGAGGACGACCTTGCGGGCTTGAGCAAGGGTCTTGAGCAGCGATTTGCCGTGGTCGAAATCGAGGTCCATGGCTCTGTCGCTTTATTCCGCGCGACTTAACCTAGTGAGATTGGATCATGGATTCCCGGGTATCGAAACCGACTCTGATCACACGTGGGCGCGCGGCGCTTGCGTTTGCGCTGCTTTTGGCCGCGCTCCTCTATCTCGCCTGGCGCTCACTGCCGATCAACATTGCGATTCCCCCCAAGGAAGCGCGCTCTGCTGACGAGACGATTCACGTGGCGGTGACCCTCACGCCGCCCGCGGGGTACACGGTGGATGCCTATGCCACCGGGCTCGGCAACGCGCGGACCATGGCGCTAACGCCGAAGGGCGACATCATCTTGGTCGTTCCGCCTGACCGGCTGCTTCTGGTCAAGGCTAATAGCGACGGCGACGGTCACAGCGATGGCGTGAGCACGCTTCTGCATGGTCTCCACAATGCGAGTGGGCTTTTCCTCGATGGCGATCAGTTCTATGTCGCCGAGGACGCGCGGGTGCTGCGTGTCGGCTTCGATGCCGAGGCGGGACGGGTCATCGGATCGGCTGAGACGGTCCTTTCCTTGCCGGGCGGGGGCATGCACTGGACGCGCACAATCAAGAAGGGCCCGGACGGCTATTTCTATGTGAGCATCGGCTCCGACTGCAATGCGTGTATCGAGGCGGATGCTTGGCGGGCGGCCATGATCCGCTTCAAGCCCAGCGAAAAGCCCATGCTCTACGCGAGCGGTTTGCGCAACACCGTCGGATTCGACTGGCAGCCGGGAACCGGCGACCTCTATGGCGTGGACAATGGCCGCGACTGGCTCGGCGACGACTTTCCGCCGGAGAAGGTGAACCGGGTCGTCGAGGGCGGATTTTACGGCTGGCCTTACCTCAACGGTGACAACGTGCTCGATCCAGACCACGGCGCGGAGGTCGGCGACCGGATCAAAACGGCAATCGCGCCCGCCTACAAGCTTCCCGCTCATGTGGCGCCGCTCTCAATCTTGTTCCTGCGCCACGCCACGGTGCCGGGATTGGCCGGCGCTGCGCTCGTGGCCGAGCATGGAAGCTGGAACCGGTCCGCTAAGGACGGATATCAGGTGGTAGCCCTTACTTGGCGTGACGGGGTCATCGGCGAAGCGCCGTTCCTGACCGGGTTCCTCAAGGACGGTGACGTGTCGGGGCGACCGGTGGATATCGCCGAGGCGCCGGACGGTACGATCTTCATCTCCGACGATTTCGGCGGCGTGATCTGGCGTGTTGCCCCGGCGGCGCAGAAGCCAGCACTCTAAGACCGCGTTTCAGGGGCGCCGCGTTCTGCCTTGGGATCGTCATTAACCCGCCCGTAACCGTGCCCAGTTTTGCCCTTCTCTATCGTTAACCGTCGGTAAGGGTCGAACAGTACCCTGAGCCCGCGAGCGCGCTTGAGTGCAGCGCAGAGTTGTGCCGGCGCAGCGCACGACCGGGCCTCCAATCGAGGGAGTTTGATATGCGTACGCGATTTTATCAGGTCGTGGCTCTTGCTGCAGTGTTGACGGCCGGCGCCACGGCCTCGAGCCCGGTACTAAGCGCTGATATGCTTCCCAGCGGTCCGCCTCCCTTGTACGTCGAGGGACCGCCCCCATCGACGCAGCTCTTTGCGGGCTGGTGGCTCGGCGCAACGCTCGGCGGCGGCACTTCCACCATCGACTTTTCTGATGTCAGCGATAACATCGCAGGGAGCGGGATCCTTGGCGGCGGCATCGGCGGGTGGAACTGGCAGAACGGTCCCGTCGTCATAGGTCTGGAGGGCGATGTGGTCGCTGCCGACATCAACGGCGGCCGTCATTTCAATGCCGGCGCGAACAACGTCAGTCCGAGCATCGATACCATGGCCGATCTCCGCTTGCGGGCGGGAGTAGCGGTGACGCCGAATTGCTGCTATTTGCTACCGCTGGCGGCGCCTGGGCCGATGCCAACCTACCCATCACGGGTCCAGGTGGTGCCTCGCGGGACGGCACGTTTTTCGGCTGGAGCGTCGGCGGCGGCGCTGAGGTGGCGTGGGGCCGGAATTGGAGCGCCCGCTTCGACTACCAATTCACGGATTTTAATTCAGATTCGGTGTCGTATCCTGGCGGCAACGTGAAATACGACCCCGACCTCAGCACCTATCGCGGCTCATTCATCTACCACTTCTGACCGACGCTTTTGCCTCTGGCAGGAGGGTCAGCGCCCTGGTTCGGCAGGGCGGAGAGAAACCGTGTCCTGGCGGCAGAGGCGGTTCTCGTCCTCATTGGTGCCGCAGGGTCTCGGCGCGAGATCACGGCCGAAGCAGAAACGGACGTCGAGCAAGTCCTGACCGCGGCAGGCGACCGCCATCATGTCGGGCTTGAGCCATGGATTGGCCGCGACGAAATCCCGTTTGATCTCATCGGGTGAGGCCTCTAGCCGTGCCCCCCGGTCGGCGTAGCGGGCGGGTATCCTAACATGGTTGTAGAGTTCGCGCGCGGCGCTGAAATACTCCGCCGGCCCAAGACCCGAGCAGGTCCCATGGGTCTGATATTCATGAATGATGAGGTGGGTGCTCGGCATCATGTCGAGCATTTTGTCGATGACCGGGCGAGGCACCCAAGGCCGAGCGCCGGCGGCACAGTCCTTCGGCCAACCTCGCTCGTATTGCGGCCATAGCCCGTGCAACACGAAGGTGCGGGGATGCTGCGTCTCACATTGCTGGTCGCTCCCGTCGTGGCGCTCGCTTGCGCAATAAGTGGGCGACCAGCCGAGCACCAGCAGGTAGTAGTCGAAACGTCCCGAAGGGATATGGCCGAATCTTCTTGCGGGCTGCGGTCCGATTGATCGAACCTCCCAGGCGTCTGTTCAACCCCGCCGAAATAGCCCGCCAGGATCACCACCCCCGCAAGGACGATCAGCAGCAGGAGGAGCTTAACGAGGCCCGTTCGCATGGATCGATCCGAGCTCGCCCAAGATGCGCGCCCAGCTGCGGGCGCCCTTGGTGAAACTCTTCAGATTGTACTTCTCATCCGGGGAATGGATGCGGTCGTCATCGAGCGCGAAGCCGATCAGGAGGGCCTGCATGCCAAGCTGCGACGGAACGATTCCACGATGGGGATAGACGCGCCGCAGCCGACCGCCACGGGAGCGGTGCCCCATTCCTGCTCAAGCGCCTGGGCGGCGGCCTTGAAGGCCGGTGCGGACATGTCGAAGCCAACCGCGGGCGACCCGCCTTCGCCGGCGAAGGAGGCGCGGCAATCGGAGGGCAACCTCGGTTCCACGAAGCGGTGCAGCCCTTGCAAGATCTTGCGCGGGTCCTGGTGGGGCACGAGGCGGAAGGATAGCTTGGCGGTCGCCCGCGACGGGATCACCGTCTTTGTGCCGGGCCCCGTATAACCGCCGACAATGCCGTTGATCTCCGCCGTGGGCCGCGACCAGAGCTGCTCCAGCACGCTGAAACCCGCTTCCCCGCGGCCTCGCTCAAGCCGACCGCGCCCAAGAAGGCGCCCGTATCAAAGCCGAGGGTCCGCCACCCGGCGAGTTGCGCGGGGGTGGGGTCGAGCACGCCGTCATAGAAGCCGGGAAGGGCGACGCGGCCATTTGCGTCGTGCAGCTCCGCCAATAATCTGGCCGGACCCGAATCGGGTTGTGCGCCGGCCCACCATAAAGCCCCGAATGCAGGTCGCGGCTGGGGCCGGTAATGGTGATCTCGGAGAAGGCAAGCCCACGCAGGAAGGTGGTGATGGCCGGGGTGCGCTCGTCCCATTGCCCCGTGTCGCAAACAAGGGCGATGTCGGCCTTGAACTCCTCAGCATGTTGCTCGAGGAACGATGCCAGCGACGGGCTGCCCGATTTCCTCCTCGCCTTCCAAGAGCACGGTGACGTCCACCGGCAGACGCCCATGGACGGCGAGCCAACGCGGCAAGCCTCTATGAAGGTCATCACCTGGCCCTTATCGTCGGAGGCGCCGCGGGCGACGATGACCGGGCCGTACCGTGGGTCTTCGGCAAGACGCGGCGCGAAGGGCGGCGCGCTCCAGGCGTCCAACGGATCCGGGGGCTGCACGTCGTAGTGGCCATAGAACAGCACGTGCGAACGGCGCTTCGCGCC
>CAWJXT010000007.1:0-30850 GCA_963846875.1 uncultured Alphaproteobacteria bacterium
TGCGCTGTATTGAGTTGGCTTTGACCGCTTGAACACGCCGACGCGCGCTTGGCCAAGGTGCTCACCCAGGACGCGGCGTAAGCGTTCGCCAGCAAAATCGCTAAACTGTCAGGGTTGCATGGCCGGAGCTAAATGCGTCGGCTTCGGCGGGGCTTTTTTGGTCTACCGTCGTCTCGCAGAGTGACAGAGAATTGGAGTGGCATTCCGACCACGAAGATCTCCAAGGATAAAACTTCCTCATCATCCCCAAGGCCGCGGTTGGAGGCTCGCGATGCTTAGTTTCCCCCCGCGAGCCGCGTGGCGAAATAGGCTACGGTCTGCGAATAAACTTGGCTTTTGTTCCATTCCAGCAACACCTGGAAGTTGGCCGAGCCTTCGCCCCAGGGCTGGCCCTTCCGCCAGCCATAGCCTTTGAGGTAGTTGGCCGTCGAGGCGAGCACGTCAGGCACGCTCCGGATCAGGTCGCGTTTGCCGTTGCCGTCATAGTCGACCGCAAATTTGAGGTAGGAGGAGGGCAGAAACTGGGTCTGACCAAGTTCCCCGGCCCAGGCGCCGCGCATTTCCGAGGGCGACAGGTCACCGCGGTCGATAATTTTGAGTGCCGCGATGAGCTCTTCGGTGAATTTTTCCGAGCGCCGGCAGTCATGGGCGAGCGTGGCAAGCGATCGAAGGGTGGGGAGATTTCCAGTGACGGAGCCGAACCCCGATTCCAGCCCCCAAATGGCGACAAGGATCGGACCCGGGACACCATATTGCTGCTCGATCCGGTTGAGGACGGGAGCGTACCGCTTCATAAGGCTCTGTCCCTTTTGCACGCTATACGCGGTGACTCGCTTGGAGGAAAAGCGCTCGAAAGTTTGACCGAACGTCGCATGTTGATTGCGGTCGAGGGAGAGCACTTGCGGATTAGGCGAAAGCCCCGCCAGTGCGGAGCTCAAGGTTCGCTGCGACACCCCTTGGGCCGCGGCCTCTCGACTAAAACCCTGCAGCCACGCATTGAAATCGCCGCCACATGGAGCGGCTGCCCCGGGACTTGCGGTCAAAGCGCAGACCACAGCAAGGGCACAAACCCAGACCGGCGCCGCAATTCGTCCCATTGGTTTCCTCGCGTGCTTTCAATGGGCGGCTGGACGCCCTTTCTCCAGGCCCTTTGTAGCACGTGGGAGCGCAACATTCCCGCCGTCACCAGTGGCTTTCAACTTCCTTGACGAAAGCTCTTGCCTCACGCGCAACCCCTCAATACATCCCAGGCCTCGGGCTTGTCAGGGGAGGTAGTAATGTTGACTTTGACGCGGATGCGGCTAGGCGATGTTTCCCGCGCGGTTTACCTGCTGTTAGCAACGGCGCTGCTCGCGGGTTGCGGCATCAACACCATTCCGACGCTGCAGGAGCGCGCCAAGGCCAGCTGGAGCGAGGTGTTGAATCAGTATCAGCGCCGCGCCGATTTGATCCCGAATCTCGTCGAGACGGTAAAGGGCTACGCCTCACAAGAGAGCAAGGTCCTTACAGAGGTGACCGAGGCCCGTGCCAAGGCCACGCAAGTGCAGATTCCGCCGGATATACTCACCAATCCCGAGGCGTTCCAGAAATTCCAGGAAGCGCAGGGTCAGTTGACCGGCGCGTTGAGCAAATTGCTTGCGATCACCGAGAACTATCCGGACCTGAAGTCGAACCAGAACTTCCTCGCCCTGCAATCGCAACTTGAGGGCACCGAGAACCGCATCGCCATCGCACGCCGCGACTACATCACCGCAGTGAAGGACTTCAATACCGAGATCAAGACCATCCCGGGGCGCTGGTGGCGGTCGCTGCTGTATCCCGACGCCGAGCCGATGCAAAACTTTACTGTGTCGGAAGAGACGACCAAGGTCCCGGAAGTGAAGTTCTGACCACTAGGGGCGGATGTGCGCGCGCGAGGAGCAAGCGAGGGCGACATGGCCCGGACGCCGTGGCGCGTAGGCGGTATCGTTCTTGGCCTCGCCCTGGTGCTTTGGCTTGGGCCTGTCAAAGCTGAGCCCACATTCCCGGAGCTTACCGGGCGAGTGGTCGACGACGCCAAGCTGCTAAGTGACGCCGATAAGCAGGCGCTTAGCGCCGACCTGAAGGCGCTCGAGGACAAGAGCTCCGACCAGGTTGTCGTCGTCACGCTTCCCTCGCTGCAAGGCTACGCCATTGAGGATTACGGCTACCAGCTTGGGCGCCATTGGGGCATCGGCACGAAGCAGTTAAGCAATGGCGTCCTGCTCATCGTCGCGCCGAACGAGCGCAAGGTGCGCATCGAGGTAGGGCGCGGGCTCGAGCCGATCCTCACCGATGCGCTGTCGAAGATCATCATCGAGAATGCGATCCTGCCGCGCTTCCGCGCCGGCGATTTTGCCGCCGGCATCAAGGACGGCGTGCACGACATCACGCTCGCGCTCACCGGCGATGCGGCCGAATTGGAAGAGCGGGCGAAAGCGCGCCACGACGCGGCGAACCCCACAATCGATTGGGTGATGGTGATTTTCTGGGGCCTCATCATTCTCTGGTTCATCTGGGTCATGTGGCGGAACGCGCAACAGCCCGGCGTGCGCGGGCGGGGGGGCTTGGGCCCCGTTTTCATCCCGGGACCGGGGTGGGGCGGCGGCTCGGGTGGCGGCGACTGGGGCGGCGGTGGATTCTCCGGCGGCGGGGGCGGCTTCGGTGGCGGCGGCGCCTCGGGCGGCTGGTAGGGACAACGATGCAGCCCTTCACCACGGAAGAGCGTGCAGTGATCGCGGATGCCGTCTCGCGTGCCGAATCCAAAACGAGCGGCGAGATCGTCGTCGTGGTGGCGAGCGCGTCGGGGCGCTACTTCGCGATCGGTGTGATGTGGGCCGCGCTGCTCGCGCTCACCGTGCCGCTGCCGCTCATCTGGCTCACCAAATGGCCGGTCGAGCATATCTATCTCGTTCAGCTCGCCGTCTTTGCGGTTGGCCTGCTGCTCATCCAATGGGATCCGCTTCGACTGGCGCTCGTGCCGAATGGCGTGAAGCGCGCCCGCGCCCATGGGAGGGCCGTGGAACAGTTTCTGGTGCAGAATCTGCATACGACCAAGGGGCGCACCGGCGTGCTTATCTATGTATCCTTCGCCGAGCGCTTCGCCGACATAATCGCCGACAATGGCATCTACAAGAAAGCTCCTCCGGAGACGTGGGAGCGCGTGGTACGCGAGCTTACCCATCATCTTGGCCGCGGCGCGCGGGAGCTGGGTCTCAGATCCGCCATCGGGGCCTGCGGTGAGATCCTCGCCGCGCATTTCCCGCCCGGACGCCACGACATCGATGAGCTCCCCAATCACCTGATCCTACTCTATGCCCGCTAAGGGCCGGAGCAGTCCATTCGCGCTGTTCGGTTGGGTGCTGTTCGATTGGGCGACGCAGCCCTTCTACACTCTCGTCGTCACCTTCCTGTTTGCCCCTTATTTCGTGAACGGCTTCATGGCCGACCCGGCTCTCGGCTCGACGCTCTGGGCCTATGCCACCGGCGGCGGCCAGCTGATCGCAGCGATCCTTGCCCCGGTGTTGGGCGCCATTGCCGATGCAGGACTACCGCGCAAGCCATGGATCGCGGGCTTTTCCATCCTGCTCGTGGGCGGCCTAAGCGGGCTATGGCTCGCTATTCCTGGCCGCACCGACCTCGTCCCCCTCGTGCTCCTGTCCTTCGCGCTGGCTACCATCGGAGCCGAACTCGCCACCGTGTTTAACAACGCCATGATGTCCTCGCTCGTCTCACACAAGCGCCTCGGCACCCTGTCCGGCATCGGCTGGGCGGTGGGCTACGTCGGTGGCTTGGTGAGCCTTTTCCTGGCGTTGGCTCTGCTCATTCCCGACGCGGGCTCGGGTAAGACCTTGCTCGGGCTTCCGCCACTCATCCCGCTCGATCCCGCCACGCGGGAGGGCGACCGGCTCATCGGCCCGTTCTCGGCGCTGTGGTACGTGCTGTTCGTCCTGCCGTTGTTCCTGTTCACGCCCGACCGGCCCCCGATCGCGCGCTTGCCCCAGCCAGTCAAAGCGGGCCTTAAGCAGCTCGCCCACGCCGCGCGGGACCTCGTCCGCCATCACCGCCAAGCCGCGCGCTTCCTGCTTGCCCGCATGGTCTATGCCGACGGCCTCGGCGCGATCTTCGCCTTTGGCGGCATCTATGCCGGCACCGTGTTTGGCTGGGGCGCAGCGGAGCTAGGCCTGTTCGGCATCATCCTCACCATCGCCGGCAGCGTGGGTGCAGCACTTGGCGGCCTGCTCGACGACCGCGTTGGCTCCAAGCGGGTCATCGTCTGGGCGCTGGTGCTGTTCATCTTGGCGTCGCTCGCGGTGCTCTCGGTCGACGCCGATCATATTCTGTTCGTGCTTCCTATTGAGCCGAAGCGTGCGGGCGACGCTCTGTTCGCTTCCACCGGCGAGAAGATCTATCTTCTCTTTGCCATTCTCGTAGGGCTTGCCGCAGGACCCATCCAGTCGTCGAGCCGGACGCTGCTCGCAAGGCTCGCGCCGCCGGACAAGACGACGGAGTTCTTCGGCTTCCTTTCATTCTCCGGCAAGATCACAGCGTTTGCCGCGCCGCTCCTCATCGGCGCCGTGACCGCCGCGAGTGGCAGCCAGCGCCTCGGCATCGCGACCAGTCTGCTGTTCCTGATTGCTGGCCTTCTCCTCCTGCAACGGGTGAAGCAGCCTTCGTGATCTTCACCCTGAGGAGCGGCGAAGCCGCATCGCCAAGGGCGACGGCAAGGGTTTCAACTTCGAGACGTGCCTTTTGGAGGCTCCTCACCCCGAGGGAGGAAAGCCTAGTGCCGGAAGTGGCGTATGTCCGTGAACACCATGGCGAGACCCGCTGCGTCAGCCGCCGCGATCACTTCGGCGTCGCGCACCGACCCGCCAGGCTGGATCACCGCCGTGGCGCCAGCCTCGGCGATCAATTGCAAGCCGTCGGCGAAGGGAAAGTACGCATCTGACGCCGCCACCGCTCCATGCGTCGCCACCGGCACGCCAGCGGCCTTGGCGGCGTCCTCCGCCTTCCACTCGGCCATGCGCGCCGCATCTACACGGCTCATCTGGCCGGCGCCAATGCCGACGGTGGCGCCGTTCTTGGCATAGACGATGGCGTTCGACTTCACGTGCTTAGCGACGGTGAAGGCAAGTATGAGGTCGGCGAACTGCGCGTTCGTCGGCTTCCGCTTGGTCACCACTTTCAGATCAAGTTCGACCGCGGCATTGTCGCGCGCCTGCATCAGGAAACCGCCCGCAAGCGAGCGGAAGGAAACGCCCGGCGCCTTGGGGTCGGGCAGACCGCCCGCGAGCAGGAGCCTCACATTGGCCTTCGCTGCGATCACACTCTTGGCCTCTTCGCTCGCGTCCGGCGCGATGGTCACCTCGGTGAAGAGCTTCACAATCTCGCGCGCGCATTCCTCGTCGAGTGCGCGATTGAGCGCGACGATGCCACCGAAGGCGCTAACTGGATCGCAAGCAAGCGCCTTGGCGAAGGCCTCCTTGAGCGTGCTGCCGAGCGCCACGCCGCACGGATTAGCATGCTTGATGATGGCGGCGGCGGCAGCCTTGGCGGGATCGAACTCGGCCACAAGCTCATACGCCGCATCGGCGTCATTCAAATTGTTGTAGGAGAGTTCCTTGCCTTGCACCTGCATGGCGGTCGCGACGCCGAAGCGGCGCTCGGCCGTGCGGTAGAAGCCCCCCCATTGATGGGGATTCTCGCCATAGCGGAGCACTTCCGCAAGTCGCCCCGCAAGGACGCGTATGTCCGGCGTTTTTTGCCCCTCGGTGTCGGCGAACCAGCCGGCGACGGCCGCGTCATATTCCGCCGTGCGGGCGAATGCCTTAGCCGCGAGGGACTTCCGCAAGGCCAGCGTTGTCGTTCCCCCATGCGCCTCCATCTTGGCGAGCACGAGGGGGTAGTCCGCAGGCTCGACCACGACGGTGACGGATGCATGGTTCTTGGCACCGGCACGAATCAGCGCCGGGCCGCCGATGTCGATCTCCTCGACGCAGGCGGTTAAATCGCTCCCCGTCCTGACCGCGCTTTCGAAGGGGTAGAGGTTGACCGCCACGAGATCGAACGGCGGAATATCGTGATCCTTGAGCGCTCGCTCGTGGTCCTTCCTGCCGCGGACGGCAAGCAAGCCGCCATGAATCTTCGGGTGCAGCGTCTTAACGCGGCCGCCCATCATCTCCGGCACCCGCGTAATCTCGGTGACGTCGATCACTTCGAGCCCCGCCTCGCGCAGCAGCTTGGCGGTGCCGCCGGTCGAAACGAGCTCGACGCCTGCGGCGCTCAGGCCTTTGGCGAACTCTGTGATGCCCGTCTTGTCGCTGACCGAGAGGAGCGCTCGGGCAATCTTTCGCATCTCCATGGCGGGTGACTCTGGGCCGATCGCAAGGCGAGGCCGAGGCCCCTATCACGATTTGGCGCTTTCGGCAAAAGCTCGCTGGCCTCAAGCCGCGTCTTCCGTGTCGTCCGGCTTGATCGGGTTTGGGGCGCCTGGCTTGGCCCCCCGCTCCAGCGTCCAGACGATGCGCACGTCTAAGCCGAGCGCGCCGGCGAGCACCACTTGCGAGCTGTGTCTGGGCCCGCGGGCGTCGGCAAGGAAAACACTGTCCTCAACCGTCACGGACGGCGCGTTGGAGCTCAGCGTCCAAGCTTCCCGGTTGGGGAGCACGAGAGACACGCTCCGCCCATCGGCTGAGGCCTGCGCGCTCACGTCTGGATGCAGATGGAAGCGGATGGCATAGTCGCCCCCCGTCGGAAGCGCGCGGGAGCGGGCGACGACGAGCCTATCCTCGCCGGCCACGAGCAGCCCTGAAGTCGCCACCACGACGCGGCGCTCGTGCCTCACGCCGAAACGGGCCACATACCCATCATGGGAGCCCTTGACCTCGATCCCCTCGCCTTCCTCGCGCAGCGTTCCTTGAGCCTTCGGCGGACCCACCAACGGCCCATCGGCGGCAGCAGCTCCGTTGTTGCCATTGAGCAGCTGCGCCGAGGAGGTCTCCTCGAAGACGAGGGTCGAATGGGCGGCGGTGGAGCGAGCGAACAGGAGCCAGGCGTCGTGGTCGGGAGGGGGCGCCCCGCAATTGACGATGATGGCCTGCGGGCCCGCGCTCATCTCGAAGGAGAGGCAACCCGCATGGGCGTTGGTACTCACTGACGCTGCGGGCGCCGCGGCGAGGTCGGCGATGAGTAGCGTCTGCCCCAGCGTGATCCGAGCATAGCCCGAATTGGATGCGGCGCGGAGCGGTGCGCCTTCGATGTCGTCATAGGCGAGCACCGTGGCAAGAGCATCGGTGGGCGTGGGCCCACAGCCATTGAAACGCGCCAGCGCGCCGTCGCCCAAGCGGAAGAAGCGAAGCATGGGCATGGCGCGGTCGATGGCATCGGAGAGTTGTTTCGGCGGTAGGCGGTCGCGCGCCACGAAGCATTGTCGCAGCGGCAGGAGGTCGAGCAGCAACTCGACCAATACGGACGGATCGCGCGAGATATGACCGCCATCGGGCAGGATCTGGCGGTCGAGCTCCTTGCAGAAGGGTTTCACATAGGCATCGACGATGGCCTGCTGATCGGCGATGCAGAGCCCCGCATAGATTAGTGCCATGAGCGTGACGAGGCGCGGCACGCCGTCAGGCGCGTCGCGATAGCAGGCGGACAGATAGCGAAGCTGCTCGGTGAGGGCGCGCAGGAAGGCCTGGTAGGCGCGGGGCTCGCCCGAATCGAGCACCACGACCGAGTTAGAGAGCCAGGAAATAGCCCTGCGGGCGACGACCTCCGGCTCGAAGGCGAGACTGTTCACTCCACGGTTGAGCCGGACGAAGTCCCCGACCAGCACCTTCGCCTGCTCGCGGGCGAGCTCGCTGCCGGCGGCGCGGAGATGGCGAAGCCAGCCAAAGCCGTACAACTCCCGCGCCCAGGCCTCCGACGGCGGCTCAATCTCGAATGGCGATCGCGGTCCGAGCTCAGCCAGTCGCCCGGCAAGACCCAGATGGCCGTTATAGACCTCGGTGGCGAAGCTCGGGTCCGCGGTGCGCAGCTCCTGCGGGGCGAGCAGGAGCTGTTCCGCCTGGCTCCCCGGGTAGCTGAGCCTTGCTATGCGCGCGAGCATGAAACGGCGCAACGGGCCCGGCCCACGCGGCACGTGCGCTCGTGACCGTCCTTCGCCGGCAAGAAGATCAGCCGCCATGCCCACGCTTGAGCCTAAAGGCCCCCCTGCACAACTCTTGCGCATTGTCGGGCCGCAGCTGCGCGGGATCAAGCGGAACCGGCATTAACCGGTCATTCCGCGGCGGAACCGCGCGGCGAAGAATCCGTCCATGCCGCTCCATTCCGGCGTGCCAAGATGGAGCTGATCGGGGAACGTCCGGAGGCAGCCGGAGGGCTCAAGCCATTCCGCCTGCGCGAACACCTCCTCCGGTGTCACGCGATCGAGCTCCAGCTCGTTATTGCGCATGAGGAGGGCGGTGACCTGCGCTTCTCCCTCCTCGGGCTCCAGCGAGCAGGTGGAATAGACAAGCCGGCCCCCCGGCTTTAGCAGAAAAGCGGCGTTGTCGAGCAGCCGCGCCTGCAAGCTCGCCAGGCCCGCAAGATCTTGTGGGGACTTCACGTAGGGGATGTCCGGGTGGCGGCGGATAGTGCCGGTGGAGGAGCAGGGCGCATCGAGCAGCACCGCATCGAAGCGCTCGCCCGAACGCCACGTCGTGGCGTCGGCCACGACCGGCGATACGCTAAGCCCCAGACGGTCGAGATTCGCCGTCATGCGCTTGAGCCGCACCTCCGAGGCATCGACCGCCACGACGAAGGCACCGGCAAGCGCAAGCTGCGCCGTCTTTCCCCCGGGCGCGGCGCAAAAGTCGGCCACACGCTTGCCCGCCACGTTACCCAACAGGTGCACCGGCAGCGATGCTGCGGCGTCCTGCACCCACCACGCGCCTTGGTCGAAGCCATCGAACTCCTCGATGCGGCCCTTGGGCAGAAGACGCACGCCGCCAGAGGGCAGCACGCGCCCGCGGAGACGCTCGGCCCAGGCTTGAGGATCACTCTTCACGCTTAGATCAAGGGGCGGCTCGATAAGTTGGGCGGCGGCGATGGCGTGCGCGCGGGCCTCGCCATAGTGGTCGGCCCAGCGCGTCCAAAGCCAGTCAGGCGTATTGACGCGCGCTGCATCGAGTCCGTCGGCGATGCGTGTCCCGTCGCGGGCCACATGGCGGAGCAGGGCGTTGACGAGCTTGTCGTAGCGCTTGGCGCGGGGGTCGTATTGGGCCAGGCGCACGGCTAGGTCGATGGCTGCGTGCGCAGGCGTCTTCAGAAAAATGAGCTGTGCCGCTCCAGACAAAAGGATCGGGTAGAGCGTGCCGGAGTTCGCAGGCATCCCGCGCTCGAGGAAACTGTCGAGTACATGGTCGAGTTGCCCGCGCCGCCTGAGCGACGTCGCCACGATTGCCCGCGTGAGTGCGCGGTCGCGCGGCGGCAAGTTGAGCATGGCGCCGGAGTCGAGCGATCGGCCGAGAACGTCATCCAGTACCTGCTTCTTGGTCAGCACCGCGCCGAGCACCTCCACCGCCGCGCGCCGCGCTGGCAGCCCGACCTGGGCCTCGCGGACCGCGTCCCGGCTACGCGCTATTTCGTGAGAAGCCATCATGGCAGCTAGTTCGCCGGAGGAGGGTTGTGTGAGCTCTATCGAAGCGCGCCGCCGGCGCTAGCCCCACGGCCCGCGCGCTGCTTGGTGCTCCGGCTCCGCCCAAGGACCCTTGTCGGGAACGTCCCCGCCGATGCTCGGGGCACCGGTCTCGCCTACTTCCCGCGCCAGCTCGTTCAGCCGCGCGATGCGGTTTTCCACATTGGGGTGGGTTGAGAATAGATTGTCCATGCCTGCGCCGGACAACGGGTTAATGATGAAGAGATGCGCCGTCGCCGGATTCCGCTCGGCGTCCAGGTTCTGAATTTGCTCCGCCGCGCTTGCGATCTTGCGCAGCGCCGAGGCGAGCCACAACGGCTTTCGGGTGATCTCGCCGCCGATGCGGTCGGCCTCATATTCGCGCCCCCGGCTGATGCCCATCTGCACGAGGCCCGCGGCGAGGGGCGCGAGAATCACAAGGAGGAGGGTGCCGATCAGGCCGGTACCACCGTTGGTGTTGCGGTTGCCGCCGAAATAGAAGCCAAAATTGGCGAGCATGGAGATAGCGCCGGCAATGGTCGCGGTGATGGTCATGAGGAGGGTGTCGCGATGCTTGATATGCCCAAGCTCATGCGCCAGAACGCCGGCAAGTTCTTCCTGGCTCAAGCGCTGCAATAGCCCTGTGGTGACGGCGACCGCCGCATGCTCTGGATTGCGGCCGGTGGCAAACGCGTTCGGCTGCGGGTTCTCCATGATGAAGACGCGGGGCATGGGCAGACCGGCCGCCTGTGAGAGCTGCCGCACGAGCCCGTAGAGCTCGCGTGCCGAGCGTTCGTCGGCCTCGCGCGCGCCATACATGGAAAGCACCATCTTGTCGGAGTTCCAATAGGCGAAAAGGTTCATGGCGGCCGCTACCAGGAGCGCGATCACCATGCCGGACTGGCCGCCGATCAAGAAGCCGACTCCCATGAACAGGCCGGTTAGCGCGGCAAGCAGGACGGCGGTGCGGAAATAGCTCATGGAAACTCCCAGTGTCACGCGGGCGCCAAGGCACCCCTCGGCTGGTGACGTTCAGCCGCAGACCGAATATGTTGGGGGTCGCTTCCCACGCGACAAGGAGCCGACATGTCGCGTCTGCCTCATGTGCCTTCGATTTTTTTGGGAGGGAGCCCACAAATATGGTTCCACAGCGGTTACCTTAACGGTCCGTCAAGGCTTATGCAGGCATCCTCCTGGCTATGCCTTCTCTGACCCAAGCGACGTCCACCGTAGTCTCCGCCCCGCAACGCCGCGCCGCCGCGTCTGCGGGTCCCGAGCTCACGGCACGCCAGAAGCAGCTGCTGCGCGACACCCTCGCAAGGCTCGCGCCGGCTTCGGCCCTTGTGGCGACCCTGTTCTATAGGCGACTCGTCGAGCTCGATCCGTCCATGCGGCGACAGCTCAAGGGGCCGCTCAAGACGCAAGGGCGCCAATTCATGGGCGTCCTCAAGCTCGCCATTCTCTCTCTCGACGACCCTGAGCGCTTGCAAACGACGCTAAACCGGCTCAGCAAGCGCCGTCGCCGCTCCACCATGGGAGCCGGCCAGTGCTTGACCTTTTCCCGGGCGCTGAGCTGGACCTTCGAGCAGTCGCTCGAGGGGTGGTTCACCCGCGATGCGAGGCAAGCCTGGGCCGCGCTGCTTGCCGAGGTCAGCCGCATCATGGCGGACTGGAGTCTGCCGAACTCAATTTACAGGCGCATCTGGACCAGCGCCGTCTGAGCTTGCTGGCTTCGCCTCGACGGCGCCCTTCTCGTTGATGGTGATCTCCACGTCTTGATCGGGCTCAAAGCTTTGCGGCTTGCCGTCGATGCTGAGCTCACCCGGGGTCGCGGCGATGACGTGACCGTCGACAATGATCTTCATGCCCTCGGCCATGGTCTCCTGGCTCATGTGCTTGTAGTGACCCGAGACCGTGACGGTGCGTTTGCCCACCGTCATCGACATGGTCTCCACGACCTGTCCGCCTGGCGACCAATGGCTGATGGCGAGGACGAGCGCGATCACGAGGACGACGACGATCGCGAGACCGATTAGAATGCGCTGGAGCCATGTCATGTTGGTTCCCCTTTTGCGGCCCGCTGACTAGAGCCGCATCATACCTACGGTTTGTTACCCGCGATTCTGCCGGTTCGCGATGAGGTCCTCGACCACCCCCGGCTCAGCGAGGGTCGAGGTATCGCCGAGATTCGAAAAGTCATCCTCGGCGATCTTACGTAAGATACGCCGCATGATCTTGCCTGAGCGTGTTTTCGGCAAGCTTGGCGCGAACTGGATCAGGTCCGGCGTCGCGATCGGGCCGATCTCCGTCCGCACCCACTGCACCAGCTCTTTCCTGAGCGCCTCATCGGGCATCACGCCCGTCATGGGCGTGACATAGGCATAGATGCCCTCGCCCTTGATAGCGTGGGGGTAGCCGACCACGGCAGCTTCTGCGATCTTGTGGTGTCCCACCAGCGCGGACTCGATCTCGGCCGTGCCCATGCGGTGGCCCGACACCTTGAGGACATCGTCAACGCGGCCGGTGATCCAGTAATAGCCGTCGGCATCACGCCGGCAGCCATCGCCGGTGAAATATTTGCCCTTGTAAGCCGAGAAATAGGTCTCGATGAAGCGCCTATGGTCGCCATAGACGGTGCGCGCTATCCCCGGCCATGCATCGAGGATGACGAGATTGCCAGAGGCTTCGCCTTCGAGGACATTGCCGTCAGTATCGACGATGGCCGGCTGCACGCCGAAGAAAGGCAGCGTTGCCGAGCCAGGCTTGAGCTTGGTGGCGCCGGGCAGCGGCGTGATCAGAATGCCGCCCGTCTCGGTCTGCCACCAGGTATCGACGATCGGGCAACGTCCCTCACCCACCACGGAATGGTACCACTCCCAGGCTTCCGGATTGATCGGCTCGCCCACGGTACCGAGCAGTTTGAGCGATGTCCGGCTCGTGCGCGTGACGTAATCGTCGCCCATGCCCATCAGCGACCGGATCGCCGTGGGCGCCGTGTAGAAGATATTCACCTTGTGCTTGTCGATCACCTGCCAGAAGCGCGAGGCATCGGGGTAAGTCGGCACGCCCTCGAACATCAGCGTCGTGGCGCCGTTGGCCAGCGGGCCATAAACAATATAGGAATGGCCAGTGACCCAGCCGACATCCGCAGTGCACCAATAGATGTCGCCAGGGTGATAGTCGAAGACATCCTCATGCGTCAGCGAGGCGAAGACGAGATAGCCGCCGGAGGTATGCACGACGCCTTTCGGCGTTCCCGTCGAGCCGGAGGTATAGAGGATGAAGAGCGGGTCCTCCGCTCCCATCTCCTCGGGAGGGCACTCGGCCGCGACTGTCCTGGCAATTTCCTCGTAGTAGACGTCGCGGCCTGGCGTCATCTTCACCGGTCCACCGGTGCGGCGTACGACAATCACCGACTTGACATGGCCAACCTTGTCGCAGGCCACGTCGGTATTCGCCTTCAGCGGAACCCTTCTCCCACCCCGAAGGCCTTCATCGGCGGTGATGACCAGCTTCGACTTGCAATCGGTGATGCGCCCAGCGAGCGAGTTCAGGCGAGAAACCACCGAATACCACCGAGTGAATCGCACCAATGCGCGCGCAGGCGAGCATGGCGTAGGCAGCCTCGGGGATCATGGGCAGATATATGGTGACACGGTCGCCGCGTTTTACGCCCCCCGAGCGGAGCACGTTGGCAAAGACGTTCACCTCGCGATAGAGCTCGCGATAGGTGATGCGCCGGGTCTCGGCGTTCGGATCGTCGGGCTCCCAAATGATCGCCACCTGGTCGCCGCGTTTCTTCAAATGCCGGTCGATGCAGTTCGCGCTCACATTGAGCGTGCCGTCCTCGAACCATTTGATCGACGCGTCGGGATCGACGAAGGAGGTGTTCTTGACGCGCGTGAAGGGCTTGATCCAGTCGATGCGCTTGCCCTGCTTGCCCCAGAACTTGTCGGGGTTTGAGATGCTCTTAGCGTAGAGCTTCTCATATTCGCTCTTGTCGACACGGGCCCGCTCTTTCCAGCCCTTGGGGACTTTGTATACCTTTCCCTCCGTCATTCGAACGCTCCTCCCGACGCACGCACGAGCCGCGTTACATTATGGACAGGGCCGGAGCACACGACAATCAGCCGGCGCGGGTTGGCTCTGCATTTTCAGCCGTCCCGATCTTTGGGCCTAGGCCCCAAAGGTGCCGATGATCGCTCCCATGACGATCAACACCGCGAGCCAATGGCCCGTGTCGATCACCGTCACGGCGGGGCGATCACCATGGAAGGCTTGATTGGTGGCCGTTGTCGTCAGCACGAAGCCGGCCCAGACGAAGATTGCGCTGATGATGCCGCCACGGATAGTGACGTCGGCCAAATGCCCCATCAGTCCGGCAAGCATCCACGCCATCAAGAGGCAGGCGACGCCTGCGATGATCAGGGGTCGCAGCGGCATCGGCCCTTCGCAGTCCTCCTTCTTCTTCCCGAGCCCCTCCTTCCAGACCTTGCCGAAAACCGCATACCAGCCCCAGCCCAGGAGGAAGCCCGCGACCGCGGCGACGACGACGGCGATGTAGTTGATCGGTATGGCAGTCATGTTTGTGTTCCCCCTCTTTGCTTGTCATGCGCCTCACGCCGGCTTAGCAATCCCCGCTAGGCGGCAGATGATATCCCATTCCGGCGCCGCGATGGGCTGGATCGAAAGCCTGGCATTCTTCACTAGCACCATGTCCTTGAGCGCGGGCGTGGCCTTGATCTCGACCAGCGTCACGGGGCGCGGCAGATCCTTGACGGCGGCCACGTCCACGCACTCCCAGGTGCCCGAACCGTCGGTCGAGTCCGGATGCGCTTCGGTCACTACCTCGACGATGCCGACGGCGCGCTTCTCGTCACCCGAATGATAGAAGAGGCCGAGATCGCCGCGTTTCATCGCACGCATGAAGTTGCGCGCCTGGTAGTTCCGCACGCCGTCCCACTCCGCGCCCTTGGCACCCTCGCTTTTCTGCTGGGCCCACGACCAGCATTCGGGCTCGGTCTTCAACAACCAATAGGCCATGGCGCGCCCCTCATTCTTCCTCGCCGACCTCGTCGGGATTGTTGATGGTCCAGACCCAGGGCCGGATCTCGACGGCGGCAAACAGTCCCGCTCTGGCGAAGGGATCGTCCACCGCGATCTGGCGCGCCGCCTCGAGGGACGCCGCCTCGACCAAGATCAGGCTGCCATTCATGGTGTCATTGGCGGGATCGAGGAAAGGTCCGGCAAGCACGAGCGCGCTGCCGAGGCTTTCCAGGTAGTCCAAATGCTCGGGCCGATTGGCCTGACGCAGCGCGAGACTGTTTGGCTTGTCGGTGCAGATTACGGCGTAGAGCATCGACGTTTTCCCCCAGCCGATGAAGCTATTGCGCGGCAGCATGACTGTCCAGCAAGCGCGCACGCCAGATTCCCTCCCCGTCAGGGGTGGATCGGTCTGTCACGCCTCCGATCGGATCGGGCGCGCGAGCAGGGCCTCGATCGCCTCATCGACAGTGGCAAGGCCGAAGATTACCGCATGCACAGCCTGGGCGATCGGCATGTCGATGCCGCGCGCCGCCGCCACCTCGACCAGGGCGCTCGCAGTATGAATGCCTTCGGTGACGAAGTGGCGGGCCTTGAGCACCTCGCTTAGAGAGCGTCCCTGTCCGAGCGCGATCCCAAGCGACATATTGCGCGACTGAGGACTACCGCAGGTGAGCACGAGGTCGCCCAAGCCGGACAGGCCAGTCAGGGTCTCCCGCCGAGCGCCGAGTGCGGTGCCGAAGCGCGTCAGTTCGGCGAAGCTGCGCGTGACCAGCGCGGCATGCGCGGAGGCGCCGAGCTTCTTGCCGACCACGATGCCCGCAGCGATCGCGAACACGTTCTTGACGGCGCCGCCGATCTCGGCGCCCACCACGTCCTCGATCCAATAGCATCGGAAGGCGGGGTAGCTGAGCGCGTGCGCGAGCGCGCGGCCGTGGCTCTCCTCGCCGGTGGCGAGCGTCACCGCGGCCGGGAGCCCCCGCGCGATTTCCGCCGCGAAGCTCGGGCCGGATAGGACCGCGACGCGCGCTTCCGGCAGCACCTCGCCCGCGACTTGGGATAAGAGCTTGCCGGTCGACTGCTCGATGCCCTTGGCGCAGATGACGAGCGGCTGACCTGCCCGCAAATAGGGTGCAAGCTCGCCCGCAATGGCGCGCATGTTTTGGGCCGGCGTCACCATCAGCAGAAGGTCGCAGACGGCCACCTCGTTGAGCTGCGCGGTCGCCTCTATGCCCGAATCGAGTTTGACCCCCGATAGAAAGATCGGATTCTGATTCCGCCCATTGATTGCGGCGACGGTCTCCGGCTCGTAGCCCCAGATGAGCACGTCCCGGCCGGCCCTGCGCGCAACGATGGCCAGCGCCGTCCCCCACGCGCCGGCGCCCACAATACCAACCGTTTGTAGAGCCATGGCTTGATTGCTCTCCCGCACCTGTCATACAGGAAAGGAGCCGCCGTCGTCATGCGTGCGGAAGCGACTGTTTAAGCCTTGACGCCAGCGCCAAGCGCCGGTGCGGCGTCCGGGTCGAGCGGCCATCGCGCGCGGGCGGGCGTGGCCAGGCTATCGATGAGCCCAAGCGCAAGGCGCTCCGCCCCGGTCCAGGCGATCATGGCGCCGTTGTCGGCGCAGAGAATGGGGGGTGGCACCACCAGACTGAAGCCTTGCGCCTTGGCAACGTCGGCAAGCGCCGCTTTCAGCCGCTGATTGGCCGCCACTCCGCCGGCGACAACGAGGGCGCGCGGTGCCTCCGGTCCCTGCCGCGCGACATAGAGCTCAATGGCCCTCCGGGTCCTGTCGCTAACGATTTCGGCGACCGCCTCCTGGAAGCTTGCGCAAAGATCGGCGACGGTCTGCTTGCTGAGCAGTGCCGGCGCGGCGGCCGCGTGGCGAAGCGCGGTCTTCAGGCCGGCTAAGGAGAAATGCGGCTCCGGCCGGCCAAGCATGGGCCTCGGTAGGGGAATGACGGGGCGCCCCTTCAAGGCGAGACGCTCCACCTCGGGGCCCCCGGGATAGCCGAGCCCGAGCAGTTTGGCCGCCTTGTCGAACGCCTCGCCTAGCGCGTCGTCCAAGGTCGTGCCGAGGCGCGCATAGGACCCTACGCCCTTGACGATGAGAAGCTGAGTATGCCCGCCCGAGACGAGCAGCAGGAGATAGGGGAAGGGGAGCCCATGGGTGAGCCGAGCCGTGAGCGCATGCGCCTCAAGATGGTTGACGGCGATGAAGGGAAGCCCGCGGGCAAGCGCGATGGCTTTGGCCGTGACCATCCCGACGATGAGGCCGCCAATCAGTCCGGGACCCGCCGTAGCCGCGACGGCATCGATCTCCTCCCAGCCGATGCCAGCATCGGCGAGCGCCTTCAGAATGGCGACGTCGAGCAAGTCCACATGGGCCCGCGCGGCGATCTCAGGCACCACCCCGCCATAGGCGGCATGCAGCTCGAGCTGTGACCGCACCACATTGGACAGGATTTCGCCCCGCCCTTCACCATCGCGGCGTACGAGGGCGGCGGCGGTCTCGTCGCAGCTCGTCTCGATGCCGAGGACGATAAGGGAGCAGTCACTTAAGCTGTTGGCCATGATCCTTCCTTACAGGGTAGAACCGGTTCGAGCCATGCGTGGCTAGCCATGACTGGCGATGAAGGAGTGAGGGCTTGGCAAAGCGCCCGCTTTTGATCGGCACGCGCGGCAGCCCGCTGGCGCTTTGGCAGGCGCGCCATGTGCGCGCGCTGCTCCTCTCTGCCCACGGCTTGGCCGACGGCGACGTGGAGCTCGCCATCATCACCACCTCAGGCGACCGCATCAAGGACCGGCCCTTGCGGGAGTTCGGCGGTAAGGGCCTGTTCACCAAGGAAATCGACGAGGCGTTGCTCGCTTCTAAAGTCGACCTGGCCGTGCATTCCATGAAGGACCTGCCGACTGAGCTGCCCTCGAAGGTCATCATCGGCGCCGTGCTGCCGCGCGGCGATGTGCGCGACGCCTTCATAAGCGGCGACGCGAAGTCGTTGGCGGAGCTTCCCGAGAGAGCCGTCGTCGGCACCTCGTCTTTGCGGAGGCAGGCCCAGATCCTCCGGGTGCGGCCCGATCTCCGCGTCATGGATTTGCGTGGCAACGTCGAGACACGCCTCAACAAGATTGAGCAGGGTGAGGCCGACGCCACCGTACTTGCGCTCGCCGGGCTCGAGCGCCTCGGCCTTGCGAGCCGCGCCACCGCGGTGCTGTCGACCGAGGAGATGCTGCCGGCCGTGGCGCAAGGGGCGATCGGTGTCGCGTGCCGCGCGGACGACAAGTCCATGATCGCGCTGCTCGCGCCTCTGAACGATGAGACCACCGCCGCCTGCGTGACGTGCGAGCGGAGCTTCCTCGCCACGCTGGAAGGGTCCTGCAAGACGCCTATCGCCGGCCTCGCCGAGATCATAGATGGAACCATGCGCTTTCGCGGACTGGTGCTTAAGCCCGACGGCAGTGCCTGGCATGGGGCCGAGTTGCCGCCGCCGTCGCGCGCCGAGAGCATCGGCAGGGATGTGGGCCGTGAGCTGCTGGCCCGCGCCGGGCCCCAATTTCTGGCGAGCATCCGCTGATGCGCCTGCTTGTCACCAGGCCCGAGCCGGATGCCCGCCGCCAGGCGGACGCGCTCGCCGCGCGGGGCCACGCGCCGGTGCTGGCTCCGCTCCTCCGCATCGAATTCTTGCCTGGGGTGCCGCTGTTGCTCAAGGGCGCGCAGGCGCTGATTGTGACCAGCCGCAATGCGCTCCGCGCATTGGGCGCTCATCCCGAGCGGGAGCGAGCATTGTCCCTTGCCCTCATCGCCGTCGGCGAAGCCACGGCCGGCGAGGCCGCAAGGCTCGGCTTTGCCCAGGTCACCGCAGGACCCGGTGCGGCGGAGTCGCTGGTGAGCCTTATCGGACAGCGCTTCGAGCCAAGCGCCGGACCCCTCGTGCATCTGGCCGGCGAGACGCTGGCGTTCGACCTTAAATCGGCCCTCGAAGCCAAGGGCTTCCACCTGCGCCAATCGGTGCTTTACCGTGCGAGCGCGGCGAACGCGCTCCCGCTTGAGGCGCTTGCGGAGCTTGTGGCCAGCACACTCGACGGCACTATCCTCATGTCGCCACGCATAGCGGTCATTTTCGGCGCGCTCGTCCGCAAGCACCAAGTAGTAACCGAGGCCCGCCGTCTTCGTTGCTATTGCCTCTCGCCTTCAGTAGCAGAGGCGGCGGCTCCGCTGGGAGCCTGCCTGCGTGTGGCCGCGCGTCCGAGCGAGGAAGATATCCTTGCGCTTATCTCGGCCGACGCGGCATCCTCGTGAAGCGCTCGATTCTGCGGGCACCTGAAGTGAAGCGTGATGGCAGACACATTTGGCGATCAGGAAAAGGGACCGGCGGCCGCCGCCCAGCGCCGACCATCGAGGGTACGGCGACCGAGGTCTTGGTCGAGCCACCTTCCGACTCCGCCGCGTCTCCGGGCGCCGGACCCAAGGGCGAAGCGGGCCCGGCGAGGCCACTTGCCGGCGATGGCGGGAGCGAGCAGCCACCACGCACGCGCACCCCGACGCCTCCCGCGACCATGGTTGAGCTCAAGAGCTTCTGGACGCACATGGCTGCCGGCCTGCTCGGGGGCCTGGTCGGCGTTTCGGCTTTGGCCTTGGCCTGGGGCGGACTGCCCGGCCAAGCGGATCATGCCGCTCCCTCCGATGTGCCTCGCCTCGAGCAACGCCTCACGCAAGCTTGAGGCTTCAAGACCTCAGTCCGGAGACGCCAATGCCCAAGCCCTGAACGCGCTCGACCGGCGTGTGGCGGAACTCGAGGCGCGCACTTCCCAGCCGCCGCAGGACTTAGGTGAACTGACCGGGCGCGTGCAGCGCCTCGAACAGTCGTTGAAGACTTTGGCCGATACGGCGGCCAAGGGTAGCGCGGTGGCCGACGCGGCCGCTGTCAACGCGGAGGTCGGTGAGGCCGAGCAGCGGCTCCAAGCGAAGATCGATGCAGCACTTGGCGAAGGTCAGGCCGCCAATACTTCGGCGCTCGGCACCATTGAACGCGAGGTCGCCGACCTGAAGGTGAGGATCGAAGCCTTGGCGGCAACCAGGACCTCTCCCGACGCTTCCAAATCTGAAGGGAGACCTTACGGCGCTCACCGGCCGGATCGGCAAGCTCGAAGCGGCCCTCCCGGGTCTTGCGGTCGCCATCGACAAGGGCGCGACGCAGGCCAAGGGGGCGGCGGTGGCGCTTGCCTTCGGCAATCTCCGCGATGCGGTCGCCAGCGGCCACCCTTACGCCGCCGAGCTCTCCACCCTCCGTGCGCTCACTCCGGGCGAAGGCGCCTTGGAGGCCTTGGCGCCCCACGCTGACGCTGGTATCTCCACCATTGCCGACCTTACCAGCTCATTCCAGGCCGCGAGCGACGCGGCGCTTGGCGCAGAAGCAGCGCCCGCCGATGCGAGCATCCTCGGCAGCCTGCTGGGCGAGCGCGCGGTCGCTGGTCAAGGTCCGCCACGTCGACGCCACGGTCACCGGTGATGCGCCGGGCGCGATTCTGGCCCGCGCCGCAGCACAGTTGAAACAAGGCGAACTTGCCCTTGCGGTGAAAGAAGTGGAAGGGCTCGCGCCGCCTCCACGTGAGGCCTTTGCGGCCTGGCTCGATCAGGCGCGCACCCGCCTAGCCGCCGCCGATACCCTGAACCGGCTCGAGGCCCCGCTACTCGCCTCGATGGGCGGAGCGGCTCCTGCGCCGGCAACCGCCCCTGCTCAGCAATAAGCCGATGGTCCGTATACTCCTCTTCATTCTCGGGGTTATGGCGACGGCCTTGGGGCTTAGCCTGGTTGGCCAACCGGCCCGGCACAGTGACCATCGATTGGCTTGGCTATCAAGTGGAGACGAGCGCTCTGGTCGGCGTTCTTGCCGTCGCGGCGCTGGTGTTGTTTCTCCTCTTAGTCTGGGCGCTGCTGCGGTTTTTGCTGACGCGTCCGGCTGCGCTTGTGGCCCACATGAAGGAGCGCCGGCGGCGCCAGGGCCTCGACGCGCTTTCCCGCGGGCTCATCGCCATCGGCGTCGGCGACCGCGGGCTCGCCACGCGCTATGCGACCGCAGCGGGGCGCTACCTTCCCAACGAGCCGCTGACGGCGCTCCTTCGGGCGCAAGCCGCGCAGCTCAAAGGGGACCGGGAGGCGGCGCGCCGCGTCTTCGAAACCATGCTCGACCAGCCCGAGACGGAGCTGCTCGGCCTGCGCGGACTTTTCCTCGAAGCCAGGCGCCGCAACGACACCGATGCGGCGCGTGCGTTGGTGGAGCAAGCGGTAGGCCGCGATCCGGAGCTTGGCTGGAGCGTCAACGCCTTGTTCGACTTGCAGGCCTGCGCGGGCGATTGGGTCGGCGCCTTGAACACGCTTGCCATCGCTCGCCGCCACGGCCATGTCGAGCCGGACGTTGCCGTCCGGCGTCGCGCGGTGCTGCTCGCCGCCGAGGCGCGCGAGGTCGAGGCATCGGACCCCGGCAAGGCGCTGGCGCTTGCAACCGAGGCCCTGCGCCTCGCGCCGTCCCTTGTGCCGGCGGCGGAGATCGCGGGCCGCCTGCTCGCCTCCAAAGGCGAGACCCGCCAGGCGAGCCGCCTCATCGCGAGGACCTGGAAGCTCGCTCCGCACCCTGACTTGGCGTTGGTCTATGCCTTCGCCAAATCTGGCGAGGCCCCGCGGGAGCGCTTGAAGCGGGTCAAGTACCTCGCGAGCTTGAACGCGAGCGACATCGAAGGGCCGATCGCCATCGCCGTCGCCGCCATCGAGGCGCATGAATGGCAGGAGGCGCGCGCGGCGCTCGCGCCCTACCTCGAGGATCGTCCACCGTCGCGGGTCTGTACGCTGATGGCTCGGATCGAATCCGGCGAGGGCAATAGAGGACGCGAGCGCGAATGGCTCGCCCGTGCCGTGCGCGCGCCCCGTGACCGCGCTTGGATCGCCGATGGATACATCTCCGACCGGTGGCTGCCCGCCTCGCCGGCGACGGGCGCCGTCGATGCCTTCGAGTGGAAGGCGCCCGTTGACGCCATCGGCCGCGGCGACGCGACGCTGCTGATCGAGGAAAGTTTCGTGCCGGCGGCTGGCCCCGCACAGACGCCGCGCGACGCGGGAGAGGCAAAGCCGCTTGAGGGTAAACCCACCGCCGCGCGCCCCATGGCCCCGAGCCCACGCCGGCCCGGATCAGGCGGCCGCTCTGCCAGCGATTTTCGAGCTGCCCCATGCCCCGGACGACCCAGGCATTGCCCAGACTGAAACTGACGAGAGCCTGACCTCCCTGGAGCGCTTGCGCGCCGCGCAAATCCGCTGACGCGGGCGGCGGCGATGCGCGCCCACGCCTTGCATCAAGCCACCATTGGCCTTAAGCACGAGGATCAGGCTTCGCGGCCCGCGCGAGGCCATTTTCCGCGCCCAACCCGGCGCCGGCGGCCGCAGTAGCTCAGTCGGTAGAGCATCGCATTCGTAAGCAGTAAATCGCGAGGGTCTGGAATCGCGGCGAAGCTTGAATCCAGGCGCACCAAGAGGCATGTTTGACCGCGCCGGCTGCAAGCCGGCTGCAAGTTGCCCATGAAAAGCCGCAGTAGCTCAGTCGGTAGAGCATCGCATTCGTAATGCGGGGGTCGGGGGTTCGAATCCCTCCTGCGGCACCAATAAACTCAATGACATAGGCTAGGCGTCACTTGTCCCGGCACGCCCAGCGACGCATGCAACAGCGCGGCATTAAAGGGCCGGATATCGATCTGGTCTTGCAGTGTGGAACACCGCTCAACACCGATACCTTCTTTCTACTTGCCAAGGATGTCGATCGTGAAATCTGCCTGCGGAAGCGTGAGATCCAGGCGCTGGAGCGACTCCGCAACTGCAAGATCGTGCTCAGCGAAGGGATGTTAGTGACTTGCTATCACACCACCCGCAAGCATCAAAAACTCGCGCTGCGTCGAAGCCGTCAGGGGGCATGCGACGCGCCACGATAAAATCTTTCCGCTCAATCTAGAAATGGAGGAGAGCGACGAATGTCCAACCAACTCACAGATGCTAAACTCTTAGCCACACATTCCAGTGAAGCGCACCTGGCTGGACGATATAGTGGACATCCTCTTGCATCGGCCTAATAGCACCGCGAATATTGGAGCGATCACCCTAGAAATGATGCGGCGCGACCGCGACGTGGGCGCCACACCTGAGGCCACGATCACGAGAGTCATCAACAATTATTGTGGTGAAGCGAACGATGTCGATCGAGTGGTGAAGCACGATCTCTTCGCTCGGATAGCGCCTGGCACGTATAGGCTATGTACCTATCCAGCGAAACCTGACCTGATCGAGATTCAGAACATCGCCTTCACTGATCCTGCCTACGACAGTGTGTGGCGGAAATTTCGCGAAATCGCGAAGAAAATCGGGCATGGGAACGCCTGAAGAAACATAGACGTCTGCTTGCGTTCGCCAAGAACGTCCAGCCGGGTGGCCGTTTACACGACACGCTTCAGGCTCGTCTGAGATTTTTCGGAGATGTCGCAAACGACTTCGACGTCTGGACAATTGTGGGGACAGCCGCAAGCCCATGACCAAATGCGCGACCAAATCTTCGCCCACGGACAAAGTCCCTTCTATGAGCTTCGGCCATCCACTTGACCCACATCAATGCAAAATGGTGCCGCTCGGGCTGTGATGAGCCATGTGGGTCTATGGATACGGTTGGGGGATGCGAGATTGGAGCATGGGTTTCGACTTCATCTTCTGGCTTGTGATTGTAGTCGCCATTATTACGGGCGTGGTGTGGTTCGTCCGTTCCCAACCGCTTGCGGGTCACCAGCGACGTTCCACCAGTCTTGAGGTTCTCGAGGAACGTTACGCTCGCGGAGAAATCAGCCATGAGGAATACCTCCAGAAGCGGGCTTGCCTCAAGTCGGGTGACTTAGCCACTCAAGCCGGTGTTACGAAACAAGGAGGAAATTCTGCACGCAGCGATTAATTGTCTGCTGTGCCGTGGGGTTAGGTCTGCTGTTCGGCGCGTTTCGGTCAACGCCTGCGTCGGCTTATGATCACTATGACCACCACCACCGCCATCATCACTGCTGGTGGCACAATGGTAACCGCCACTGTCTTCCCTATCGCTGGTAAAGACCTCACCAGTCGCATCGCGCTGCCTGCGTGTTAATAAGGAGCAAACCCATGCGGCTGGCGATACTGGCTTTGTTTCTGCTATTTGCCTCACTCTCAGGCGTTGCCGCACAACAAGAAGGCGATCCGCATCAAGGAGCCGCATACGCCAAGCGGAACTGTGCAAATTGTCACGCGATTGCCAACGAGAAGGCGTCGCCCGTGCCTACAGCGCCCCGTTTCAAGCACGTGGCGAAGACCTCTGGCATGACAGCAATGGCGCTGATGGTCTGGCTTCAAACCTCGCATCCGACCATGCCTAATATCATCGTCGAGCCAAACGACATGAGGAATGTCGTTGCTTATATTCTCAGCCTAAAGGATTAGGAGGAAGACGCGCGGGCCCCCTCTGTCGACGCTTCTGTCAGCATCTCACACGCCAGCGCGTCGAGCGCCTTCTGATCGCGCATTGCGCTGGTTCGACCTTGAGGTAAATCAAGGCGGCGCAGGCGGCCACCTCTCAAACTCAAGGCAAATGAGGCGAGGTCTCAAAGCAAGGCGCCGGCCGTGGTTATGGAACGTGACCGTCAGTTGGGAAAGCCAATCTCACGGGAGCAACTGCTCTCCCCCCCGCATTTTTGCCTCGCATCCAAATTGACAACCACGCAAGTAAGTCCGTTTTGAAGTGCCGAACGATCCCGCATCTTTCGCTCCGATCCGGGGCCTCAGCGAGGCGGATGTTCAGGCCAGGCTGAAGACCGAGGGGTACAACGAGCTGCCCCGCCCGGACCGGCGCACGCCGCTGCGCATCGTCCTCGAAGTCCTGCGCGAGCCGATGCTGGCGCTGCTGCTCGGCGGCGGCGCGATCTATCTGGCGCTCGGCGATCTGAAGGAAGCGCTCATCCTGCTCGCCTTCGCCACCATGTCGGTCGTGATCACGGTCGTGCAGGAGACGCGCACCGAGCGCGTCCTGGAGGCGCTGCGCGACCTGACCAGTCCGCGTGCGCTGGTCATTCGCGACGGCGAGCGCAAACGCATCGCCGGCCGGGAGGTGGTGCGCGGCGATTTCGTCGTGCTTGCGGAGGGCGACCGGGTGCCGGCCGACGCGGTGCTCGTTGCAAAGTCACGACCTGCAGGCCGACGAATCGCTGCTGACGGGCGAGTCCGTGCCGGTGCGCAAGATCGCCGGCGGTGATGGCGCTCCCGCCAAAGGTCGCCGGCCGGGCGGCGATGACCTGCCGTACGTGTTTTCCGGTTCGCTGGTCGTGCGCGGGACCGGAATAGGCGAGGTGATCGCGACCGGCGCACTTGAGCGAAATCGGCAAGATCGGCCAGTCGCTCAGCCACGCTGGAGACCGAGCCGCCACGGCTGCAGGCACAGACCCGCCGACTTGTGCGGGTGTTCGCCATGGTCGGGGGTGCGGTGAGCGTCCTGGCGGTGCTGCTCTACGGCACCTTGCGCGGCGGGTGGCTCGACGCGGTGCTCGCCGGCATCGCGCTCGGCATGTCGATGCTGCCGGAAGAGATTCCCGGTCGTGCTCACCGTATTCATGGCGATGGGCGCTTGGCGAATCTCGCGGGCGCGCGTGCTGACCCGGCGCGCCGCGGCGATCGAAACGCTCGGCTCGGCGACGGTGCTGTGTACGGACAAGACCGGCACGCTGACCGAGAACCGAATGTCGATCGCCGAGTTGCGGCTCAAGAGCGGCGAAATGTTTCGGCCCCGCGAGGCGTCCGAGCGCGAAAATGCCGGAGGAGTTCCATGACCTGGTCGAGTTCGGCGTTCTCGCCAGCGCGCCCGACCCCTTCGACCCCATGGAGAAGGCGTTCCACGATCTCGGTCGCGCGCAGTCTGGCCGGGACCGGACATCTGCATGGCCCCGAATGGACGCTCGTGCACGCCTATGGGCTTCGTCCCGGTCTCCTCGCCATGTCGCAGGTCTGGCGGGCCGCCGATGACGGCAAAGAGTTCGTCGTCGCGGCCAAGGGCGCACCTGAAGCCATCGCCGATCTTTGCCACCTCGACGCCGCGGATCGCGCCGCGCTGACCCGGTCCGTGGACGCCATGGCCGCCGAAGGCCTGCGCGTGTTGGGCGTCGCCCGCGCCTCCTTCGCGGGACAGACATGGCCGGACTCGCAGCACGATTTCGCGTTCGAGTTCCTGGGCCTCGTCGGCCTTGCCGATCCGCTGCGGCCGAGCGTGCCCGATGCCGTGAGCGAATGCCGGTCGGCCGGCATCAAGGTGGTCATGATCACCGGCGACTATCCGGCGACCGCCAGAGCCATCGCCCGCCAGGCGGGCCTCGATGCCGACGACCTCGTGACCGGCGAAGAACTCGAGCAGCTGAGCGAAGCGGCGTTGGCGCAGCGCGTGCGCACCGCGACCGTGTTCGCGCGGATCATGCCGGAGCAGAAGCTCCGCATCGTCAACGCGCTCAAGGCGAACGGCGAGATCGTCGCCATGACCGGCGACGGCGTCAACGATGCGCCCTCGCTCAAGGCGGCGCATATCGGCATTGCCATGGGCGGACGCGGGACGGACGTGGCGCGCGAGGCGTCGTCGATCGTACTGCTCGACGACGATTTCGGCTCGATCGTCAAGTCCGTCCGGCTCGGCCGCCGAATCTACGACAACCTTCGCAAGGCGATGGGCTTCATCTTCGCCGTGCACGTGCCGATCGCGGGACTGGCGCTGCTGCCGCTGCTGTTCGGCTTGCCGATCCTTTTCGGGCCGATGCACATCGCGTTTCTGGAGATGGTGATCGATCCGGTGTGTTCGCTCGTCTTCGAGGCGGAGACGGAGGAAGACGATGTGATGCGCCGGCCGCCGCGTGCCCCCGATGAGCCGCTGTTCTCCGGCGCCGTTGATCGGCTGGAGTCTCCTGCAGGGAGCGTTCGCGTTTGTGCTCGTTGCCGTCATCTTCGTCGTCGCGTTCCGACGGGGTATGCCGGAGGAGGAAGTGCGCGCGCTGGCGTTCTTTTCGTTGGTCCTGACGATTGTCAGCCTGATCTTCGTCAACCGCTCCTTCAGCGCGTCGCTGGTCACGGCTCTCCGCCGACCGAATCCGGCGCTCGCATTGGTCCTCGCTTGCCGTCACGACGATGTTGAGCCTGACGCTGCTTTGGCCGTTCGCGAGCGGCCTGTTCCGCTTCGGGCCTCTGCACTTGGACGATCTCGCGTTGACGCTTGGTGCCGGCGTTCTTCGTGCTTGTTTTCCTCGAGGTTTTGAAGCTCCTGTTACCTGCCCACTCCTGGCATTAACGTGAATGTCCGCTTTTGGCACTTAGCGGACATGGGCCGCGTATCAGAGAGTGTCGGCTTTCGGGGGTAAAGCGGACGTGACGCGGACTTCGCGGGACGTCTGTTTATGACCCAAAGCGGACATTGTGGTCGCGATCTACGCGTTAGCGGTCCTCAAAAGCGTGCGAGCTTCATGGCGACTAGACGATACAGAGGCGGAGTTTTCACAGCAAAACCTCGGTTTTTAGAGAGGTCGAGATTAGGAAAGTTGGTAAGCTTTTGAACGACACAACTCATCGAGTTCTCCGGCAAAGCGCCTCATAAAGAAGGCTGCTTCGATAATGCTAGATGGTCAAGGGAGTCGAAACGCGTATTGGGGATAATCGGGTTCGACAATCCCTGCGGGCATTCTTGCCCCCAATCAGCGCCACTCCGAAACGCGTACCCTAGCAGACAGCAAGCTTTTACGGGATTTCACTCGTGGTGAGGTGGCACAGTTTGAGCGCCTAGTCGCGCCCGAGCGTCACGAACGACAGCTCGAACCCGCTCAACGTCTTTGCTCTTGTCCGGATCTAGCTCATGCCCGTTCCATTCGACAACTCGGATTTCCGCAGAGCGTGAGCCATTTCCGATCCCGTAAGTGCCCTCGATCATTGATAGGATGCAGCACATGAAGTTGGCAGGGGCATAAATGCTAGTACGTCCACTTTTCTTTAACGGGCACACCGAGACGCTCCAATACGGAAATGTGGACCATTTCGGCTATCGGATCCGCATGCCGATCACGACAAACGTCGCGTTGCCACCAAGAAAGTCCGCCGACGACACAATTGGCGACTGAGCGGAGGGCAGCCGGATAGATCTTGATAATACAGTCGATTGCGCGCCTCATGCTGTGGCGCGTGAGCCCATTTCGCGTTCACGGTCTTCCACTTTGCCGTGTCGATTGGGAACTGAGGAAAGTGATGCTTTAGCCGCTTGCACATCCAATCGAGGGGGATGTCATCGAGTGCCTGCGGGTACTTGGTCTCACGCTCTTCCTCGGGAATGTAGCTTCCTCCGATGTCCGCATGGGCGCCAGGAAACCAGACTTGCTCAGTTGTGGTGAGGTACTGTTTGAACTTCGGCTTGCGCCAAATCGTTGCCTGAAAGGGGATACGGTGCTCGTCTAGCGCGATCGCGTGGAGATTGACATTGGTAATCGACGACAGATTGACGTCGTGGAACTCGTATCTCTCGCGATTTGCTCGCCAGAATGGTTTCAGTGGTACGCCGAGCGCACCAACCGTGTTCAATACGGCTACGCAGTCGATCCGAAACTTCTCGCGGTCGTAGGTATACGGCCCAAGATCAACCCATATTCCTGGCAGCCGGTCATTTGGTGCCGTTCTATAGTATTCCCAGGCTTTTGCCTCAATTTCGGGTGTACAGCTTGCCCAGTTAGAAGCCCGGCGGCGAATACGTAGCCGACTTAGCGATCGAGCCGTATACGCCCCCCGGGAGAAGCCGAAAACAAAGACCTGATCACCCTTATCGTAGTAGTAGGAAAGAAACTTGTAGGCTCGCCGCACGTTGCCCGCGAGACCGTCACCAAAGACGCCACCCCGGAGCCGATCGCTAATAAATCCCGTTCCGACGCCGCGTTCATAAAATACGATATTTTCGATGCCATCTACCCGGCGAATCCCCAACTAACTTTTGGCTCCCTCGGCCGGCCTCTAGACGCAGCCACATTTGGGATTGGCTCCGACTGTCCTTCCAACGTTTCGCGATGAGCCTAAGTAATCGCACAATATTGGTGTCGCAGGCGCCGGCATCAGCGTCGTTCCACGTTCCATCAAGAAGCAAGATTATTCGCTGCGCCCCACGGACTAACTTTCAGCTATTACATCTCTCCTCCCGCTAGAGGGAAATCATAGCGAGTTCTCGAACCGGCCCTGTCTCACCCGCCAATCCGACGGCTATCGGCTATCTTCACCGGCTGCACGCCGGCTGCAAGTTCCTGCCTCACCATGGTCCACTTTTTCGACCGATGGGGACATGAGCCCACACGGAGAGCTGGCGCCATCCGACTCACGGCGGGTCCGCTTTCGGGCGGGGTCCTGGTAGATACCTCCCCGCAATCATTGCTCGGTGTCTGTCGAGGGCGCACAATACTCAGGAAGGCATCACGGGGAGACGCAATGGCTACCACCCTACGCCCCTAGCTCCGGTTGGGCCGAGCGCTCCAAATCTTACAGTCAAAAATCTGGGGCAGCAGTTCTGGGCCGATGCCTACGGCAAGGAAGTGCAGACGGCTGCGACCTATTCCTATACCTGGCTGGCTGATCAATTCGGCCACATTGCCATTGGGATGGTAACCAATTTTCTCGCGACCTTGGCCGCCGGTTGGGTTTCGCCTTGATTTGCCACCCTGCCCGCCGATTACGTTCGGCGCCCTGGCCGGGGGGTTGGTGATCACTGCGATCGGTGCCTCGCTGTGGGAACTGAGTGCCTATCGAAGCTCTGTAAGGAACGCAACCGGCGCGTTCCCGCTTGACATCAGTCTCTTGCGCGACAACGCCGTCATCGCGACCGTCTATATTGTTCTGGGCGCGGTACTCGGGTTCGCCTTTCGCCTGCACGCCGTGAACGGCTGGCCGGCCTGGAGATTCCGCTCCCCCTTGGCTGACGGCTTGGTTAATCTTGGTCGGCGTGGTCATTCTGGCGGTCTGGCTTGCGCCGCGTTGGCTCCGCCAGAAGATAACCTGGCAAAAGGCTGCCCTGCCCTATCTGTTCCGTCTCGCCGACGCAGCACCGACAATCGGCACAGAGGACGCAAAAGGGTTGCAGAGTTTGATCGAGGCAGGCGCGCCGCCGGGGGCGAAGCCGCCGTGCCAAATCGTGATCGGCGGCCCGATCGGGTCAGGACGTACGCCCATGGCGGCTGGCATCGGTACCGAGTTCGCGTTCAAGAACAATAAAGGTGCGGTATCTGAGCCTCGGCATGCTGCTTGAATTCGCCGCGTCCGCAGCGTGGGCCAGTCCCTACCCGACGACCCGGGTCCAACAACAATCATGTACTGGCCGTGGAGCGAGGCCCAGGTGGTCATTATAGACGACGTCGGACCACTGATCGCGGCCCAAGAACCGCAGCAAAAGGCCAATCTTGCGCGGTTCACCAAATTCTTAACAACGAGCTGAAATCGATTGCGGGGGTGCTGCCCAGTGCCACACGGTCTGGGTAATTGGCGATCTTCGCGGCCTCCCTACGAGCGCGGAACGCTCAGTGCCACGCTCGACTCCTTCGCCAAGGCGATCGGCAGTATTGCTCTTCCCAACGCGAGACCCTTGTCATCGAGCTCAAAAAAGCGGCGGCAAAGCCGTCCACCCCGAAGGCGGCAAAGTTGCCCACCCCTAGAGTGAGCCGAGAGCCGCCGCGGTAAGCAATATGCGCTGGATCGGCCCGAATAAAAATCCGTGAGCTCTTGCCATCGAGGTGGAGTGAGCTTGTGGCTGGCGATTGTCATTTCAAACCATGAGGAAACACTCGACTACCCTAGATGCGAGAGAGACGGGAATAGGCCGACTTTTGGGGGTCCGCCTGGATTTCGGACATCCTCCCGGCTGCAAGCCGGCTGCAGTTTCCTGCCTCGCCACCAGTTCACTGGATTTCTTTGTAGTGCACAGGGGTTCCCGGCCGCTCGAGCCGTGAATTCCCGGGCGCTGGAGCGGATTCCGGCGCATTAGCGCGCACGGCATCGTCTGTTAACCGCTGGGTCGGACGCGCCGAGCCGAGTTTGGGAC
>CAWJXT010000008.1:0-140937 GCA_963846875.1 uncultured Alphaproteobacteria bacterium
CCTCCCTCGCCCCCTCGACCTTGACAAATTCTGGGCCTCGGGGCTCGTTGTCGAGCCGTTTGAGACGTATCAAGACGGGGCCACCCCAATCGGGGTAAGAGGTATGTTGGCCAGCACATGCGACCCCCCGCCGCCGTTGCGGCGGCGGGGACTTGGCTTTATTTGAAGTCGGTAGGTGAGACTGGGGCGGAGAGTTAGACATGGATTATGAGGGTTTTTTCCGCCAGCACCTTGAGGCCCTGCGTCGCGAGGGCCGCTACCGCGTCTTCGCCGACCTGAAGCGCCACTGCGGAACCTATCCAACCGCCGACCATTTCACTCATGGCGGCGCCCACGAGGTGACCGTCTGGTGCTCCAACGACTATCTCGGCATGAGCCAGCACCCCATGGTTCGCGGCGCCATGCACGAGGCGATCGAGGCGGTGGGCGCGGGCTCCGGCGGCACCCGCAACATCGCCGGCACCACCCATTATCATGTCGAGCTCGAGGCCGAGCTTGCCGACCTGCACAGCAAGGAGGCGGCGCTCCTGTTCACCTCCGCTTACAATGCCAATGATGCGACACTGTCCACCATCCAGCATCTCGTCCCGGGCCTCGTAATCTTCTCCGACGAGAAGAACCACGCCTCGATGATCGCAGGCATAAGGCGCGGCGGCGGCGAGAAGCGTGTCTTCCGCCACAACGACGTGGAGCATTTGGAGGAGCTACTCCGGCAGGTCCCGACATCGACGCCGAAGATCATCGTCTTCGAGAGCGTCTACTCCATGGACGGCCATATCGCGCCAGTCCAAGCCGTTTGTGACCTGGCGGAGAAATACAACGCGCTGACTGATCTCGATGAGGTCCACGCGGTCGGCCTCTACGGCTCGCGTGGCGGCGGCATCGCCGAGCGCGACGGCGTCATGCACCGCATCGACATTATCAATGGCACGCTCGCTAAGGGCTTCGGCGTCATGGGCGGTTATATTGCCGGGAGCCGGGCCTGCTGCGACGCCATCCGCTCCTATGCGCCGGGCTTCATCTTCACCACGTCCCTTGGCACCGGCCATCGCCGCGGGCGCGATGGCAAGCATCCGTCATCTAAAGACGAGCAGCGTGGAGCGCAAGCACCTGCAAGAGCGAGCGCGCACCTTGAAACAACGACTTGCCAATGCGAGGCTGCCGGTGATCGAGAATCCGAGCCACATCGTGCCCGTCACGGTAGGCGATCCAGTGCACTGCAAGGCGGTCACCGACATGCTGCTCGAGCGCTATGGCATCTATGTTCAGCCGATCAACTACCCGACCGTGCCACGGGGCACCGAGCGCATGCGGCTAACCCCTTCGCCCGTGCACACCGACGCGCAAATGGACTATCTGATCAAGGCGCTCGAGGAACTTTGGGCCGCCTGCCCGGTCGCCAATGGCCAATATGTGAGACTCGCCGCGGAATAGCAGTTGACGCCTCGGCGCGCCACTCTCCTTGAATGGCGACATCGTTTCCGATAAGCGAGGTCGGCCATGCTCATGAACACGCGTCGCCGTGCGCTCGCCCTCCTTGCCGCTGCCGCGGGCCTACGCCTGATCCCCTTCCCGCCCCGCTCCCTCGCCAAGACCCCGGATTGCTTCACCATGCAAGCCATCGGCCAGTGGAAAGGCGTGGCGACCCAAGCCCAGGCCGGCGCGCGCATCAGCCAAGTTACCTTCGCCAACCCAGACAAATGCGACCTGCGCGCCGAAATCTCGGTCGCCGCGAATTTCGAGAGCAAGCTCGTCCTCTATGGCGACCCCGAAAAGACGCGCCTTCCCAAGCCCTTCCTCATCAAACCCGAACACCGTCTGATCATGCGCACCGAGGACGGCAAAACGTCCGTCGACGAGCCGCTATGCGGCACCTGCACTGAAATTCACGACGACAAGGTGACCGTCATTCTGCCGCTCGCGACCGCGCCCCTATTGCGGGAAAGCCGGACGGTCGAGCTGGCCGTCAAATTGGGCGATGCCGAAGAATGCCGCGTCAAGCTTGACTGCGAGAGTTTGCGCAAGGCGCTGGATTGGGCGGGGGAGCGTCAGGCGGCTCTTGCCGAACAATTTGCGGCGCAAGCCTGCACCCCGCCGGAAGGCTGCTTCATCACGACTGCCTGCTGCGAACTCTTGGGCCTCGGCGATAATTGCTTCGAGCTCCGGACGCTGCGCCGCTATCGCGACCGGGTCCTGGCCAAAATGCCGGGGGGGCCGACAGCCATCGAGGCGTACTACGCGTCGGCACCGTCGATCTTGCGCTGCCTGCCGATACAAGAGCGGACTGCGCGACTGTTGCGTGTCTATGCCCACTTCATCCTGCCCAGCGCCCTCGCCGCGCGGCTCGGATTTGCAGACCTAACCTATCGCCTCTATGCCCGCATGATGCAGGAGCTGGCGCGGTAGCGCTAACCTCCCACTAAAAGAAGCAAGCCCCGTCTTCGCCCAAATGAGGCCGAAGTGGCGCCCCAGTCCGCCGCTAGCCTTCTCCACAGCAAAAAATGCACTCTTGCGGCCGCCCACATGGAACTCGTGGGCATCGACAGGGGTTCTAGCAGCAGGACTTCGGGGAGGGAGGGGTCTCGCTCATGCTGCGCATCTTCTCCAAATCTTCCGATTTGGGCGCGTCGCCACGCGCCTCTGCCTCTGCCAGGAGGACGTGGGGTCATGGTGTCTACTGTAATGCGTACCTTGTTCGGTTTCATCCTCGGTCTCATCGCTCTTCCGGTGCCGGGACACGCGCAAGCGGTGTCACTCGGCTTGATGGCCGGCGACGCCGGGGGAACAGAGTTCTGTGCTCGCGGCCGAAATGGCTGAGTTATTCGTCGCTGGACCTTCCTTACGCGTCCTCCCGAGGCCGGGCGACGCGGGGGATGGCAATCTCGCGCGGCTGCTGACCGAACCAGGGATCGACATCGCCTTCGTCTCGACGGACGCGCTGGTCGACGCGAGCGCCCGGGAATTCGGTGACCTCCAGGCTCGGCTCGAGCTGGTGGCGCGGCTCGGCCCCCAGGAAATCCATGTCGTGGCGCGGCACCACATCACCCGTCTTGAAGACCTCGCTGGCCATAAAGTGAATTTCGGGCCGGTGGGCGGAAGCGCCGCCGTCACGGGCGAACGCCTGTTCAAAACGCTTAACATCCAGGTTGAGCCGCAGGCTCTGGATTTGCGCGCAGCGTTTGCGCAGTTGCGGCATGGGGCCATCGACGCGGTGGTGATCGTGGGCGGAAAGCCTGTGCCGATCATCAGCGAAATTCCAGCCGGTCTCGGCATTCATCTCCTGCCCATCCCCTTTCCGGCAGCCGTGGAAGATACCTATCTCCCCGCGCGCTTTGATCATGACGACTATCCCAATCTGATCGAGACGGAGACCTCGGTTCCGTCGCTGGCGACCGGCATGGCGCTCCTGGCGGCGCGTGGCAAGGACGACCCAAGCGCTCCCGACCGCGTGGGGCTCTTCATCGAGACGCTGTTCTCCCGCTTTGCCGAGTTGGAACGCCCGGACCGCCATGCCAAATGGCGCGAGATCAATCTCGCAGCGACCCTGCCAGGCTTTGCGAGGGCGCCAGCCGCCGAGGCATGGCTCGCAGGGCGTCCTGGCACGGACGGTCCTGTCGCCGCAAGCGGGGGCCCTGTGGGTACAAGCATCGAGGCGAGCGCCGCGGGGGCGGTGCCTTTGCCTATGAGCGAGGATCAGAAGGAGGCCCTATTCAAGGGATTTATCGAGTGGCAGCGCGCTAAGAGGCACTAGCGCGGTTTGAGGGTGGGGAATGGGGGGTGTGACATGCGTGAAAGGCCAGGCCGCACGCCGGTCAAACAAGATGGAGCAAGACCATGATCGGTTCCACCACGCCCGTCGCCAGGCACGATGCCGAGCACGGGCGCTCGCCGATAGAACTATCCCCCCCCGCACTGCGTAAGGACGCCCCACGGATCACCGCGGGGCCGGTCACCATCACCTATCCGCCCCCGCTCAATGCGCGCCTGCACGCCTTGGCCGGAGAGGATTTCGACGTCGGCGCATCGGTCGAGCCGGCCTTCACCCTTAGGGCGCGGAATCCGAAGCCGCAACCAAGGGCGAAGGTGGCACGGGGACTTGCAGCTTATGTCCGGCCCCAAGTAGAAATCGAACGCCGGATCGAGGATGACCCATCCGTCGGGCCGGACGACAGCGACCATGGCCATGCCATGAACGACGCCGACGCCTTCGCCGCCGGCATGCCCTTCGATCCCGACACCTCCGATTTCGCGCCGCAGACCCCTATGCGGACCCTCGTCCACGAGTTTCAGCGGCGGCAGCGGAACGCGAGCCTGCTGGTGGCCGGCTCCATCGCCACGGCCTGCGTGCTTACGGTTGCCGGCGCTGTGCTGGTTGCGAGCTATGCCACGCAAGATCCACGCGACGATCACGCAGCGCCGCTTAAACACTCCACCTCGGTTGCCTGGCAGCCACCGCAACTCAAGCTTACGCCCATCTTCGCGCAGAATTGCGAGAATCAGGGCGAGCCTCTCGTCGTCGCGGCGCGGGCTGCATCGGGAGATGCGCCGGCCACCCTGATCAGTGATGCCACACTGCGCGCCACCGATGTGCCGTCGTCGCCAGCATCCGTCATACTGGTGCAAGCCGGGCGCCCGTTGCAGCTCGCCCCACTTCTGCCGCAACGGCAGGCGCGCTACCTCCTGCTCCGCGGCTTGCCTGCGCAAGCGCAGCTTTCCGCAGGTCAGCGCAATTCGAGCGGCGCCTGGATAGTCAAGGACGACCAAATCGCGGATCTCACGCTTCTGGTTGACGAGGCACCGAGCCACGCCGTCGCTAGCGGCGACTATCCCATCGATATCTATCTATTGGGCACGAGTAAAACCCCGCAATCACGGCAGCGCCTCGTGCTGCGCATGGAATCCGCCCCTGGCACCTCCGCCAACGCCTCGGCCGGTACGACCTGGCCCGCGGCCCTTCTCGACCTTGCGCTGATGAGCCTCGCCCCCAACGCTACGACCTACGCGGCCGAGCCGTCGCCACTGCTCGCCCGCGCGCGGCGCCTACTCGGCGAAGGCGACATCGCCGGGGCAAGACTGCTCTTCCTGCACCTCGCGAATGCTGGCGATGGCGAAGCAACCTACGAGCTCGCACGGACCTTCGATGCGCAAGTCTTGGCTGAACTCGGCGCGCGCGGCATGGGCAGCGACCCGACCCGCGCGCGGGGCTGGTACGAGCAGGCGTCGGAGAGCGGCAACGCGCAAGCCACCGAGCGCTTGAAAATCTTCGCTAGTCTTGCGGACTAGTTCGTCCGGCTAGCTGAAGCAGGGCCGCAGTCGCTCATCCGAGGGACCAATCGGGGGGAATTGGCGGCTGCGGCCTACATGCCTCAGACCACCCCACGGCGCCTGAGCTCCGCCAGCACCGTGTCGGCCAGGGCCTCGGCCGGGGTGTTACTCGTCTTCAGGGTGAGTTCAGCTCGCTGCGGCGGCTCATAGTCGGAGTTGATGCCGGTGAAGTTGCTGATCAATCCCGCGCGGGCCTTGCGGTAGAGTCCCTGGGGGTCACGCGCCTCGCAAACCTCGAGCGGCGTGTCCATGAATATCTCGATGAACTCCCCCTCCTGGAACAGTTCACGCGCCATGCGGCGCTCGGAGCGGAAGGGCGAGATGAACGACACCATGACGATGAGGCCCGCCTCCACGAACAGCTTGGCCGATTCCGCGACCCTTCGAATGTTCTCGACCCGATCCGCATCGGTGAAGCCGAGATCCTTGTTGAGGCCGTGGCGGACATTGTCGCCATCGAGTACGTAAGTGTGCCGCCCAAGCGCGTAGAGCCGTTTCTCGAGCGCATTGGCGAGCGTCGACTTGCCGGAGCCCGACAGTCCGGTCAACCACAGCGCGCACGCCTTCTGGCCCTTCAGACCGGAGCGAGCCGCCTTATCGATGTCGAGCGCCTGCCATTGGATGTTGGTGGCACGCCTGAGCCCAAACTCTATCATGCCCGCCGCCACCGTGGCATTCGTGAAGCGGTCGATTAGGATGAAGCTGCCCGTCTCGGGATTCTCGGCATAGGCGTCGAAGACCAGCGCCTTTCCGGTGGTGAGATTGCAGGCGCCGACCTCGTTGAGCTCAAGCGTCTTGCCGGCAACGTGGTCGAGATTATCGACATTGAGCTTGTATTTGAGGCTCGAGATGGTCGCCGTTACGGTCTGGCAGCCGCATTTCAGCGTGTAGGTGCGGCCGGGCAGCATCGGCTCCTCGTCGAACCAGACAATCCGCGCCGCGATCTGGTCGGCGACCTCGGGCCGCGCGTCAGCCGTGGCGAGAACATCGCCACGGCTGATGTCAACCTCCTCGGCGAAGGTGAGCGTCACCGCGTCCCCTGCCCGCGCTCTTTCGCGATCGCCGTCGGCGGTGACGATGCGGGCAACATGGACGCGCCTAGCCGATGGCTCGATCACCACCTCGTCGCCCGGCCGGATCGCACCGCTCGCCACCGTGCCCGCATAGCCGCGGAAGTCGAGATGCGGCCGATTTACCCATTGCACAGGAAAGCGGAATGGTCGCCCAGAGGTCACCCGCGCCTTTTCCACCGTCTCCAGATGCCCGAGCAAAGTCGGCCCATGATACCAGTGCATGTGGACGCTCGGAGCACATATGTTGTCGCCCTTGAGCGCGGAAACTGGCACGCAGGTGATCTGCTCGAAACCGAGCGGCTCGGCGAAGCGTGCGAAGTCCTCCGTGATCGCCTCGAAGCAACCCTGATCGAACTCGGCGAGGTCCATCTTGTTCACGGCCAGTGCAAGCTTGCGAACGCCGAGCAGCGCGACGATGCAGGCATGACGCCGCGTTTGCGTGAGCACGCCGGCCCGGGCATCGACAAGCAGCACCGCGAACTCGCAATTGGAGGCGCCCGTCGCCATGTTGCGCGTGTACTGCACGTGGCCGGGCGTGTCGGCAACGATGAATTTGCGCCTGGGCGTCGAGAAATAGCGGTAGGCGACATCGATGGTGATGCCTTGCTCGCGCTCGGCCTGCAGCCCATCCACGAGCAGCGCGAGGTCGAGCGCCCCCCCACCCAGAGTGCCGTGCCGCCGGCTGTCGCGCTCCGCACTTTGCAGCTGATCCTCGTAGATCTGCGCGGAGTTGTAGAGCAGGCGGCCGATCAATGTGCTCTTGCCGTCATCCACGCTGCCGCACGTGAGGAAGCGCAGCAGGCCCCGGTCTTCCTCCGCGGCGAGCCTGGCTTTCAGCCGCTCCTCGGCGCCCTCGTTCGAGGTCTCGACGAGACTGAGGCGCCGCATCAGAAATAGCCCTCCTGCTTCTTCTTCTCCATGGAGCCGCTCTGATCGTGATCGATCACACGGCCCTGGCGTTCCGAGGAGCGCGCTGCTACCAGCTCCTCGATGATCGCCGGCACCGTTGCGGCATTGGACTCTATGGCGCCGGTTAAGGGGTAGCACCCAGCGTACGGAAACGGACCTTACGCAGCTCGGGCCTCTCCCCAGGATCGATGGGCAGTCGCTCGTCATCGACCATGATCAGCATGCCGCCCCGCTCGATCACCGGCCGGTCACCTGCGAAATACAGCGGTACCACCGGGATACCTTCGAGATAGATGTAGGTCCAGACGTCAAGCTCCGTCCAGTTCGACAACGGAAAAACGCGCATGCTTTCGCCAGGCTTGATTTGCGTATTGGCCAGGTGCCACAGCTCAGGTCGCTGCCGCTTCGGGTCCCACGCATGAGCGGCATTGCGGAACGAAAACACCCGCTCCTTGGCGCGCGACTTCTCCTCGTCGCGCCGCGCGCCCCCGAAGGCGGCGTCGAATTGATGCAGCTCGAGCGCCTGCCTCAGGCTTTGCGTCTTCATGATGTCGGTGTAGAGCGAGCTGCCATGGGCCAAGGGCGAGATACCGTCGCGCACGCCCTGCTCGTTGACGTGCACGATCAGGTCGAGGCCCAGCCGGCGCATCTCGCGGTCGCGGAAGGCGATCATCTCGCGAAATTTCCATGTGGTATCGACGTGCAGCAATGGAAACGGCGGCTTGGCGGGATGGAAGGCCTTCAGCGCCAGATGCAGCATCACCGAAGAGTCCTTGCCGATCGAATACAGCATCACGGGATGGCGGAACTCCGCCGCCACCTCACGCATAATGCGGATGCTCTCGGCCTCAAGCTCGCGGAGATAGGTGGACAAGGTCTGCTGCATAGATGAAAGTTTCCCAGGTTTGGCCCCCGCCCTTAGCATCTTGTGCCAAGAAGGACAAATCTAGACGCGCTTGGCGCGAGGATTCCCAGGTCTTTGCGGCATTTCCATCGAGATGCTAAGCCCTGGGGCGAGAGTGCCCATGAACGAGCATCCCAAGACACAACCCCGGGCCGCCGCAGGTCGGACAAACCCGCCCGCGCTCGAAGCCGTGCATATCGGCATCGTCGGGCTGGGTTATGTGGGACTGCCGCTCGCCGTTTATATGGCGCGCCGCTTCCCCGTCACGGGGTTCGACGTCAACCGCACCCGCGTCGCCGAGCTCGCGGGGCACCGCGACCGTACTGGCGAGGTAACCGACGCCGAATTCGCCGCCGCGCAGAACCTATCCTTCACCGCCGATATCGAGACGCTCGGGCCTTGCAATTTCTACATTGTCACGGTGCCCACGCCCATCGACCAGGCGAAGCGTCCAGACCTTACCGCGCTGGAGCGCGCGAGCGAGACCGTGGGAAAGGCGCTGTCTCGGGGCGACGTGGTGGTCTACGAGTCCACGGTCTATCCGGGCGCCACGGAAGAGATCTGCGTGCCAATTCTGGAACGCGCCTCTGGCCTCGTCTACAACCGCGATTTCTATGCCGGCTATTCGCCCGAGCGCATTAACCCGGGCGACTTCGAGCATCGGCTGCCCAGCATCATCAAGGTCACCTCGGGCTCCACACCCGAAACCGCCGATCTCGTCGACAAGGTCTACGCCAGCGTGGTGACGGCAGGCACCCATAGGGTTGGCTCGATCCGCGCGGCGGAAGCGGCGAAGGTGATCGAAAACATTCAGCGCGACGTCAACATCGCGTTGATTAACGAGCTCGCCATGTTGTTCAAGGATCTCGATCTCGACACGCGCGAGGTGCTTGCGGCCGCCGCCACCAAATGGAACTTCCATGCCTACCGCCCGGGCCTGGTCGGTGGCCACTGCATCGGCATCGACCCCTATTATCTCACACACAAGGCACAATCGATCGGCTTTCACCCCGAGATGATCCTCGCCGGGCGGCGTATCAATGACGGCATGGCAGCCTTCGTCGCCCGCGACGTCATCAAGGCGATGCTCCGCGCCAAACTCAAGATGGACGACGCCCGCGTGCTGGTGATGGGATTCACCTTCAAGGAGAATTGCCCCGACACGCGCAACACCAAGGTCGCGGACCTCGTGCACGAGCTGAAAGGCTTCCTCGACGTGGTGATCTATGATCCCGTGGCCGACACGGAAGCGGCGCTGCACGAATATGGTGTCAGCATCACCGACCAGCTCCCCGGCGAGCGCTTCCAGGCCATCGTGCTCGCCGTGCGCCATAGCGCGATCACCGCGCTCGGGCAGAAGCGGCTGCGGGCCATGCTCGCACCGGGCGGCCTCATCTACGACGTCACCGGCGTGCTGCCCGCCGGCGAAAGCGACGCCTGCATCTAGCGCCACAAGAGTGCTTAGTTCCGAGAGTCCTAAGGCTGGGCGGAAGCGCCCGCACCCGGCTTGCGGCGGGATGACGGAGTCTCGGGAGCGGCCTCATCCTTGGCGCCCTTACCGTTCTGCGCTTTCGCCTTGAGCTCGCCCTGACGCTCCTGGCTGAAATAGCGATATGCGCTCACCGGGATCATCGCGAGATAGGTGAGCGAGCCGATCGCGAGAGTGTAGAAAGGATAGGTCAGCAGCACTCCAACGAAAACAGCGGCGAGCACAAACACCGGGAGCACGTGCTCCCGCGCAATTCTCTGCCCGATCAGCTTGCCCGAGAAGGTCGGCACACGGCTCACCATGAGCAGCGCTATGGCGAGGGTGTAGAAAAAGACGAGCGGCGTGAGGCTAGGCACATGCAGGCCGAGGTCCTGGGCATAGATGGGCAGCAGCAGTATGATCGCGCCCGCGGGCGCGGGCACGCCGACGAAATAGCTGCTCTTCCAGGCTGGAAGGTCCGGGTGCTCCAGCGCCACGTTGAAACGCGCGAGCCGCAGCGCCGCACAAACCGCAAATACGAGCACGGCGATCCACCCCATGCTGCGCAGGTCGTCAAGCGCCCAATTGAACATGATGATGGCGGGGGCCACGCCGAAATTGACGAAATCAGCCGAGGAATCGAGCTCGGCCCCGAAGCGGGAGGAGGCCTTGAGTAGACGGGCGATGCGGCCATCGATGCCATCGAGAAAGGCCGCAAAGACGAGCGCCGCCACCGCCAGGTCCCAGCGATGCTCGATGGCCATGCGGATGGCCGTGAGCCCCGCGCACAGCCCGAGCAGCGTGAAGATGTTGGGGATGAGCACGCGTACCGGCACCTGGCCGCGCGCGAAGACAAGCTGCCGCGGCTTGCGCTCGTCTTTCTCTGGATCAAAGGGCGGAAACATGGGACGTCCTTGCCACCAACATACAGCAGCTCATTTGGGTGGACCGTCTTCCGCCGCAAGCTCGGCCAGTACCGTTTCACCGCCGATGGCTGTTTGCCCGACCACGACGAGTCGTCTTGCCTGCGGCGGCAAATAGACGTCGACGCGGCTGCCGAAGCGGATCAATCCAATCCGATCGCCAATCCGCACGCTATCCCCCTCGCCCACAAAAGTCACGATGCGCCGCGCGATGAGCCCGGCGATCAGCACGATTCCGATCTTTTCCCCCATGGAGGTCTCGATCAGAAGCGCGCGCCGCTCATTCTTCTCGCTCGCCTTATCGAGTTCGGCATTCAGGAACTTTCCAGGCACGTAGATGCTACGCGTGATGCGGCCGCTGACGGGAGCGCGGACGATATGCACGTCAAAGATTGACAGAAAAACGGAGATGCGGGTGAGCAGCCCCTCCCCGAGGGCGAGCTCACGCACCGGTGGCGCCCGATCGACCCCCACGATCCTCCCGTCAGCCGCACTGACAAAGAGCCCCGACCGCGGCGGCGTCACCCGGTCCGGGTCGCGAAAGAAGAAAACGCACCAGGCCGTGGCGATCGCGCAGAGCCATCCGAGCGGAGGCACCACGAGAAACAGCAGCAAGGTGACCGCCGCGAGGGCGAAGACGAATTTATGCCCGTCGCGGTGGATGGGCACGAGCGCACCGGTAATGCTGTCAAAGAGATTGTGGCGGTCATTCAATGCTTTAACCCCATTCAGCGCCTAGTTGGAGGCAAGCGCCTCGTCCTCGAGGCGTTCAGCCGCCCGCGAGAGAAGCTCGGTGTCCGAATCGAGCACATGGGCGAGCCGCTCTCGCGCCTCGTCCGCCTCGCGCTGGCGCGTCCATAGGCTCGCATAGAGGCCGCCCTTGGCCAGCAGCTCCAGATGCGTGCCCTGCTCAACGATCTCGCCATGGTCGAGCACGATGATGTTGTCGGCATGAATCACGGTGGAAAGGCGATGCGCGATCACTAGCGTGGTGCGGTCGCGCGCCACGCGCTCGAGCGCATCCTGGATCTCCTTCTCGGTGTGACTGTCGAGCGCCGAGGTCGCCTCGTCCAACATCAGGATGGGCGGAGCCTTAAGGATGGTGCGGGCGATAGCGACCCGCTGTTTCTCGCCGCCTGAAAGCTTCAGGCCCCGCTCCCCCACCAGCGCGTCGTAGCCTTGCGGCAGGGTCATGATGAATTCATGGATCTGGGCAAGCCGCGCGGCATCGCGCACCTGGCGCTCGGAAGCCTCGGGCCTTCCGTAGCGGACATTGTACTCAATCGTGTCGTTGAACAGCACGGTGTCCTGGGGAACCATGCCGATGGCCGCCCGCAGCGAGGCCTGCGTCACGTCGCTGATGTTCTGCCCATCGATGAGCACGCGCCCGCCAGAGAGTTCGTAGAAGCGGAACAGGATGCGCGAGATGGTGGACTTGCCGGCACCCGAGGGTCCGACAATGGCGACCATCCTGCCGGCCGGCACCTCGAAGTTGATGTTCTTCAGGATTTGCCGCTCCGGATCGTAAGAGAAGGAGACGTTCTCGAACTTGATCGCGCCGTTTCGCACGACAAGCGGCTTGGCGCCCGGCCGGTCGACGATCTCGGGCGGTTCGTGCAACAGCGCAAACATGGTCTCGATATCGATCAGCCCTTGCTTGATCTCGCGGTAGACCATGCCCATGAAATTGAGCGGTAGATAGAGCTGCATCAGGATCGCATTGATCATAACGAAATCGCCGATGGTGAGCACGCCCGCGGTTACGTCACGCGCCGCGAGCAGCATGCAGGCGACGAGGCCACCGGTGAAGATGACCGCCTGCCCGGCGTTGAGCACGCCGAGCGATGTATAGGTGCGGATCGCCGCCTTCTCGTAGCGGGCCATCGATGCGTCGAAGCGGCGTGCCTCCAAATCCTCATTGCCAAAATATTTCACCGTCTCATAATTGAGCAGGCTGTCGACCGCCTTGGAATGGGCTTCGGTATCGGACTCATTCATGTCGCGGCGAATGTTGATGCGCAGCTCGCTCGCCCAGAAGGTGAACCAGACATAGAGCCCGACTGTCACGAACACGACCAGCACATAGAGCCACCCGAAGTAATAGGCGACAAGGCCCGAGATCATGAGCAACTCGACCGCCGTGGGGATCGAATTGAGCACGGCCATGCGCACGATGGTGTCGACGCCGGTGACGCCCCGCTCGATGACACGGTTCAAGCCGCCGGTGCGCCGCTCCAGATGGAACCGCAAGGAAAGCGCGTGGAGATGCCTGAAGGTGCGCTTGGCGAGCTGCCGGACGGCATTCTGGGCGACGACAGTGAACCAGATGTCGCGAAACTGCGAAAACACCACCATCAGCACCCGGCCCACGCCGTAGGCAATGATGAGAAAAGCGGGGACGACGGCGAGCCCAAGGGCCGTGATCTCCTTGCCGCTCGCCTCTCCGGTGAGGAGATCGACCACTGCCTTGTAGGCGATCGGCACGGCAAGCGTAATGACCTTGGCCACCACGAGCGCGGCAAGCGCCCACACCACACGCCAGCGCAGGTCCGGCCGGCCGGCCGGCCAGATATAAGGGAGAAGCTCGCGCAGGACAGTGATGTGCCCCGTCCGCGCGGCCATCAGCGCGTCAGTTCGTGTTTGTGGCAGCCGGTCTCGCATGGGATCGATTCTCATCCGCGGATACGCGCGGCAAAAAGGGCAGCGTCAAGGCGCTGCCCTTGCTATCTGCCAGATATAGTCTTCGTGGGCGCCGCCGCCAAGCGCGTCCGGGGTGGACGGTTTAGTTCTTCGGCAGATCCACCTTCTGCTTTGGATAGATCCGATGCGGGTTGCGGATTTGCTTGCGGTTGTCGCGGTAGATCGTGACGTAGTGCCAACCGCCTCCGAAGTAGCGCTCGGCAATCGCCCACAGCGTGTCGCCATGCCGGACGGTATAGACTCTCGGCCGGTGCTTGATGCCGTGCGCACGCGGCATGGCCGCCGGCTTGCTCGCTTCTGCCGCAGCCGGTTGTGAGGAGGCCGCTTGTGACGTGGCCGCTTGTGACGTGGCCGCTTGCGGCGAGACCGCTTGGAGCGTGGGGCCCCGCTTTGCCTCGGCCGCCGGAGCGACTTCGGGCACCGCCGCCGGTCCCACTGGGGCCGCTTGATCGGGCGCTGCCGGCTCGATCTTCGCCTCCGGCATAGGCTCCTTGCGCTGCTCGGCGGTGGGTGGGGGGGCCGCTGATTCCGGCCCGCTCGACGGCTCGGCTTGAGCTGAGCTTTCGGGCAGACCCGTCGGCGCCACAGCCTCTGGCACCGGCATCGCACGCGGCTCCGACGTTTGGGACGCCGGAGCTTCAGCGGGCGCCGGCGGCTCCACGGTCGGCGCGGCCCGGTTCGTTTCTGCGGGCGCGCCGGATGGTGATGTCGGCCCACCGGATTTTTCCGGCTCGGTCGCCGCGGCAACCGTGGTCTCGCCCTTGGCAATCACGACCGGCAACGATTGCTGCGAAATGAGACTGCGCGCACCGCCGGGCGAGACCGCTGTAATTGACAACGATTGCTCGCCCGCAGGGAGCGGCTTCTCGAGGACCACGCTCCAGGCCCCCTCCTCGTCGGCAATCGCCTCCGCCACCTTGCTCCCGCTGTCCTCCACGCTGACATGCCATCCGGGTTCGGCGCGGCCGGCGATCACGCCTTCGCCCGACGGCTCGATGCGGACCACGTCGAAGCTCGGGACCACCGCCTCGCTTGTGGATTCGCCGTGCGGCTTTGCCGGCTCAGCAGCGGGCGCGTGGATCTCGCCGGTCGCGACAGTGCCCTCGGCCGAAGGCGAAACCGGGTGCGGCTGCCGGTAGACATAGACCGCCGCTGCCGTGACCCCAACCACGGCGACGACTGCGGCGATCATTGCGACAAGCTTACTGCCGGTCATTTCGGTTCCTTTGGCGAAGGCCTCCCGTTGCGTCTTCGGCATGGGGCATGGGGCCTGGGCCTAAAGGCCTCTTTCGCACCCGGGTGGTGCCGCAAGCCTAACGAGCTATCGCGCGGCTGCCAACCCGATTGATCCCGCGCTTTCTTGACGCGCGGCGAGACCCAATGGCAGATGGACCCATGCAAAAGAGTTCAAACATTCAAAATATCTGCGTTTATTGCGGCTCGGGCTCCGGCCTCAATCCTGCCTACGCCGCGGCGGCACGGGACTTCGGCCGCATCCTGGCCGAGAGCCGCATCGGTCTCGTCTATGGCGGCGGCAGCCTAGGGCTCATGGGCGAGATCGCCCACTCGGTCCTCCACCATGACGGCTATGTCACCGGCATCATCCCGGGCTTCCTCAGCGAGCGCGAGCAAATGCTGGTCGAAGCCCAGGAGCTTATCGTCGTGGACGACATGCATCAGCGCAAGCAGCTGATGTTCGCGAAGTCGGACGCCTTCGTGGCACTGCCGGGCGGCCTCGGCACGCTGGAGGAGTTTGTCGAGCAGCTCACCTGGTCCCAGCTCGGCCGGCACACAAGGCCGATCGTGCTCGCCAATATCGAAGGCTTCTGGAATCCGCTGCTCACTCTTTTCGAGGGAATGCGGGCCGAGGTTTTCGTGCGCAAAGGGCTTGAGCTCAACCTCCAGGTGGTCGATCGCGTCGCCGAGATCATCCCTGCCATAACGCGCGCGCTGACGCCCCACGCCGAGGACGGCAAGAAGCGCGCCGCGGGCCATGTCGCCGCGAAATTCTAGTTGGGCGCCGGCGCGCCGTCGCGGATCAGCTTGTAATTGATCGAATCGAGCAGCGCCTCGAACGAGGCATCGACGATATTCGGCGAGACCCCCACCGTGTACCAGCGGTTCCCCTCCCCATCCCGGCTCTCGATCAGCACGCGCGTGGTGGCGTCGGTGCCGCCGGTGAGGATGCGCACCTTGTAATCGACCAGCTCGAGGTCGGAGATGTAGCTCTGATAGCGGCCGAGGTCCTTCCGCAGCGCCGTATCGAGCGCATTCACCGGGCCGTTACCCTCACCTACCGACAGCACGATGTCGCCGTCGATGCGCACTTTGACCATCGCTTCCGACACGGTGACGAGATCGCCGACCGCATTGTGCCGGCGCTCCACCATGACGCGGAACGAATCCACCTCGAAGAATTGCGGCACATTGCCGAGCATGCGCCGGGCAAGCAGCTCGAAGGAAGCGTCTGCCGCCTCATAGGCATAGCCTGCCGCCTCGCGCTCCTTTACCTGGTCGAGCAAACGGCCAATGCGCGGGTCGTTCTTGGAAATAACGATGCCTATGCGCTCCAGCTCGGCCAGGATGTTGGAGCGGCCGGCCTGGTCGGAGACGAGCAGCTTGCGCCGGTTGCCCACTGCCTCCGGCGGCACGTGCTCATAGGTGCGCGGGTCCTTCTGCACGGCGGAGACATGGATGCCGCCTTTATGGGCGAAGGCCGACTCGCCCACATAGGGCGCGTGGCGGTTGGGCGCGCGGTTCAGAATCTCGTCGAGGATGCGCGAGGCGTGCGTGAGCGTGCGCAGCTTCTCCGGCGTGACCCCAGTCTCGAAACGGTCGGCATAGTCCGATTTCAGCATCAGGGTCGGGATGATCGAGGTGAGGTTGGCATTGCCGCAGCGCTCGCCGAGCCCGTTCAGCGTGCCCTGGATTTGGCGGGCGCCCGCGCGCACGGCGGCGAGCGAGTTGGCAACACCATTGTCGGTGTCGTTGTGCACATGGATGCCGAGACGGTCGCCGGGGATGTGCTTCAACACCTCGGTCACGATGGCTTCGATCTCCTCCGGCAGCGTGCCGCCATTGGTGTCGCAGAGCACGACCCAGCGGGCGCCGGCCTCATATGCCGTCTTGGCGCAGAGCAGCGCGTAGTCCGGGTTAGCCTTATAGCCATCGAAGAAGTGCTCGCAGTCGATCAGCGCCTCGCGGCCATTTCCCACCACCGCCTCGACCAACTCCTTGATGCCGGCGACATTCTCCTCGCGGCTGATGCCGAGCGCCACGTCCACGTGAAAGTCCCAGGTCTTGGCCACGAGGCAAATGGCGTTCGCGTGCGCGGTGAGCACCGCCTGGAAGCCCGGATCGTTGACGATGGAGCGGCCCGGACGCTTGGTCATGCCGAAGGCGGTGAGTTTGGCGGAGGCAAGCGGGCGCAACTCCGCGAACAGGCGTGTATCGGTCGGGTTCGCGCCCGGATAGCCGGCCTCGATATAGTCGAGCCCGAGCAGGTCGAGCTGTTCGGCAATCAGCGTCTTGTCCTCGAGGGAGAAATCCGCGCCATGGGTTTGCGCGCCATCCCTGAGCGTCGTGTCGTAGAGATAGAGCCGTTCGCGGGTCATGGCCGTCTCACACCACGCCAAAGTAGAAGTGCAGCGCGAGCAGCACCCCAAGCGCAAGGACGATGAGCTTGATGGCGAGATAGACGCGCCGCGAGCCCTTGAATGGCACGTCCTTGAGGAACTGTATCATCGCGCGATCTCCCAGGTGGTGCCCTCGGGGCTGTCCTTCAGAATGATGCCCATGGCCGCGAGCTCGTCGCGAATGCGGTCCGCCTTGGCGAAGTCGCGAGCCTCACGCGCGGCATTTCGTTCAGCGATGCACCTCTTGATGTCCTCACTGCTCGGCTGGTTGGCGCTCGCCCCCCTTAGCGTTATGGGGACATCCACGACTGATGGGCCACCAGTTGGGCGCCGCTGAGCATGACGGGCCGCGATTGCCTTGTGCGCGTCCTGCCAAGAACCTTGAACGAATGGAGTCTGCCGCATCCGCTCGATCTTCACCCGATCCGCCGAAAAGCCGAGGAGAGCGAGCGCGGCACGCAGTTCGCCCCATTTACCGGCACTATGCAGCTCATGCATGGCCGTGATGGCCTTCGGCGTGTTCAAATCCTCGCAGAGGGCGTCCAAGACCGCGCCTCGAATGCCGCCCGCCGCGTCCTGCTCGCGCTCCAGATCGCCATACCACTCCCACAGCGTCTTATGCGCCTCGTCGAGCCCGACCAAGGTCCAATCGAGCGGCTGGCGATAATGCGTCCGGAGCATGTTGAAGCGGATGGCGTCCCCCGGCCAGGCATACCCTTCCCAGCCTGTCAGCAGCTCATGGATGGTGACGAAGTTGCCGAGGCTCTTCGCCATCTTCTCCCCCTCCACCTGGAGGAAGCCGTTGTGCAGCCAGTAATTGGCCATCACTTTGGTGCCGTGCGCGCAGCGCGACTGGGCGATCTCGTTCTCATGATGCGGGAAGACGAGGTCGATGCCACCCCCATGAATGTCGAAAACATCTCCGAGCAGCGCGTCGGCCATGGCCGAGCACTCGATGTGCCAGCCGGGCCGCCCTGGCGCCTTGATCCCCGCGGGGGAGGGCCATGACGGCTCGCCGGGCTTCGACGGCTTCCACAGCACGAAGTCCATCGAATCGCGCTTGTAAGGCGCCACCTCTACCCGGGCGCCGGCGATCATCTCGTCGAGCGAGCGGCCCGACAGCTTGCCGTAGTCCTGCATGGCGGCGACGTGAAAGAGGACATGGTCCTCCGCCACATAGGCGAAGCCCTTGGTGGCCAGCGTCTCGGTCATCGCCTTCATCTGGGCGATATATTCGGTCGCCCGCGGCTCATTCGTGGGTGGAAGGCAGCCGAGTGCATCAACATCGGTGTGAAACTGCGCCTCGGTCTTTTCCGTGACCTTCCGGATCGCCTCGTTCAGAGGCAGATCGGGGTACTCCTGCGCCGCCCGTGCATTGATCTTGTCGTCCACGTCGGTGATGTTGCGCACATAAGTGACGTGATTGGCGCCATAGAGGTGCCGCAGCAGCCGGAACAGCACGTCGAAGACGATGACGGGGCGCGCATTGCCGATATGGGCGAAGTCATAGACCGTCGGCCCGCACACATACATGCGCACATTCTCCGCATCGAAGGGCTTGAACGGCTCCTTCTTGCGGGTCAGCGTGTTGTAAAGCTTAAGCGCCACGCAAGTAGCCTCTTTGGCTGCCGGCCGGCGGGCGTTCGGTTCTTTTTTCGCGAAGATGGAAAGTAAAAAGGAAGAACGACCCGGCCAGCTCTTTGCTAGACCGGAATGATGCGGCAGAAAATCATAAGGATCGGTTGCTCATGCACCATGATGGCCCGGTTATGGCGGCAAACCGCCGAAGCGTCAAGCAAACCATCTTATTCATGCCGCATTGACCGCCACACTGATGGGCGCATAATGCCTTCAGGATCATGACCTTCGGGGACGGGGAGATCGAACATTGGGTGTCCATAACGGGCTTCGCCGCGTGCTGATCGCGCCCGCGCGCTTCGTCAGCCGCCATAAGCATGCCGGCCTCGTCGTCCTGTGCGTCGGCGTTCTTGCGGGCGCCGCGGGCATCGCATGGGCCCAGGAAAGCGATCAGCAGATCCGCTGCATGCAACTCCAGCAGGAGCTTGCCGGCGCGCAAGGCGGTGGCGGCGGACGCGAGGCACTTCCCGGTATCGAGCAGCAGATCCAGGAGGCCAACCGCGTGCTCCAAGGCACTCAAGCCGCCATGGAGGATGCGGGCTGCTTTGAGAGCTTCTTCATTTTCGGACGCGGGCTCGTGCGTAGCCCGAAATGCCTGAAGATGAACGACCGCATGGAGGACGCGCGGCACCAGCTCGATCAGCTGCAAGACCAGCACCAGGCGATCCTCGGAGGGGGCGGCAATCGCCGCCGTCAGGCCGAGCTGCAGGACGCGCTCGCCCGCAGCGGGTGCAATGGGCAAGCCCCGCAGCAAGCGCGCCGTAGTGGCGGGGGCGGTCTATTCAACTGGTTCGGAGGCGGTGATAACGGCGGTGAAGGCGGTAGCGAGGAAGCCCAGCCTGGGTCCGATATGTCCATCTCGCGCAGCATCAGTCCGAACGCGCCCTACCGGACCGTCTGCGTCCGGCTCTGCGACGGCTTCTTTTATCCGATCAGCTATTCCACCTACTCCAGCCGCTTCTCCCAGGACGTGACGCAGTGCCAGCAAAATTGCGCCGCGCCGGCCGAGCTTTATGTCTATCGCAACCCCGGCGGAGAGATCGAGCAGGCCATCTCGCTCAACGGCTCCCCCTACAAGGACCTGCCGGTGGCCTTCAAGTACCGCAAGTCGTACACCCCGGGCTGCTCTTGCAAGGAGGCGGAATACAATCCGACCGAGATCGAGCAGGCGAACAGGAAGGCCGAGGCCACGCCCGCAAAAGCCGGCGGCAAGCCTGCGGCGAAGAAGGCGGCGACACCTGCGCCCCAAGCCGCACCAGGCGCCCAAGGTGGCGTGCCCGCGCAGCAGCCCGATCTCGACGTCACCGGCAGCGGCGGGGACGCGGCAAGCACCCCTGCCGAGGCGAACGCCGAAGCGGCGGCGCAAGCTCAACCGGCCGCGGCTCTCTGCCGCCCCGCCCACGGCGCCGCAATCAAGCATCAGTAAGAGCAAGACGCCGACGCCCCACTGAGGCCATCACGCGTGACGCCGTCAGGCGGTCTTTGCTTCGAGCCGCGCCGCGGCCCGGTCCCGGCCGATGAGCGGCAAGAGGAGCTTCAGCTCCGGTCCGTGCTCGCGGCCCGTCAGCGCAAGCCGCAAGGGCTGGAACAGAGCTCTGCCCTTGGCGCCCGTCGCGTCCTTGACGGCCGAAGACCAGGCCGTCCAGGTGGTGCCGTCCCAGGGCTCCGACGGCAGCAGCCTTGCCGCCGCGCGGCAAAGCTCCGCGTCCTCGATCACTGGCGCGATATCCCCGCTCACGACAGGCCACCAAAACCTTGCATCGGCGAGCGTCGCGAGATTGGATCGCACCGCCTCCCAGAACCTCTCGCCGCCTGCGACGCCCATGGCGCGCAACCGCTCCGTGACGGCGTCATAGGGCAGCGCATGCAGCAGCCGCGCATTGAGCAGCCGCAGTTCATGGGCATCAAACCGCGCCGGCGCGCGCGACAGCTTGGCGAAGGCGAAGGCCGCCACCAGCTCGTCGAGGCTTCCATGCGGCGCCACCGGATCGGAGGTGCCGATCGTCGCGGCGTAGCTTGCCACCGCCAAAGGCTCGAGCCCCTCTTCCCGCAAGCCCTGGATGGAGAGCGAGCGGTCGCGCTTCGACAGCGCCTGGCCTTCGGCGCCAACCAGAAGATTGTGGTGGCCGAAAACGGGGGGCGTGGCGCCCAGCGCTTCGAACAGCTGGATCTGCGGCGCGGTATTGGCGACGTGGTCCTCGCCGCGGATGACATGGGTGATGCCGAGGTCGATGTCGTCCACCACGCTCGGCAGCGTATAGAGATAGGTGCCGTCGGCGCGGACCAGCACCGGATCCGACAGCGAGGCCGCATCCACATGCTGCTCGCCGCGTACGAGGTCGTTCCACACCACGTCGCGCGTTTCGAGCAGGAAGCGCCAATGGGGCTTGCGGCGCTCGGCCTCGAGCTTTGCATGCTCGGCATCGGTGAGCTTGAGCGCGGCGCGGTCATAGACGGGCGGACGACCGCGGGCGAGCTGGCGCTTGCGCTTCAGCTCGAGCTCCTCCTGCGTCTCGTAGGCGGGATAGAGCCGGCCGCTCGCTTTCAGTCTTTCGACGGCCGCGACATAGCAGTCGAACCGATCGGACTGTCTGTTCTCCCGCTCCCAGCCGAGGCCAAGCCAGGTCAAATCCTCCCTGATCCCCTGCGCGAATTCCTCGGTCGAACGCTCGGCGTCCGTGTCGTCGAGCCGCAGCAGGAAGCGTCCGCCCTCCTTGCGCGCGAAGATCCAGTTGATGAGCGCCGTGCGAATGTTGCCGGCGTGTAGCCGCCCGGTGGGGCTCGGCGCGAAACGGACCGTTACGCTCATGCTACAGCCGCTCTCTGAACTTGTTGGTAATGGGATAGCGGCGGTCGCGGCCAAAATTCCTTTGGGTGATCTTGACACCGGGCGCCGCTTGCCGCCGCTTGTACTCAGCAAGATAGAGCATGCGCTCGACCTTCTTCACGAGCTCCGGCGCATGTCCGCGCGCTACGATCGCAGGGACCGGCATCTCGAGCTCCACCAGGCAATTGAGAATATCGTCGAGCACGTCATAAGGCGGCAGCGTGTCCTGGTCGCGCTGGTTCGCTTTGAGCTCGGCCGTCGGCGCTTTGGTCAGGATGTTCTCCGGGACGACGATGCCCGCAGGGCCCAGGCAGCCCTTGGGACGCGCAGCGTTGCGGTAACACGCCAGCGCATAGACTTGGCCCTTGTACAAGTCCTTGATCGGGTTGAAGCCGCCATTCATGTCGCCATAGAGGGTGGCATAGCCAACCGACACCTCCGACTTGTTGCCGGTGGTAACTACCATCGGCCCGAACTTGTTGGAGATGGCCATAAGCATCGTTCCGCGCGCCCGGCTCTGCAAATTCTCCTCGGTCGCGTTGGGCGCGGTCCCGGCGAAGACCGTGGCGAGACTGTCGGTCAAGCCCTCGACGGCGCCATCGATAGGCAGGATGTCGTAGCGCACGGCAAGCGCCTGCGCGCATGCCGCCGCGTCGTTCAGGCTCGCATGGCTGGTGAAGCGGTAAGGCAGCATAACGCAATGCACGCGCGCCGCGCCCAACGCATCGACGGCCATCACTGCGCACAGGGCCGAGTCGACGCCGCCGGAAAGGCCAAGCACGACGCCCGGAAAGCCGTTCTTGCTCCACATAATCGCGCAGGCCCGTGACGCAGGCGAGATAGTTGGCGGCCTCCCCCTGCTCCACATCGGCGATCGTGCCCGGGAGGCAGCGCCAGCGGTTACCCTCTCGGCGCCACTCGGTCAGGCCAAGCGCCTCCTCCCAGGCCGGCAGCTGCAACGGCGAGCGAGCCGTCGGCAGCGAGCACGAAGGATGCGCCATCGAAGACAAGCTCGTCCTGGCCGCCTACCTGGTTGACGTAAGCCAGAGGCAGACCCGTCTCGGCGACTCGGGCGCCCGCCACGATGTAGCGCTGATCCTGCTTGTCCATCCAATAGGGCGAGCCGTTGGGCACGATCAGGATCACCGCCCCCGCTCTAGCGAGAGCTGCACAGATTTCCTCGCTCCAGATGTCCTCGCAGACCGGCACGCCGATTGGCAAGCCCCGGACGTCGATCGGCTGTGGCAGCGGCCCTGGCGCGAACACGCGTTTCTCGTCGAACACGCCGTAATTCGGGAGATTGGCCTTGAATCGCACTGTCTCGATGCGCCCTTGATCGAATAGCGCCATGGCATTGTAGACGGAGCGACCCCTCGGCCCAAGGCAACCCATGAGCATGGCGGGGCCGCCGTCGCTCGTGTCGTGGGCAAGCGCCTCCAGCGCGTCGCGCGCAGCCTGCTGTAACGCGGGTTTCAGCACCAAGTCTTCGATGGGGTAGCCGGTGAGGAACAGCTCGGTGAAGGCGATGAGATCGGCACCCGCTTCCGCCACGTTGGCCCGCGCCGCTGCGCGCGCGCGCCACATTGCCCTCGATGTCTCCCACCACCGGGTTCAACTGCGCAATCGCGAGTTTGAAGCTGTTCAGCCTGAGGCTGCCCTTGATCTCTTTGGCCATGAACGGAACTTAGCGGCAGACGTCAAACTGTCCAGCGGCCGGCACGCCGGCGGGAACGCGCCGCCCTACTCCCCGGCAGCGATGGAAATCTCAGGCTCGGGCCGTCCTTCGCGATCGCGTTTCAAGCGCTCGGCCACGATAAAGGCGAGCTCGAGAGACTGGTCGGCATTGAGCCGCGGGTCGCAATGGGTGTGGTAGCGGTCGGAGAGATCGGTCTCGGTGACGGCCTTGGCGCCGCCCACGCATTCGGTCACGTTCTGGGCGGTCATCTCCACATGCAGGCCGCCCGCATGGGTGCCTTCGCTCCGGTGGATCTCGAAGAAGGTCTCGACCTCGCCGAGGATCAGGTCGAAGGGGCGCGTCTTGTAGCCGGCCGCGGCCTTGATGGTATTGCCATGCATGGGGTCGCAGGCCCACACCACCGACTTGCCCTCGCGCTCCACCGCGCGGATCAGCGCGGGCAGGTGGTTGGCAATCTTATCCGTGCCGAAGCGGCAGATGAGCGTCAGCCGCCCGGGCTCGTTCGCCGGGCTCAGCACGTCGATGAGTTGCAGCAGCTCGTCCGGCGAAAGGCTCGGGCCGCATTTGACGCCAATCGGGTTCTTGATGCCGCGCAGATACTCGATATGCGCGTGGTCGAGCGCCCGAGTGCGATCGCCCGCCCAGAGGGAATGGCCCGAGGTCGCGTACCAGTCGCCGGAGGTGGAATCGATGCGCGTGAACGCCTGCTCATAGCCGAGCAAGAGCGCCTCGTGGCTGGTATAGACGCTCGTGGTGCGGAGCTGCGGCGTGTTCTCGGGTGCCAGACCGCAGGCGCGCATAAAGCGCAAGCTCTCGGCGATGTGCCCAGCGATCTCCTGATAGCGGTGCCCGGCTGGACTGTCCTTCACGAAGCCGAGATTCCAGCGATGCACATGATCAAGATTAGCATAGCCGCCTTGAGCGAAGGCGCGCAACAGATTGAGCGTAGCCGCGGACTGCCGGTAGGCCATTAGCATGCGCTGCGGGTCGGGGACCCGCGCTTCCGGCGTGAACTCGATGCCGTTGACGATGTCACCGCGATAGCTGGGCAGCTCCTTACCGTTCTGCACTTCAGTCGGGGACGAGCGCGGCTTAGCGAACTGCCCCGCGATGCGCCCGAGCTTCACCACCGGTGAGCCGCCCGCATAGGTGAGCACGACTGCCATCTGCAGCAGCACGCGGAAGAAATCGCGGATGGAGTCCGCACGATGCTCGGCAAAGCTTTCTGCGCAATCGCCCCCCTGCAGCAGGAAGGCCTCGCCCCGCGCCACGCGCGCGAGTTCAGCCTTCAGCTGCCGCGCTTCGCCGGCAAAGACGAGCGGCGGGAAGGTGGCAAGCTGCTGCTCGACCTGGGCAAGCGCACCCGCATCCGGATAGGCCGGGGACTGCTCAATCGGCTTTGAGCGCCAGCTGTCGGGGCCCCAACGTGGTGCCATGAAAACGCTCTCCGTGAAAAGTCCACGCTATATAGGCGCTTAGTGCAGAAGTGGCTAGCACGAGCCAAGTTAAAGACTGATGCCGAATTTCGGCAGCAGCCAAACGGTGAGCAGATAGAGGCCGACGGTCAGCAGGCAGGACGCGGCCAGCGCAAGCCAAAAGGCGATGTCCATACGCAACAGCCAAGGCAGCACAAGGAACAATGGCAAGGTCGGCAGCACGAGCCAGAAGGTCCCTTGCGCGAGCGCGGCGATGCGTTCGCTGTCGCCCGTATCGCGCCACAGCCAAATCATCGAAAGGATGGAAATGAGCGGCAGCGAGAGGATCAACGCGCCGTAGGCTGGGCTGCGGCGGGCGAGTTCCGATGCCGCCGCAATGATGATGCCCGACAGCGCGGCCTTAAAGATCAGATAGAGCATAGCCCTTGTCCTCGATAGCCTTCTCGTCAGGATAGCACCGCGTCCGCCGATTGACACGGAGCTGCCCATTGCCCCCTCTCACCGCTCGTGCCACATAGCCGCCAATAGGAGCCTCGCATGGAACCCCGTCATCTCGAGCATGGCCACCACCCGCGCGAGATCGCAAGGCGCCTTGAGGAAGGGCCGCGCGCGAGCTATCTGCGCGACTGGGTCTATGGCGGCATCGACGGCACAGTGACCACCTTCGCCATCATGGCCGGCGTGGTTGGCGCGAGTCTCGAGGCGCGCGTGGTGCTGATCCTCGGCGCCTGCAATCTGCTCGCCGACGGCCTATCCATGGCGGCAGCCAATTATTCCAGCACTAGGACCGAGATCGACGAATATGAGCATGTGCGCCGCATGGAGGAACGGCACGTCGAGCTTGCACCCGAAGGCGAGCGCGAGGAGGTCCGCCAAATCTTCATGGCCAAGGGCTTCGAGGGGGACGCGCTGGCTAGCGCTGTCGAGGTGATCACCGAGCGGCGCGAACGCTGGATCGATACCATGATGACCGAGGAGCATGGCCTGCCGCCCGTCACCCGCTCTCCGGTCCGTTCCGCCCTGTTTACGTTTGTGGCCTTTGTCCTGTGCGGCAGCGTCCCGCTCGCTCCCTATGCGCTGCATTTACCCGAACCACTGCTCGTCTCGACGATCATGACCGGGCTCACCTTCTTCGCCATCGGCTCGCTCCGCAGCCGCTGGTCACCGACGCCCTGGTGGTGGACGGGAACCGAGACCTTTGCAGTCGGAATGGTCGCGGCCCTGGTCGCCTATGTCGTCGGCGACGTCCTGCAACGCCTAGTCTGACCAACCGGCTACCGCAAATTCATACTATCGTGGCACCATGCCCGCCCATGGCCATCCGCGAACCAAGTTTCACCCTCGGCATCGAGGAGGAATATCTCCTCGTCGATAGAGAGAGCCGCGACCTTGCACCCGAGCCGCCCCCTGCCCTGCTCGCCAAATGCGAAGAAGCGCTGCGCGGCCAGGTCAGTCCCGAATTCCTGCGTTCTCAGATCGAGGTCGGCACCCGCGTCTGCCGGTCTATGCAGGAAGCGCGCGACGATCTGATCCATTTGCGCCGGACCGTCGGTACCATCGCCAGCGAGTTCGGCCTCGCCCCGATCGCCGCCTCGACCCATCCCTTCGCTCAATGGTCGAGCCAGCAGCACACTGACAAGGAGCGCTACAATGTGCTCGCCGAAGACTTGCAGCAGGTGGCGCGTCGCCTCGTCATCTGCGGCATGCACGTTCACGTCGGCATCGAGGACGACGATCTCAGGATCGATCTCCTGGGACAGGGCACCTATTTCCTGCCGCACTTGCTCGCGCTCTCCACCTCCTCGCCGTTCTGGCAAGGCCATACGACGGGCCTGAAATCCTATCGCCTCTCCGTGTTCGATGAGCTACCCCGCACCGGCCTGCCGCACCAGTTCTCGAGCTATAGCGAATACGCTCGCACCATCGAGCTCCTGGTCAATGCCGGGCTGATCGGGGATGCCACGAAAATATGGTGGGACTTGCGGCCGAGCGCACGCTTCCCGACGCTCGAGATGCGTATCACCGACGTCTGTCCACTGCTGGAGGATGGGATCAGCATTGCCGCGATGTTTCGGTGCATCTTGCGCCTGCTGTATCGCCTGCGCCGGCGGAACCAGCGCTGGCGCTACTATCCGCCCTTCCTCGTGCGCGAGAACCGCTGGCGCGCGCAGCGATACGGCACCCAAGAGGGGCTGGTCGACTTTGGCAAGGGCGCGGTGGTGCCCTTCGCCAACTTGCTGGAGGAGCTGTTCGATCTCATTGCCGAGGATGCCGCGTATTTCGGCTGTGTGGCCGAGGTGGCTCACGCACGGACGATTGTGGAGCGCGGCACGAGCGCTGACCGGCAGCTAGCTCGCTTCGACGCGGTGAAGGAGCTCGGCGGCACGGAGGAAGCGGCGCTTATTGCCGTGGTGGACGGCATCGTCGAGGAGACGGCGACAGTGCCCGAGACCAAGTAGCCTGTTAGAGCGTCACGCCCATGCCGCCATCGACGTGCAACCCCGCGCCGGTGATGTAGGCGGCCTCGTCGGAGGCGAGGAACAACGCCGCGTTGGCGATGTCCTGCGGCGTGCCGAAGCGCCGGAGCGGTGTCTGGCTGAGCAGTGCCTTGGCGATCGCGGGTTTTGCCATGTAGCGTCCGATTAGCGCCGTCTCCACATAACCCGGGCAGAGATGGTTCACGCGGATGCCGTAAGGGGCATATTCGACCGCGAGGCTGCGCGACAGCGCCGCGACGGCACCCTTGGTCGCCGAATAGACCGACATCTGGCGCGTATGCTTGGTCGCCATCACCGAGGAGAGGTTGATCACGGAGGCGTTGCCTGACGCTTTTAGCAGCGGGAAGGCCTCGCGCGCGCAACGCACCGTGCCTTCGAGATTGACCCGCCAGACCCGCTCCCAGGCCGCGTCGTCCAGATGCCGGAAGTCGGCGCGCTCGCCGACGCCCGCGTTGTTGACGAGCACGTCGAGGCGGCCGAACGCCTCGCACAATGAGGCCAGCAGTGTCTTCACCTCGGCGGTATCAGTGACGTCCACGCGATGGGCCATCGCGGCTCCGTTGCTCTTGGTAATAGCCTCGGCCGTCGCCCGCGCCGCCTCGCCGTCGCGATCGGCAATGATCACTCGCGCCCCTTCGCGCGCAAACGTCTCGGCGATAGCTCGGCCAATGCCCGCAGCCCCGCCGGTGACGAGAGCGACTTTGTCCTCAAGCCGCCGCATCGGAGCCCGCCACCGGTGTCGGCAGTTGCCATTTGTGGCGCAGCGTCACCAACTCCTCCGCGGCACTTGGATGGAGCGCCATGGTCGCATCGAACTGGGCTTTTGTGGCGCCGAGCCGGAGCGCAATGGCCGCCATCTGCACGATCTCGGCAGCGTCTCCCCCGAGGATGTGACACCCTAGCACCCGGTCCGACGACATATCCACCACGAGCTTCATCAGCATTCGCTCATCGCGCCCGCTGACCATCGATTTGAGCGGCCGGAAGCTCGTCTTATAAATATCGACGCTTTCATACATCGCGCGCGCGACCTGCTCGGAAAGCCCGACAGTCCCGATCTCAGGGTCGCAAAACACGGCGGTCGGGATAAGGCTGTGATCGATGGCGGTCAGGCGGTCATTGAACACCGTCTCGGAGAAGGCGTTCGCCTCGTGGATGGCGACTGGGGTCAGGTTCACCCGGTCGGTCACGTCGCCAACGGCATAGATATTGTCCACCGAGGACTTTGAATATTCATCGACCGCCACGCGACCATTCGCCCCCAATTCGACGCCGGCATTGGCGAGCCCGAGTCCGTTGGTGTTAGGCATTCGCCCCGTCGCGGCCATGACGAGCTCGGCCCTGACCGTGTCGCCCTTATCGAGCTGGACCCGATATCCGCTGCCTTCCCTAGCGATAAAGGCGATATTGCTATCCATGCGGAAATCGATGCCTCGGTTGCGCATGGCTTCGGCCGCACCGTCACGCAGATCATTGTCGAAGCCGCGCAGCACCTGATCGCCACGATAGAGCACGGTGACGGCAACGCCGAGCCCCGCGAAGATCGACGCAAACTCCATGCCGATATAGCCCGCCCCGACAATGGCGATGCTTGCGGGGAGCTGCTCGAGCTGGAAGCAATCATTGGAACTGATCAGATGCTCATGGCCGGAGAAATCCGGCTGCACGGGATGGGAGCCCGTAGCGATCAGGATGATCCTCGCGGAGATGGGCTGGTCGCGATCCGCAAGCTTCACCCTATGGGCATCTTCAAGCGTCGCGCGGGTGAGAAAGTATTCGACTCCCGCCTTTTCCAGCGTCCGGGTGTAGACACCATTCAGCCGATCGATTTCGCGCCTGACATTGCGAATGAGCGTCGGCCAGTCGAAATGTAGGCCATCGCAGGTGAAGCCAAAGCTCCGCGCATCGGCGATATCGCCCCCATAGCGGCTGCCGTAGACAAGAAGCTTCTTCGGCACACAGCCCCGGATGACGCAGGTGCCGCCGATACGATATTCCTCGGCGATGCCCACACGCGCGCCGAGCTCGGCGGCAAGTCTGCCCGCGCGCACGCCGCCCGAGCCCGCACCGATCACGAACAAATCATAGTCAAAGCCACCCGCCACCCTCATGCTCCCTGGCTGCACAACAACCGCATTGGATCAGGTCCTCTCCCCGCCAGGCTGCAGCACTTGCACGCCCGCCTCACCTGCGAGGATCACCGCATCGGCGATACCGAGAAAGAGGCCATGCTCGACGACACCAGGCACTCGCTTTAGCGCGAATGCCAGCACCTCGGGCTCCGGGATGCGGCCGAAGGCGCAATCGAGAATGACATTGCCCTGATCGGTGACGAAGGGCTCGCCGCTCCGGTCCTGGCGCAGCCTTATCTCGCCCTCGCACCCAGCCTGCGCAGCAATGGCCGCGACAAGCTTGTGCGTGGCCGGGATGCCGAAGCGCACCACCTCGACCGGAAGCGGGAACTGTCCGAGCACCTCGACCAGCTTGCTCGCATCCGCGATGACCACCATCTTGTCTGAGGCTGTCGCTACGATCTTCTCCCGCAGCAGGGCGCCGCCGCCCCCTTTGATCATCCGGAGCTGGTCGTCTATCTCATCGGCACCGTCGATGGTGAGGTGCAAGTGCGGCGTCTCATCGAGCGTGGTGAGCGGGATGCCTAGGCGCATCGCTTGCGCGCGCGTGGCTTCTGAGGTCGGCACGCATATAACCTGCAAGCCTGCCACGACCTTCCGCCCGAGTGCCTGGACGAAGCACGCCGCCGTCGATCCGGAGCCCAGGCCAAGCCGCATGCCATCCTGGACGAGATCGAGCGCACTGCGCGCGGCGCTCTCCTTGAGATCGTCAGTCGCGCACACCCATGCCCCCTTCCATCAGGGCTTCGAGGCCGCCCATGAAGATGTACTTCAACTCGACAAATTCCTCGATACCATGATGGGAGCCCTCCCGGCCAAGGCCCGATTGCTTGACGCCGCCGAAGGGCGCCAGTTCGCTCGAGATGATCCCCTCATTGACCCCGACGATGCCGTATTCAAGTGCCTCGGCCACGCGCCAGGCCCGCGCGAGGTTACGCGTATAGACATAGGCCGCGAGCCCGAACGGCGTCCCGTTGGCGATGGCGATGGCTTCGGCCTCGTCATAGAAGCGAAACAGCGGCGCCACCGGGCCGAACGTCTCCTCCCGCGCGAGCTGCATGGCGACCGTGGTATCGACGAGCACCGTGGGCTCATAGAAGGTGCCGCCCAGGGCATGGCGCTTGCCGCCCAAGACCACCCGCGCGCCTTGGGCGACTGCGTCTTGCACATGGGCCTCCACCTTGGCCACCGCCGCCTTATTGATGAGCGGACCTTGCGTAACCCCCGGCAGGATCCCCTCTCCCACCTTTAACTTGCTCACCTCGGCCTCTAGCTTCTCGGCGAAGGTGTCATAGACGCTGTCCTGCACCAAGATACGGTTGGCGCATACGCAGGTCTGGCCGGAGTTGCGATATTTGGAGGCCAGCGCGCCCGCCACGGCGGCATCGAGGTCAGCATCTTCGAACACCATGAAGGGCGCATTGCCGCCGAGCTCGAGCGAAAGCTTCTTCACCGTACCCGCGACCTGGCGCATCAGGAGTTTGCCCACCTCGGTGGAGCCCGTAAAGGTGATCATGCGCACGAGCGGGTTGGCGGTGAGCTCGCCGCCGATGGCAACGGCGTCCCCCGTCACCACATTGAGCACGCCCGGGGCAAATCCGGCGCGGACGGCAAGCTCGGCGAGAGCGAGCGCCGAGAGCGGCGTTTCTGGCGCAGGCTTGCAAACCACGGTGCAGCCGGCAGCAAGCGCCGGAGCAATCTTGCGCGTGATCATGGCGAGGGGGAAGTTCCAGGGCGTGATGGCGCCGACCACGCCGATCGGCTGCTTGATCACCAGAATACGGCCGCTTTTCCGGTGCGTCGGAATGATCTCGCCATAAACGCGCTTCGCCTCCTCCGCGAAGAACTCGGTGAAGGATGCGGCGTAGTCGACCTCGGCGCGGGCCTCCGCGAGCGGCTTACCCTGCTCGCTCGTCATAAGGAGCGCCAGGTCATCCCGGTGAGCCAATTGCAATTCGTACCAGCGGCGCAGGAGAGCGGACCGCTCCTTGGCGATCTGCCCGCTCCAGGCGGGGAAGGCGCGTGTCGCCGCCGCGATAGCCTCGCGCGTCTCGGTCAGGCCAAGATCGGGGACACGGGCGATGAGCGCGCCCGTCGCGGGGTTGCGCACCTCAAGGGAAGGCGTGCCCACCCACGCACCGCCGATCAGGCACTGCTCTTTGCGCAAGGAAGGATCGTTGAGGTTCATTAGAGGGACGCGTGCTACCTAGACCGGACATCGCCCATTCCCCCGAGCGGCCTTCTACGTTAGGACAACTCTTCATGCAACTTGGTCCGCTGAAAGATGCCACGATCGTTTTCGATCTGGACGGGACGTTGGTAGACACGGCGCCCGACCTGACGAACGCCTTGAACCACGTGCTGACCCGCTGGGGTCATGCTCCCGTGCCTGCGGCGAGCATCCGCTCCTCAGTGGCGTTTGGCGCGCGGGCGATGATCGAGGAAGGCCTGCGGCGATCGCAGGCAAGCGACGACGTGGACCAGATGCTGGCCGAGTTCCTTGCCCATTACGAGGCCAACATTGCCGCCGAGAGCGTGCCCTTCCCCGGCGCCGTAAGGGCGCTCGAGTCCCTGGCCGCGGCCGGCGCGAAGCTCGCGCTCTGCACCAACAAGCGGGAGGACCTCACCTTGAAGCTGCTGGAGACGCTGAGGCTTGATGACTATTTCGACGCCATCGCCGGTCGCAACACCTTCGCCGTGGCCAAGCCCCACCCTGATCACCTCACCAGCGTGATCGCGCGCGCCGGGGGCAACCCTGCAAAGGCCGTCATGGTCGGCGACAGCGAGGTCGACATGGCCACCGCCAAGGCCGCGCACGTGAGAGCGATTCTCGTGAGTTTCGGCTATGCGGGCGCGCCCCTCGAGGTGTTTTCTCCGGATGGTGTCATCGACCATTTCGACGAGCTTGTCCCTCGCGCCACCAGCTTGCTGCGGGATGCTTCGGGCTGAGGTCGCCGCCTACTGCGCCAAATATTTGCCTTATTTCGACCGGACTGCTCTCCACGAACAGCCATAGTCAGAGCCCACCTTCACCCCTCTTACATTTCAGGCCTCTACCACTCGTCCAAGGAGAAATGCGATGCTCAAACGTGTCGTGATCGGCGTGAGCCTGGCCTGCCTCATGGGAGGCGCCGCCTATGCCGCTGACGAGCCTCCACCCACGGCCGCGCCCGCAGAGGGCGACGACCAGTGCAGCCAGCAGCTGGCGACCACCGAGGCCGCCGTGCAGAGCAAGGTGGAGGCCAATGCCCTGAGCGAGGCCGACACGGACAAGGTCAACGAGCTTCTCGATCAGGCCGACGCGCAGTGCACTGAGGGCGATCTGGCCGGGGCGACCAAGACACTCGGCGGCGTCTCGGCCATGCTTGCCAAGACGAAATAGCCTCGGCACGGAGCGGTCGGCGCTGTTCCTTTCTCGCGCCGCCCCTCGATAAAGACACTCGCCCGACCCTACGACGCGGAGGTGCCGCCCTTCCTTGACTTATCGCCAGCCCAATCGCTTAATCCGCCTAGCACCAGAGGCGGGCGGTTAGCTCAGCTGGTAGAGCACTGTGTTCACATCGCAGGGGTCACTGGTTCGAAGTCCAGTACCGCCCACCATTTTAACTTCGAATAATCAAGATATTAGCTGAGATAGCTGCAACGACTGTGGAACCTGGCAACGCCGAGGGCAACAGTCGTGCAAATTTCATCCATTTTCGGAGGAATAGCCATGTCTCTAACAACCATCAACAGGCGTAAGGCTCGGCTGCGACAAGTTCCAAGCTTGTTTGGTCGCGCGCGACAAGCAAGAGACCATAACTCAGCTCCTACCTCTCGACGCCAAGACGATGGAGGACGCTACCAACTTGGCCACGAATGGCTGGAGGATTTCACCACGAAATGCAAGAAGGCCAGGAGCCTGGCGCAACATCCGGAGAGCGTCGGCTTCGGCCCGGCTCTCTTCTCTGCAGTCATTCGTCCGTCATCGGTTGTGGCTAGAGTTCTCGCCTAGGCCGTCTGTCTCCAGACGAATGCCTTGGGGGGGCACCTTGAGACACCATCATGGCTGATCTAGTGATTTGCGTCCTCGGCGTCGTCATTTGGGCGGCCTGGTCGTTGCGATTTCTGAGCTTATTGATTGGCGGGCGGTCCAGAAGCCACAGAACCCGCTAAACTCACTGAGACGGCACATAAGTAGCAAGCCAGACCGATTTTGGCGCGGAGGCTTGGGCGTCGGCTAGGCTGAGACTTTGTGCTTTATGATCCACCACGATGACCGCCTCTTCCGTACCAGATGCCGATCCCGTCGTGCCCGGGCGGGCATGCCATGGCTGCACGCTTTGCTGCAAGCTGATGGGTGTCGCCGAACTCAGTAAGCCCCGAGACGTTTGGTGCGGCCACTGCGCCATCGGCGAAGGTTGCCGCATCTATGACACGCGGCCGAAGTCCTGCGGCGACTTTCACTGTGGCTTCCTTACCCTCGCCACGCTGTCAGAGGAATGGCGACCAGCAAAGTGCAAGATAGTGGTGGCGGCCGAGGCTGACGGGAAGAGGCTAGCGGCTTATGTCGATCCGGCCCGGCCGGACGCGTGGAAGGCGGAGCCTTACTATGGACAATTGAAGGAGTGGGCACGCCTGGCGGCCCGCAAAAGAAACCAGGTGGTGGTTTGTATCGGCCTCAAAACCGTCGTGATCTTGCCAGACGAAGATGTTGACCTTGGTGTGATTGGCGATGATGAGTTGATCGTCACTGGTGAAAAAAAACACATCGACCGGACTTAAACTAAGGGCGCTGAAGATGAAGCGTGACGACCCGCGAGCACCTAAGCACTAGCCTAAGGCCATGACCAAGCGCCGCTTCTCGCCGCCTATGGTGATGTGGTCACGGGCCACAATTGTCGCTGTGGTCATTCTTAGTGGTTGTGCCACGTCTAACGAGCGCTTTGAGGGACCGCTTGATACCCTTACCCTATCCGCCGCGCAAATTAAGATCGTCCAGCAAGGCCTCGCCAAAGAACTAAAAGAACCCTCCGTCAGCCTCGGTGAAAGCTACAGAGCGGGCACTTCCGTTTTGCAACACCAAACAGTGGTCTGCGGCGTCGTGAATGGAAGGAAGTTTGTAGGGAAGTTCTGGTCAAATGACTCGGTGTTCATACCCATCATGATCGGCGGCAGCGAGGCGGAGAACTACGTCGTCGATCGCGACTGCCGACCTGGTGGCATTTACCTCCCGCAATCATGACCACGCGCCGCTTCCCGCCGCCGTGGAGGGTCGAGCAGGTCCCCGGCGGCTTTAAAGTTGTCGACGCCAACGAGCAGGCACTCGCGTATGTGTATTTGCGCAAGACTCCGGCCGACGCGGGCACCGCGGGGTGCTCACGGAGGATGAGGCGCACCGTATCGCAAGCAACATCGCTAAGTTGCCGGAGCTGCTAGGGTGAAGAGGCGCGTGGCTAGCGAGTGGCTCCGCCCCGCGGGTCCTTTGCCAAACCATAGGCGGTGTTGAGCTGCGCTACGACTTCCTCCATCGTGCGCTGGTAGGCATCCGATCCGCGGTCGCGAGCTATGGTATTCACACCCCAAGTTTTCCCATGCAGTCGCCTGACGGTCACGCCCGTGATGTCGCTGCACTCGGCGTGTGTGCGCAGCTCGCCCAAAACGATGGTCTGAAGCTCTTCTTCCGTTTTCATCATCTTCTGACCCATCCCAAGCCCTCCTACCTAACGCTGCCACACCTGCTGAGCTTAACGCCGTGCCTTTTCCTGGGCAATCAGGTGTCTGACGCCCTCTTGCTACCTAATGTCCGGCATCATACTTCTGTGGTCTGAGCCGGAGTTCTTCGACGTTTCGGAGCGAACATGAAGTGGCTGCTAGTCGTCGTGGCGGCTCTCCCCCTCGCGGGCTGTGTCACATCGCAGGAAGGGACGCATCCAATGGCCCTTGCTCCGGATGACGCCGACAAATCCCAATGCGTTGGATATGGCTTTCCTCCCGACACTCCCGCCTTTGGCGATTGTAGCGCCAAGTTTGACAAGCCCTAGGACTTAAGCCAAAAGGCGCGCCTCATCGCCACGCTGCCGGCGCAATGCAACGGATCTAACGGAACAGTGGCCCTCGCGAACGCGCTTTTGCAGTAGCCGCAGCCGAGCAGTGAACCGCCGGCGGCGAATTGGTCGCAAATACGGTTGCGACGCTCCCACGATGAGTGGCAACGCGATGTAAATTGAAAAGCCAATTCATGCGGTGTGATTTCCTGGCTTAATTTTGTTTGACGAACTTTACCACCGCCATGTCGCCCCCAAAAGTTGTTGAGCCAAAATCGCTAATTCGGGGCTCTTGAAAGGGCGTCGATTTCCGCCAACGTCCTTATGTTACCGTCGCGTATGATCCCAGGGAGAGTGATTGGCTTATTGGCCTTCTTTCTGTTTTCCGTGTGGGTAATCGCCCGGGCGATCCTCGCGCGCTAAGCTTTTGGGCTTTTCTGTTTACGTTTGCGGTGATGATCTTGCTGGCGGCTTTGCACAAGATCACAGACCGGGAGGATTGAGGCGACACGCCAAGCCTGGCCAAATTACGTTAACTTCGGCCGACGCCCATTTTTAATGACGGCGCTGCTCGCTGACCGCGGCGCCACATCATCATCCGAGGAAACGCAGCGGAAAGTGACGTCATTCCCGGTGTTCGGTACGACTAAAAGTTTGAGACTCTTGGAGTGACAGTATTCGCCTGCCTTAGTGACGGCCTCCTTCATGTCCTCTGCCCCCGACGCCAGGGTATGACTGCGGCCGACGCCAATGCTGTAGGTCCCTTGGCCTACCTCCTGCACTTGCCCGACGGGGCGAGTGGCGCAGCCCGCAAGGGTTAGGAGCCCAACCCACACCCAAAAGGTTATGCGAACGTCGCCCATCGAGTGGGGTGCCCTACTGCTTGCCTCCGGGAATGCCTCTGTCGTGTGTTTTATTTTAGTCGGCACCCCCCCTGCCGACATACCCGCTCTCCAGTTTCGACCGGGCTTCTCGCAAACTGGCGTCGGCTTCGGCCGGCGCCCTTCTCTGTCAACTAACGGTCATTCGTCCGTCATTGGTTGTGGCTAGAATTCTCGCCTAGGCCGTCTGTCTCCAGACGAATGCCTTGGCTGCCCCGGCGGGGCACCTTGAGACACCACCATGGCGGATTTAGCGATTTGCATCCTCGGCATCATCGTTTGGGCGGTGTGGTCGCTGCGATTTCTGAGCTTATTGATTGCCGAAACGTTCGATTTTTGGCTTAACCGCGGCGGGGGAACAGCTCGCCAAAAACGGCAGTAGTAAATTTGATCCGCAAATGGGATTACCTCACCGCACTTGCAGTAATGCGGCTCGGTTGATCTATGGTCCCTCGCCAACTGGTTCGTAGCTTTGATTTGGGTGCCCTATGGGGTCGGCGGGCCGGGCGGCGAACCCGGCCGAGGAAGGGGCGCCGCAAGCGCTCAGGCTCATCCTTAAGAGAAGACAACGCGGATCTCTTGGACATCGCCATCACTGGCCTTGTAAACGAGGCCAAAAATGCTGGCCGCTGTTCGAAGCCACTTAGCGCGACGCCACCGCTAGCGACCACGTGCAGTCAGGCTTAGGCAGCCGTTCAACGAGTCCTCGAATGAGGGGATCGGTGGTTCCATCGCCGCCCGCCTCGCCATTGAAATCGTCATGGTCTATCTGTGCCGGACTTTCACCCCATTGCACCCTTGGCATGATGAGACGAGTTTTCCCATGCTGAGAACTTTTTCGTTCGCGCGGTTGGCCCCGCTCCGGAGACATATCCACCTTTTGGCCTCCTTACGTGTGGTCATGACCGCTAGCACGGGTGGCTTAGCCAAAGGTTAGGCCAACACTTCAAACCGCACCCATTTAGGTAAAGAAAGAGTATTGTCTCGATGGCGCTCTGCGTCGGCGCCTACTCCTTCAACGCAGCTTCCCAGTCCTCTCTCGCATCCAGCTTGATGCCTTTTTCGTTCGCCGCCTCGTGGGCGCATTGCGAGCATATGCAAGTTAGGCCTCTTCGTAGCGGGTGTACGCCAGGGCTCGCGCCAACGAAGACGCTGAGATCGAGCGCCTATGGAAAGCTTTGTGCCTTCGGGTGGCGACTTGACCGGGCCTGTCAGTCGAATGGCATTGGAGGTCGCAACCACCATTAGGCCGAATTGTTGAATGCATACCAGAGAGTCCCGTCCACGCCTCCGGGGGGTTATCCAAAAGAAGATCATCTATTTTCCCAACTAGGAACAAGGCGGGAGAAGTTAATGCCAGCTTTTAAAAAACGCACTTCCGAGCTGTTCCTACTGACGATCGCAAGAGGGTGGTGATCTCGCTTCGTATGTCGGACGGGACTGAACACCACTATGGCGTCGATTTCGGCGAGGCTGATCTGTTGGGCAGAAAAATTGCGAGGCGGCGCGATTTGTCGCCCGCCAGAGCAAAGCCCTCGATTCCAATATTTCTGCGGGAATGAACGGCATGGCAGAGAGCGCGGCTTGTTTATTATCGGTCACCTAATTAACCAGCGCCTCGGCGGCCGCCTTTAGATCAACGCAACGGGGTCGGCTTCGGCACGGCGCCTTTTTTTGCTGATCATTATTGAGCCGGACGTACCGCGACCTCGTGGCATTCACCGGTCTCAAGGTCTACGCCAGAGGGAAATGGAGGGTAGGCGCTAATCATGGCGATGCCTTTGCGCCGCATAACAGTTATCTGAAGTTCTTCGGGCAATCGGCAGGGAGTTGATTTCGATATCGGCCTTGACCTCCGTCTCCGAGTAGGAAATGGGGTGATCTGATGCGACCGACGCTCCCTCAGGCACCAGTTGTTCGTTGGCATCATCCAAGAAGAAGCTCAGCGCCCGTTCGTTAGAGCTGTCATCACTACGATCGCAGATGAGGCAGCTAGATCCTCTTTAGTTGCAGGCTATATGTTGGTCCGCGGCCGCCATTGAGCCATAGAGGATAAACGCGATCCCAGTAGCCAAGCCTGCATAGTGGCATCGGCATCGATTTCTCCCTGGGCGGCGCCGGCCGGCGCCTTCTGCTTGGTAGCCTGCCGCTAATCTACAGATGAATTATTGCGTACGTGTTCGAGCGGACAGCACCGTAATGACAGCAGATATCACGGCAGCCCTTCACCGGGCCATCGAAGTTTAACGAGCTGCTTATGCAGCAAAGCGGGCTGCTGATCCTATGGGCAGGGGAAGAACGTCGCCGGTCGGGATTAGAAAGTTCAAGGATGCCACTGGTGACGCACCAGGCAGCTAAGGCCGTAGTCGCAAGACTGCGCGCGATGCTCCTGCAATGACCGAGCACCGCTTCCTGCCACCCGGGTCCTTGTTTTCTGCAAAATCCCCGGCGGCCTCAAGGTGGTCGACGCCTAGGGTAGGCGCTCGCCTATGCTTATTCGCGAGAGACGGCGGAGCGGCCGACAGCGGATCAACCCTGAATTACCCCCCGCGATCCTCCACCCTTCTCCCCTACGTTAACCCACAAGGGTTACCGCCCCCTGATTTGCATGTTGTTTTGGTAGAGTGGGCACAGCACTATCCTTGGCGCAGGCCCGAGCGAGAGCCAGCTAGTATGCGCGGTCTGGACCGGAAAATAGATATTGAGCGCAAGACTGTCACGCAAGACGAGTTCGGCGAGGAGGTCGAGCTTTGGGACAAGCTTGCCTTTCGGCTTGGGGCATGAATATCTCCGGTGCGCGGTGAGGAGCGGTTCACGTCCGAGCAATCCGTCGCTCGGCAAGTCGAGTTCCGCGTGCGTCAGCTCCGGCGGAGGTTGCCGATCTGAGCCTCCTTGATCGGATGGTCTATCCCCCGTTCAGCTCTGATGCCTCGCCGGTGCCCACGCCGCCAGACGAGCAGGTCTACGACATCATCGAAGTTACTGAGCTTGGCCGATAAAATCAAAAAGAAGGCCTACGCATCGTAGCGGCGCGCAGGGCTTTGCTGGCCCTCTAAGTGTGTGATTTTAGGGCGTCGGCTTCGGCTGGCGCCTGATTTTCTCCCCGCCGATGACATGCAGCCCTATGGCTATGGCCGTTTTCGCGGCGGCATGGCTGGTGGCGTCGCCGGAACAAGCTGTAATCTGGGCGCACCACCGCACACAAGGGAGAGCGAGATGGCTACGTGGATGCAATGCAAGACTACGCATGACTTTGAGATCGTCGTGAACATTGATCTCGTTACGACAATGCAAAAGAGCCCTGACAGCGAAAACACGCTATTACGCTTCGGCCATGACCACACTGTCTTCGTCAAAGAGTTGCCGACGGACATCATCCGAGGCAACTCTCTTCGCGATGAAATGACCGACTGCCGCTTCCCGCTGCTGTTGACCGCAGTCTAACGATCGCGCAGCAAATGGAGTGCCTGGAGGTCCGCTTCTGACAACTGCTTTTTCGTGTTGTCGGACGTCCACAAATGTTGCGGTGACGCAACCCCTGAAGCCGCTCACCGTAGTTGTCGACGTCTATCAGAGGTCGCTTGCACTCGTGGCAGGTTCGGGTTTCGTCGGTCATCGTGATGACGTGCGCCAGTTTGCCTGGCATGGCTTGCTCCTAATGGTCTCCCCTCACGAATTGCTAACTAATCAGCCGCAATAATAAGTTTAATGCCTAGCACATGAGTTGGTGTTGATGAGCATACAGCCGTCAGAGGCGGTACTGCATCACCGCATACCGAGGATATGAGGTCGTATTAAAATGCGAACGTCAGGCTTGGGCCGTCAACATACGCCCGAGCAGGCCGAATTTGCCCATCCTTCCCGTGCACTCATTCCGTGCGGTTTCGTTGCGCAGAGAAGCGTGGTGGCCGGAGGCTAAGCGTAGAATCGATAAGGCCCTTGCAAGCTTCCTAATGCTTGAGGTGGACTAGCCGTGTTTTTTGTTTGGTCTGGCTTTGTTCACTTGCGGCCATCCGCCATAGGCCCAGATTACTCGCTGTTCTGTGGTGTAACGCGAGTGACCCCATGGCTCCCATTCCCCTCTGGTCCGGCAATCTCCGCCTGTCTCTGGTGCTGGTTCCGGTGAAGATGTATCCGGCCGACCACCGACGAGGATCGCGTCGCCTTTCGCATGATCCACCGCGATAGCGGTACGCCCATCAAATATCAGAAGGGCGTCGAGAGTGAGCGTGGCTTCAAGGAGGTGCCCGAGGCCGAGATCATCAAGGGCTACGAGCACGCCAAGGGCCACCACGTCCTGATCAAGCCATCAGAGATCGATGAGCTGAAGCTGGAGGCCAAGCACACAATTGACATGGTGCGTTTCGTCGATCGGGAGGATATCTCCCCGGTCCATTGGGATAAGCTGGACTACCTCCTACCTCGGATGGTGACGACGCGGAAGAAGGCTACATCGTATTGCGCGATGCGCTTAAGTCGTCAACAACAAGGTCGCGATCGGACAGTCCATCACGCATGGGCGCGAACACCTAGTCGGCATTACGGCGCTCGGCAGGGGCCTCATGCTGGAGATCCTGCGCTATGCCGATGAAGTCAGGCCAGCCGAACCCTATTTCGAGAGGATCCATGCAAAGCCAGAGGCCGATGCGGTGCAGCTCGCCAAGAAGCTGATCGAAAAAGAGACGGGTTCCTTGGAGCTTCAGAAGATGCCCAACGAATATGCCAAGGCGGTGCACGAGCTAGTGCGCGCCAAGGTCGAGCAACGTGCGCCGGAAATTGAGATTGCCGATGAGCGACCGTCAGCGCCTGTAATCAACATCATGGACGCGCTGAAGAAGAGCATGCAGGCAAAGGGCCAGGCCAAGATCCGGGATGCAGTCCGGCGCCGCATGGGCAAGGACGCTCCGCAGCCGAAGGCCGCTCGCGCCAAGCCACAAACCAAGCAACGGCCGAGTCGCACGCTTATTAATAGCCAGCAGATGTCGGACCTGTTCGGCTGCATGCAGTCCCCGAAACAGGTTGCCGGCAAGCAGCACAAAATATCCTACGAGCAAGATCAAAAATCCGCTGTGAACGTGAGGAATTCAGAGTCGAATAGTGGATGATGATGGCGGCAGCTCATGAAGACAGAGATGAAGAACGTCAACTTGGCGGGTGGTGTGAGTCCAAACGGCATGTATGCCTCCCCTCCGTAGTGGGCTGTGCGGGGGACTTTAAGCTGAGTTGCTTGCCTTCGACGACCCACATCATCTCGGCGTCCTAATTCGTCCATTTTGCTGACGTAGCTTGGTGCTCTCAACGAGGGGGATCACCATGCGCAAACCGGTAATTGGAATCTCGGCGGCCATCGCACTTTTACTCGCTGGCATTTTGGCTTGGAATGCGGAGGCTACACCGCTGGCTGGCCTCACCGCAGCACATCCCGCAACCAACCACTCTTTGGTAGAGAAGGCAGGTTGCTGGCTCCCAGGACTACCTGGTGAATGCGACATAGGAGAGCATCGGGTCTGTGACCGCTTCAGCCATCACTGCAAGTGTATGGCCTGCGGCGGGTGGTATCCATGGCGGGACTATAAGCCAGCACACTAGTAGATGGTTGGCTCACATGAAGAAGCCCCGTGCACGGGGGACGAGCGTCGGGGCTTCTTCTGTCCTCTTGGGGGGACAGTGATTGGGAGGGAATCCCATCACAGGGGCGGAGTATCATCTCTATCCGCCCATGCCTTAGGCAACTTGACCGCATAGTAAAAAGGAGCCCCAAGCGGGCAAGCGCCAGGGGCCAAGTCTTGGGTCAGTTGGAGAAATCGCAGAATGATCGAATCACCTTGCGGCTCCGAATGTAACAGCGGTTAGCGCCTCGACTGACGGCTATCAGCTATCACTCTCGTTTTCTGCCGCAGCGTGACAATCCTGCCAGGGCGTCGTTTCACCGCTTCCGCGAATGCAGCCACTGCTACCGGATAATAACCCCAACCAAGGCTATCAGCTCGTCCACGCGGCTATCAGTGCCGTCCCATGCCTCGATGCGAAAGGCAGGTCTAGGAGCTCCCCGAGGCCCATAGGAGTATGGAGACCAAATCGGAACCTTCCCCCCCCCAAGCAGTGGGCGGTTCGACCGTCCTGGGGCTTCCTAGAGGCTCTAGGGCTCTCGAGTATTAACGTTGGCGACAACTTTCGCTGTGCTGTTCAAGCGCCTCCTGGTAGGAAGCGGCTATGAAGGACCCACAGTTCGATGCCCTCGCGAGTGAGGTGAAAAAGCTTGCGGCCAGGGTAGGCGCCCTGGAGAAGCTGCTTGAACGGATCCTCCGGCAAAAGCCAGTCTCGGAAAAACAGCTGCACCAAACGTTGAAAAATAGCGGGGTGAACCCGCCAGACCTGCGCCGCTAGCGCCCGCGACTAGTAGCGTCGTTCCCAAGACGCTGGTCACAAGCTATGCGGAGACGAACAAGCTGAACTTAACGTTACGAGCCTGATCTTCGCTCTCAAGGCCCCAGCTCCTATATGTTGAGGACCCCGAGTGAGGTTCGTCGATGAGTAACTCCAAACATTTCCAATCCAAGGCGCGAGAGTTGGCCCGGTCCGGCAAATTCTATGGGTGGCCTCCAATCGCCTTCGTGCTGCAGTTTGAGGATGGCTTCGAAGAGGCCCGCGAGTGGTTACACAGGCCAGAGACGCGGGAAAAGCTCGACCAGCTCTGTCAGCAAGCCCGTCATCGGATCAGTAGTTCCAGGCACGAGGCAGCTTGAGCGCTAAGACCTTTCCGCCATGATGGGCGAGTGGACTTATGACCGGGGCAATTACCGACACGAGGCCGCTTACCCGCAGCCTTCGTCTACGGCCGGGGCTAGAGACGGATGAGATCAATAGATCTCCGATGCGGCTGTTTTCATCATCCGGCTGTCCAAAGAGAAGCATGACTTCTTCACTGGAAGCTAGCCGGTGCCTTCCTTCAAGAGGCGTCCGCAGCTCCTAACGACGACGATCTGCTCCGACGTGCCACGGTAGCGCTGATGGAAGCCCTGAGGGCTGATGAATTGCTTTTAGAAGAATCCGACTAATATGGCTGTGGGTATCCGGTTATTGTCACGAAAGCTCCAATTGGGCTTGCAACGATTACCACGCGAGTGGAAAGCGAATGGTCTCATTTATTCTAGGTCTGGCCGCTGGCGCGTTGATCCTGGTGGTGGGGAAGGCCATGCTGGGACCTCGCCACAGAAACTATTGGTTAGAAGATTGGTTGGATAACTAGCCTTGCAGTCGGTCACCTTGACGGATCGTCAGCATTTGTCAGAAGCCTCGGTGTGAACCCAACGCGCACCGGGGCTTCTTTTCTTATGGGTGCCATTCGGCAGCAGCGGCAGAGCAACCACGTCACCGCATTGCAGCGCATCATCCCTTTCCGGGTCCTGCAGTAGGAGCGGTTCTCCCAGCGCTGATAATTTGTGTTTCGAGCCTTTGGGGCGGCCGGCGGGATTGCGAACCTCGCCCGGTTGGGCAGGCTTCAAATGTCTGTTCTGTGGTCTAGTGGTCATATTCACTCATTTGTTTCTGTGTGGCTTCGGTTAGGCCCGGTTTACTGTTTGGTAGGTATCATTGGCCATGCTCATGACGGGGGACCATGACCATGCAACGAGAAGTTCTTGTGAAGATAAATGCCCTCGTTGAGGAGGGTGTTGCGCCGCTTGTTGCGGCCATGTCAGAGATACCCGGCCTGGTAATTTTGGAAAGTAACCAGGGCGAGCCCGGAAGGCGCCCCGCCCATTTGGCCTTTCGGCTTGGCGATTGGCGGCAGACCGGTGAATTGCTGTTTGAACAATTGACCTCAGCAATCCCGCCAGATTTGCGAGCGATGGTTACCCTGCGTTTGCAGGCGTACGATGTGGGGCGTGCGGTTGGCTCCATCACAGTCGATCCCGCAGCGGTCGCAGCTTTAGGAAATGCGGTGAGGCGATTTGTGTGGTCTGACCAGCCCCCGGCTGAGCTTGAAGCCCCACTCGAAGCTACCGGAATCCGCAACTAAAAGACTACCTCGACGTAGATCGTCAATCATTGCGCCACCTGCGGGAAGAATTTGCCCGTCGGATCGCCTTGCTGGGCCCTGCGGTGGTTAGGCCCGATGGACATGCGCTGTCGGGCGCTTACCTCTTCCTCCGGTCAGAGAATCACTGACGGGCGAAACGCGTTTGGGATCGTGGCCCACGTCTTAATCCCTAAAATGCCTCACTATCGCCGTCCTCGCACCACGCGGGGCCCACATCACGGTGATTTACTGCCCATCAAGAACCCAACAGGTCGTAAGGCTCAGAGGACGGGATTTAATGTAAATTAAGGGGATGGCGCAATGAAGCCGATCAATGAGGACATTTCGCCGAGTTCCGCTCTGCATGATTTATCGGTCAACACTCCGGCCTTTTTCCAGGCTTGGGTCCTTTCACCCTCTCGCCGCCCGACGCACTTTTCCGGCATCGACGCACACAGAACAATCTTGCGCAACCTCTCTAATGTGGCGGGCCCCCCTTTACGCGTGGCCCGGCAATTTAGATGCTTCCAACACCCAAGCGCCCCCCAGAGAATCAAAAACACAATGCCACAGGGGCCAACTCCCAACCTCTCGGAATATTACGCCTGGGGCCAATCATCACATGACCTTATCTCAGTATTCCATGGCTTTCCACTCATTCCCTTCCCAAGGCATCTCCCGGGAACACAATCCCATTATTCGCACAGCATCTACTCATGCACCCCGCCCCCCCCACAATATCTCTCTCGGTCTACCGCTCTTTCGCCGCAACGAGGGCGCCCCAATGCCCGATGGTCACATGAAAACTAGAGGGTAAATCTCCCACATGGATTTGCGCTGGCGACGTACGTGCTGCTGAGAACCCAACCTACAACTTCGTGCGCGAACATAATATCAGGTTGATCTTCACATGCTGCCCCCCGATCCGGTGCCCTCTTAAAACGAGGATCGGGGGAAACTCATTTCCCTCCACGGCCCCCTCCTCCCTCGGATTTTAACCGTTTTACGCATTTATTTTTCCCTTTCTCCCCTCCGCCCCGCTCGCTACCTACCCATACACCCGGCAAACCTTCCCTCGTAAAGCCCGCGCCTCCGGAACCCTGCCGAGACTTCCCTATCGGCAATCATACCACCGCTTTGTCAGAACCAGGGCTTTGATCAAAACAAATCGAAACCTCGCTTTCCATCAGCGAACACCGAAACCCCCCCTACACCTTCTGTTCTTTATCCCACGCGCCGCCGGAAACCAAATCCACTTTCGTCCCCTGGCTGAACACAACTGGGCCCCAGGGTGATTATTAGCCGCGGCCAAAACGCAGCGGCTTCAACCCGGAACTATCCCCGCCGCGCCGCCACTTCCAACTCTGGGTAGGTGGACGTGTAACAAATCAGCACAACCCAATGTACTGTCATCCGAGGGCAACCAAGCCGTGATACAAGGGATCATCTTGTGGCGCTCATAGTCCCCGAGTGGAGCCACATGCCCTCGACCCCGGCCTGTACCCTTGCTGGGGTCTTTCCTTATTAATCCGTCGCAAGGCGGAGATGTATCCGCGCTTGACGCGCAGATATAAAAAAGGCCCGGCAAAGGCCGGGCCCAGGGACATTTTCGATTCTACCAGGACTGCTTCGCATACCAGTCGTCAACGTCCTTGCGAGCTTGATCCTTGGCCACGCCATATCGCTCTTGGATCTTGCCTTCGAGCTGCTCGCGCTTGCCGTTAATGGCAGTGAGGTCATCGTCGGTGAGCTTGCCCCACTTCTCCTTAACCTGGCCTTTGATCTGCTTCCAATTTCCTTCGACACGGTTCCAATCCATGACAGACTCCTCGCAAATTTTTCGGTGTTGATGCTGGCACACAGCGAACCGCTGTAAGCACCTCTGATTAACGTCGTCGCGACCTCAAAGTTCCTCACAACAGCGAGGGTGCTCGTAACGTTATCGCGGCCCTTCGCTTCTGCCGTCGCGCTTCCTATATGACTGTCCATCAGCAACCTGAAGAACATCCAAGCTAAGGCGCGTGGGTTAGCCTGTCGGGTACTTTTTATGGATGGCGCCCCAATTGAGTTCGTATTGCTCTTCGAAGATGGTATCTCCGAAGCGCGCGAGTGGCTCTACAAGGCGACCACGCAGGAAGAACTCGACCTTCTTTGCCAGAAGGCTAGAGCGCGACGGCTCGCGGCTTAAGGCGAGTAAGGAACTAGATTTATCTGAAGTTGTTGTCGTCTGAGCCACCTGGCTGTGCCTTGCAACGACCTTCCCCAGGGTGGCTAGGCCCGGCGCCATCGGGCCGCTAAACTATTGTGAGTGGAGGAACAGAAACCCAGCCAACGGGCATTTCTATCTCAGCACGGCCGGTGGTTACGCTCGACGGTCGCCAGGGTCGGACTGACCGTCGAGCCGCTTGGCCAAGTTCGAACGCTGACCGATAACTAGAAGCCGCTAAAGGATCACTCATGGCATATCGGCTTTTATTGACAGCTGCTCTGGCAGTCGCCTTTGCAGATCCGGCCCTTGCCAATTGGTGGATTGTTCGCGCATCCGATGGGACCTGCCTGGTCGTCGACATAGAGCCAACGAGCAATGACAAGGCCTTGACGAAGCTTGGGAGGGATGTCTATCCAAGCTCAAAAGAAGCGGAAGCCGACGTGAAGCGGCTCTGCAAAGAATCAAAGGCCAAAGACGCCCCTCCGCTCAATGAAGATCGCTAATTTGAACCCCAGCACGCGAGCCTGGCGATATTCCGTTTATAGAGATTGCTGCTCTTGATCGTAATGACGTTTTAGGCGCTCAATTTCACCATCTAGTAGATCGCGCGCTCGAAGAAGGACTGTTAGTTGATGTAGAGCGAGCGATTTGCCGGGCGGCAGTTCGGATTTCACCACCCCAGATATCCATTGACCTGCTTGTTGAACTCCGTCGGCATCACCCGCGAAAAACGCGGTGGGTCCCGTCGCCAAAAACTCCATCCTGCGAAGCTCGAATACCATAGCTGTCCCCTTACGTTCACTTCGGGTTTTTAAGCGCTCCAAAGTCGCGTAACGAGTTGGGCGCCCGAAGACCTCATCCCAGGATCTTATCTCCCCATCCTTTCCCCGATTGTAGCGCTCGATGAAGGCAATTGCGGCCCATTGGGGCAACGGCAAGTTATCTTCACAGCACCAACGGATAGCCTGGAAAAGGGCATCCGCATTGCCCGTTTCAAACTCTCCTCGAAGAGTAATGGTGACCGCAAATAGGTGTGGTGACCCGGGCATAGGAAACGACGACCCCTACATAGCGCTCACAATATCTCGTAACCGCTCAGCCCACAGCTCTAGGGCCTCCCGCATCTCAGACTTATACGTGTATTGGTCGTAAACCTGCTGAAGCCCCCGGCGACCATGGCCGATGATCATCTCGGCAATGATATCCGACACACGCAATGATGCCAGTCGAGTGCGTACCGTGCGCCTGATGTCGTGCGTTACCCAAGGCTTCGGGTTGTAGCCAAGCTCCGCCTTCATCAAGGTATCGATGCGAAGCTTAGATTTGGCAAATCCCAAAACCGGGCTGGTTCCAAAGGACGTGCTGAAGAGATAGTCGCCGTTGAAGCGCGGCAACTCACCGAGAATGTTAGTGGCCTCTTTCACTAGCGGAATGCGGTGGGTGGCCTTCGACTTGAAGCGCTCGGGCGGGATAGTGAGAAGGCCGTGTCCTAGATCAACCTCACTGCGCGTTGCCTCTCCCCACTCATTCTTGCGGGCGCCGGTTAGGAGCAACAGGCGATAAAGTGGACCAAACGGGTAGCCAATCTGGCCGGTAACACGCCAGAGAGCCGCTAACTCTCGATCGTCAAGTACGCGTTCGCGAGATTCTTTCTTACCAATCAACTCTCCTGGTTTCAGTCGGTCTGTAGGGCTTTTGTCCAATCCATATGGCCGTGTAAGAGCCCAACCAAAAAGTGCGCGGATGTGGCCGAACGTGTTCCGCGCCATGTGCGGCGCGTCGCGGCCCATGATTTCTTCCACGACCTCGATCACGTCCTCCATGCCAATGTCACCTATTGGCCGGTGGCCCCATCGGGTTATCAGCTCCCGACGAATGGTGCGCTCTGCATCCTTAGCCTGCCGCTGATTTTTTAGGCGTCGCTTTATGTAGTCTTCGGCGACAGCCTCGAACGTGTCCTTTCGCTTGCGCAGCTCCTCGCGGCGCTGTTGCTCGGCGCCCTCTCGCTCGACGGGTTTTGGATCCCTGCCCTCAGAAATTAGCTGACGCCACCGACGCGCCTTCTTGCGCGCCTCGGCCAATTCCATCATGGGGTATTCCCCAAGCGCACGACGAACCGGGTTCTTACTTCCAGGGTAGCGGGCGATGAGGATGAAGGTGCGTTTGCCCTTATCAGATACTCTGAGACCCAGACCACGCACGTCCGAATCCATGACCTCATAGCGAGAGCCAGCATCGGCGGGCCTTAGCGCCTTCAAGGCTCGGTCGGTCAAATGCTTGCGCATCGCCAGTGGAATTGCTTTTTGGCAACATCCGGGCAACACTTGCTCTGCGCTTTAATGTTGCCCAATGAAGTGATATGATACACAATACATCGGCCTAAACCAAGCTATGTCTTGATCTGATGCAAGTGAATGCACTGGGAAGAGATCAGTTGATACGGGCGTTACACTGGTTCTAGTCCAGTACCGCCCACCATTCCGCCGGAATCGGCCCAGTTCGAGTGCTCTAAAAAGCAACGGGGAGAAGTCATGCGTTTGTTGATCGCGATTGGAATGATGGGACTTCTCAGCATCGCAGCGGGATCTGCTCGCGCAGAAGTGGCCAAGCCCTTGACCGTTTCCGAGCTAGCCGCGCTCTGTAAGACGGATGCCGATAAATGTGGGGATCAGATCGGCCTGATTATCATGACCGGCGTGGGAGCACAGAAACTTCCGTCTTGCACCGTCCACGTCAACCTACCCCCGTTGATTGGAAAACTCCTCGCTTGGTGGCAGGCTCATCCCGAGCAGGCAACCGTTTCGGCCGTGCTTGGCGTGGCTAATGCGCTCAACGACCTCAAGCCTTGCTGAACAGAGCGCACCGCACCCCCGCTATCGGCATGGCCTGGAGAGGAGTTTGTCGAAAATGCGGTCTGGCGTGAGCGGCAACTCGGGGAAGCGTATCCCCGTGGCATTGGCCACCGCGTTGGCAATCGCCGGGGCCACCGGATTAATCGCGCATTCGCGCTGCGCCTTCTCGTCTAACGGCCCAACCTTGTCATAGGTGTCGGCGAAATAGATCTCGCTGCGGGGGCACGTCGGCGAAAGCCGGGATGCGATAGTCGCGAAGCGCTGCTTTCACCATGGCGCCGTTGGCGTCATAGATCATCTTCTCGGAGCGCTCCATGCCAATTCCTACCCTCGCCATTGGCCCCTCCCTGAGATTTTCTTATCGGAAAATAGTTGCTAGTTTTCCAACTTCGTCAGTTGATCGGCCCAGGCCACGTTGACGCTTGCCGGAGCCGACCGCACGCGGCGGATCGTGATCGCCGAGTTGAAACGGCTCAATCCGGAACATCCAAAGCAATGAGTGCACCGGACCGATCCATCCTGCAAAGCGCGCTCGACTGGCTGGCCGAGGGGCGTAGCGTCGCGCTCGCCACCGTCATTCAGACCTGGGGCTCCGCACCACAGCCGGTGGGCAGCCTACTTCTGATCGATGGGCAAGGGAATTTCCTCGGCTCAGTGTCGGGCGGCTGCGTGGAAGGCGCGGTCATCACCGAAGCCGTCGAGGTGCTCGCGACAGACAAGCCCAAGACGCTCGAGTTCGACGTCGCGGACGACACGGCGTGGACCGTCGGTCTCGCCTGCGGGGGCACCATCCGCATCTTCATCGAGCCGCTGACGGCGGGATCGGACGCCGTGCTGCGCCGGCTCGGCGGCGAGGCAGAGAGGCGGCGTCCCGTTGCGCTCGTAACCGAGCTCGCCACCGGCGCGGCAAGCCTCGCTCATTCGCCGGCGGATCTCCATGGAGGGTTGGCGCTGGCGCTGGAAGACGCGTTCCGCCGCGACAGGAGCGTGAGGCTGGACACGACTGCCGGCGAGGTCTTCATCCATGTGTTCAACCCCACCATTCGCCTCGTCATCATCGGCGCGGTGCACATCGCACAAGCTTTAGTGCCCTTGGCGCGAGCTATCGGCTACGATGTCGTGATCGCCGATCCGCGCTCGGCCTTCGCCACGGAAGAGCGCTTTCCCGGCGTGGAGATCACGCGAGCGTGGCCCGACGAGGCGCTGGCAATGATCGGTCTCGATGCCCGCGCCGCGGTTGTTGTGCTCAGCCATGATCCAAAGATCGATGATCCGGCCCTCATCTACGCGCTCGGCTCCGATGCCTTCTACGTCGGTGCGCTGGGCAGCAAGCAAACCCATGCCAAGCGCATAGAGCGGCTGCGGGAAGCCGGAATCACCGACACCGATATCGAGCGCATTCACGCGCCCATCGGACTGGACATCGGGGCGCAAGGATCGACGGAGATCGCACTCTCCGTCATCGCCGAGATCATGGCCGCTCAACGCGGCAAGGCGAATGGTCGCCGATGAATGCCGGACCTAAACGCTTTCAGGTTGCGGCCATCGTTCTGGCCGCAGGAAAGTCCACGCGCACGGCGCCCGACAACAAGCTGTTGCAAGTCATCGACGGCGCGCCGGTCGTCCGCCACGCCGTCTCCGCTGCGCTGGCGAGTGGTGCCCACCCGATCATTGCGGTCACGGGATTCGACGCCGATCGCGTCGCCCAGGCTCTATGCGGCCTTCAGGTGAGCATCATCCACAATTCAGCCCATGCGGGGGGCTTGAGCACGTCCCTCCGGGCCGGCTTGCTTGCATTGCCTGAGGGGACCGACGGCGCGCTCATCTGTCTCGGAGATATGCCGGCGATCGAGAGCGGCGATCTGAAGACCTTGATAGCCGCTTTCGCCGCCAAAGGTGGCGCGGGAATCTGCGTGCCCGTACGCCATGGCAGACGAGGCAACCCGGTGCTCTGGGGCGCCCCCTTTTTCAGCGAAATGATGGCGCTCCGCGGCGACGTTGGTGCCAAGCGGCTGATCGCCGCTCACGAGGTGTGCGTGACCGAAGTGAAGATGATCTCGGACGGAATTTTTGCTGACGTCGATGCACCATCTGATCTCGCGCGGCTCAGGACGAGGCTCCCATCAAATTCATGACGCGCCGGGGCGGTCCGTCAGGCTCGGGCCTTCCTGCGCCCGGAGTCGTGCGAGACCCGCGCCTCGCCTTCGTCCTGTGTAGCGGCGCCATACATGGAAAGCATGGGCTCGTCCTTGAGCATGACCTCATCATACTCGCCGAAGCCATTGAAACGATTCGCCAAGACGCGACCATAGGCGCCGATCTGACCGATCTCGATATAATCTCCCTCGCGCACCGCCTCCGGCAGCACGAAAGGTCCCGGCAGATAGTCGGAACTGTCGCAGGTCGGGCCGTATAGGGAGAACTCGGCCTCGACCACGCGCTTGCGCGCAGGCGCACCCACTAGCCGCGCCGGGAACCGGAATCCAGAATAAGCGGCATCGAACAGGGTCCCGAAGGCGCCGTCATTGACATAGAGGGCGCGATCGCGGCGCGCGTCCACGCGCACGATTACCGACTCGGCCTCCGCCACCAGCGCCCGTCCCGGCTCGCACATAAGCTCGCAGGAATGCTTGACCGCGAGCTCGTCGGCCGCCTTGACTACCTCCTCCATGAAGCTCGCAAGATCGGGCGGGTTCGAATGGGGATAGCGGCTCGGGAAGCCGCCGCCAATGTCGACGGCGTCCACCAACACGCCCGACGTCACGATCAATTGGCCCACCTGACGGAGCGCATCGCCAAAGGCGGCCGGGACGACCGCCTGTGAACCAACATGGAAAGTGAGGCCCAAGCGATGGGCGAGCTGGCGCGCGCGCAACAGAAGCCCGGGCGCTTCGTCGCTCGACACGCCGAACTTGCCTTCGAGCGGGATGAGGCTGTGGGTGTTGGGACAGGCCACGCGGAGAAAGAGGTGGAGGTCCTTGGCGCCTCTGGTCTCCTCCATGATCTTGTCGAGCTCGTCGTCGCTGTCGAAGGCGAAGCGCTTGATGCCGACGTCGTGATAAGCCCGCGCAATCGCGCCCCGCGACTTCACGGGGTTCATGAAGAAGAGCTCGGCACCGGGGAGCTGGGCGAGCCGGTCGATCTCCACGAGCGAGGCCACGTCGAAGGCGCTGATCCCCGCTTCGAGCAGGGCATCGACGATCAGGGGCGCGTCGTTCGCCTTGGCAGCGTAGAGAACCCGGCCGGGAAAGTTGGCAAGAAACCAGCGCGCGGCACGAAACGTGGCGTGCGGCCGCAGTGCGAGGACCGGCCGCTCAGGGCGACGATGACGGAGAAGCTCCGCGGCAGAAGTGAAAACGTCCATCCCATGTCTACTCCCACACGAGATTGCCATTACCATTGCTGACCCGAGCGAAACCGCCACGAGCGCGTGGTCCCTATGCAATCCTGTGGCGCTTGTAAAGCAGTTTTCGCGAAGGGAGGTTCTGGAGGCACAAACTTGCCTACCGCTTGCCCGCCAGGGCGCCCGGGCCCGCGGCGCTGATCACCGCCGTGGCGGCGCTGCTATAGACCGGGTTCTGCAGCAAACCATAGGTCTTGCGCGCGGCGAGCTGCACCATTTCGGCGGTGAAAACGTAGGTCTCCGCGCTGTCGAGCTTGCCGTCACCATTGCCAATCGGCGGCAGGTCCGCATTGCCCGCCAGCCCTTCGATGAGGTAGCGCGTGAACAGGCCGATGCCGTAGTTCAAGTCGATGAGCGTGCGCTGACCGCGGTCGGCGGCGGCGAGTACAGTCACGCCGGCGAGGGGCGCCTCGGGGAGCACGGTCCGCGTGGTCTCGGGCACGTTCGGGGGCAGCACATAGGCGCCCCGATCGCGCCCGAACTCAGCCTCGAGCAGCACGAGCACCGACTTGGCCCCGAGCTTGCTCAGGCTCGCGTAGAGGGATGAGAGTGGGTAGCCGTTCCGCTCCTCGCGATAGCGCTCCGTATCGACGGGCAGGAGATAGGTTTCGTTTTGCGCGACGTTGGTGGCGCCAAGCCCGGAATAATAGACGAGCACATTGGCACCGGGGTGGGTGCCGACGAGATGGGCAAGTTCGCCCTCGGCACCGTCGTCCGTGCCGAACATCTTGTCGAGGTCGGCCTTCTTGGCGTCCCGCAGCAAGACGACATTGTCCTGGGCATAGCCGAGATGCTCGGTGAGGATCGAATAGATGGCGTCGGCATCATTGCGGGAGGTCTCGCTTGCGGGTAGCGCCGTATAGTTGCGGTTGCCGATAACCACGGCGATTGCCGCTGCATCCTCGGCAGCCGGGGGCAAGGATCGGTATAGCTCACGGACACGGGTATAGGGCTTCTCGCTCACATCGGCGCCGCCGAGATGACGCGGCAGCTGCTCGGGCGGCGTCGCGCACAGCTGGATGTTGCCGGCGCGCTCGATGCGCTGCACGTCCTTGAGCGCGAGACGCCCCTCGATAGGGACGCAGTCGCGACACCACGCGACGCCACTCCGCGCCTCGAGCGCCGCGAGATCGGCCTGGTTGAGCCCCTTGGGTGCGGGCAGGCAGGCAGGCTCACAGTCCTTCGCCGTGACGGCGCGGCCGTGAGTGCGGCGAAGCACCGACAACAGGTCCTCCGGCAGGCAATCGATGTCGAGACTGGTCTTGCCGGGCGCGACAGCTTGCTCCTCGGCAAGCGGCAAGGATGGGCGCTCCCCCTCGCGCTCAGCCTGACCGTTTGCCGGGGACGCGGGCGCCGCTGCCGGCGAAACGATCGCAGTCTCCTCTCCACCCTTGCAAAGCGCGGACACTTTCTGCTGCACCGGCTCGGCGATGTAGTCTCGGTAGGCGGTGAGGCCATTCGCGTGTTTGAAGTGCCAATAGGCGGTCCACGTCTTCCGGTTGCCCTTGCCGTCGATCGGCCCTTTGTACAGGCCCAGCACCGTAAAGCAGCGTTGCACGCGCTTCGTCGCCTGCACGCGCGGACTGTCCTGATCGGTGGGGTCGGGCGTAGCGGCTTGTGGCTCGTTTTCCACCGGCTCCACCGCGGCGGTGACGGGCGATTTACGGACGCAAGTCTCTCCTTCGCGATGCAGCCCGCGCGCGCAGATGCAAGCGCTTGCCTTCGGCGACCGACGCTCGTTGTCGCCGCATAGCGTCGCGTGCGCCTTCACATTCGGCTGCTCAAAATGAAAGGGACCGCTTTGAACGGCATCCATCTGCGGCCAGTTCCAGGGCTCGGCCGGCAACTCGGATGGAAGCCCAGAGGCAACGGCGATGAGGGCGCCTAGGACCAACCAGTGTCCCCTACCCCGCCGCGCGTTCCCCGCCATGGCGCCCCCCTCTTACGCAACACCAAACGACAAAGTCATGGTCGCGATCCGCCGTTAGCACGCATCACTATGCGCCGGGTCCATAACCTAGCCAAGGGCCGTTCGCGTCCCATCGAAACATCGCAATGCGGTGCGCGAGAGCAGTGGAGAGGAATGGCAAATCCCCCTCTGCTCCGGTGCTTTCTGAGCTCATTCATCCATGCGCTTGATCGCCGTGCGCCACAGCATGTCGGCGCCCACATCGGATTTCTTCTCTGGCGCCGATTTAGACACGGCGTCCGGCCGCGGCGGCAAGGCCTCGAGATAGGTGGCAATGGCGCCACGGTCTCTCGGCGTAAGCTTCGCCATGTTCCCCTGCACCGCGGCCATGGTGCCCCCGACCACGTCGCCGTCCGGCAGGTTGCCGTTCTCCAGGAAGTCAATGATATCGGCGTTGCCCCAGTCGCCGATGCCATCCTTACTCGGCGTGATATTGGAGATCGTGCCCTTGCCCTCGGGATTGCGGGCACCTGCATAGGCCTCCGACGCGATGATGCCACCGAAGATATTGCGCGGCGAATGGCACTCGCCGCAGTGGCCCGGACCTTGGACGAGGTAAGCGCCGCGATTGAGCTCGGCGGTCGCCTTTGGATCGGGCGCGAAGGTCTTGCCGTCCACGTAGAAAAGCTGCCAGAGGCCGAGCCCGCGCCTGACATTGAACGGGAAGGCAAGATCGTGCTCCGGCACGGCATTGCTCGAGGCGGGCAAGGTGTCGAGATAGGCTTTGAGGTCGATTAGGTCCTCAAAGCGCATGCGCTGATACGAGGTATACGGAAACGCGGGGTAGAGATGCTCCCCGCCCGGCGCAACCCCGAGCTTCATGGCGGTGACGAAGTCGAGCGTGCTCCACGTCCCGATGCCATGCTCCTTGTCCGGGGAGATATTGGGCACGTTGAACACGCCGAACGGCGTCTTCAGGCAACGGCCGCCCGCAAGCACGGTCTTATCTTGCGTCTTCTTGTCATCGCACTTGCCAAGCGGTGCCGCATGGCATTCGGCACAGCCGCTGGCGGTGAACATGTACGCGCCATTGGCGAGGTCAGGTGTGTGTGCCGGAAGCGCCGAAGCCGGCAACGCACGGGGAATCGTGAGGAGGAAGAAGGCAATTGGGCCGAGGAGACCAATCAGGAGCAACGCGAGTAGGGCTCTGGGCAACGCTTCCTCCCATTACCCTTGAGCGGCCTCAATCACTTTTCCTCCTTCTCGCGAAAGGTCTCGTGGCACTCCTTGCAGATTTTGGTCATATCGTTGAAGGCGGCCGTGAACGCGTCCTTGCCTTGGGCGGCAGCGCCGGCCGCCTTGGCGCTCGCATCCTTCAGCTTCGCCGCCGTCGCCTTGAACTTGTCAAAGTCTTCCCAGACTGCGGGCTTGGCCTTGCTGTCGGCGATCGCGCCATGTTCGGTCCCCTTGGGAAACAGCATCACATATTTGTCAGGCACGCTGTTGATATCGTTCATGGCCTTGGTCGCCCTGCCAGCGTCGAAGTGGACATCTCCCTTGACCATCTGATTGCCGAGCTTGGCCCCCGCGCCCACCACGTCCTTCATCAGGTGCCTTCGTTCTTTCACCGCCGCGGCCTTATCGTCGGCGGAGAACGCGCCTGTGGCCAACACCGCGAAGCCCGCGAGCGCACAAACGACGATCATCACTTTGTGCATTACCCTCTCCAGTCACCACCCAGGCACGCTCGCACGCGCCATCCTCGAGCCGACACGATTTGCCATTCCGCCGACCTCCGACCCTGCCGAGCTAACCGCCGTGATGGGTCATGTAATCCAGCAGCTGGGGCGACGGCTGCCCCGTCACGGGCAATCGATTGGTGTATTGATATTGCCTGATCGCTTCGGCCGTGCGTTGACCCATGACCCCATCCACGGCTCCGGGATCGTAGCCGAGATTGGCCAGTGACGCCTGGGTGTCGAAGACGAGATTGTGCGGTCCAGGCCCCGATCCCGGCGGCGGAGGCGGTGGCGGCGGACCATAGTAGGCGCGGCTCCTGGCATTGGCATCGGCCTCCGCGGCGCCGCTCAGCACGCCGATGCCGGCACCGATCGCCGCGCCCGTCCCGGCACCCCTGCCGCCCCCAACGACGCCCCCAATGATGGCGCCAACCACTCCACCCTGGATGCCGCGCTCCACGACTTGTGCCGAAGCCGGAATGCTTAAGCCAAAGCTCAGCAAGGCCAGCGCAAGCCCCCCGCCCAGAGCTGGTCCCACTGCAGCGAACGACGTGTTGTGCTTCATGACGTCCCCCTCATCCCGTGCGCGCCATGTGCGAGTAGATGTCTCCCATCGCAAACCGGCACCGAGCCGGCTCCCAACGTTGTAACTCAGGCATGCGACGGTATTTTGCCACAGCTGCCACTGGCTCACTACCGCCGCATCACGGCACGGGTATGGCGTCCTCGCGCTGCGGCACATTCCAGCCTCTCTGCACCGCCGGCCGCGCCGCTATGGCCAGGTACCAGCGCTTCACGTTGGGGTAATGGGCAAAGCTCACACCCTGCCAGGCAAACCGGGCGATCCAAGGCCAAATTGCGATGTCGGCGACGGAATAGTCGCCGGCGACATAGTCCACCTCTGCCAGCCGGCGGTCGAGCACGCCCCAGAGGCGCTTTGCTTCTTTCCCATAACGTTCCTCGGCATAAGCGCTCTTACCAGGATTGAAATGCACGAAATGATGCGCCTGGCCGAGGAAAGGCCCTGGCCCGCCCATCTGCCACATGAGCCATTCCACCACCCGCCATTTGGTGGGGAAGTCTTGCGGCCAAAGCTTGCCCGTCTTCTCGGCGAGATAGAGCAGGATCGCTCCCGACTCCATGAGATGCAGCCCGTTGTCGGTGTCGATGATGGCGGGGATCTTGTTGTTCGGAGCGATCTTGAGGAATTCGGGATCAAACTGCTCGCCCTTGGCGATGTCGACCGGATGCAGGTGGTAAGGAAGTCCCACCTCCTCCAGCATGATCGACGCCTTCTGCCCGTTCGGTGTGGACCACGTGTAGAGTTCGATCATGTTTGTCGTTAGCCGCTTATGCGAGTCTGTGGCGTGCTTGGATCAGCTTCACGGGGGCACTTGCTATCTGATTTGCAGGCGCCCGGTAAGCGACCATCACGACGGCGCTGGTATCCTCCCGTCCCAGTCTCGCACGGCAATTCATCGTCTCTTCACCTCCCGGCCTCGCTCTTGCCCTGAACCTGTCGCGTCGCCGCCATAGGCACATGCTAGGCAGCACGCAAGGTTGCTCCATGCCGGGGCACAAGGGAGGAAAGCCGATGCTCAACGGTGTCCATCACGACTCCAAAGCCAAAGGCGCGCCGACTTGCCGTTCGAGCTTCGACCGCTACGCCATCTTCTACACGCCCCAACCAGGCACGGCGCTGGCGGCCTTCGGACGGTCGTGGTTCGGCCGCGCCAATCACGGCGCAACCTTGCAAGCCTTTTCCGCAACCGGCCTGACCGGGGCGAGCTTCGCACGCGTGCCGACTGCACCGTCGCGCTATAGCGGCCTTCACTCGGTGTTCAAGGCGCCCTTCGTGCTGCGCAACGGCATTGGGCCGGACGCCTTGAAAGCGCGCCTCATTAGCTTTGCCAAGCGCCGGAAGCCCGTAGCAACCGGCCCCCTCACCCTCGCCCGCGCCGGCCGCTACCTTGTCTTGCGCCCCGTCGAGCCGACGCCCGCGCTCGATTGGCTCGCCGCGCAATGCGTCGGTGCCTTCGACGGATTCGCTGCGCCCCTAACCGATGGCGAGAGCGAGGAGCCGCGCAATGCGCAGCTCACCGACTATCAGCGCGTGTTGCTGAAGAGCTTTGGCGATGCTCACGTGTTGAGCGAGTACCGCTTCTCCATCACCCTCACCGGGCCGCTCGACACCACGCATTTGGAGCGCGTATCGCAGGCGCTCTGGCCCGTGCTCGAGGAGATTTGCAGCACTGGCGTGACCGTCGACGGGCTGTCCTTGTTCGGCGATCCGGGCGGCCGCGCACCCTTACGCCTGATCGGCCGCCATCGCCTGGGTATGTAAGACGCTAGCGCACCGGCTTCTAGTTTGGTGTGCCGCCACATCCCGCTCCGAAATGGAACAAAGTTCCGACATAACTAGTTATCACCCTTGCCTGCGAAAAGGACGGGGGTCCACATGCCAGACTATGGGGAAATCCTGACGTTCCTCGCCGCGAACCCGCCGCAGTTCGGCGCCGAGCGCGAGCTGCACGCCTCCCTGCTCGAGCTTCTCGCCAAGTGTTTGCGCAGCGAGCAGGTCGCGACGGAAGAATCCGACGATGCGTCGTCCGAGAACCTGGCGGCAAAGCACTTCCGCTGGGTGAACTTCAATTAAGGCCTAGAGTGCCGACCGAGCATCAGGGCCGAGCCGGCGCCCAGCAGCGTGAGCGCGGAGCCGTGCAAAATGGTGTCTCGAATGCGGAGCATGCTCTCCGCACGACGACCAGGGTGAGCAACCACCATCCAGGCAAGGTTCATTGTGCCGCCGACCCAGGCGAGCAGCATGAGCACCCGGCAGCAGCCCACGCAAAACACACCATGCGCCAGCCCGAGCGCGATGGCACCCCGATAGCCATCCCGGTAACGCTCCAGCGCGCGGCCACCACGTGGCAAGCTTCCGATGACCGAGCGGACATGGCCTCCACAATGCTGTTGCACGGAAAAACCTTGAAGGGCCCTAGCTGAAGGTCGCTCCAGCCACCTTGTCCAAGATCAAGGTTTCCGCATCCCCTCAAGTCCAAACGCGAAGCTTCGGCCGGTTGCGGCGAAATGGTCAACCCTGGATTTGCGTGGGAGACCCGTGGGTGCTAAGAGCCCTAAAGGGAGCGGCCGGGCCACCGCGAGATGTGGCCGCTAGCATGTTTTCGAGGGAGATAACGCCCGTCATGAGAGAGAACATCGCGGTGAAGCGCTCAACGGAGAGGGGGCCCAAGAGTGGAGCAGAGGACGTCGTCCGGTGCTTCCTTAAGAGCGTCGATAGCGGGAAGCATTCCGATCAGCCTTACCCCAACTGGTCGCTCAAAGATTGCCTTCCTGCCGATACCCTCGAGGACATTCTGGCGCTTCCCTTCGAGGCCCCTTCCCTCGATGGGGTTTCAGGCAAGCGCGAGTTGCACAATAACACGCGGAAATATTTCGACGTCGAAAATCGCCAACGCTTCCCGGTCTGCGAGGCTGTGGCGGAGGCCTTCCAGAGCAAGCGCGTAACACGCCACATAGAGAAGGTGTTCGGCACCGACCTCAAGGGCACCTATTTGCGCATCGAGTTTGCGCAAGACATCGACGGCTTCTGGCTCGAGCCGCACAGCGACCTTGGCGTCAAGGTCTTCACCATGCTGCTATACCTGTCGAAGGACCCGAGCCACCATGATCTCGGTACCGACATATACGATGCCAACAAGAAGCGCGTCAGCCGCTCGCCCTTCGCGCCCAATGCCGCCATGGTCTTCGTGCCCGCGGACAATACCTTTCACGGCTTCGAGCGGCGGCCGATCAAGGGCGTGCGCACGTCCCTGATCATCAACTACGTCACCAATGAGTGGCGGGCGCGGGAGCAGCTGGCTTTTCCCGACCAGCCGATTGCCTAGGGCATTCTTTCAGCCATTGTCCTCTACGTGATTGTCGGGCTTTTTTCCGGGCCGTGAAGGCGTGTGTGCATTAGCATGGCAGCCGATGAGTGCTGAGCAAAGCGCATGAGCAAAGTCGCGTTTATCGGGCTCGGCGTTATGGGCTTTCCCCTGGCCGGGCATCTCGCCACGCGCGGGCACCACGACGTCGTGGTCTTCAATCGGACCAGCGCCAAGGCCGACGCTTGGGTCGCACGCTTCGGCGGAACCGCGGCCCCGACACCTGCCGCTGCGGCCGAAGGCGCCGACTTCGTCTTTGCTTGCGTCGGCAATGACGATGATCTCCGCGCGGTAACGCTCGGACCTGACGGCGCATTCCGCGCCTTGAAGCCCGGTGCCGTCTTCATCGATCACACCACGGCCTCGGCAAGGATCGCGCGCGAGTTGCACGCAGCGGCCAAGACCCGCGGCGCAGCCTTCCTCGATGCGCCAGTCTCGGGCGGCCAGTCGGGCGCCGAGAGCGGCACGCTCACGGTTATGGTGGGAGGCGACGAGGCCGAGTTCGGCAAAGCGGAACCTGTGATCGGAGCTTACGCCCGCGCCGTCACTTTGATCGGTCCGTCAGGCTCGGGCCAGCTGACCAAGATGGTCAACCAGATCTGCATCGCCGGCCTGATCCAGGGCCTCGCCGAGGCGCTACACTTCGCCACGCGCGCGGGCCTCGATATGCCGAAGGTCATCGACACGATCTCCAAAGGCGCCGCGCAATCCTGGCAAATGGACAATCGCTGGCGGACCATGATCGAGGGCAAGTTCGATTTCGGCTTCGCCGTCAACTGGGTGCGTAAGGATTTCACGCTGATTTTCGATGAGGCCCGCACCAATGCCGCCCAACTTCCCGTCACGGCGCTGGTCGACCAGTTCTACGCTGAGGTCCAGGCCATGGGCGGCGGCCGTTTCGATACGTCCAGCCTGATCGCGCGGCTGGAACGCAAACCCTGATGCCTCACCCTGCCTTCTCGGCGAGGGCGTAATCGAGCGGCAGCGCAGTGGTGTATTTGATTTGCTCCATGGCGAAGGCCGAGCTCACGTCGGAAAGCTCGATCCTGGCGATCAACTTTTTGTAGAACGTATCGTAGCGCTCGATGTCCGGTACGACCACGCGCAGGAGATAATCCACCTGCCCGCTCATGCGATAGAACTCGACCACCTCGGGAAAGTCCTGCAGCGCCGCGTGGAAGCGGTCGAGCCACTCCTGCGTGTGATGGCTCGTGGTGATTGAGACGAATACCGTCACCCCTACATTGACCTTCTTGGCGTCGAGCACGGCCACGCGACGCTGGATCACGCCCGACTCCTCGAGCTTCTGGATGCGGCGCCAGCAAGGCGTGGTGGAAAGCCCGATCGCCTTGCCGATCTCGGCCACCGGCATCGTGCAGTCCTTCTGCAGAATGTCGAGAATCTTGCGGTCCATTTTGTCGAGCATGAAACAACAACATTTTTGCGCAAAATGGCGAAAACCTCGGCCTTGTTTGCGCGCTTCGCCTAATCTATACCAAAGCAGTAGTTTATTTTTCTAAGTTCCGCAAGAGCCTGCTTTCAGAGAAAAGATGGCTGCGGGCATGCGGGAAAACTGAAGCACCCTCACAGCGCGAGCGTCATGCCGTCCTCAGCGATCAGATAGCGTGAGGCATCCACCTCGCCCACCCGCGCGAGCATCGCCTCGCCCATGTGGGTAAGCAGCACGCGTTTCGCACCCAGTCGCACGTAGTTGGCATCGATCGTGCGGTAATCGAGATGGATGTCGAGCTTCAGATCATATTGGAAGCATTCGCTGATCAGCAGATCGGCCCCCCGCGCGGCGTCGATGAGACTTTCGGCCCAGCCGGTATCGCCGGTGAAGGTCAGCACCTTCCCATCGACGTCAAATCTTAGCGCATAAGGCGGCGCGCCGGAGGGGTGCTTCACCTCGAAGGGCGTGACCCTGACGCCGCCAATGTCGAGGGGTTGCCGCTCAGCAAGCTCGACGAATTGAAGCGCAAAGGCACGTGGCGCACCGAGGACGCCGGGATAAAGCGCCTCCGTCACCGTAACGAAGCGCGCCTCGATGCCCAAGGGTCCCACCACGATGAGGGGACGTGTCCGGCGGCTCACATATTGCGCGTCGATGAGGAGCCAGGAGAGGCCGCCGAAATGGTCGCCATGCAGGTGGGTGACGAAGACCGTCTCGACGTCGTTAAGCTTGAGGTTGAGCCTATGCATGCCGATGAGGGTCGAGGTGCCGCAATCGATGAGGAAGCTCGCGGCCCTGACAGCGGACGTGGAGGGAGGTCTGCAGGCGGCCGCCCGCGCCGAACGCATCGCCGCAACCGATGACGGTGAGCTGCATGACCGCTCTCCTCTTCACCAAGGCTTAAGCATTGTGAACGGCTCTCGCAACACCCCAAGCTCGTGCCAGGACGGAGCGAGGCTAAACGCACCGTTAGGGAATTCCGCAGATAGTTGTAACGCAGCGTCGGCATGGGCCTGGAAAGCCGCTTCTTTTCTCAGGGCAAAGCGCCGCCACGCTTTAGTTCGTCAAGTCAGTCGCGGGCCAGAAACAGCATGACAGCAGCAGCCGAGGCTCGTCCTTCCGCTTCGGCAGGCGCCAACGCCAAGCGGCGCTCTTCCCGCAGCGTTCAGGAAGCCCGCGAGAAGCTCACCTACAAGTCCGGCTTCAAGCCAGAGTTCGAATACGAGCTCTTGCTGATGTTCGTGCGCAACGAGCTTTCGGCCGCGATCACCACGCCGCTGCTCGCCATCATCGTCGCCATGGGCACGATGTTCTGGGCGCCCCCCAATCAGCTACTGCTTTGGCTCGCGACCGTGTTCGTGTCGAAGGGCATCCTGATCAGCCTTTGCCGGCAGTTCGCGGGGGCGCCGCGCGACGATGCGAAAACTCCAGTTTGGCGCGCCAAGATCACCGCCGCGGAGTTCCTTTATGGCGTCTGCTGGGCGGGTGTCGCCTTCATCAGTGCTGGGACGCAAGGCGAGTCGGCGCACACCTTCATCTTCGCCTCCCTGATCGTCGTAATCTCGATGCGCATGCTGTTCGCATCGACGGTGATGCCCATCGTCTATGCCGGCACCTTGCCGATGACCGCCGCCATCGTCATCCGCTTCGCCCTCCTCGACAACCCTTTCTATTGGGCCATGGCGGCGATGGCGGTCGGCGTGCACATCTATTTCATCTGGCTGATGAATGGGCTGAACTCCACGGTCATCGCCATGCTCGAATTCCGCGCAGAAAAGGACGCGCTGATCGCCGAGCTCGAGCAGGCGAAATCCAATTCAGACGACGCGCGGACGAGAGCCGAGGAGGCGAACGTGGCCAAATCGCGATTCCTTGCCACCATGAGCCACGAGCTGCGCACACCCTTGAACGCCATTCTCGGCTTCTCCGAGATCATGCGCTCGGAGATCCTAGGTCCGCACGAGAACCCGACCTACAAGGAATACGCCAACGACATCCACCAGAGCGGCCAGCACCTGCTCAACCTGATCAACGAGATTCTCGACATCAGCCGGATCGAAGCCGGCCGCTACGAGCTGCATGAAGGCCCGATTGCCCTCGCCAACGTGGTTGAGGATTGCCATCGGCTAATGCGGCTTCGAGCCGAGAACAAGGGACTGAAGATCGTTGAGGCGTTCGCGCCCGATCTCTCGCAGCTCTGGGCCGACGAGCGCGCTATCCGCCAGATCTGTCTCAATCTGCTGTCGAACGCCATCAAGTTCACGCCCACCGGCGGCACGATCACGCTGACGGTCGGCCGCACCTCCATCGGCGGCCAGTTCCTGAGCGTGAAAGACACGGGTCCCGGCATTCCCGAGCACGAAATTCCACGCGTCATGAAAAGCTTCGGCCAAGGATCCCTCGCCCATCACACGGCGGAAGGGGGCACCGGCCTTGGCCTTCCCATCACTAAGGGGCTCACCGAGCTGCATAATGGGACGTTCGAGCTTAAGAGCAAGCTCCGCTACGGCACCGAGGTCGTCATTACCTTCCCGCGCAAGCGGGTGATGGAAGCGTTGCCGCGGCTGCTGGAACCTGGCGAAATCGCGCCCGAGCCGCCGCGCACGTCGTCGCGCATGGGTGCCCGCCGGTAACCAACTCGCCAACGCGATTGCTCACGGCCTAATCTCTCCCTACATAGGCGTGACGGCTTTAATGAAGCGAACCCGCACAACCGCTTGGAAACACCCTGCGTCAATGTCTGCGAGCTCGACGCACGCTCGGGTTTCTGTATCGGCTGCGCCCGCACGCTCCATGAAATCGCCCGTTGGGGCGAGATGAGCGTGGAAGAGCGGCGCGCCATCATGGCGCTGCTGCCCGCGCGACGGAAGCCCCCTCTGAACATGAAAGGCTAAACACTTGTCGGCCTGGGTTGCCCTCTTCATCCTTGCGCTTGCCGCGGTATTGCTCATCGCGCATGGCGATTCGGGTACCATCGCCGGCTTCGACAGCGAGATCTTCGGCTATCTTGCCCTCGGCCTTGCTGTCGCGGTCTTCGTGGGCGGCGGCGTGCTCGCGCGTTATGGCGGCCGCACCACCGCCATGCTGCGCGATGCGGTCACCTGGCTTGCGCTCGGGCTTGGCATCGTCACGCTCTACACCTATCGCGGCGAGCTTACGCCGATCGCAGCCCGTGTCGTGGGCGAGCTCGTGCCCGGCGCCTCCATGGTGGTCGAGGAGAGCGAGAACGGGGCAACGGAGGTAAGGATCAGGCGCCGCCTCGACGGCCATTTCGCCGCCATGGCCAAAGTGAACGGCAAATCCATTGCCATGGTCGTCGATACCGGCGCCTCAACTATCGTGCTCCGCCCCGAGGACGCGGCGGAGGCCGGCCTCGATCTGGCACACCTCACCTATACCGTGCCCGTGGCCACCGCGAACGGCCGCACTCTTGCCGCGCGAGTGAGACTGAAGAAGGTCGCCATCGGCCCCCTCGATCGTCAAAATGTGGACGCGCTCGTGGCGCAGCGCGGCACGCTTGGCCAAAGCCTGCTCGGTATGAGTTTCTTAAGCCGCCTGCGCTCCTATGAATTTAGCGGCGATTTCCTGACGCTGCGCGGCTGAAGTCTTATTTCCGCGCCTTGAGCGCCCGGTCCGCAGCATCGTGAAATGATGGAGCTTCAATTGGGGTCGGGCGCAAAACGCGCGTTACAGGAAGCGTTGCTCTGGGCAAGCGCCGCCCTAGCCGGCCTCGTGCTGTTCTACTTCTACGACGATCTCACGGCATCCTTCCGGCCCCATGCCGACACGCGTGTCATGGGGACGGCGGCAGTCGACGCCCATGGCGGCTTCTCGCGCGAGGTACGGCTCAGGGCTGACGACCGCGGCCATTTCGTGGTCGATGCCTCCATCAACGAGCGCCCGGTGACGCTGATGGCCGATACTGGCGCCACGCTCGTGGTGCTCACCTATGAGGACGCCGAGCGGCTCGGGCTTTCGCCGAGGAGCCTCGATTTCTCCGGCCGCGTGCAGACCGCGAACGGGGTGGCCCGCGTGGCGCCCGTCACCCTCGACCGCGTTCGGGTTGACGACATCACCCTGCGCGACGTCCCCGCTGCCGTCGCCGACAAAGGCGCACTTCCCGTCAACCTGCTCGGAATGAGCTTCTTGAGTCGGCTGACGCGGTTCGAGATTGAGGGACACCAGCTCGTGCTCGTGCAATAGGACGACCCCAATCGGAACCAGAGCAGTATGCTCGCTATTGGTCATCCGCTGAAAATCGCCTATGCAAGGGCCGCATGCTTCTCAAGCCCCGCCAGGATCTGAAACCTAACACTGCCGAGTTCGAACGCCTTCCTTTCGTCAAGGCGACCGGATTCCGCGAATATGACGCCCGCTGGCGCTACCCCGAGGAGATCAATCTGCTCGGGCTCGAGGCGGTCGGCGCGAGCTTGGCCGCGCTGATGCGCGCCCGCGGGGTGCCGCTACGCATCGTGGTCGGCCATGACTATCGCTCCTATTCGGCAGCCATCAAGGCCGCGCTGATGACCGGCCTGCTGGCCGGCGGCGCCGAGGTCCACGATATTGGCCTCGCGCTGTCGCCCATGGCCTATTTCGCCCAGTTCGATCTCGACGTCGAAGGGGTCGCCATGGTCACCGCGAGCCACAACGACAATGGCTGGACCGGCATCAAAATGGGGATTGAGCGGCCGCTGACCTTCGCGCCGGAGGATATGAGCGCAGCTCAAGGAGTTGGTGCTCGACGCGCGCTTCACACTTCCTGGAGGCGGCCGTTACGTCGCTCGTGCCCGGCATGCCAGAGCGCTACATGGCCGACCTGCTCAAGCGGCCAAAGCTCAAGCGGCCGCTGAAGGTGGTCGTCTCCTGCGGCAACGGCACGGCGGGGGCGTTTGCGCCGCACGTGCTCGCCGAGCTTGGGTGCACCGTCATCCCACTCAATTGCGAGCTCGACTACACCTTTCCTGCCCACAACCCCAACCCGGAGGACATGGGCATGCTCCACGCCACGCGCGATGCCGTGCTGGCGCACGGGGCTGATCTCGGGCTTGCCTTCGACGGCGACGGTGATCGCTGCGGGGTGGTCGACAATGAGGGCGAGGAGATCTTTGCCGACAAGGTGGGCGTCATGCTCGCGCGCGACATCTCCGCGCGCAACAAGGACGCTCTCTTCGTCGCCGACGTGAAATCCACCGGCCTCTTCCTCACCGATCCGGTGCTCAAGGCCAATGGCGCCACGACGCACTACTGGAAGACCGGCCACTCCTACATCAAGCGCTACAGCCACGAGACCGGCGCGCTGGTCGGCTTCGAGAAGTCCGGGCACTTCTTTTTCAATCCGCCGCTTGGCCGCGGCTATGACGACGGTCTCATCGCGGCATTCGCCGTGCTCGACATGCTCGACCGCAACCCGGGCCAGACGCTTGCCGAGCTCAGGCGCGCGCTGCCGCGCACTTGGCAGTCACCCACCATGTCGCCCCATTGCGACGACGAGGTGAAATACGCCGTGGTGGACCGGGTGGTCGACCACTTCCAAAAGGTGGCCGCCAATGGCGGCATGCTCGCAGGGCAAAAGATCCGCGAGCTCATCACCGTGAATGGAATCCGGAGTTGTGCTCGATGACGGGACTTGGGGCCTGGTGCGTGCCTCGTCCAACAAGCCCGAGCTCGTCGTCGTCGTGGAAAGCCCGACCTCGGAGGCGAGAATGCGGGCGATGTTCGGGGAGATCGACGCGGAGCTGGCCACTCAGCCCGAGGTCGGCGCTTACAATCAGAAGATCTGACGAACTCCGTTGTTTCGGCGAAGCCTGGTCCTTAGCAAAACCGTCAGCAAGTTGTCGCATTTCTGCAAAACGAATCTGGTTCCGTCCGGGAGCAATGACTTACATCGTCTTCGCATGCGGTCTTCGTTACGGGTGCTGCGCTCGATCTCCTTCTGCTGCGCACCTTACTCACCGCCACTTTCCGCATCTGGCCCACGTCCGGACCAGGTAGCTGGCAGAGGGTCGTTTTTTGGACGCTGTTCCGGGGCGCGTGGTTGGCGACCTTCATCGTTGCCGCGCTCGATTGGAACAGCACACCATTGCTCGATTGGACCCGTTTCATCCCCGGCCTGCCGCTCGGCCTCATCGGCCTCGAGCGTCACAGTCTGCGGTTATTTCAATCTCGGCCTCGGCAACACCTATTGTGGCGCGGACGGTCTCGTGACCGGTGGTCTCTACCGCTTCAGCCGCAACCCGCAATATACCGCTTCGATGGTCGGGCTTTTGGGCCTCTCCATTGGAGCCAACTCCTTGCTCACGATCGTGTTGGCCAGTGCCATCGTGGGGGCCTATGCCATGATGGCCATCGTCGAGGAGGATTGGCTAAAGCAACGCTACGGCGCCCCTATCGCGACTACTGCATGCAGACGGCGCGCTTCCTCGACATACAGGGCCTGCTCGCCCTCGCCGAGCGCACGCAGCCCTTCCAACGCACGAGCTGATCGGCAGCGCAACTCTCTATTGGCGGCAATGGCCCGATGGTCCTCGTCCGCAATAATGCGGCGAGCGGCCTGCAAGACTTCAAGACCGGCGCCATCGAGATGCGCCCGCTCGGCTAACAACCGGCGGAAACTGCGCGCACGCGGCTGCCCATGGAACAGACCTAGGATGTGACGCGTCATCCGATTAAGCCGCGTGCCACGCGCAGAGCTCCGCTTCCGCATAAGGCATGAATCGATCCAGCACCTCGAGCCGCGAAGGAGGTGGCTCCGTCGAGCCCAACAGGGCCCTGTCGACGCCCGCGAGCAGATAGGGATCCTGATAGGCAGCGCGCCCGAGCATGACGCCGTCCACTTGGGCGAGATGCGTCGTCGCCTCGTCGACCGAGGCTATACCGCCATTGACGATGATCGTCAGCTCCGGGCGCCTGCGCCTTGACCCGATAGACCCGACTATATTCGATCGGCGGCACATCGCGGTTCTCTTTCGGGCTCAGGCCTTCGAGCCACGCCTTGCGAGCGTGCAGGATGAAGGTGCGGCAACCGGCTTGCGTCACCGCATCGATGAACCGGTCGAGGCTCTCCTCCCCATCCTGGTCGTCGATGCCGATGCGGCATTTGACCGTGATGCGCACGCCCGCTTCGGCCCCCATCGCGGCGATGCAATCGGCGACAAGTGCAGGCTCGGCCATGAGGCACGCGCCGAACCTCCCCGACTGCACACGATCCGACGGACAGCCGACATTGAGATTGATCTCGTCATAGCCGACCTCCGCGCCGATGCGCGACGCTCGAGCAAGACTTTGCGGATCGCTGCCGCCCAGTTGCAGCGCGACCGGGTGCTCGGCCGCATCGAATTGCAGCAGCCGCTCGCGGTTACCCCGCAAAATAGCGTCCGCCGTCACCATCTCGGTGTAGAGCAACGTCCCGCGCGAGATCAGCCGCAGGAAATAGCGGCAGTGGCGATCGGTCCACTCCATCATGGGCGCGACGCAGAAGCGATGCGGTAAAGATTTCAGAGTGTTATCGTGGTGGACGCTAGTCACAATCTATCCGTAGCGCTCGCCCCAGCCATGCAGAGCCTTGAGCACGGGGCCAAGCGCCTTGCCCTTATCGGTGAGGAAATACTCATACCGGGGCGGATGGCTCTCGTATAGCCGCGTGCCGATCACGCCCTGGCCTTCAAGGGCCTTCAATCGCGCGGAAAGCGTGTTCGGCGCCACGCCCCGAAGCCCACTCTCCAACTCCTGGAAGCGCAAAGGACCTTTCCGGAGAAGATCGCGCAGCACAAGCAGCGACCATTTCTCCCCGATCACGTCGAGCGCCCGCGCCACTGGGCATTGCTGGCCATAACCCGTTGCCATGTACACTACATAGCCGGCTAGGCTCTGCTTTTTCAAGCAACTTGCTATTGACAAGTCACTATCAATTCTATAGGTACTCAGGAATCGTCACCTGTCATTGGAGGATATTCCCATGACCGTTCCCGCCTATCTACCCATTTCGTCCTCACCGGCAGCGCTGCTGTCATCGTCACCCTATTATTCGGACTGCGCGCGGCGCTCGCGCAAGCCGATTGGCCGGCACGAGATTGCATTGTTGTAGTTTGGACCACCGCCTTGACCCTCATCGGCTGGTTTGCGCTTGCGGCCCTGCTAGGCGCAGCCGGAGCCTTTCATGCCAATGCCGGACAATTGCCCAGCATCCAGTACGGCCTCTTCCTGCCGGTACTGATTGGCGCTTTGCTGATCTGGCGGTCGGCAACCGTGCGGCGCGTCATCGAAGCAGTCCCGCAAGCCTGGATCGTAGGTATCCAACTCTACCGCGCCCTTGGCGTGATCTTCTTGATCCTTTACGCGAACGACAAGCTGCCCGGCCTGTTCGCCTGGCCGGCCGGCGTGGGCGACATCCTGGTTGGCGTGCTCGCACCCGTCGTGGCGATCGCCTACGCCCGAGCCCCGCGCGAAAACGCCGACCTCGTGACCGCCTGGAACGTATTCGGTATTCTTGACCTCGTCGTCGCGGTCGGAACGGGCTTCGCCACTTCGCCGTCCCAGTTCCAGCTCCTTGCTCTCAACCGGCCCAACGAACTGGTAAGCCTCTTTCCGCTGGTGCTGGTGCCGGCCTATCTGGTGCCGCTCTCGATCCTGCTGCACCTCGCCTCGCTTGCCAAGCTCCGCATGAGTTCCGTCATCGGAAGGACGCGGGAATTGGATTCGGCATCAGCGATTTGAGCCACTCTCGTCTGACCCCGCGAGAGCGCTAATGAATCCGGGAGGCGGCCTCGGCCAGCGCTGCGGGCCGGGGCTGCGCCGTCATAAAGGCCGCCACGTCCCACGCCTGCTGTACGGACAACACCGGCGACTGGTAGTTGATGCCGAACGGCATGTTGGCCTGAATATAGGCTGCGGCATAAGCGGTCTCCGCCATGCCCGCGCCGGCATTGAAGGACTGGTCTCCCCACAGCGGCGGGATTGAATAGCCGACGCCGGGCGTGGGAGCCCGCTCCCCTGCTCCATCGGACTGATGGCAATTCGCGCATAGACTGGCATAGACTTCGTTGCCCCGCGTGGGGTCGGGGGCAAGCGGGGCGTCCGGCAAAGCCTTGAGGCCCATGCCCGCGACGCGCACACTTTCCGGCGTGCCCGTGCCTACGAACTTGATATAGGCGATGAGAGCCTCCATCTCATGACTGTCCCTCGGCAAGTCCTTGCCGTTCATGCTCCGCCGCATGCAGCTATTGATGCGCTCGGTCAGGGTCAGCACCTGGTCGTCCACCAGCATGGGAAAGGTGGCAAAGGTGGAAACGAAGGGAGCGGCGAAGGGTTGCAAGCCCGCCTTCAAATGGCAGTTCACGCAGGCAAGATCATTTCCGGCGAATCTGCTTGTCCGCATCCTCGGCCTTCTTGCCGATGTAGCGCGGCGTGTTGACGATGAGCTCGGAGCCATACCGGATGAGTTCGCTCTCGGGACCTGGTGGCAGCTTGTTGAGATCGGCACGATACCAGTCTTGCGGCCAGCCCCAGGCCAGATAGCCGATGCCGAGGCCAACCGCGGCCGCGCCAACAACTCCAAGAGCAAGGATCACACTCTGCCGGCCCATCGTCGGTTCCTTCTTGATCAGAATTCCGTAAGCACCTCACGTTACAAGCTATCTAACTAGCGAAAGCGGAACGTCCTTGCACCGACCTTTGGCTGCCAAATCCACAAGCGGAGCGCATATGGCGACCGATCCTGTCTGCGGGATGATGGTGGACACCCACGCTGGCAAGCCCACTTACGCTTACGCCGGTCATACTTACCACTTCTGCTCGGAAGGGTGCCGAACCAAGTTCGTGCGCGATCCTGCACGCTACCTCGACAAGGAAGCCGAGCCTAAGCCCCTCCCACTCGGCACGCTCTACACCTGCCCCATGCACCCCGAGATCGTGCAGGAAGGCCCGGGCGCCTGCCCGATCTGCGGCATGGCGCTCGAGCCCATGGGCGTGGCTCCCGAGGATGAGAAAAACCCCGAGCTCATCGATTTCACGCGCCGGCTCATGGTCGGCGCGCCCTTGGCCTTGGCGCTCGTCGCCATGGACATGGGGAGCCACCTGTTTGGCGTCGACCTTCTGCCCTTTCTCTCAGCCTACGCCAAGCAATGGCTGCAATTCGCCCTTGCCGTCCCTGCCGTGCTCTGGTGCGGCTGGCCCTTCTTCCAGCGCTGCTGGGTCTCGCTCCGCACGCGCCGGCTCAACATGTTCACCCTCATTGCCATCGGCGCCGGCGCGGCCTTCCTCTACAGCCTGGTCGCCACCATCGCGCCCGCGCTGTTCCCCGCTACCATGCGCGACGCCCACGGCACCATCCCGGTCTACTACGAGGCGGCGGCGGTGATCGTCGTGCTCGTGCTGCTCGGGCAGGTGCTGGAGCTTCGCGCCAGGATGCGAACCGGCGGCGCCATTCGCGCTCTGCTCAACCTCGCGCCGAAGACTGCTTTGCGCGTCGAGGCCGGCGGCAAAGTGGAGACCGTGCTCCTCGCCAACGTCAGCAAAGGTGACGTCCTCCGCGTCCGCCCGGGCGACAAGATTCCCATCGACGGCACCCTGATCGAGGGGAGGAGCGCGGTCGATGAGTCGATGCTGACGGGCGAGCCGGTGCCGGTGGAGAAGGTCAAGGGCGGCAAGGTCACCGGTGGCACCCTGAACGGCACCGGCAGCTTCGACATGCGTGTGGACCGCACGGGCGCCGAGACGACATTGGCCCAAGTCGTGGCCATGGTGGCCGCAGCCCAGCGCTCCCGCGCCCCGATCCAGGGCCTTGCCGACACGGTCTCCGGCTATTTCGTACCGGCGGTCATCCTCGTCGCCATTGTCGCGTTCTTCGCCTGGCTGCTATTGGGGCCGGCGCCGCAACTGGCCTACGCGCTCATCGCCGCCGTCAGCGTGCTGATCATCGCCTGCCCGTGCGCTCTAGGGCTCGCCACGCCCATTTCCATCATGGTCGCCATGGGCCGCGGCGCGCAAGCCGGCGTGCTCGTGCGCAATGCCGAGGCGCTGGAACGGCTCGCCTCCGTCGATACGCTTGTCGTCGACAAAACGGGAACCCTGACAGAGGGCAAACCGGCGCTGACCGGCATCGAAGCAGCGCCAGGCTTTAAGCCCGACGAGGTACTTCGCATCGCCGCCGCCCTCGAGGCGGGCAGTGAGCATCCCCTTGCGGAAGCGATCCTCCGGGGCGCCGATGCACGAGGCCTGCAAGTGGCAAAGACGGAGCACTTCGAATCCATTACCGGTGCCGGCGTGAAGGCAAGCGTCGGCGGCCGTGCAGCGCTGCTCGGCAACGCCCGCATGATGGAAACGACGAGGATCGATGTCGCACCGCTTGCCCACCCGGCAGAAGCAAGACGCGAGCAAGGGGAGACGGTGATGTTTCTCGGCCTCGAAGGCACGCTCGCTGGCCTCGTCGCGGTTGCCGATCCCATCAAGTCATCAAGCGCCGAGGCCATCGCCAAACTCCACGTGCTCGGACTCAAGATCGTCATGGCCACCGGCGACAATCCAACCACCGCCAAGGCCGTCGCAGCAAAGCTCGGTATCGACGAAGTGGCAGCCGGCCTGAGCCCCGCCGACAAGCTCGGGCTGATCGACGATCTGCAGCAGAAGGGCGCCACGGTGGCCATGGCCGGCGACGGCATCAACGACGCGCCGGCGCTGGCCCGCGCCGATGTCGGCATCGCCATGGGCACGGGCGCCGACGTGGCCATGGAAAGCGCCGGGCTCACGCTCCTCAAAGGCGACCTGCGCGGCGTGGTGCGCGGGGTGAAGCTCGCCCGCGCCACCATGCGCAACATCAAGCAGAACCTGCTCTTCGCGTTTGCCTACAACGTCCTGGGCGTGCCGATTGCGGCGGGCGTGCTCTACCCCTTCGCCGGGATCACCCTCTCGCCCATGATCGCCGCGGCGGCCATGAGCCTGTCCTCCGTATCCGTGGTAGGCAACGCACTCCGCCTGCGCAGCATAAATTTGGATTGACGCCGCGCTAGGGAACAATGCCGACGCCCCCGCTTGCCGGCGGGCCTGGGGTGGGCTCGCGCCGGCGCGGGAAGCGGGGCCGATAGGTCGAGAGCGTGGCGAGCCTGCGCCAAGTGGCGAACTCGTTCAGCGTTGATCGCTCGAACCTCGCCATTGCCGCCGCGGCGAGGAATGGCAAGCTCTGCACCAGCATCACCGCGCTGAAGATGGAAATCTCGCGCACCTGCTGAGCATTGGTGAGGTAAAGGACGCCGGAGCCGAGCAGCAGAAGCCCGCCCAGCACACCTTCCCAAAGGGCCGGGAAGCGCTCCGGGCAGCGCCTTGCCCCGCCCTTGGTGGTGCGCAGAAACGGCAGCCCATCGCAGATCACACCGTCCGCCACCGCCTTTCCCACCGAGAGCTGTAGCGCCATCGCCGAAAGCGCGGCTCCGAAGGAAGCGAGGATCGGCGCCTGCACCCGCGCCCGGTACAGCACCATGAAGTGAAGCAGCATCACGGCAAACGTGGCAAGCACGGGAAGCGTCAGCACCGCCTCCGGGACGGCAATGCCGTAAAACGCTACCAGCGGCATCCAGACGAGATTGAGAATAGCGAGCACGATGCCGAGGCTCTCGGCGCCAAGCCAAGTCAGCCAGCCGAACAGGAACGCGGCGCGTTGCTTCGAGGACAGTTTGCTGCGACCGGGAAGAAAGTCACGCCAATGCTTCTTGATCAGCTGCACCCCGCCATAGGCCCAGCGGTGGCGCTGCCTCTTGTAGGCCGAGAAGTCGGAGGGCAAGAGCCCCCATCCATAGCGCCGGCGGGTGTATTGCGCCCGCCAGCCCTGTTTCAGCAGCGCAATCCCGAGATCGGCATCCTCGACGATGGTGTCGCTCGACCAACCACCCGCGTCGAGCAGCGCGAACCGCCGAATCAGGCACATGGTGCCGTGCGTGACGATGGCGTTGACCTCGTTCCTCTGCACCATGCCGATGTCGAAGAAGCCCGCATATTCCCGATTCATCACCCCGTGCAGGATGCTCTTGTCCCCGTCGCGGTGGTCCTGGGGGGCCTGCACCAGCCCGACATGAGGATCAGCAAAGGCGGGCACGAGGTCCTTGAGCCAAGCGGGATCGACCGCATAGTCGGCATCGAGTACGCCGACGATCTCTGCCTCCGACGAGGTGTGCTCGAGCGCAAGCCGGAGCGCGCCGGCCTTGAAGCCCGCCAGCCGATCCACATGCACAAATTTGAAGCGCTCACCGAGCTGCAGGCAGTGCTCTTCTACCGGTCGCCAAAGGCTGGCATCCGGCGTGTTGTTGATGACGACGATGCATTCGAGACGAGGCCAATCCAATTTCGCCACGCTATCGAGTGTCTGCCGGAGCATTTCCGGCGGCTCGCAACAGGCCGGGATATGAATGGACACGAGCGGCGCCCGCGCAAGCGCGCAGGATCCGCCGCGGTCGCCTCTGCCCCACCGGCACTCGCCATGAGCAGCCGCCCGGGTTTGGTCCCGAATAGGATCGCCGCCAGCTCCTCGATGCGCTGCTTCATGATCAGGACGAGGGGCACGAGGAGCATGGCCCCGATCATCATCGCCACCTCCGCGCCGAGGACAAAATAGTGCGTCACCCAATAGTCGATCACGTTCGACGACCAGGCTCCGATACCATGGGCGGTGAGCGCGAGTGTCCCGGCTTGCGCCGACGTGGCCCGCGGGATGACGAAGATCGGCAGTGACAGCAGCAAGCCGAAGACCACGGCGGCCACAGCCTTGAGCAACCAATTGGGCCGCTCTACCGCCCCGTCGAGCGCGAACTTCGCGTGGCGCTGTGCGTCGAACATTCCCCAATAGGGTCCGACGCTGCCTTCAAAAGTTTTCCACGGCTGGTCGAAGGCCTCTACGATCGAATAGTCGATGCCGATCGCATCGGCTCGGGTGATGAAGTCGCGGATCACTTGTGCCTGGACAAGGGGACTCGGCACCGCATCCTTCCGGTTGAGGCCGGCGCTCGGCCACCCGAACTCGGCAATCACGATGCGTTTGCCGGGATAGACCCGCCGCAACTGCTCATAGACGCCGATCGCGTGATCGACCGCACTCGATCCGGGCACGCCCTCCCAGTAGGGCAAGACATGTACGGCGATGTAGTCGACCGCGGATACAAGCTCCGGATGTGCCAGCCACGTAGTCGGCACCTCGGCGGTCGTCACCGGAACGGAAACCTCGCGCTTCACCCGCTGGATCTTGGCAATGAGATCCTGGACTGTGTCGGTCTTACCCAGCGCCTGATTCCGGAATTGCGTCTCGTTGCCGACGATGACGCTGTCGATGTTCCGGTAGCGTTTGGCAAGCGCAATCCCGCTTTCGATCTCCTTTTCGTCTTGCGGCTCAATGTCATCAATCCAGATGCCAAGAGAGACGCGCAAGCCGTACTCGGACGCGATCGCCGGTACGAGATCCATACCCTTGGTTGCGGAATAGGTCCTGACCGCGCGGGTGTAAGGCGCGATGACGGCGAGATCGAACCTGATCTGCGCAGCCGTTGTGCTGTCCACCTTACCATCTTGTTTTGGATTGATCGGCGTGAAGGAAACGCTTGCGACTTGGCCGCCCGTATTCGGCGGCGAGACCCGCTCCTGCGTGAGGAACCAGGCCGCGGCATGCAGGGCGGTCGCGAGTGCAACCACAACGACGAGAGCGACGCTGCGCATCTTTTTGAAGTCTGCCTTAAGTCCCGGCCTGCCAGTCCCCGGCTCTTTTTGGATGCCGCGGGGTTGCGCCATCCAAACGCGATTCAGTTCGGTATTGTTCCGCCCTTTATGGCCGAGCCGGTCGTTGCCTGACTCGACGCTGTTGTCGGCTCGTCCGGAGCGATCCAACAGCCATGAACCCGGGAGGCAAGCCGGTCGGCTGCCTTGGCATCAAGCGGTCCTTCCTGGATGACGCAACGAAAAGCCAGCTTCAAATGCTCCGACGAGCAGCCGAAGCGATCATAGAGGTCGATATAGCGGCGTGCGGTATCCATGTCGTCGCGCCACAAGAGGCTGACGATCCTCCGCCCGGTCCAGACGCACTCCGCGGCGCCTGCGGAGCTGGAGAGCTTCGCCGCCGCCTCATTGTATTCGGCCATGGCCTTCTCCTGCGCCTGCCGCTCGGCGGTCGCCTGATCGATGGCCTTCTGCTCGCCCTGCAACTGCTCGGGAGGCTTCTGCCCGCCTTGCGCCTGTTCGGGCGGCTTCTGCTCGCCCCCTTGAGTTTGGGCGGCAGCGGGGGCGACGGTCGCCAATAAAAAGCCGCCGGCTACGAGAGCGGCGGTTAAGGACGCGAAGCGCATGGATGGGTGCTCAGCCCCAAAGAATTGCAACACTAATTCTTGCATTGGACAGCAGAATTTTGGCAGTCCAGCGGCAATAGTCTCCTTTATCACTTCGCACTCGCACAAACCAGAGCAATCAATTCCCCGCGGCGCACAAAGCTGCTATTCGTCGCATCCCCACCGTCTCCGACAGCCTCCCATGCTCCGTTCCCTCCTGCTTTTTGTGCTCGTAGCCGCGGCCATTGGGGGGGTCTGGTATGGCATGGGGCGCCCGGTGGCCATGCCCCCCTCCCCCCTTGCTGAGGGCGAGAGGCTCGACTGCATCTCCTACGCCCCATTTCATGGCGACCAAGGCCCGTATGTCCGACCGCCCGACAGTCTCGGCTTGCAAATCGCGGAGGATCTGGAGCGCCTATCGCACCTTACGTCCTGCGTGCGCACCTACTCCGCCGCCAAGCTGCAAGGCAAGATCACCGAGCTTGCTGGCCAGGACGATCTGAAGGTGCTGCAAGGGATTTGGCTCGGGCGCGATCGCGCCGACAATCGGCGGGAAATCGAGGCCGCGCTCAAGCTCGCCCGCCGCTATCCGGGGGTCATCCAGGCCTTCATCGTCGGTAACGAGGCCTTGCTGCGTGGCGAGCTCTCCCCCAACGACATCAAGGACTACCTCCGAGAGGTGAGCCAGCGCTCCGGCCTACCCGTGACCTATGCCGATGTCTGGGAATTCTGGCTCAAGGCACCCGAACTCGCGGGTGCGGTCGACTTCGTCACCATACACATCCTGCCCTATTGGGAGGACGAACCGGTGGAGGCTCAAGGCGCCGTTGCACATGTGCAGGAGATCAGAGCGGAAGTCGCCTCGGCGTTTCCCGGCAAGGACATCCTGATCGGCGAAGTTGGTTGGCCGAGCCAGGGCCGCATGCGCGCAGGCGCGCTGCCCTCGCCGTCCAATCAAGCGCGAGTGCTCGCTGGCATTGTAAAGGCGGCCAAGGAGGCCGGCTGGAAGGTGAATCTTATCGAGGCCTACGACCAGCCCTGGAAGCGCCTGCTCGAGGGAACCGTGGGCGGCTATTGGGGCCTGTTCGACGATCCGGCCCACGCCCTGAAATTTCACTGGGGAGAGCCCGTGTCCAATCACCCCCGCTGGCGGTTCGAGGCGGCGCTTGGGATGGGCGCGGTCTTCTTCGTCATTCTCGGCGGATGGATCGGAGGTCGGCGCTCGCCAGCTAGGAACGCGCAAACCGACTTTGCCACCGCCACAATTGCGCTCGGCGCTGGTCTCGCCTTCGGCTGGGCGGTCGTAAACTTTCCCATGGAAGGTTTCGAGCTTGGCGACCGTCTCAGAGCTTTGGCACTGCTTGGTCTCGCCCTCGCAGTCCCGGCACTTGCGAGCTTCGCGCTTGCGCGCGGGACACGCCTGCCCTCTTTTGCCCTCGCAATGAACCCGCCCTTTTGGCGCCGCGCCGACCGCGTCGGTGTCCTACTCGCATTTCTGCTCGTTGCTACGGTGGTGACCGCAATCCATGTGGCCCTCGGCCTCGTATTCGATCCTCGCTACAAAGATTTCCCCTTCGCCGCGTTGACCGGCCCTGTCGTGGCTCTCGCCGTGCTTGCCTTCGGGGCCGAGCGCCCGTTGTCCGGTCCCGCGCCCGCCACCGGCGCGGCGGAGCTCGCAACCGCCGCCTTGCTGACGGGTTCGGCCCTGTTCATCGTCGTCAACGAAGGGATCGCCAATTGGCAGGCGCTCTGGCTTGCGGCCCTGCTGCTCGTCTTGTCCCTCACCGCCCTTCGGACGCAGGCGGCCGCGTGGCTGACATCCGCGTTCCGGACGCAATCCGTCCTTCGGGCGCGACCCTCGCCAGACTAAGCGCCAGAAGCGCCACCGCAAGCGCCGAGAGGCGGAGATTGTAGAGCACGAGCCCGAGCGTTGCCGCGATGAGCCCTATGGCGAAAGCGGTGCGGTTGGGACTGATGAGCTGCAAGATCGCCGCTGCAAGCGCCGTCCAGCCGAACAAGTTCCTTGCGAAAAGCAGAATGACGGCGAGCCGTACCATGCAGCTGAAGCTCTCTTCGCCCGCCTCGCAGGCGAGCCCGATTTGGGTGTTCTGGATGAGGTCGTAACGGAGAAAGAGGGCGAGGCCGAGCGCTGCAACGCCAAGCCCGGCGAGCGTGAGCCGGTAGCGCTTCGACGGCAGGAACAGCTTGGGGGGAGAGGAGGCCTGCGGTTCGGTCATGACAAGGCGCGTCATAAGGCAACAACGCGCGGGCGTCACCCCGGGAGGCTGCCAACACCGCGGAATTCAAGGTCAAGAGCCGGTTGTGCCAAGGCAGGGCGCCAAATTTTAACTTTCGCTATGTGCCAGAAGCGGACCCTGGCCAGGAAGTCCCTCGTTCTTCTTCATCTTGTCGCGGCCATAGGAGAGAGACGTCGCGGCAGCGGACAGAGTTCAAGGCACTGAGACAAATTTCACGCTACTTGCAGATCGGCGTCGGCCGCGGCGGCGGCGCCGGATGATCCTTCTTGTATTGAGCGAGGATCGGCTCGAGGGTTTCTTTTGGCCAAAATTTCGGAGAGCTTATTTCTTTCAAGCAGGAGGCGTTCCAATATAATCCCGCGCGCGACGGCGACCGGCCGGCCTTCACCGCTTGCGCGACGGCGTCGATGTCGTCTGATTCAGGATAAATGTAAAGCGTCGTCGGCTTGTCCTTCATCATCGGGATGATTTGCCCGGCGTCCGAAGCCGACCAACTGGTGCAGCCGTTGCTGCGGCCGCCGGAGTAATCCACCAGCTTTCCAAACGGAACGTAACCATCGTGGTTCGCGTACGGGCTGTCCGGATCTTTTCGAAGACATACTCCCCTCAGCAACACGGCCGGATGCCCGCCGATGGCGCGCGGTCTGGCGTTTGCGGTGTCGCCTTCGCCGTCAAACTGCACGAACGAGCGGCTCAAGGCCACGTATTTTCCCGCTGAGTTGCGATAATAGCCTTTGAAAGACGTGATCTCCTCTTCCGTCACATAGGCCCCGCCGGTCGTCAGCTTGGAATCCATCGCATTGCTGAAGTTCTTCGCGCACGTATTCCGTTTGCGAAATTCGCGATGCCTTTCAAATTGCGGCCGTTGCCGTGACCCGCTGGAACCGCGCGAAACGACTGATCGGCTTCGCAGATGACGTAAAACCGGCGCCCCAACCCGCCGGGGCGCGTAGCGTCCATGGCGAAGTAGCAGGGATTCTTGACCGCGCCTTCGCTCACTTTTTGCAGGTAAAGCGCGCGCGCCCTCTGCAAAACCACTTGTGCGATTTGGCCTTCGCCTTCGCCGACATGGGCCTGCAGCCAAGCCGGAACGTCCGACGGTTGCTCCGCGGCAAAAGATCGGGGCAAACCCGACAAGGCGATGAGGACGACGATGATGAGGCTGACGATATGGACTTAGAAGGAGCAATCTTAGCTGCAACGGATCAATGCTCCTGTCGAAGCGTTTGCAACTGGCCGATGTCGCCACGGCCCAAATTCAGGCGATGCGGACGGCCCCGTCTCCATTCAGATAAGCACAAGACCTTTTGTTGCGAAACATGGCTTCCTCCATAGCAAACGTATAACCCAAAGCGGACTCTTGCTGACGCAGCGGGATCTCTGAAGGAGATAAGCGTCTAACATTACGGGATTGTCTAAAACTTGGTTCACGAATTTCTGCCACAGGTGATTGCAGGACAGTTCTCGCGCCTAACGTATGTGTGGACCAATCAAGTGACCGGCTTCTCTTTTCCCAGAGGACTATTTCAACTGCAAGGACGCCTCACGCGCCTGGAGATAATGGCGCTCGTTGCAGCCCTTTGCTTCGTATACGACTGGCGGGGCACCTCATGCGCGCCCAAGAGGGGGGGCGCCTATGGGAAGTTGTGGCGATGATTTTCTTCATCGGGATTTACACTGTCCTCCTTAACCTTCGTTATGCTGCAGAGCTGCGGGTAGCAGAGGAAGAGACGCACCGCATTGCTTACACAGATTTTTTGACAGGGCTGCCAAACCGCCGCCAGTTCATCGAGAATTTGAGTGCTACCCTCAAAGGCGACGAAGAGTGCGCCGTCATTTTGTTGGACCTTGATCAATTCAAACCCCTGAATGACCTTTATGGGCACAGAGTTGGAGATGAGGTATTACGAACGACCGGCGTCCGCCTGAAGCAAATCTTGGGTGACGGCGCTCTCGTTGCACGTATCGGCGGCGACGAGTTCGGGATTATGATGCCTGTTGGCGCCAATGAAGACGCTCCCCTGCAAGTCGCTCGGCGCATTTTAATGGAGGTTCAGGAGCCCATTCAACTTGCCGCCCTGTCCGTAAATGTTGGCGCGAGTGTCGGAATTACCATCTGCTGCGCAGAACGTGCTGGCATCGTGAATCCGTTGGCGGCGCAAGATGGGAGCAAGGTTGAGATGGTACTGCGGCAAGCCGACATGGCCTTGTATCGGGCCAAGAAAGAGGGATGCAGGTATCAAATTTTCCGTCAGGAAATGGATGAGGAGCTGCGACAGCGCATCGAACTCGAACACGAGATTCGCGCCGCAATCCAGACCGGTCAGATCGTTCCATATTATGAGCCTCTTGTGGATCTAGAGTCTGGGGATGTCATTGGGTTTGAGGTGCTGGCACGCTGGGAGCATTCAAAGCTGGGCTTGCTTCTGCCAGCAGTCTTTATCCCGATAGCGAAAGCCACAGGCCTGACCACCGAAATGACTTATTCGCTTATTCACAAGGCTCTCGAGGACACACGGAGTTGGCCCGAAGCGTTTACGGTAAGCATCAATTTGCATCCGAGCATGCTTACGAACAGCGGTTTGGCCGAGGATATCTTACGCATTCTTGCTGAGCATTCTTTCCCTGCTCGTCGGCTGCAATTTGAGATCACAGAGTCCATGTTTTTGAATCGAACGATTCAGGTCAAATCCACATTGCAATCTTTGCGCAATATCGGGATTCGAACCGCGATCGATGATTTTGGCGCTATTGGTTTTTCCTACTTGCAAGAGTTTAAGGTCGACGGAATCAAAATCGATCGCTCGTTTGTGACCAGTATGTTGACCAATTCCTCCGACGAAAAAATTGTGCAAGCCATGATAGCTTTTGGCCGCGCGCTTGGACTTGAAACGATAGCCGAAGGTGTCGAGTGTCTCGACGTCCGCAACCGCCTTGTGGAACTTGGCTGCGACAGCGGCCAAGGCTTTTATTTCGGCAAGCCGAAGTCCAATCCCGAAATTCTGTGTGACTTAGGCAACACCCCCATGGGCACGATCAATTGCCGGGTGGCAAGTTGACCGAAGCTTGGCAACTTGCGCACCCTAGGGCGCGGAAGCTGGGGTGGATCGGGTAAGGGGCCGCCACGAAGCTGAGGCGGTGCCAGCAATGGAAAAGCGCAGAGAGCCACGCAAGCGCACCCTCAAGAGGGGCAGGTTGGTCTTTAACGATGGCCGTTCGGTCATCGACTGCGTCGTGCGCAATTTATCACCGTCCGGCGCGCTGCTCGTCCTACCTAGCCTCCTGGGCATCCCCCAAGAGTTTGATCTCCACATTGACAGCGATAGAACCTGCCGCGCGGCCCGCATCATTTGGAAGGGCGACGGTAAGATAGGCGTGGAGTTCGGGTGCGTGGTAGGGAAGAGGGAGACTCGCGCGCCGTAATGGAGATCCCCCCTACGTCCACCAAGCCAACGTAGGCGGGGACCAAATCGTCGGACTACGGGCTAGGCGCCGTTGTGGCGGTATCGCTCAGGCATGGCTGCGTGGTGGCCGACGCGCTCCTTTGGGAGTCCTCTTGGCCCTTCAGACTCGCTAAGTCGTCGTAACGTCAGCTTCTGACGCAAAGCGGACACCAGACCTTAGTTGAAACGATAAGCTGCGATGATGCTATCCGAGTGAATATCCGGATCAGCGTTGCCTACCACCGTGACCCCCAGATTGCCATGGATCGTACCGTTTTGCAGATATGCCAATAGCAGACACAATCTCTACGCAGTAAACGCTGACGGCCTGGCCGGTTGGAATGCTGCTGTCATGAATGGCGCGAATAGGGCAATCCAACTCTTACCTTCCGCCTTGGCGTGGTATAGGGCCGCGTCTGCTTCTCGGTACATCTCGTCAAACCGAGCGCCGGGACGCCCCTGCACGGCGATACCGATAGACACACTGAACCTGGCACCATCCAGCAACTCTTCCTGCGTGGACAGTCTGGCAAGAATACGCCGTGCAATTTCCTCGGCGCCTTCCGTGTCGCAATCGGCAGCAAAGATCAAGAACTCGTCCCCTCCCAGTCGCGCGCACTCGTCGCCCTCGCGGATACTTTGGCGAATAGCGTCGGCGGTGCGGGCAATGACCGCATCTCCGGTGACGTGACCTTTACGGTCGTTGATCATTTTCAGATTATCGATATCGAGGAGAAGCGTCGCATAACTCGGGGTGTGGCGCGCCAATGACTTATCGACGGCGTCCATGACCCCACGACGGTTCAGCAGCCCCGTCAGACCATCGCGAATGGAGCTGTAATAATGCTCCTGAATGCGACGATGCAAATCTGAGTGGTAGACCGCCGCCAAATAGCCGATCACCAATGCCACCGCTAGGGCAGCGGCTAGGCTCCCAATTTCGATTGAGCGGAAGCGCGCTTCCTCGGCGAGGTAGTATTGCAAATCGAAATCCACGCCGACAAAGCCACTGTACCGGCCCTGGCTGTCGTAGATGGGGGCATGCGCGGTAAGAAAGTTCCCGTAGTCATCCCGTTCATATGTGGGAGTCACGTAAGTTTTGCCCGCCGCAATCTGCGCCAACCAGTGGTCTTGGTATGCCTTGCGGAGCCTAAAATGCTCCAAGTAGCCGGAGGCGCGCAGCTGATGGTGGGTATACAGCTCGGGTGAAGCTGCGGTATCGAGGATGAAATACGGCACACCCCCCCGATCGACCATCGTGTAAACGTAAAAAATATCCGGGTTTGCGGAGTGAAAGCGCACGAGCGGCTTCAACGCGCGTGCGTAAAGCTCGTCGCTATAGTTCGCGGCGTCCAATAATTGACGGTGCAGGTCCCCATCGACAACGCTAGCGGCGGACTGCGCCATCTCCCCGACATGCGAACGGAGCACCTCCCACCGAGCCTGCTTCGACAGCCATTGCGGGATCGCCACAATCGCCACCAAAATGGCGGCGGCTGCTAAGCTCGCAATGAGGAACACGATGGGATTGAATTGGCGTCCAGAGCCTGTCGCGCGACTTCGCGATTGGTCACTTAGCGAATGTGAGAACACGCCTGGTTAGTTCTTCCTTGAAGATCGTTTGGGTTTCAGTCGAACCCGGAACAACCACAAGGCTATCGCTTCTGGGTTATTTAAAAGTTGTGCGAATTCAACAGACGCTGACCGTTCAGAGTAAATGAAAGGTTTCCGGGAACGTAAGCTACGGCACTGATCGAATTAGCCGCAGTCATTGCGATAGGTTCAATGTTTGGGTCGCTTCTGAGTGTTGAAAGAAGAGTAGCAGCAATTATCGCGCGTTCGTAACCCGATATGGACCGCTCCGTGGGCGGCGCTCCACTAAGAGGAACATAGCCTGCGCGCTCGCTTCGCCAACTCGCGACAGCTTTGGCTTCATACGTCCGCTACGGGTCGGAAGCTGACGTCACAGTGCCCGACCGGTTAGTCCGCTAAGTGCCAGATGCCCCGGGTTTCCTCGGCCCTAAGTACTGAGGCGACCCTTCAAATTTGGCCGATCCGTTTCACGGCCCAGCAAGAGCTCTGCGATAACGTGGAGGCGTAGTAGGCCTGGGAGTAACCATGACCGAGGACCCCGACGCATTGGTCGAAGTCTTCATGCGTTGCCTTCGTTCGTTGGATGCGCCCGCAGAAGTATGGACCGACTCAGAGTTGCTTCAGCGAGCTTGGCACTACATAGGCGCAGAACTAGACACTCTGGGCCTGTTAAAGTGGACCTGCGAAGGCGATGAGGAAGTACCCGAGCTTACGGTGTCCGCCAGGGTAGCCTTCCAAGCCTGGCAACAATCGCGCATGCAGCGTCATACACCCCTGCTGCTCCATTAATTGGAGCCCGCATGTCCATCTTGCCCACTCCTACTGGACCGGAGCCGCCCGTTTCGCCTCGTGGCGGCCTCTCTGCCTCGGGCTCAGCCGCCACCTTGCTCCATTTGCAGCCAACCAAGTTGATGCGCCGCATCGTTTGCTAACGTCCATGCGTGGACGCGGAAATCGACGGGTCCTACCTGGACCTTGGACCTTAGTTGAGGGGAACCATTGGGCTTGTGGTAGATCGCTATGTTAGTAGTCCCCGGCATTCTGACGATGATGTCAGTGCCATTCACCTTTACGGTGAGACCGCCTGTATCAGACATTGTGCGCACTCCTGTACGACTTCACGCATAGGGAGTGAAGCAAGCGCTATGCCAACCTAAAGTGAACAACGCCGTCGCCCGGTGGCAGCCCGTTCCCCGGAACTCTCAGAGGGGTGCCGCCGACTCGAAAGCCTCTGTGGTGGACTTCCGATACCCCAAAACGCTTGGGACAGGTCCTCGCCTCACAGTGTTGGGAATACCACGACAAGCAGCATATTCACGCGGATGGGACGCTTAAGCTGGCGTCAACAACGTCCGACTTAAGCGATAGCTCGACATATGACAATCTGCTCAATTTGGGGATATCGTCGTCGGGGCCTTTGGGGCTCCTGAATGAACGCCCTTGATGCCATCAGAACCTCTAACTCAAAGGGTGCGGTAAATGGCAGTACCTACATTCTTTGGTGGGGTCATGGGCAACTTCACCGTGGCCATGGATAGCGGCTATGTCATTCGCTTCCTTGTCGGTCACAGGGGCGAAGATCCACAAAAGATCATTGCCGCTTACCTCAAAGAGCACCCACTTTATGACGGTGCGAGAGCGAACGAGGTTGGACTGTCGATCGCGTGGATGGAAAACCTGCCGCCACGCCCGGAATTGTGCGCAGACGAGCCCTCCGCTGACACAGCGGCAATTGCTCTAGCGCCCGAGCCCAATCTCACTGGCGAGGCATCGGAACCTAAACGTCGTAAGCGCGAAGGATTTTCTAAACGGCGTCTCAAGGCGATCAAGCGCAGAGAGGGTGAGTAACAGCGACATCAGTTGCGCTAAACGGCCGCGCCAGCAGGATTTGTCCAAAGAGCGAGAACAAATCCGGCTAAAGGTGACCACCGCATCAATGCCCCCCCGACATTGATCGGCGTTAGGGATCCACGATGCGCTGGCTACAACTATGCAGCCTTGCCTTCTTGCGCCCTCTTCTTTTGTATTGGGCTTACCTCGCTCCCGCCTGATTCATTTCGCAGTATGTCTAGCTCCCTGCAGAGGGTGCACACAGAGAGGTCGCTTCCTCGATTTCTACGGGGGTAGAAGGGGGCGGCCTCTCCCCTTAAGTCGCATTGATCCCTAAGTGCATCACGCGCCATCATGGATTGGACGTTGGCAGAAGCCCGGAACGTTCGGCATCACCATGTCCGCGCATCATGGAGCTCTCCGCCGGAGCGGTTGGCTCTACCGGACCCGCGAGACTAGCTCATGAGCGGAAATGAGAAGAGGCCAGGTCTGCTATGGCGATTGTTCGGCTTTGGAAGCCGGGAGGTACCTGAGAGGAAACCAGTGACACCCAGGCTGACTCAGAAGCCCGCGGCGTCAACGCCTTCACGAAAGAATTCGCCCAAACGACAAAAGGAGGGATTAAAGAAAACGACGAGACCTCAACCAGCTAAGAAAGAAGTTAAGCCTTCGGCTTCAACCGAGGAAGCGCACCAGATCGCACCTGCTCCTAAGATTGAAAAGGAGACGCCGGCATCCCCGCTCGGGCAAAGCCCCAAAAGACGAGCGTCAAACGCAGGCCTAAGGCCAGGCGTTTCCGCGGTTAAAGGTGCGCAGACTTTGGGGCTAACACCGGCGCACATCCAATTTGGCATGCTCGACGAGAACCCTGTGCGATTCACCGATCAGGAAGCCTGGTCGCTGGTCGAAGGTGTTTGGAAACAGATCCCGTTGGCTGAGGTTCTGGACAACGCCGTGGTACTCAGCGAAACGCGATACAGCGGGATGTTCGGAGATCTGCCTGCGCTACCCGGCGCCGCGTTCCAGCGCTAGACGCAAGACAACCCGAATTCGGGCAGCTACGCCCATGAACACTCATTGGTCATTCAGAGTCTCTCCACTCGGCGGGAGACCAAGGGATCGTTGCTCAATTCTGGGCGCGCTCTTTCAAACCGAGCGTCGGCCTCGGCTTCGGCTGCGACTTGGCTGAGGGCGCTGATGGTGTAGCGCTGCAACTCGACACCATCCTTCGCATAGCAGATGACGTAAGCGTGTTTCATGGGTGGGCGTCCCATTGCACTCGTACTCCATGCCTGTAAGTAAGCGTACAAGAACCCTCAATGCGGCCGATTTCAAGCCTAGACGATCCAATTGCTGCGTGGACTAACCCACGCCTTAATCGTCGTTGATGCTCCCGATGGTTGCGACCGAGCCGCCTCTCAAGTTCATGCGTGTCGTCGGCTCTTCTAGATAAGAGAGAGGCAATGATGACCGAAGTAGAATTCCTGAAACGGTTTCAATGTCAGGGCCATGGGGCGTGGACCTGCACAAAGCCTATTAAGATTGACGCTCCTGAGGGTCCACTGATGATCAATCAAGGGGCGAGCTTCAGCCCAGGAACTCTCTTCATGGGAATTGATCTCGCGAAGGAGCTAGACCAGATTGCTTCGAAGGACCGCTCGGCTCCTATGGGGCTTCGAACACAGAGTGAGAACGAAGGATAAAACCCATGAACCTAATGCGATCAATTTGTTGCCTCTTCTCGAGGCGATGCGCCGACGAAAGTCGAGAAAGAAAAGGGGAGGGTGAAGCTGCTCCTCGGCAGAACGCTCGCCCCACTACGAATACCCAGGCTTCCGGAAGCGGCTCGGCGGGAGTTGGTGCGACGACGCCAAAGTCCTAAAACAACGTGGGTTCGCCTGCTTCGTGCCCGAACAAGCTCCGGGGCTGGCCCGAGAGCAAATTCAACTAAAACTTATTCTCGGTTTTTAGAGCGGGAGCCACTTTTTGGCAGGCCACGGTGGTGTTGCCAAAGGGACTGTCCGCAATGACCGATGTGCGAGAGTTACTTCGAAGAACCCAATTGCAAGGCCCAGGCCACGGCCTGCATCGCATGAAGTAGCGGCTCCGATGAAGAGGCCACTACCTACCGGAGCCGCTTATAGCCCGCCAGTGACTCGCTCCGAGTTACCTGAAGGTTTGCATAGTAGCGTGCGGTTTGAAAAACGAAAGGGGCCGGCTTGTGACCGGCCCCTTGTTGCGGCGATGATCTTCCCCAGGGGATAGACCCGTTTGGGGAAAGGTTTGTACCTAGAAGAAGATCACGCCACCAAGCATGAACATGTCGAGGTCGTCGTAGTTACCCTTGAACTTCGTTCCCCCTGATGGGCAAGCAGCCGGGTTGCTGCACTCGCCCAAGCTGACCGCGTTGATGTCGAGATTGAGGTGCTGCCAGTTAAACCAGATATGCATGGCTGCGGAGTTGATCTCCTGCATGATGCCGGCGCCATAGCGGTTGACGGTCGAGCCGGTGACTTCTGCCAGCGCCACGTTGGGGAAACCGTTGAAACCCTCGAAGCTGGTCGTTCCTCCCGTAGCGATTGCGGCGAAGCAACCTTCGCTGAAACGGCGCCAGGCTGGCCGCAGAACTGGTTGAACATATTCTCATACTGACCGCCTTCACCCCAGATCACCGTGGCGCCGAGAGGCGTCCAGGTCCGCTTGATACCGGCCTTGACGAACCAGACATCCGTCGTGTTCGCAGCGGAATTGACAAGCCTGTTGGTGTTAACATTGAGCACCTTCCACTGCGTGCCGTTGTTGTCCTCTTCCTGCCACAGGCCATAAGCCCACAGACCGGAGGGAACATGCATGATCGAGGCGCCGACCTGCCAAACATCCGCATCGCGGCGGAAGCCCTGGAACGGCGCGCCACCACCACCTTGCAGCACCAAGTTGCCGCAAGAGCCACTGCCCGTGCAGCCTTCGTCGGTGATGTTGCTGAAGCCGAAGGCAGCCGCGAACTTGATGCTGTTCCAATCGGCGGCGTATTTCACCGCAATGTCTTTCACCTTATCCTCGTAGACACCGCCCGAAACGCTGAAGCCGCTGAAGGTCGGGCTGTCGTAACGGACACCGTTCTCAGGATAGCCGTTGCAGTCCGCCCCGATGCCGCCACCCGCCGATAGGCAGTTCACGACATTGCCCCAGGTGAAGTCGCCGCCATTCGCGGACTTACCATGTCATTCGAGTTCCTGGCGCCTTTGGGCCGGATGAAGAAGGCCTGCCCATCGAACAGCACCGCGTTCGACTCGATGATCGTGCCCGAGAGGTCAGGCAGCAGCGCCACGTTGTCCGTGGCCTGGGACAGCTGGCCCCAGTTCACCGTGCCCCATCTGTCGCTCTTGATCCACATATAGGAGAGCAGCGCGCTGGTGTTGCCCAGAATGTCCAGGCTCGTGCCGTTGGCCGAGTTCTCGTTAAACTGATTGTCGTCGCCAACCGCGTTGCCGCCGCGCACCTCGACCGTCAGGTTGTAACCGCCGGTCCAGCCGGGAGCGATCGTCGCTTGGCCTGAAATGGTAAAGTGGCTCGACAGCGTCGTGTGCTTGTCACCCACATAGAAGTTGTTCTCGTGGCCGTCGTCCCAAAAAGCCCCGTATTTGACGACCCAACCCGATAGGGTCACCGAGACCTTCTTGTTGCCCTTGCGGACCGTCGTCGCCTCAAGCTCGGCGACCCGCTCCTCGAGATCGGCGCAGCAGTCGCCACCAAGATCCGCAGCTTTGGCGGGGTGAGCGCTCATGGCGAAACCGCCGAGCGTCATGCCAAGTGCGGCTGCGATGGCAATGCGGCTGGATGTTTTTGTCAGTCCCCCAAACATGCCTGTCCCCCTTAGACGCGCGGCGGTGATTCTGTAACAGAGCAGCAACAATATTACAGAGACAGCATTCCACGGGAGAGCGGTTCCGCAACTCTTTGGGACGATTGGGGCAGCACTGTTGCATTTTTGCAAAAGGGGCTCGAAACATGGAGCCAGTGCTTACTATGTGCTTACTAGGCGTCTCAGGCAGAAACAGCACGAACGCCAAGCAATTGATTTACCTCAAATAAAGTGCTCATGCTTAGGACCCATACTCAAATTTTAACTTTTCGCCCCTAGTCTCCGGGTACGGAGCTTAGGCTCCCAAGGAGCAAACCCCCAAGAGCTCCGAGTTCAGGGCGTCAAACGATGGCAAAAGCCAAGTTTCACAAGGCGCAGCGCGTCTTCGTTAAGCCGGTCGGCACCTGGGCTTATGTCGAGTCCGTCGTGCCGAAATGGATCCGGGGCTGCGACGAGCCAATCAAAATCGCCTATGACTGCGGCATGGGGCGTGAATTCGCTCAAGAGGAGCTGGAGCAGGAATCGCTCGCCCTCCATAACGGCACGCAAGGGTCGCCGAACGGCCAGTGGCGCGTGCTGCGCGGCCAGAATTCGCTGGAAAAGCTCCGAGCAATGCGGCCACCACCCGTACCCTGGCACCCACCCCATGGTCGTGACCACCGAGCATGACTGGGGCGGCTGGCGGGTCCCGGGAGCCGAATATGACCTCGACCCCTACCGCATCGAGCAGCAGGCACAGGTGATTGTGCGGGCGCCCGTGTTCCTGAAGCTGATCGAGGAATTCGTCCAGCATGCCGAGCAGGAGCCCGAAAACCTGAGCGACGACCTGACCAAGCTCGCCCAGATCGCCAGACGCATCCTGAGCGAAGTCTCCGACTAACCCAATACCGATGCCCCTGCCCTCCTGTCCCTTGCTGTCAGGCCTTGGCTTTGCCCGCGCTGAAGCCTAAGAGCCAGGGCCGAAGGGGATGATTGTCGATCTATGACCGACCGAGCATCCTGTTTCAGATCTGACAAATGTCCTAGCGGCTAACGGAACCCACAAGCGGGAGCGGAGTTATCATCACAGAACCGGTACCCTCCGCAAAGGCTTCATCAGCCGGTTCAGTTGCATGGGATCAAGTAGAGAAGCCCCGGTGTCCTCAAGCGCCGGGGTTGTCTTTTTGGAACGAAGCGTGAGGCCATCAATTCTGTATCGGCGGTCCCGGCTCTGCTACACCCCTGGGGACGCCAAATCAGCGTATCCTGCTATTTTGACCTGTTGGATCAGGCGCCATTTTGGTTCGATCATCATTCACTCACTTTCGTCAGTTACAGAGCGTTACACTGTAAGAGCTTGTATCGGTCCCCCAATTCGCTTGATCTTTGTGTTAGGCGTGATTATCACAACGGAGGGGAGTCATGGACTTTACGCTCGGACTTCTGGCGGCTGTCGCATTGATCATTATGACCGCAGTTGTAGTGACGGTCTGGGAACTCTTCGAGAGATGGGAAGGGGGGCTCAACAAAGGGACGACAACCCGTTTTCCTGAGAGCAGCGATTAGAGCTGCACCCAGTACTCGGCGTCATCCTTGCTGGCCCGTTGGTAGTCGTCCTTCATGGAACGATGCTGGCCCTTGCGGGTTTCCATGTGGGGCTGACGAACCAATGGGAACAAGACATGCTATGGCTCGGCTTCGTACTCAGCATTGTTGCGACGGTCATAGGCGTAGCCGTGTGGATCGGTAACGCTGGGGATGACGACGCTCGCAGCATAGGCCGATAGCTTTCCGTCCGTGCCAAGGACAGGGTTCTTGCGGGCTGCGAGAACTGCATTCTGTTGAGCTTGATTTACTCCTTGCTGATAAGCGTCAGGGAGATTGCCCAGCCAGGAGAAATCAATTGGCTTTGGGGTGGCGAGGCCCCATTGAATTGCATCGGCCATAACTGAAATTTCCTTTGAGTGATTGAATTGTTATTTGGAACGCGCGGTCAGTCAAAATCGTTGGTACGTAAGCCGCCGCGTCGAAATTGCACCTTCCCTGCGGTGGTTAGGCCGGCGCGCGACAACACCTCCCGTCGGGCCGCTTACCTCTTCCTCCGGTAAGTCTCGGCTCATTCAGATTTGAGTAAAATATTATCCTTAGCCTCTTCGGCTTGGGTTGGGGTCGATATGGGGGGATGTTCTTCGACCCCTCTCGGCGGCTTCGGTGAGCTAGCTCCTGCCAGTTGGCACCGGAGCCGCTCGTTTCTCGCGAGCGAGGGGTCGCTGTGCGTACAAGTCTTGTTCTTGCTGTCGTCGTCACCTTGTCGTTGGGTGGCTGCACCACAACCCAGGAGGCCATCGGTGGAGGCGCGGCAGGCGGTGTAGCCGGCTTCGCTCTCGCCGGTCCCATTGGCGGCGTCGCTGGTGCAACGGCAGGCGCGGTTGCGACCCCAATGGCGGGTTGGGGCATCAATTGAGCGTAATGGCGATGAAAGGCGTCCGAGCCATTCTCGTTGTCGTGGCTCTGGCTGTCACGCTTTCGGCTTGCGTCACCAGTCAGCATCCGGTTCCAACCAACGGGACCGGCACCATCGCTAAGACGAAATCTGTGATGGCCCTTGGGCCCGAGTAACCGCCAGCTATCCGCCGCGCGCAATACGCAGGAACCGGAGGCCGTCCTACTTCCAAAAAAAGAAGTCGAGCCTTGAGCTAGAAGCCCTGTGACGTAAACCAATCGTCGATTTCTCGCCGGGCCTGATCCTTGGCTATGCCGTAACGCTCTTGGATCTTGCCTTCGAGCTGCTCACGGCGGCCATTGATGGCAGTTAGGTCATCGTCGGTGAGCTTGCCCCACTTCGCCTTGACCTTGCCTTCGAACTGCTTCCAGTTTCCTTGAACACGATTCCAGTCCATGACCAACTCCTTCGCAAATTTGATGGGTTGATGGTGGCGAACGTTGTTGCGACCTCAAAGTTCCGCCAGGCATAGTGTTAGCGCATGCTCTTCGTTTCGGTCGTCAGGTAGAGCTAGTACCGTCGAGTTGGTAACCTTGGGCGATGGTTAGGCTCGGCGGCTTCCCTGGTCGGCATACCGTCGGGCCACTTTTCTGGGGGTGGCCCATGTCATTGATAAGCAGAGCATGACTTTAGATAGTTCATGGGGTGCGGCGAGAGCGATCGATATGCTCTCCTCGCAGGCCGTAAAAATGCGACGCTGTTAAAATGCAAAAACTAGGAGCCGACGACCCACCGCTCGCGGCCCGCCGATCCACCGCAAGTTCCCGTCATAAGATCTCCCGGCCTTCCACTCTTCCCACCGGCCTGGCTAATCCCCTGGCGTGGCGCAAGAAGTCGGCCCTTCTCTGAATTTGTCGGTGCGCTCACCCCGGATGTACGAGCACAAGACAACTGATGAGCTTCGCACGCCTGCAAAAGGAGTCGGGCCGTGCGATAGCAACTCACAAGGCAGTGAAAATTTATGGAAGTTCTCCGCGTACTTCCATCCTAGGACTGTTGAGCGCGATGGGCGGCGCTCTGCTTATCATTGTCCATGGGGTCCACGCTTTCGGTGGAGCTGATTTTGGCCGGGGGACTGCCTGCGATCTGGATGGCGCGACAGGATGCAGCGCAAGCGTGCCGTGATCGAAAGTCTCTACAAACAAATGAACGCTGAGCTTGCCAAGCGGAGAGCGCCATGACCGAGCGCCGCTTCCCGCCGCCATGGACCGTACAGCAGTTATCGGGCGTGCCTGACCCCGACCAGCACCGGTTGAAGGCTGACATGGCGGTCTCCTAAATCAGCACTGGCGCGGGCGCATTTCCTTGCGCAGACGTTCAGTTCGCCTTGCCCAGCTCATCCACGCCGCGTTTCACCTGCTCCTTGAGCGGCTCGCCCGCGTCGGCCGTCACCTTGGTCGACAGCGCGCGGACTTCCGCAGCTTGAGCTGTCAGTGTGCTGAACAGCTTCTGCCAATAGGCTGCCTGCAACTCCATGACATGGGCAAGATTCTTGGCGCCCGCCAAGCTCTTGGCCAGGTCGAAGCCGGAATTTACATTCCGCTGGGCGATATCGATGATTTTGCGGTTGAACGCCGCAGCGCCTTGGCCGGCAGCATCGAAGGTTCTCTCAAGCGTCGAGAGCGATGCGTCGAGCGCATCCCTGGAGCGATCATAGAATTCGCGGGTCTGAGCCACGGACTTCTCGGCCATGACTCGCACGACCTCCGGCACAGCTATGTCGGCGGTGACATCGCGATAATTTTTGCGGGCTTGCTCGGCGGCAGTTTGGGGATTGGGGGTAGTAGTCATGATCGTGCCTGTTGGGTTACGGTTCTTTCGATTTTTCCGAGGCACGGACCGTGGGGCTCGGAGGCCTAATAGCGCTCTACTGCGCCGCGCGGACCTCAAGCCCCTAGGGCACTCGACTGCTGAGAATTTCCGGAAAGGGGGCGTGCACAAAGTCGGCACGGTAGTCTTTACCGTCAGCGCCCAGTTCGGCGTGCCAGTAGAGAGAGACATGGGCCTTGACGAGCGGTATTACAAGCTCCGCGCGCTAAATCGTCATCATACTAGCAAAATTGAAGCCTTACAGATATGATCACACGACTCTTAGTGCCCACTGACTCCACCAAATTTTACGTCATCCCCCCTCCCTCACCCACCCCACCCCAAGCAAAACCGCCCCGACGGCGACAATCGTCGCCGAATCTCCAAAGCCGATCATCACGCCAGCACCATTCTGTACCTCCCCCCTGCTAGGAGGTTGAGGAGAGGCTTGTGTTGGGGTGACCGAATTGCCATCTGTGAGGGACGCGCCATTGTTGACCGATGCCAATACATGAAGCGCACCGTGGGGCGGACCATGTAGCGTGTGACGCCCATTAAACCACCGTCCGCCCCACTCTCTATTGCTCACCGACCGAGTGGGTTGGTGTGAGTAAGGTGCATCGGGGCGGACCACAAAGTTATGGATATGAGAGACATCGTCGCCGCGAACATACAGTCCGGTCCAACAGCAGAGAACGTCAGTGGACTAAGCTCTCTACGGTGAGCTGCCGAAGCCGAGCAGGATCGGTCACTCCATCGGCCACCAGGTTCAGAAGCTTTTGGCCGACGGCAATTCTAAGGTCGCAATCATTCGCATAGTCGCGAACCGGGCCACGAACGGCCGCCCAAATGGAGGCGAACGCCTGGTCCATCACTGCAAGCGTCTTAGGATCGTATACGTCGAGTCGGGGGTTTTGAGAGGCCATTGGCTCCCTCCGCATTTGTTGCAGGCGGGAGTCTTTGTGCTCTCAGCCACCGGTGCCCGTTGTTGCTCTTACCGGTGATTCCCCAGCATGCGCCTTTCAGATGACTATAGCGAGCTAATACGCCGCAATATGCACAGCCTCGGTTGCTGAAAGTTCGTCGTTATGGCGGGAACAGGCGTGCCGGAAGCGCGAAGCTCTCGGATCTGCTCAACCGTCTCAGGTAGTACCCACGAACCACCTCGACTTTATCCATCAAACCTCGATGGCCCGCTGCGAAGCCCAAGTCAAGACCGTGGATTTCAAACGGACCCACTACCCGATTTTGAGAGTCGTTGTCTGGCTATGAGTCTCGCTGAAGCGGAGTGCCTCGCTGCACTACGTAGGACTTAGCGACCTGACTTCGACAAGCGCCGTTTATTAGATCCGACACGCGACCGGTAGCGTCGTATGACGGTTTCCGCTGAGCCGCCCCGAGCGAGGGTCATCGTCGCTTCTGCCAAGGCGGCTGGTTTTTCTGAAAACATGCGCAATGCCTCGGCCCGGGCAGCAGGCCCTCCAGCAGATAGCTTCATCAGCCTCATTCCGATGACTCGCTGAGTCTCGACCCCCAGCAGAGCTGCATCGAAGGCCAACCGCATCCAGTTTCTCGACATAAGCTCTCCGGTGTGCCGGCGTTAAGCTGCCCTGAAAGAACTGTGGGAATCGGAGCAGGCTCATTCAACCGCTCCAGCAGCGGCTGATTGTCCGGCGCTGCGTTCATAATCAAAGGCTCAAGTTAGAGCTGCCCCGTTTTGCGTAGTTTAGCGATGAGTTCGACGATCCGAACCACGCCATACATCAAAAGGAAGAAGGCCAGCGGAAAGGCTATCCCAATGGCAAGGATTTCAGCGAGCGTGTATCGCCAGCCCATGGGCTGCGCTCCAGCGGTCAGTGCGGAATGAGGTCATGAAGCGATGGGTGGGAAGTCAGGACTTGGGCCAGATCCTTTGCATCTTGCGCGTCGCTCTTGCTGAGGGACTTTAGAAGTGCCCTCAAGTGCTTGCCATCATCGGCCCGAAGGGCGTCGAGGATGGCTCGCAGATATCGCTCGTCTTCCTCGGTCACCGCTTTCTCCCCCGGCTTTCCTGGGAAGTTATGCACCGAAACACCGTTAAGTTGTAGCCCCCCCCTTCCTCTCACTCAAGGCAATGAGGTGGTCGCCATGTGAAGCGTCATTTGGCGGTAGGGCGAGAGGCCGCCCCCTTCTACCCCCGTAGAAATTTAGGAAGCGACCTCTCTGTGTGCGCCGCCGCCGTCGAGGCGCGGCCTAGATACCGTGCGCTGTGAATTGGGCAAGCATCCAGCCGAGAACAAAAAAAGAAGAAGCCCCGCACGGGGGAGAGCGGGGCTTCGGGTCCTTTGGGGGCTGCGATGGGAGGGAGCCCATCACACCTGCCAGATAGGGGCTCAAAATACAGGAAACAACCCCACTGACGCTTTGTCGCGCCTTCTCATCCTTCTCTTGCCTTCGGTAGTCAGTGGCCTCTCTATCGGAGCCGCACCTCTGTGTGCCGCAGACCACGGCCTTGTTTTGATTTGCCCCGGGAGTAGGCTGCCCTTTGCGGAGGGCCATGCCATGCGGCAAGTCCTGCTAGGCGCAGCCATCATGGTCGCAATAACCCTTTTCGCCTTGTACTGGTACGACCCCAACGACTTTCACTACGTGGTTGGCCCGCTCGATCAGTTCGTGTTCGCTCGCTAGCCGGTTGGGAACGTGGCGCAGCCGGCCGCTTTCCAGGAGGACGGTAGTCACCCGTTCCTTGCTACCAGCTTGCGCCCTTGCCGTCGCCGGTGACGAAGGTCACGATCGCCTTCTCCAGCTTGACATACTCCTCGCAGGAATCCCCCGCAGCGGTCCGCGATCTCCATGAGCTGCTCCTTGGCCTTTTCCAAGTCACGCTTCTACGATCCTCCTCTCGCCCAGATATTCCCGTGCGAGCAGGTAGTTTGGATCGAGCAAAAGAGCCTCGTGGTAATATTCAAGGCCTTTGTCGACGTCGCCGAGCTTGCGCGTGGTGTAGCCGATATAGTTCAGCACCCGCGGTTGTTCCTGTTTCTTGATGCGATGCAGGACATCGCGCGCCGCGGCGAAATGGCCTTCATCGACAAGCGCACGTGCCTCATCGGTAGAAATCCTGATCGGTCAGTGCGGCGGAATGGCTGTCGATGCAGGCCTGCTGCTCACCACTCCGAGACCCGATCAGTGCCGCAACTGACTTTGGCGCAGCCCTTCCTCTTGGCGCTGTATTTGTAGCCGGCCGGGCATTTGCCCTTGGCGGCCTTGGGCGGCTCGGAATCCCCGCAATCCGCGTCGGCCAGCGCGCGGCCGCCGACAATGGCAACGCCGAGGAGCAAGAGCACCGCGCCAAGCCCCATGGATCGAACAATGCTTGCTGGAGCCAATCCCCGATGTTCTCTCATGCTCTCTAATCTCACCTCGCTCGTTGGGTCGCGCCCCATGGTGTAAGGGCATGCGAACCGCCGTTCGATGTCGCTGAAAACGGGCGTCGCTTCTGGGGCGAGCCCATGACTATCACGCGGATTTGAATGCTTCGCTTCTCTTTAAGCGGGTCTAGGCCACAGCGATGGGGAGGGATTCCCATCACGCAATGTCACTACTTTCCTGGCCCTTTGGATCCGTCATTTTGTCTCATCACTCGGCAAAGGTTGGTCTTGCTTGGACAGTCTGCTTAAACCTTGGCTGTGGGTATCGTTATGGTTGTCACGAAAGCTCCAATAAGGTTTGCGACCATAGTCAGCCTTGCCTGGCGATTACCCTTAGCGCGATATCTGGCTAGCCATTCACCGGGGGTGACGTTAATTACCCACGCCACAGCCTTCGTAGTCCGATAGCCACCCCAGAACCCAAGACGAGCGGGCACGTTTGACCCCTCTCCATCAGTCAGCTTCCAAGTGACTTCGTTCACTCGCTCAAAGCGGAAGGGTTTTCTTTTGGAGAAGTCATTTTGGGGCTGTTTTTGTTAGCTAAATCAATGCTTTGAAAATCAACTTTTGCCTCCCCGCTACCTGAGTGCGAGGAGGCCCTATTTTGGCTTTCCAATATCTTGGTTCCTCAGTGTCATTGAAGTGCAATCTGGGCTTGGTTGAATGCGATTGCGTGGCTCCATCTCCGAGCGGGCACACGCGCCCCGGTGCTCCAATACCTTGACAGCGCGTCTGGGGCCTCACCTTATGCAAATTTGTGGTTCTGTTACCTGTAGGTTACCGCGAAATGGCGTCTGCAAACTGAGGCCTAGTTGGACGAGTTGCTCAAGATGACACGAAAAGCCCGGGCCACAACTCCAAATGGGCAGCCTCTCGGTTTTTGATGGCGAGTAAGAAGGTAACCCATTTGGATGCCAATTCAGCGAATAACTCGTCACCACTCTTGCGCCAGTCATTTGCTTTAGCCAGGCTCTTCGTTGTCATGGCCGGCCTCGCATCGGCAAGCACGATGCCTGGCTTGCGGCCCTCGATGATAGCCATGACATGCGCGCCCCAAGCCTCTAGGGCTGCACATCTCTCTTCAGCGTAATTACGCGCCCGATTTTGCGTCACGGCGCCCAATCCATAGGTCGGTCCTCGACTAGCGCAATAACGTATTGGCCCCAGGCCCTCAGCGCGCCGCGCTTCTCGTCAGCATAGTTATGTCGTTGGTAGATACCAACCACGCCAGAACGCAATCCCGAGAGATGCCCGAGAATGGCCTCCACAACCTGCAAACTTAGACCGAGTTTCTGAAGGCCGGTGGCTACCGTGCGCCTCAGGTCATGGATGCGCCACGGTTCTATAGGGACCAGCGCGTCCAGTTGAGCCTTCGCTCGCGTCCAGCTCTTTACAGTCTTGCTTCCACCCAGAGTAAACACGAGGTCGCTGCCAGCAATACGCGGAACATTTGCAAACACAGCAAGGGCTGCTGGCGATAGAGGGATAAAATTCCCCTCCCCGCTTTTCGTTCGGTCTCCCTTGAGCTCAATCTGAGCGCGTTCGAGATTAAGCTCACTCCAGCGCAAAGCGCTGATCTCCTCGCGCCTCGCACCTGTCAAAATCAGCAGTTGGATGCGTGGACCATAGGGCCAACCAGCTGTGCAGCTCCGCGCCACACGGCAACCAATTCTTTATCGGTAAGCACTCGGTCACGCCGAGTCTCGCTTCCGGGCTTGGGCAAATCCGTCATTGGATTTACGGCGATGATGCCACGACCCACTGACCATCGGAACAGACGATGCAGATAGGCATGGACACGACGCGCCATGATCGGGCTACCGCGATCCACAATGCCATCGATGAGGTCGAGGATGTCCCGTCGGCCAAGATCAGCGATGCTGCGTCGACCCCAAAGCGGTATTACGTCCCTTTCAAGAGCCCGCGTCACTAAGTGAAGTGATCGGTTCTTTCCCTGATCCTGCCGCAGCCAATCCTCGGCTACAGTCGCAAAGTCGGTAGCACCCTTCTCTCCCTTGCGCCCCAATGAAGGATCTCGACCGCGCTGCACGTCCTGGCGAGCTTCGCGCCAAGCTTCTCTAGCCTCGGCAAGACCTACGGCTGGAAACGTACCCAGGCTCATGCGGCGAAGGCGCCCACCGATTCGATAAAAGAACGCCCAGCTCTTACCTCCTCCGTATGAGACGCGAAGAGCTAAACCCGGAAAGCCCTTGTCGAAATGTTCGACTTGGCCCTTAGCTGGCGGCTTAATGCGTTCGACGGAAGCTGCGGTGAGGGCTCGTCTCGGCAAAGGCCCGGCTCCCTGCGGTAACACCCGGTAACGAACAGATAGGTTTTGACCCGTTACCTATAGTTATGATACGTTAGTGATTGGAGGGTAAGATGGCAAGTGATTTCAACGGTTATTGGCGGTTGTTTGTGATTTGATTTGTTACGCAGTGAAAACTGATCTGCGGTGATTGTCAATCATGGATCAGTCGGGCCGCCAGGCGAAGCTGCTGAAGGACTATGCGCCACCGCCTTATCTCGTGGAGGAGGTCAATCTCGATTTCGCGCTCGCCCCGCATGCCACGCGCGTCCGCTCCACGCTTCGTCTGCGCCCCAATCCGAAGTTCTCCACCAGTGGACTGCCGCTAAAGCTCGACGGCGAAGGTCTCACGCTTGAGAGCCTCGCCCTTGACGGCCGACCGGTCTCACCTGAGGCCTATGCGGTGGACGAAAAGTCCCTCACCCTTTGGGCGGTGCCGGGGCACCCATTCACCCTGGACGTGGTGACGCTTTGCGACCCGGACGCCAACACGGCTCTATCCGGCCTCTACCGCTCGCGCGGCACCTATTGCACTCAATGCGAGCCGGAAGGTTTCCGCCGCATCACCTATTTTCCCGACCGGCCGGACGTGCTTGCCGTCTTTACCGTCCGCATTGAGGCCCCACGCGAGGGAACGCGGGTACTGCTCTCAAACGGCAATCCGATCGCCGCAGGCGACGTGCCCGGCACGAACCGCCACTTCGCGGTCTGGCATGATCCCTTTCCCAAGCCTTCTTATTTGTTCGCGCTCGTGGGCGGCGATCTGGCTCACATCGCCGATAACTTCACCACCGCGTCGGGGCGCGACGTGGAACTCGGCATCTATGTCGAGCGCGGCAAAGAGGACCGCTGCGCCTGGGCCATGCAGTCCTTGAAGCGCGCCATGCGCTTCGACGAGGAGCGCTTCGGCCGCGAATATGATCTCAACGTGTTCAACATCGTCGCGGTCAGCGACTTCAATATGGGGGCGATGGAGAACAAGGGCCTCAATATCTTCAATGATAAACTCGTGCTGGCGCGGCCGGACACAGCGAGCGATGCCGACTATGGCGCCATCGAAGCCGTCATTGCCCACGAATATTTCCACAACTGGACCGGCGATCGTGTCACTTGCCGCGACTGGTTCCAGCTTTGTTTAAAGGAAGGCCTGACCGTGTTTCGTGATCAGGAGTTCACAGCCGAACTGCGTGCGGGCCCGGTCAAGCGCATCCTCGACGTACGCATGTTGAAGACAAACCAGTTTCCGGAGGATGCTGGACCCCTCTCCCACCCCGTGCGGCCCGCCTCCTATATTGAGATCAACAACTTTTACACGGCGACCGTTTATGAGAAAGGCGCCGAGCTATGCCGCATGTTGCAAACCCTGCTTGGCCGCGACGGCTTCCGCAAAGGGCTCGATCTGTATTTCGAGCGCCATGACGGCCAAGCCGCTACGGTCGAGGATTTCGTCGAGGCCATGGCGGACGCGTCGGGCCGCGACCTCTCCCAATTCATGCTTTGGTACAATCAGGCCGGCACGCCCGAGCTTGCCTGCTCGCTTGAATATGACGCGCGCGCCAAGACGGCGCTGCTCTCCGTGAGCCAGGTGGTGCCTGCCACCCCGGGCCAAACCAAGAAGGAGCCGATGCTCATCCCGCTCAGAGTCGGGCTTCTCGGCCAGAACGGCGACGACCTTCCGCTCATCCTCGAAGACGGATTGGTGGCGCCTGACGGATTGCTTGAGATCAGCGGCCGCGAGCACGTGTTCCGCTTTCGCGATATCCCTGCGGCGCCGGTCCCCTCTCTGCTCCGCGGCTTCTCGGCGCCGGTCAGGCTCACCGTGAGCCTCAACCTCGAGCAGATCGAGTTCCTGATGCTGCACGACTCCGATCCGTTCAACCGCTGGCAGGCCGCGCAGACCTATGCCACGAACTTGCTTACAGCCGCTGCACGCGACGGCGGGGTTGGCGCCCGCGTCGAGGGCAAGGAAGCAGCGCACCTTGCCCAGGCGCTCGGCACGACCGCGCTCACGGAGTTCTTGCCCGCCGCCTATCGCTCCGAATTGTTGAAGCTTCCGAGCGAGTCCGACATTGCACGCGAGCTTGCCCGCGACGTTGATACCGACGCCGTGCATCACGCTCGCGAAGCCCTGCGCATTACAATCGGTCGCAAAATCAAGGAGACGCTCCGTGAGCTCTATGACCAGAGCGCCACGCCGGGGCCCTACTCACCGGAAGCTGAAAGCGCAGGCCAGCGCGCCTTGCGCGGCGTCGCACTCGACCTCCTGGTCGGTACGGGCGAGAAGGAAGAGATGCTGCGCGCAGTACGCCATTACCGCGAAGCCTCGAACATGACCGACGCCATCACGGCCCTCTCCATTCTTGCCTCGCTCGGCGGGGACGTGGGTGACGAGGCCCTCGCCCATTTCTACGCACGCTGGCAGGAGGAGCCCCTCGTGCTCGACAAATGGTTCGCGGTGCAGGCGCGAACCGCACGGCCCGATTCGGTCGAGACCGTGCGCGCGTTGCTCTCCCATCCGAAATTCTCGCTGAAGAATCCGAACCGCGTCCGCGCTTTGATGCAGCAGCTTCGTCCACGCCAATCCCACCGGGTTCAACCGCGCCGATGGGACCGGATACGAGCTGCTTGCCGAGACCGCGCTTACAATCGACCGTTTCAATCCGCATGTGGCGGCCCGCCTGCTGGGCGCCTTCGAGAGTTGGCGAATCCTCGAGCCCGTCCGCCAGGCACACGCCAAGGCGACGCTGCAGCGTCTAGCTGGCGGAAAAGCTTTCCACCGACAGCTACGAGATCGTCACGAAGACCTTGGGGCCGATCTAGATTCGTTTTTCTGTCAACAAGTTATTAACCTATTTTCAACAGTTTTTGTCTGGACAGCCGAAAACGACGCGAACTCAAATAGTTGGGCAATTCGGAGATGCGGCAGTTCTCCAATTCAAGCAGGAGAGCACTTTAAAGGGGGACCGAATGCCGCGGATCCGTTCCGCGCGTGAGGGGTTGTTTGCGCTCGCGGAGCCCCGATGGAGGGGACCTTCGCGCCAGCGTTCGCCATTACCTTCCTCAAGCGGATCAGCTTCGCCGCATCGTTCCCATACTGATTGCGACTTTCGTTGCCCTTGCGGCCGCGGGTCTTGCAACTCAGTTGATGCATGGCAAGCGCATGGCTCTCGCGACAGCGAAAACGCAGCTGGCCCTCCTCGCCGATATCGCGGCAAAACAGCTTGAGGGCAAGTCACTTCACCTCGGGCAGCACCTGGCAGAGCGCGCTCGCGGCGAGCCTGCCGAGAGGCGCCACCGCCAACGGCCGCATTGCGCTGCTCGCCGACGCCACCGGTGAAATTCAGGCCAGGGCGCCGTTCGAGGCGACGCCCCGTGGCAACCTACTCGCCATCATCGGACCCGAGCAGCCGCTGACCACCTTCGGCGCCGATGCGGGCGTGCTGCGCCTTACCCTTACCGACGGCACAGACGCCATCGTCACCGTCCGCGACGTCGCCAAGACCGACGTACAAGTCGCCTTCATGCAGGAGGTCGGCGCGGCGCTTGCCGACTGGCGCCGCGATGCCCGTATCGAGATCACTATCCTCATCTGCGGAGGTCTAGTGCTGGCGTTGCTCGGCGCTGGTCTCTGGTATCTCGCCGATGGAAGCGCGCACGAGGATGACGCCCTGGGAGGTAAGATCACCGAGGCGTTGCCCGGCTGCGGCGTCTGGCGGTGGAACCTAGCCCGCGGCCATGTCTATTGGTCTAAGCCCATGTACCGGCTTCTCGGGCAGGAGCCGCGCGCCGATGCCATGGCGTTCCGCGAGATTGCCTTGGCCCTGCATCCCGAGGACGATCTTGTGCGGCGAGGTGGAGCGAAAACTCCGATCCGGCGACCGGCAGTTCGACCAGGGCTTTCGCCTGCGCCATGTCAACGGCGGCTGGATGCGGTTCAGGCTGCGCGGCCACATCACGCGGGCCGCGCAGAGCGAAGAGCCTTACCTGACGGCAATAGCCGTCGCTACCGACCAGGACTTGGTGCTGGAATCGGCGGACGCCAACGCCCGGTTGCGCGACGCGGTGGAGACTATCTCGGAAGCCTTCGTGCTGTGGGACAACCAGAACTGTCTGGTCATGTGCAACTCGAAATATCAGCAGTTCCATGGCCTGCCCGATGAGGTCATCCGTCCGGGCACCGCCTATGACGACGTGATTGCGGCCGCGTCAGAGCCGATCGTGCGCAAGCGCATCGCGGTCGAGGGCAAGAACGACGACGATTCCCGCACCTACGAGGCGCAGCTTGAAGATGGCCGCTGGCTGCATATCAACGAGCGCCGCACCCGCGACGGCGGATATGTCAGCGTCGGCACCGACGTCACCGTGCTGAAGGAGAGCCAGCAACGGCTGGCCGACAGCGAGCAGCAACTGCGATCAAGCGTCACAGATCTCAGGTTGTCGCGCCGGGAGCTCGAGCAGCAAAAGCAGCAGCTCGTGGACTTAGCCGAAAAATACGCGTTAGAGAAAAATCGGGCCGAGGCCGCCAACCGCGCGAAATCAGAGTTCCTCGCCAATATCAGCCATGAGCTCCGCACGCCGCTCAACGCCGTAATCGGCTTCTCCGAAGTGATGCAACGGGCGCTGTTCGGTCCCCTCGGCCATGCCAAATATCAGGAATATGCACGCGACATCCATGCGAGCGGTGCCTTCCTCTTGGAGGTGATCAACGACATCCTCGATATGTCGAAGATCGAGGCGGGTCGTCTCAGCCTCGACACCAGTACCGTCGATGTTGCCGACATCATCGAGGACAGCATGAAGGTGGTGAGTCAGGCCGCGGCCGAGCGCAACATCACGCTCGCCCGTCACGGCCCGTCGCGTCTGATGCTGGAGGCTGACCGCCGCGCGCTGAAGCAGGTGTTCCTCAATCTTCTCGCCAATGCGGTGAAGTTCACCCGCGACGGCGGCAGCGTGGACGTGCATCTGTCACGGTCGCGGGGCAACGTGCGTATCGCCATCAAGGACACCGGCATCGGTATTCCGGAAGCCGATATTGTCAAGCTCGGCCGGCCCTTCGAGCAGGTGGAGAACCAGTTCTCCAAGAGCCATCAGGGGAGCGGGCTCGGGCTCGCCATCTCCCGCGCGCTCATCGAGCTGCATGGGGGAACCTTGCGCATCTCAAGCCGCGAGGGCCAAGGCACCACCGTCACCTGCACTCTGCCGGTGAAGGCGCAAACCCCCGAGAGCGAAGCGGAAGAACCCGCCGCGGCAACAGCCTGAAATCACGTCACGATCCGGTCGAACGCCTCCTTCACCGCCGACGAGCGACTCCTTCAGCATGGCTTCGAGCGTGGCGAAGTCGGGCATGTCGGCCGCGCGGGCGAGCAGGTCCTTCAACGCGCGCGGCGCCTCATCGGGCACGAAGATCTTGTCGAGGCAAAGGCGCAAGCATTGGGTGAGCGCATGGTAGAGCTCGACGGCGGGGACGAGGCGCTCGGCTTCGGCAAGAGTGATCACCCTGGCGTCGACGAGCTTGGACAGTGCTCTCGCGGTATTCTGGTCGAGCACCTCGGGATGGGTTGCAGCACTTACCACCTGCAGGAACTGCGCTAAAAACTCGGCGTCGACCAGCCCACCCGGCACCTGCTTGAGGTCCCAGATATCCTGCGTGCCCTTCTCCGCCTCGATCTTGGCCCGCATGGCGCGCACCTCCGCCGCCACGGTCGGCCGGTCGCGCGGACGCGCGAGCACCTCCCGGATCGTGTCCCCGATCGCCCGGCGCAAAGCCGGCGGCCCTGCGATGACCCGCGCGCGCGTCAGCGCGAGATGCTCCCAGGTCCAGGCCGACTCGCGCTGATAGTCGATGAAGCTCGACAGTTTGGTCGCGACCGGGCCTTGGTTGCCGGAAGGTCTGAGCCGCATGTCTACCTGATAGAGGGAGCCCTCTGCCGTGGGCGCGGAGAGCGCGCTGATCAGCCGCTGCGTGAAGCGTGCGTAATACTGGCTGCCGGACAGGCTCTTCGGCCCGTCCGATTGCGCGCCCTCCGCAAAGTCGTAGATCACGATCAGGTCGAGGTCGGAGGCGGCGGTCATCTCCCGGCCTCCGAGCTTGCCCATGGCCACCACGGCCGCCTGCCCTCCGGGCACGCGCCCATGCTGCCGCACGAGCTCGGCCTCGACCGTGGCGGCGAGCGCCTCGATCAACGTCTCGGCAAGCGCCGCATAGACCGCGCCCGCCTGTCCTGGCGACATCGTGCCCGAGAGCACGCGCACGCCGATGAGGAACGCCTGCTCGCGGCCGACGATGCGCGCCCGGTCGAGCGCGTCAGGATAGTCGCTTGCCTGTTCGAGCGCGGTTTTGACCAGCTCCCTGAGTCGGGCCGGCGTCGGCACCACGCCAAAAAAACCGGGATCGAGCAGCACATCGAGCAGGCGGGGTCTGCGGCCGATGATCTGCGCGAGCCGCGGCGCCGTGCCCATGATATCGGCGATAAGCCGCAGCAGGCTTGGATTGGCGGCAAGCAGCGAGAAAAGCTGCACGCCGGCGGGCATCTCGGCGATTACGCGGTCGAAGGTGGCGAGCGCGAGATCGGGCTCGGAGGTACGCCCGAAGGCATCGAGCAGGAAGGGTAAGAATTCGGTCAGCCGCTCGCGCGCCAATGCGCTGCGCGTGGCGGGATAGCGCCCCGACTGCCAGGCTCTGATCGCGGCCATCGCCTCAGGCGGGTTGTGGAAGCCAAGCCCCCGCAGGGCCGCAAGCGCATTGGGATCGGCCTCATCGCCCTGGAACACGATAGCGGGCGCCGGCGCCGGGGCCTGAGGCAGCTTCTCGAACAGGGCCCCATAATGGGTCTCGACGCAGGCGAACTCCTTGACCAGGATATCAGCGAAAGCGTCGGGGTCGGCAAAACCAGTAAGCGTGGCGACGCGACGGAACTCCTCAGGGTCCGCTGGCAGGAGATGCGTCTGCTGATCGGCGATCATCTGCAATCGGTTCTCGACGCGACGCAAGAACCGGTAGGCGCGCGAAAGATCCTGCACCGCTTGCGTGCTGATCCAGCCGCCCTCGGCCAGCCGCTCAAGCGTCTCGACCGTCCCTTTAGTCCTGAGCTCGGGATGCCGGCCTCCCGCGATGAGCTGGTAGGTTTGGGCAAAGAACTCGATGTCACGGATGCCGCCCCGCCCAAGCTTGATGTCGTGGCCCGCGACCGCTATCGCGCCATGGCCCTTGAAGGCGTGCACGCGCCGCTTCATGGCATGGATGTCGGCGATGGCCGCGAAGTCGAGATATTTGCGCCAGACGAAGGGCGCAAGCTCGCGCAAGAACGCTTCTCCCGCTTCGACGTCGCCCGCGACGACGCGCGCCTTGATGAGGGCCGCGCGCTCCCAATTCTGACCGAAGCTCTCGTAATAGGTGAGGGCGGCATCCTTCGAAAGTGCGATCTGGGTTGCCCCTGGATCGGGTCGGAGCCTCAGATCCGTGCGGAAGGCGTAGCCATCGGCGGTGTGCTCTTGCAGCAGCCGCACGAGATCGCGGGTAAGACGGACAAAGAAAGCTTGCGCCTCGATGCCGGGCGCGAGACCTGCGCGCGCAGCGTCGAAGACGACGATGATGTCGATGTCGCTGGAATAATTGAGCTCGAAGCCGCCGAGCTTGCCCATGCCGATGACGAAATAGCCATGCGTGGCCGAAGCGTCGGTGATGGGGAGGAGTTGGCCCGCCTCGCGTGCCTGACGCAAGAGAAAGCGTGCCCCCTCGACTCACGACCGCCTGGGCGCCGCGGCTCATGGCGGCAAGCGTTGCGTCCGTCGACCAGACATGGCCGAGATCGGCGAGACCGACGAGCAGCGCCAGGCGCCGCTTGAAGCGCCGTAAGAGCGAAAGGGCCTCCTTCAGATTAGAACTCGCCTCCATGGAGGAGGCAAGCTCCGCGCAAGCCTGGGCCAGATGCGTGTCGGGATCGCGGGAGAGACAATCGGCAAGGAGGGCGGGATCGCGTAATGCGAGCGCGGCGAGGTAAGGTGAGCCGGAGAAGGCGCCCGCGAGCAATACACGGACACGCTCATCGCGAGCGATAAGTTTAGCCGCGACAGTGAAGCGCTGATCTTCGCCAAATGCCTTGGCCAGGCTGGCGAGCACATCCGCGGCGCGAGGCTCGTCATAAACGAGCGGGTAGGCTTCGATGCGTTCGAAGAATGGCGTCACGCCCAGCCGCGCTCGGTCCCCGACGTCGCGTGGGCTTGTCCGCCATTGTGGCTGGCGTTGCCCCCCGCTGGTAGCGACAGGACGACACGAAGCCCGGGATGGTTGTCCTCGAGCTGCAAGCGCCCGCCATGCAGCCGCGCCACGGCAGAGACCAGACTGAGGCCGAGCCCGCTCCCGGGTTCCGAACGGCTCGCTTCGAGCCGCACGAAGCGCTCGAGCACGCGCTCGCGCTCGGCAAGAGGGACACCCGGGCCCCGATCGGTCACGACGATCTCTGCCATGCTCCCCTTCGTCTCTGCCTCAACGGCGATCTCGGGCTTCGCTCCATGGCTGCCCTGCTCGGCTGCGGGCGCTCCATATTTTATGGCATTATCGATGAGATTGGCGATGGCTTGACCAAGCAATTGGCGATCGGCGCGGATCAAGATGGGTTTGGCCGCAGCAGCCCTTAGCACGAGCCCACGCTCCTCCGCCACCGGCTCGTACAGCTCGGCCAGCTCGCGCAAGAGAGCCGCCACGTCGAGCGTCTCCCGGTTCTCGCCGCCCGCGCCCGCCTCGAGCCTTGCGATGGAGAGCAGCGCGTTGAAGGTCTTGATGAGGCCGTCCGCCTCCTCGATGGTGCGTTCCAGTGCCTCGCGATAAGCGGGCTCCCCGTAGGGCTCGCGCAAGGCCGCCTCGACCCGGTTGCGCAAGCGGTTGAGCGGCGTCTTGAGATCGTGGGCGATGTTATCGGAAACCTCGCGCAAGCCAGCCATGAGCTGCTCAATGCGCACGAGCATGAGGTTTAGGCTCTCTGACAAGCGGTCAAGCTCGTCGCCCGAACCGTTGACGGGGAGCCGGCCCGTAAGATCCCCCTCCATGATGGTGCGGGTGGTGGCGGCGACCGCGTCGATCCTGGCCAGGAGGTTGCGGCTCACGAGATAGCCGCCGCCGAGGCCGAACAGCGCCATGACGCCGAGCCCCCACAGCATGGCAGAGCGAACGACCCGGGCCAATTCGCGCCGCTCCTCGATGTCGCGGCCGACGATCAGGCGATAGTCGCCGGGAAGCCGGAACACATTGGCAAAGGCGAGCCTCGCCTCGGTCCCCCCCGGCGCCGCACGGCTATAGACGAACTCGACCGGTCCAACGCTATTCCATAGCTCGGGCGAGACGGCGCTGAGATTGCCTGCAACGCGCTTCCCCTCCGCGTCGGCCACGAGATAGAGGCTGTTGCCCGGGGTTTGGCTGCGCTCGGCCACGGTACGCACGAGCTGGTCTTGTCCGCCCGCCTTGTACTGCTCGGCGAGGCCCTTGAGCTCGGCGTCGATGGTCTGGTGGAGCTGCTGCGTCAAAAGTACGGTGGTGTTCCAGTAGATATAGAAGATAGCCACGACCGCTGCGGCACCGAAAAGCGCAACATAGGTCAGCGACAGGCGGAAGGTGGTGGTGCGGAAAAGCTTAGTGAGCGCTGTCACGGATGCTGTAGCCGGCGCCGCGCACCGTGTGCAGGAGAGGATTGCGGAAATTCTTGTCGATCTTCGACCTAAGCCGCGAGATGTGCACGTCGATGACGTTGGTCTGCGGATCGAAATGATAGTCCCAGACACTTTCGAGCAACATGGTGCGGGTTACCACTTGGCCCGCATGCTTCATCAGATATTCGAGCAGGCGGAACTCACGAGGCTGCAAGATAATCGGTTCGCCCGCGCGCGTTACCTTGTGTGAAAGTCGGTCGAGCACGAGGTCGCCGACGACGAAGCGCGTGCTCCCCTCCTCGGGCGAGGAGCGCCGCGCCAGCGCTTCGATACGGGCGAGCAGCTCGCTGAAAGCGTAGGGCTTGGTAAGATAGTCGTCGCCGCCTGCGCGCAGGCCCTTGACGCGGTCGTCGACCTCGCCGAGCGCACTCAGGATCAGTGCGGGCGTCCTGTTCTCCTCGGCGCGAAGAGTACCGATGACGGCGAGACCGTCGCATTTCGGCAGCATGCGATCGACGATGAGTACATCAAAGGCGTTGGCTCTTGCCAACTCAAGCCCGGTCTGGCCGTCGGCCGCGTACTCGGCGACATGGCCCGACTCCTTCAGCGCCCGCCTAAGGAAGCTCGCGGTCTCCTGATCGTCCTCGATCACCAGTACGCGCATGTATGGATTTATCTCCTAAGGCAGGCCTCTCGTGCGAGGCGAAGAAGCTGTGCCGCCCTTCAGAAAAAGGTGGGCGGCGCGGTCGGGGGGGAAAACCGCGCCGCCCTCCGGCTAGAAGACGAGTTTACGCCTTCTTCAGGGATAGCGCGACGAAGCGCTGCTGATCGCCGGACTTAACCTTGACCAGGACATTGACCTTGTCCTTGTCCTTGGCCTTGTCGATTGCCTTCTGCACGCCCTTGGCGACATCGCCGGGCTGCGACACGATCTCTCCAGCGACCTCGAGGATGACGTCGCCCGCCTTGAGCCCCTTGTCGGCGGCGTCGCTGTTGGGCGCGACCTCGGTGATCACCACGCCCTCCTCTCCGGCGCCGGGGATCTTGACAGCAGGTGCCAGCGATAAGCCGAGGCTCTTCATCTCCTCGCCCGCCTCGGGCTTGTCCTCCTCCTCCAGCGAGGCCAGTTTCTTACCGCTGGGGAAGGCGCCAAGCTTCATGTCTACGGTATGCTTCTCGCCATAACGCATGATGGAGAGCTTGACGTCGGTGTTGGGATGCAGCTCGGCGATCTTGCGCGCGAGGTCGCGGGAATCGTCGATCGTCTCTCCGTTCACCTCGATGATCACGTCGCCGGACTTCACGTCCTGCTTGGCCGCCGGTCCGTCCTCAGCCACCTTGGTGATCATGGCGCCCTTTAGGTTCCTTCAGGCCTACCGAGTCGGCGATGTCGTCGGTCACGTTCTGAATGACGACGCCAAGCCAGCCGCGATCGACGGTGCCGTGCTCCTGCAGCTGCTGCACGACCTCCTTGACGAGCGCTGCCGGCACCGCGAAGGCAATTCCGACGTTGCCGCCACTAGGTGAGAAGATCGCGGTATTCATGCCAACGACCTTGCCATCGAGATTGAAGGACGGCCCGCCCGAGTTGCCGCGGTTCACCGCGGCATCGATCTGCAGGTAGTCGTAAGGACCGGAGCCGATGTCGCGGTTATGGGCTGAGATAATGCCGGCTGTCACCGTGCCGCCGAGGCCGAAGGGGTTACCGACGGCAAGCACCCAGTCGCCGACGCGCGGATCCTTCTCAGAGAAGTCGACGAAAGGAAACTTCTTGCCGTCGGCCTTGACCTTGATCAGGGCCACGTCGGTGCGTGCATCGGCGCCCACCAGGGTGGCCGGTAACTTGTCGCCGTTCTCCAGCGTCACCGAGATGTCCTCGGCATCCTCGACCACGTGGTTATTGGTGACCACAAAGCCATCGGGCGAGATGAAGAAGCCCGAGCCCTGCGCCAGCGTCGGGTGTGGCTGGGCAGGCGCTTCGCCGCCCTTCGGCTGCCCCTGGCGGAAATGCTTGAAGAAGTCGTAGAGGGGGCTGTCCTCGGGAATGTCGGGCATGCCCGGGATTTGCAGGTCATTGTCGGCGACCTTGCTGTCGCCCTTTACGTTGATGCTGACCACGGCCGGGCTCACCTTCTGCACGAGATCGGCAAAGCTCAAAGGTGCGCGGCCATAAGGGGTATCGATCGTCTGCGGGGTTTCGGCGGCGGCGTAAGGTACGATGTTGCCAAGCGTAAGCCCCAACGCGCTCGTAGCGATCAGGGCGGCAGCTGCGACGAGTACGGGCCTGGGGGCGATGGTTCGACGGCGCGGGCTCGTCGTCGCAGCCGGGCTCCGGTCGGAATGGGTCATGTGTCACCTCAGATGGATGCGGAAATCCGTGAAAACTCGAGCCGGGGATCCCTCCAAGGACCGAGGCTTCAAGGCCCAACATATAAGCGTTCGCCAATTACCCGGCTGTTTCAAGCGCATTAAATTTCGGTAAGGTTGTTCGCTGCGGGGCACCTGCAAGAGGCGGGTACCGGCCTCAGGGCTGGCCGAGTAGGCGCTTCAGCCGCCTCGCTTCCGCAGCGCTCAAAGGCTTAGGCTCGGTGACGCGCCCTCGCCGCCGATAGGCGAGGACGATGGTAAACAGGGCCACGAGGAACAGGACCGGCGTGGCAAGCCATAGCACCAGAGTGTGTGGCTCAAAGCGGGGCCTCAGTAGCACGAATTCGCCATAACGCGCGGCTATGAAGTCGATGATCTCCTGATCGCTATCGCCGGCTTTCAGCCGGTCGCGGACGAGCAGGCGGAGGTCCTTGGCCAGCGGCGCCTCGGAATCGTCAATCGACTGATTCTGACAGACGAGGCAGCGCAAGCCTTCCGAGATGTGGCGCGCACGCGTCTCGAGGCCCGCATCCGGCAATACCTCGTCGGGCTCCACCGCTCTCGCCGGAAGACTGACCAGCAGGGAAACCAGAAGGGGGAGAAAGAGCGCGAGGATCCGCCGGCTGAGCATGACCTACTTCGCAGCGGCCAGCCGCCGCGCCTTCGCCACTGCGCGCTTCGGCGCGCCGACACGCAAGCGCCGGTCCGACAGCGAGACGGCACCGCCAAAGAACATGATGAGGGCGCCGAGCCAGATCAGCCGCACGAGCGGATTGAAATAGACGCGCACGCTATAGGCGCCATCCTTCAGCTGGTCGCCGAGGACAACGTAAAGATCGCCGCGCCAGCTCGCATGGATGCCGGCCTCCGTGGTGGTATTCCGCTCAACGGTGAACTCGCGCTTCGACGGGGTGAGTTCGGTGACCTCCTCGTCCCCGCGCGCGACCTTGAACAATCCCACACGCTCCTGATAGTTCGGCCCCCGACGCGGCGCAACGCCATCAAAAATGAGATGGTAGCCAGCGATATCCACCCCCTGCCCCGGCGCCAACGCCACGATACGCTCCTCGCGCCACGCCGTGGTAGCAACGATGCCGATCACCGCAAGGCCGAGGCCCGCATGCGCAAGCGCGGTCCCATAGGTCGAGCGCGGCAAGCTGCCAAGCCTGCGGCGGATCTCCCCAATTGAAACTTCGAACAGCCTAACGCGATAGGCGATCTCCGAAAGAGCGCCGGCGACGAGCCAGACACCCAGCGCAATGCCCAACGGCGCAAGCCACGGCCCGCGCTGCGTTAAGGCCAACAGCGCGACAGCAACGATCAATGCCAACGCAGCCGCCACCGTAAGACGCTGAGCCGCCGCCAGGGCATCGCCCCGTTTCCAGGCCAGCAGCGGCCCGAACGGGACCACGAACAGGAGCGGCACGATCAAAGGGACGAATGTGTAATTGAAGAAGGGAGGTCCAACCGAGATCTTGTCTTGCGAGATCAATTCGAGCGCAAGCGGATAGAGCGTGCCAACGAAGACCGCGGCGCAGGCGGTCGTCAGCAGCAAATTGTTGAGGACGAGGGCGCCTTCGCGGCTGATCGGCGCGAACAGGCCGCCTTGAGCAAGCAGCGGCGCCCGGACGGCAAACAAAGTGAGCGCGCCGCCAATAAACAGACCCATGATGGCCAGGATGAAGATGCCGCGGGCCGGATCAACGGCGAAGGCATGCACCGAAGTGAGCACGCCCGAGCGGACGAGGAAGGTCCCCATCAGGCTCAAGGAGAACGTGATGATGGCAAGCAGGATGGTCCAAACCTTGAGCGCATCGCGCTTCTCCATGACGAGCGCCGAATGGAGCAGCGCGGTGCCTGCAAGCCACGGCATGAAGGACGCATTCTCCACCGGGTCCCAGAACCAGAAGCCGCCCCAGCCAAGCTCGTAGTAGGCCCACCACGAGCCCATGGCGATGCCGAGGGTGAGAAACATCCAAGCGGCAAGAGTCCACGGCCTGACCCAGCGCGCCCAGGCTGCGTCGACCCGTCCGTCGATCAGGGCGGCGATAGCGAAGGAGAATGCCATCGAGAAGCCGACATAGCCCGTGTAGAGAAACGGCGGGTGGAAGGCGAGCGCCGGGTCCTGGAGGACCGGATTCAACCCGTTGCCGTCGAACGGCGCGGGGTCGAGCCGCACGAAAGGATTCGACGTGGTGATGATGAAAAGCAGGAAGGCGACCCCGATCGAGCCCTGCACCGCCAGCACATTGGCGCGCAACTCGGGCGGTAGGTTGGATCCGAAGCTCGCGACCGCGGCGCCGAACAGGGCAAGGATCAGCACCCAAAGCACCATGGAGCCTTCGTGGTTCCCCCACACGCCAGCGATCTTGTAGATGAGCGGTTTTGACGAATGAGAGTTCGCCCAGACATTCATGAGGGAGAAATCGGAGGTAACGTGGGCGGTCACGAGCGCCGTGAAGGCGAGTGCGATCAAGAACAGCTGCATCTGCGCGGCGGGGACGGCGATGGCCATAAGCTGACGATCATGGCGTCGCGCGCCCCAGAACGGCAGCACGGTCTGCGCGATGGCAACGCCAAGGGCGAGGATCAGGGCATAGTGACCAAGCTCGGCGATCATGGGATTAATTCACCCTGGGCCGGCGCCTGCGGCGCGCCGGGTTGAGCATCGCCACGCCACAGGCCTTGGCTCTTGAGCTTCTGGGCCACCTCGGGCGGCATGTACTTCTCATCATGCTTGGCGAGCACGCTGTCGGCATGGAACACGCCATCCGCTTGCAGCATACCTTCGGCGACGACGCCTTGGCCTTCGCGGAAGAGGTCGGGCAGCACGCCCGTGTAGGTCACGGGCAACGTCTTGGCCCGATCAGTGACGACGAAGCGGACGGTGGTCCCCTCGTCCCGCTTGAGGCTGCCGTCCTCGACCAGGCCGCCGAGGCGGAAACGCTGTGCGGGGCCAGGACGTATCTCTGCCACCTCGGTCGGGCTATAGAAAAACACGATCGAGTCGCGCAAAGCGACCAGCACGAAACCGACAGCAAGCGCGAGCACGGCGAGGCATGTGCCGATCAGAACGCCTCTCCGCTGCTTGCGTGTCATGTCCTCATACCCTCCTGGAGCCGTTACGATTTGAGCCCGAGCTCGGCCGCGAGCGCATCGAGCTGCTGTAACGCTTGGGCGTCGCCGCTGAACTGGACTTTGGCCTTGGCCAACGCCTTTACCGCGTCCTCCTTGCGGTCGAGCACGCTATAGGCTCTGACGAGTTTGAGCCAGCCGCCAAGATCGTTGCCTTCGTGGTCGAGCCGGGCCGCGAGCCCTTGCACCATCCGTTCGATCATAGCCTGCCGCTCGATAGGCTGAGCGGTGGCGATATCACTCGCGCTGGGGGCGTCCTGCCCTTGTGGGCCGGCTTCCGCCGTGGCGGGGTCCTCGATTCCGGCGACCGGCTTACCGGTAAGATGTGCTTCGTCAATGGTGATCCGCTTCTCCACCATCTTGCGCCAAGGCGCGTCGCCTACGCTCTTGTCGAGAAGACCTCGCCACTCCTCGACGGCTTCTGCAAACTTGCCGTCCTGCTCCTTGGCGATGGCGAGCAGAATGCGCGGCTCGACCAGATTGGGATCGAGCGCCACTGCCCGCCCCAGCGCCCCACGAGCGTCCTCGCTCACCACCCCGTCATTGGCGAGCACCAGCGCCTGGCCGTACCCAGACAACCGCTTCGGCAATTCGCCAAGCAGGCGAACGGCCTGGCCATAGGCCTCCGCCGCATCGGTATAACGGCGCCAGGCCATGTAGATGGGTGCGATGACCTCCCAGCCCTCGCCCTCTTCCGGATGCTCGCGGAGCCGGGCCTCGACCCGGGCGACGAGCGCCTCAAGGTTCTGATCGCTCGCGGGATCTTGCAACCGGGCCGCAAGCGGCTGGTCTGGCAGACGGGGCGAACCATAGGCGAGATATAGGCCGAGTGCCAGCGCCGGGAGCGCCACGGCCAAGGCGATCATGACCGCCCGCGCTGGCGCGTGGGCTTCCTCGCGCCTTGGCGAGGCCCCGACCCCGTCGGTGGCAAGCAGCCGGCGCCTGATCTCGAGGCGCGCGGACTCTGCTTCCGGCTCGGCAATGAGCCCGCGCTCGCGGTCGCTCTCCACCTCGCCAAGCTGATCACGATAGACGGCGGCGTTGAACGCCTCGCGCTCCGCTTCGCTGCCCTTCGTGGCAGCGAGCGGCCGCAACAAGACGAGCAGCACGATTGCCGTCAGGCAGGCAAAAATCACCCAGAGCACCCAGACTCTCCTCAGCCGCTTCTCAGGCTGTCCTAGCCATAGGCGAAAGGCGTGAGCGGGGGCAAGGTTTGGCTAGCGGTGAAAGATTAATTCGAGACGAGGGGAGGTTGATCGCGAAGGGCGCGGCGGACATCGCGCGGGCGCACCTGACCGTCCGCCAGATGCGGTCAGGGTGCCGGCAGGTGGTGCCGGTCACGATTTCGGGCGCGTCGCACCAATATAGATGATGTGGGTATAAGGCCCGGCATAATTGGCCACTTTCCAAATAGTATTCGCCCGGAACGATCTGGCCGCGGTGGCTGGTGCTTTTGGTCGCGTCCGGGAGAACTTGAGAGACCGGGGGGAATGTAGCGGGAATTGAGCCACATGACCGGACACCAATAAAGAAGCCGCCCCGAAGGGCGGCTTCCAGTTTGATCGTTCGATTGGTCGGTGGTCTAGAAGAAGATCACGCCACCGAGCATAAAGATGTCGAGCAGAGTCGAAGCTGGAATTAACCTTTTGGCCGAACTTGATGCTCTTCCCGTTTCCAATAGAGCATGTCTCCGAGACATCTATGCTGCGGGATTCGGAAGTCGCCCCGCAAGCACTCGTCGCGTCGAAGTTCAACTCAAGGTGCTGCCAGTTGAACCAGACGTGCATGGCCGCCGAGTTCGATCTCCTGCATCACGCCAGCGCCCCAACGGTTGACCTCTGAGCCAGTGACGAACGCAGGGGTCGTAAAGGCCGTGCCATCTTTGGCAAACTGGCCGGTCGGGACAGAAACGTCGCAGAACGTGGTGGTGTTGAGGAAGCCGCCACCGGTGGCCACACCCCCAGGGGTCCCGCACAGGCCGTTGTACATATTATGATATTGGCCACCCTCACCCCACAGCACCGTGGCGCCCAGCGGCGTCCAGGTCCGCTTGATACCGGCCTTCATGAACCAAACGTCGGTCTGGTTGGCATTGGAGTCGGTAGTGTTGAAGGTGCCGTTGCTGTTGGTCGGATGATCGAGGTTGAGATTCTTCCACTGCGTGCCGTTGTTGTCCTCCTCCTGCCATAGGCCATAAGCCCACAGACCGGAAGGAACGTGCATGATCGAGGCGCCGACCTGCCACACATCCGCATCGCGGCGGAAGTCCTGGAACGGCGCACCGCCACCACCAGCCAGTACCAAGCTGCAACCGGCAGCTGGAGCTGGTGGAACTGGCGGAAGAGCATCCCTCGTCGGTGACCTTGCTGTAGCCGAAGGCAGCCGCGAACTTGATGCTGTTCCAATCGGCAGCGTAATGCACCGCGACGTCGTCCACCTTATCCTCGTAGACGCCGCCTGAAACGCTGAAGCCGCTCCAGGTCGGGCTGTCGTAACGGACGCCGTTCTCAGGATAGCCGTTGCAGTCCGCCCCGATGCCGCCGCCATTCGACAGGCAGTTCACGACCGCAGCCCCACGTGAAGTCGCCGAGTTCAGGTCATTCGAGTTCTTGGCGCCTTTGGGCCGGATGGAGAAGAACGCGCCGTCGAACAGCACCGCGTTCGAACTCGATGATGGTGCCGGAGAGATCAGGCAGCAGCGCCACGTTGTCCGTGGCCTGGGACAGTTGGCCCCAGTTCACCGTGCCCCATCTGTCGCTCTTGATCCACATATAGGAGAGCAGCGCGCTGGTGTTGCCCAGAATGTCCAGGTTCGTGCCCAGCTTGTTGTTGGCCGAGTTATCGTTGAACTGATTGTCGTCGCCAACCGCGTTGCCGCCGCGAACCTCGACCGTCAGGTTGTAACCACCGGTCCAACCGGGAGCGATCGTCGCTTGGCCCGAAATCGTAAAGTGGCTCGACAGCGTCGTGTGCTTGTCACCCACGTAGAAGTTTTGCTCGTGGCCGTCGTCCCACCAGGCGCCGTATTTGACCACCCAACCCGATAGGGTCACCGAGACCTTCTTGTTGCCCTTGCGGACCGTCGTCGCCTCGAGCTCGGCTACCCGCTCCTCGAGATCGGCGCAGCAATCGCCACCAAGATCCGCAGCTTTGGCGGGGTGAGCGCTCATGGCGAAACCGCCGAGCGTCATGCCAAGTCCGGCTGCGATGGCAATGCGGCTGGATGTTTTTGTCAGTCCCCCAAACATGCTGCTCTCCCCCTGATGTGCGGTGCTCCCCCGGAAATAGAGTCGCAACCTTCCTCTTACTTATACGGGACGAACGCGCTTCACGTGGAGGGCCTTTCCGGTAGTCCCGGGCGATTTCGGGTCCGCTGTGACATTTCTGCCAAAGCGCCAATTCCACCTCTGCAGACCGACCCTCGCTGCCTGCTCCTCCCTGCACCACAGGCGCCAAGTTATTGAGAAATATGGTCTCAGGATTTCAATTCTCGCCGGAGGCGCGAGCGAGCGAGATCAGCATGCTCGTCAATGCCATGCCGATGGTGAGGTAGCTGACTCTGATTTAGAGCTGCAGGGTGGGCAAAGACCCGGACCCAGCAGTGCCCACTACAACCGGGTGGGCGATCGCGAAGCGCTTACCGGTTTGGCTGCGAGCTCTCAGCCACGAAAAAAGCGCCTGCCTATTACGAGGCGGCGTCAACTCAACCCTCGCGTTATAGCCGGAACCTACTTGAGGCAGCGCGCGGACTTTCTTACTAGTGATAAAATGTTCGCAAACGGCCAAATTTCTCGAACGCAGCGAATGCCACGGAGGGATGCATGCCTTGCCGAAGCTTGATCCAGTTACCCATCGTCGGCGCACTCTTGGCCCTCTCACCCGCGCCGGTCCTTGCCGGCGATATCGACACCTGCCTCGACACGGCGGATCAGGCGAAGGCTCAAGGCCCGCTCGCAGAGGACGTGAAGCGCGCGGCGCACGAGGCGTGTCAGCGCGCACTGGCTAACTCGTCCAACGTCGTGAACAAGTACCTTTTACAAGAAGCCGATTTCGACATCATGGGCCGCCCGCACTGACCTCGCGGGCTCGAGATCCCAGCGCCTGCCGCGCCTTTGTCCTTGCTCCTAATCCGATACAGGCCAAGGGCCCACTTCTGGCGCTCACGCCAGAGCGGGCCGAACCATCCTTGTTCCTCCTCAAACAGCCAGCTCCGGGGCAAACCTAGCCATGATGCTTGCCGTCATAGGCCTCGGCCTTAGTGAGATTGGCCTCGGGATCCTTCATGAAGTCGTCCCTGGCCTGCTTATTGCCGAAACAGTAGGTCTTGCCCTTGTAGGCGGCGTGCAGGGCCCCGCATGTCGAGTAGCAGGACGCGACCGCGCGCGGCAGACCTTACTGATAGGGTTTGGAGAGCATCCAGGTCTGCGCGGGCACCTTGGCGCAGGAATTGGCAAATACGTCGGTAAGGTTGTTGGGGGAATTGGGGCCCGGGTTGTCGAGACAGCGGGGAAAGAGGCGCATGTCCTCGTTGCGCAGGGCGACGCGGTCATTCCATTTCAGGACATCGGTCATGTTGGCTTTCGCCCCCACCTCTTGCGTCAGGCTGTTGAGCTTGGCTTCCAGCGCGCTCACGGCCTGGGTGAGGCACGTGATGCGCTCGTCGCTCGCACCTTGGGTGCAGTCGGCTGCGAGCGCTGTGCCCAAAGACAACGGCTGCACGCTGCCAATGGTGCCCAGGCTCAAAATCAACAATGCGCGAATTCGCATTTGAATAGCCTCCTTCCAGAGTTGGTATGGATTGATCAGCGGCAACGCATTCGATGCTAAGCGGGGCGCCCAAGTTTGACGAGTCTCATGTATGCGGGCGGCATCCCGCTCGTCACCGGCCTGCCCCTGTTGGTGGGCTCCTGGTAGGACCTTTGCTGTCGGCCGCGCTCATCATCGGCCTTATGGCGATCCGTGGAGGAACGCACGCTCATCGCCGAGCTCGAAGGCTACGCCGACTACACAACCCGCGTGCGCTATCGACTCGTGCGGCGTCTTTAATAGCTCTCGCCGCCGGCTAACGCCGCCGGGAACCAAGACTTCGTATTTCGGCCCCCACTTTCGCCCAACTCTGCCCGAAGGGCTTGTACCGGACGATCGGGGGCCAAGCTTCGATGAGGGTGACCTAAGCACCCCGGCCCCGACTTGCGATACTGGCCGTGGGAGCGGATTCGAGCTGGCGTCGATGCCGAAAATCCGGGGTGCAGCATTGGCCGCATGCCTGGTTGGGCTTTTGCTCGCGGGGTGCAGCCGCCCCCGTGCCTCCCTCCGCGGTCTTGACGACCGCCGCACCAGCCACGTGCACAACGACTAAATGAAGAGGCCGACAAGACAAAAGGAGATGCTGACAGGACAAATCGCCGCTCCGCCAAGGGAAGGGACAAAAAGGCACCTCGAGATGCAAATTTGGCGTACGCGACCGCCGTCAACGAGTGCCGCAAACAGGCAACCCACGCGACCATGGGGTCCGTCCTCACCATCTTCACGCGTCTCCGGCCCGGCGCTTATGACGCCGCGTACAAGGCCTGCATGAAGAGCCGCGGTTGCGATGTCAGCGAGTGAGTGTGCATGACCACGCGGCCGCTTTCCGGCGCACGCCTAAACTTTTCGGCAAATCCTCGGCCCACGGCGAGCGGTGTTTTTGCACTTCTCTGGCAGCGTTCTCAAACTCACTTGACCAAAAAGTTTGTCGAGGCATCATGGACACGCTCAACACCCCACCCCTCGTCCTGATAGAATGGGTCGACAGCGGACAGCCCATGTCCGCCTGGCAGTGGCTCGATCAGATCCGGAACCACCGGCCCCACCGCTGCGTCTCGGTCGGGTTCCTCGTCCAGGACGATGTGCAGGCTAAGGTTCTCGCGCCCAATCTCGGCGCCAGCGACGGCAGTGGAGACTTCGATCAGGCGTCGGGACTGACCACCATCCCCACCGCCGCTGTTCAACGCATGTTGCAGCTCAGCGCGGACGGGGCTTCGTTTTACGCACCGGCTTCGTCTTCGCCGCTGGCTTCGGACGATCCGGACGCTGCGTCAGCACCGATGCGGCAAGCGTCTTGATCTGCCTCGCTCAGCGAGACGCAGGATTGGGGCGGCGCGGAATTGGTCACCGGAGGCGGAAACGCTGAGGTCCCCCGCCCCCCACTTTGGCTCTTGCGCACTGCGCCCGATTCTCTACAAAGCGCCTCAATCTGGATGTAACTTGTGGCAGACTTTCCGCCCGTTTTTGGGCGCTAGGTTAGGGCAAGCGGGAGCGCCCGTTGGCGCTCTGCGCGCGTAAGGAACGGGCAAAGTGCGCGACTTCCTAGACGGCAATCGGCAACGCAAGTTGATCGATTGGCTCGCCATCAATTCCTGGATCAATTCCGGCCTATACGGCGTCTGGACCCGCCTCAAGGACTGGTGGAGCGCCTATTCGAGCTTCTTCGGCCGCTTCGAGGTCAAGGGCTTTCCGCGCGCCCTGAACGAGCTTGCCTGCGAAGTGCTGACGCTCGGTACCGGCGCCATGGCCATCGTAGTGACCTTTGCCATCCCATCTTTCGAGATCGCCCAGGGGAAGATGAATCTTGCTGACGACTACAGCGTCACCTTCCTCGACCGCTTCAATAACGAGATCGGTAAGCGCGGCCTTCTGCGCGACGATTCGGTGCCGCTCGATGAGATCCCGGACTTTATGATCAAAGCCACGCTGGCCACCGAGGACCGGCGCTTCTACGAGCATTTCGGTGTTGATGTCATGGGCACATTCCGGGCCCTGGCGGCAAACGCCCATGCCAACAATGTGGTGCAGGGCGGCAGTTCGCTGACCCAGCAGCTTGCCAAGAATATGTTTCTTTCGCCCGAGCGGTCGCTCGGACGCAAGATCAAAGAGGCCTTCATCGCGGTCTACCTCGAGACCCACTACACCAAGCCCGAGATCCTTAAACTCTATTTCGACCGCGCCTATCTCGGCGGTGGCTCCTATGGCGTTGAGGCCGCGGCCCAGTTCTATTTCGGCAAGTCGATCCGCGACGTGACGCTGCCCGAGGCTGCCATGCTCGCGGGCATGTTCAAGGCCCCGACGCGCTACGCCCCGCATGTCAATCTCGCCGCTTCACGCGCGCGCGCCAACGAGGTGCTAACCAACATGGTGGAGGCGGGGTACCTCACCGAGGGCCAGGTCTTTGGCGCCCGCATGAATCCGGCCAAGATCGTCGAGCGCGGCGACTATTACAGCCCGGACTGGTTCCTCGATTGGGCCTTCGAGGAGGTACAGCGGATTATGAAAGGCAGGCAGGATCACATCCTGCTCGCCAAGACGACCGTCGATGTCCCGTTGCAGAAGGCTGCCGAGCAATCGCTGCAGCAGACGATCGCAACGTCCGGACGCAGCCGCTCCTTCAGCCAGGGGGCCATGGTGGTGATGGAGAACGACGGCGCCGTGCGGGCGCTCGTCGGCGGTAAGGACTATGGCGAGAGCCAATTCAACCGGGCAACGCATGCCTATCGTCAGCCCGGTTCCTCCTTCAAGCCCTACGTCTATCTGACCGCGCTCGAGAATGGCTACAAGCCGACGACAGTGGTCAGCGGCGGTGGCGCCGTCTGCGGACATTGGTCCCCCAAGAACTTTTCCGCCGGCGAGGGCGGCAGCATGATGCTTAAGGACGCTTTGGCGCACTCCATCAACACCATCGCGGTGAAGGTCTCCCTCGACGTCGGTCGGGAGAAGGTGATGGCGAACATGGCCAAGCTGGGCATCACTCACCTGAAGAAGACCTGCTCGCTGGCGCTCGGCGACCAGGGCTTGACCCCGCTCGAACACACTAACAACTATGCGGTGTTCTCGAGTGGCGGCATGGAGGTTCACGCCTACGCAATCGACGAGATTCGCACCCTGCAAGGCGATCTGCGTTACGCTCGTGATCGCGATGAGCCGGCCCGCAAGCAGCTCTTCGACCGCAAGGTGGTTGAGACGCTGAACACCATGCTGCAGGGGGTGGTCCTGAACGGCACGGGACGCGCGGCGCAGCTCGACTTCACTTACTCCGTGGGCAAGACGGGTACGAGTTCGAACTTCCGTGACGCGTGGTTCATGGGCTTCACGGGCCAATATGTCACGGGTGTTTGGCTTGGCAACGACGATTTTTCGCCGATGGCGAGGGTGACGGGCGGCAGCTTCCCGGCGCAGACTTGGCACAATTTCATGGTGCAGGCGCACGACACCGACAATATTCCCCAGATCCCGGGCATAGCGGTCCACCCAGTGCAGCAGGCCGAGCAGGAGCGCATTGCTGCGGCGCAACAGGCCAATCCGACGGCGGACATCCCAGCGCCCACCCCCGAAAGCGTCAAGGACATGTCGCAAGCGACCCGCCAAATCCTGGAAAAGATCGGCACCCTCTTGAAGGACGCGCGCCCCCTCGCCCCCAGCGAGGCGCCGCGGCCGGATCGCGCCGAAGCGCCTGCTCGGCAACCCATGGACGGCAAGCCCCAGCCAAGTCTCGCCTCGGCTTCGGTTAGCAGCAGCGCGACGCCGCCCGAACCGGCAGCCTCGGAAGCCGCCAAGTCGCGCGGCTTGCAAAGCGCCGGAACGGAGCAGGGCGCGGCGGTGCAGCGCTAGGGCGCGCAGTCGCTACCATTTCCACACGCCGAGACGGCGCGACCGCTTGACAAGCGTGTCGTCTACCGTTCCGCTGGCGCGGGTCACGGCGAGGGGTTAGCGGCGGATTCGGGGCCAGCTTTTTCATGCGTACTTTTCTAAATGTGGTCGCGACCTTCGCGGTCGCCCTCCTGCTCGGCATAGGCTCGGCCTGGTACATGATCGACCATGGCTCGCCCCTCACCACCGGACGCATCGGACCCTGGGCGAGCTGGGTGAGCGAGGGCAACCCCGTCGCGGACCCCTACACCAAGGCGCATCTGGCGCGAAGCGGACGGCTCCCGCTGACCTCAACGATCGCGCGCTATTTCGTTGCGAACACCGACAGCGAGGGACGCGCGCTCACCTCGGCCTGCGACTATGCGATCGAGGGCTCGGCGATTAACGCCCGCTGGTGGTCATTAGCTGTTTACGATGACCATGGCTCTCTGATCGACAATCAATCGAAGCGCTTCAGCTTCAATAGCGAAGAGGCGATCCGACACAGCGACGGCACCTACCGCATCAATCTCGCCAGGACCGCTCGGCCCGAGAATTGGCTGCCGAGCGGGGATGGACCGGAGCGCAGCCTCGTGCTGATGTTGCGCGTCTACGGTTCGCGCGAGACGGACGCTTTCGGCATAGGACGGGTGCCCGAGGAGCGCCTACCCAAAATCGAGCGCCAGACATGCGAGTAAGGATCTCAATCATCTATGTCCTGCTCGCCCTCGTGCTCGCGGGGTTGATCCACATCGTCGCCGTGCTAACGCTTCCAATACTGGCGCCCAAGAATGCATGGGCACGGCTCGTTCCACTGGGACCTGCCAATTCGATGATCCTGCTGCCGCCGGCCAGCCCGGGACAGCAGGTCATGCCAATGATGGCGCCCGACGTCCGCTATGCCTTTTGCCGCTTCGATCTTACCAACGGGCCGGTGCGGCTCCGCGCGACCATACCCGGACGATCTCTGGCTTATCGCCTTCTACACGCAGCAAGGCGACAACTTCTACACGGTGGCCGGCACCGACATGCAACGTGGCCAAATTGATCTCGTCATTGCCCAGGCCGACCAGCCGGTGGCAGAAGCGGGCGTCGACGCGCCCGAGGAATCCGACGAGGTCGTCGTGGTGAAATCACCGGTGACGGAGGGAATCGCCATGATTCGGGCGCCTCTTGCAGGGGTCAGCCGGACGGCCCGGGCTGAGGAGGCCCTAGAGGCCACCCATTGCGGCCCGCATACGCGGTGACCGCCTCTCTGCAGGTGTGATGGGAAGCGGCCCGCTACTTCTTGCGGCCCCGCTGCACGCGCTTGCCCGAAGATGACCCCGCTCCTCTCGGCGTGCCACCTGAAGCCCGGCGCTCAATGCGGACACCCGGGAAAATGATGATCTCGCCGAGCGCGGCCTCGGCAGGCTTCGCAGCCTGTGCCGCCGCACCGTCCGGCCGACGGAATTGCAGGATGATCGCCATTCCCCTCTCCGTGGTCCCACGCCCTGCGAGACCGTTGCCCAACCAGCCTTGCGCACCGCTGTCATTAAGGCGCTGGTAAGGTTAACGGAGTCCTAACCTGGGGATGCAGCCTCGGCGTCACTCCTCCAGGGCAGCATCGCCTAGGAAGTGCCGACCTTGTTTGTCCTCCACCTCGATGACCCAGATGTCGGGATCAAAATTCGCCTCACGCCCAAGATAGACGTCGGCCTCCCCGCGACTTACCTGCTTGGCGCCGAACGAGCTCACCCATCGCCGCTCGGTCTCGCCGCCCTCCAGCCCCGCCGGCGCCGGAGCGTACAGGCGCACGCTGCCGTCGAGCAGATCGATAGCGATGAAAATCGCACCGGCTGATTCGTCGCCGCGCCTGGCGATTACGGCCGGGACGCCTGCGGCCTGGCAATAGTGCAAATAGGCCCTGACCCAGAGTCCGCTCTTGAGGCGCATGGCGGTGACGCTGGCGCGCTAGCGAGGCGCCGCGCTAGCCTCCGCCAGGTCGCGTCCGGTCACGCGCTTGATCTCGCCCAGCAGTTCGGCGGAGATGCGCCCGCTCACCGCGATCTTCCGGTCGCGCTGAAAGGTACTGATCGCGCGTTCCGTAGCGCTTCCGATGGCGCCGTCGATCGGTCCCGGCGCGTAGCCGAGATCGGCCAGGATTTGCTGCACCGCCTTCACCATGGCGCTACCCTTGGCCGACGTGGCGTCGGGATTTTGCGGAGCGAGTGTACCAGTGGCAGCACCCGACTTGACCACGTCGCCAAGCAGAATCTCGCGCAGCAGATCGTCCGCGGGCATGCCGGTCACCGTAAGGCCATGGTCCTTCTCAAAGGATGAGATGGCGCTCCGCGTCTCGTCGCGCAACTTCCCGTCAGCCGGTCCGGCATTGTAGCCACGAGCGTCAAGCTCCCGCTGCACGGCCCTCACAAGCTGGTCCGGCACCTGCTGTTCGCGCGGAGGTGCTTGAGCGCTCAGCGGCGCCTTCAGGCGCGGTGCGGCGTAGCATTGTTGAGTTCGTGCGACGCCGGCTGGCTTGCGGCCTCCGGCGTGACAATAGCTGACGGCCCGGCCGCGCTACGCGGGTCCTGGAGGTAGAGCGCGTTGTAAATAATGCCGCCGGTCAGACCGATAAAGGCAAGAAACACGAACCGTGCCGGAAATAAGCTCATCACTCACGGTCAACTCAATGGGCCGCTGGGCCTAACAAGGACGTTGGGAGGCGTTCCCCTCACCCATCTTGGCTGCCGAAGCTAAAGAGTTGTTAAACGGACCTGCCTTGCCCAGCAGTGACTCCGGCTACGCCGCCGAAACCCTGGCCACATACCCTTGGGGCTCGACCGACTCGCTTCCGCCCTCCAGCGGCAGGATGATACTCACGGTGGTACCCTCTCCGAGGGTGCTCACGATCTCGAGCCTGCCGCCATGCAGCCGCGCCAAGCCCTTCACTACCGAAAGGCCGAGACCAGCGCCGTCATAACTTCGGTCATAGGAATTGTCCGCCTGCACGAAAGGCGTGCCAAGCTTCGGCAAGTCGCCCTCGGCGATGCCGATACCGTTGTCGGCGACGATCAGCGCAATGGCGTCCCTCTCTTCCCGCGCCGAGACGCGCACCCAACCGCCAGTGTTGGTGAACTTGATGGCGTTCGACAGCACGTTGAGCAACATCTGCTTACAAGCGCGCTTGTCGGCAGCAAGCTCAGGCAGCCCAGGCGCCACGTCGGTCACGAGCGTGATGCCTTTCTTGTCAGCCGCGTGCCGCATGATCTCGCTGCAGGAGGTAACGAGGGAGGCGACCTTGAACGACTCCTTGACGATCTTGAACTTGCCCGCCTCGATTTTCGACATGTCAAGAATATCGTTCACGACGTTGAGGAGGTGCTCGCCGCTTTCATGGATTAGGCGGGCATAGTCTCGATAGCGCGCCTCGCCAAGGGCTCCGAACAGCTCGCGGCTGAGAATCTCCGAGAAGCCGATCACGGCATTGAGCGGCGTGCGCAGCTCATGGCTCATATTGGCGAGGAAAAGTGTCTTGGCGCGGCTCGAGCTCTCGGCCTCGTCCCGGGTGCGCATGAGCTCGGCTTCCTGCGCCTTGCGGTCGGAGATGTCGCGGGTGACGGCGACGATGCCGCAGCGGGAGGGCCGATCGCCATGGGCGCCCTCGGATCGCATGGGCCGGCACCGCATCTCCACCCAGACATAGCGCGTCTGGGGGGCGATACCCACCCGGCGCAGCCTAAACTCGACGGCGATCGGCTCATTTTTGGCGTCGCAGCGGGACAGCGCCGTGAGATAGGCCGGCCGGTCGGCAACATGCACCTGCTCGAACAATCCATCGCCATAGAGCTTGGCTGCCGGCGTCCCTAGGAGCTGCTGCGACGCGAAGGAGGCGAACATCACGCGGCCCCTCTCGTCATGACGCGTGATCATGTCGGTCGCGTTCTCGGCGAGTAGACGAAAGCGCTCCTCACCGAGCTGGACGGCATCCTCCGAGCTGTGTTGCACGAGCTGCACGGAGATCGCGAGCCCCGCGGCGCAGGCAGTGGCCGACAAGGCCCCAAAGCAGGCCAGCAGCATGGGTGAGAGCGGCACTGTTGCCGGGGCTGCCACATAGCCGAGCCGCCCAGCCACAACCAGCACCAAGAGGCCAAGGCACGCAGTCCCTGCTGCCCAGGCCACGACGCGCCGGTTGGTCGACAGCGCCGCTTCCAAGGGAACAATCACCATCCAGGGGATGAGATAGGATTGGATGCCGCCGGTGAGCCAGGCGAGATAGGTGACGAGTCCGGCAAAATTCGCCGCCGAGATGAAATGCGCCACCCCGAATCTGCCTGTGCGCGACAGGAAGACGGCAATGCCAATAGGCGACAGGAACCAAAGAAAGCCGGCGGCGCCAAGCAGCGACGGCTTGCCGCTCAAAACGAGATAGACGGGGAAGACGCAAAGCGCGAGCAGGCCTCCTAGGAGATGCGAGGCGATGAAGGATCGATGGCGCGCCGCGGCTACGATGTCGCACCGAGCGGATTCGTGCACCAGCGAGCCGACATAGACGGCAAGCCCACGCACACTCTCACGACCAATCACGCGCATTTCGGAGCGGGCTGGTTCGCCGCTACGCCCCCGATTGTCTTATGTCCGCGAATTATTAAGGGCCCCGCTTAAGGAAGCATAAAATCGGCCGAGGAGCCGGCACCCCAAGCGAAAGTCAGGGAAAAGCGCGTGGCGCATTGTCGGCAGCCAGCTTTCCCTAAATTTTTATCTAATTTTGCTGCTCTCTAGTAACAAATCGAGACAGTCTCGCTTAAGCTCGGCCTACCAAAATCCATTAAAATTTGAGTTATCATGACGGCAAATTTGTCCGAGCGGAGGTCAATCTCCCTTATTTTCTCTGCGCTATGGTGCCCTCATCTCTGGAAAGGACGGCTAGAGCGGGGCACCCGCCGGCCAGAGGAGAAGGGCAAGATGATGTTTCTGGTTAGGATGGCCTTTTGGCTCACGATCCTTATTCTGCTGCTCCCAACGGACCAGCAGCAACAAAGCGACGTCTACGGGACAGCGGAAGCGGCTGTCAAAGACGTGTCGGGCTTCTGCGGCCGCAACCCAGCGGTTTGCGAGAAGGGCCAGGATGCCTTCGGCGTGTTCCTCCACAAGGCCCAATTCGGCGCGCAAATACTGATGGGCTTCATCAAGGGACAGAGCGGCACGAGCGCCACCAGCGAGACTGCGGCGCCAGATCCCGAGCCGCGTCCCGCGCCTGCTACGACAGGTTGGGAGGAAGCGCCGTCGCAAGCCCGCGCGAGCACTGTGAGCTCCCAGGATACACTCAATCCCGATGACTTGGCACCCGCCTGGGGCCAGCCTCGCCACGCCGGCACGTGAGCGGAAGCGAACGCCGGCCTCGTCCCGGGCGGCTCTCTAGCTTTCACGAGGACGGGTGGCACGGACCATTCAGTTTAAGGAGCCCCCGTCTGCCAAGGGCGCGCATCTTGAGAGGGGTTTCTGCCCTTTCCCGCCTCAAATGCGCGCCCGAACCTTTTCCACCAGGGATCGTACCCAACTCCGATCCCGCCTATATTCCTTCCATGGAACATGGACAGTCGGCGCCCGTTGACGCCACGCGCCAAGCCGCGACCTTCGAGGACATCCTCGCCGATTTCGAGCTTCTCGACGATTGGGAGGACCGCTATCGCTACGTCATCGAGCTTGGCCGCGCGCTCCCGCCCCTGCCCGAGCTGGAACGCAATGCCACGAACAAGGTGCAAGGCTGCGCGAGCCAGGTCTGGCTCGCGACCATGGTCAATCCCGACAATGGCATGCCGCGTCTTACCTTTCATGGCGACAGTGACGCCCATATCGTCCGCGGTTTAATCGCCATCCTTTTTGCGCTCTATTCGGGCAAGCGGGCGGATGCGATCCTGGGCATCGATGCGAACGAGGTGCTCGACCGTCTGCATTTGAAGGAGCACCTGACGCAGCAGCGCTCAAACGGCCTCATGGCCATGGTACGGCGGATCCGCAGCGACGCGAGCGAAGCGATGGCCAACGCGGCCAGGCTTCACTGATCACCTGACCACGCATCGAGCGATGGCCGATAGTCCTCGCTCCCCAATGACGCAAGCCTCTTTTTTGCCTCGTGCCGATCGGCCCATAATGCCGGGCAAGACCTTGACCCACCAGGACCCCGGCGCCCCCCACGGCTCGGAGCGCACGCACAACCGTTCCTTGGCGGCGATCACGTTGTCGCAGTCTATGAGGGGAGCCGGCAATGCAAAGCCAGCCCAAGCCTTTGCTCAGCCGTATTGCACCCGGCGCGGCAAAGCCCGGAGTTGCGGCTGAATAGCCGGACAGCGAAGCACCCTCGGCTCGCTGCTCAGCCTCTCGTTCTCGGTCGGAGCCGCCATATCGTGGGTTAGGATGCGATCGACGCCACCGCCGCCCTCCGATAGAGGCAACCGCAGCCAAAACAGCACCACATGGTCTCGGTTCTGCACGGGGCCGCGCACCACGCCTTGGCGAGGCAAGCCGCTCTCGACCACGCTCGCATGCACACGGCGCCAATAGTCGGCTGCCGGGCCCGAAAAGATCTGGTCGACGCGTTTCCCCGTGATTTCCTCGCCATAAATGTCGTGCAGACGGGTGCCGGCCAGCCTGAACCAGGCATCGGCCAGTCCGCGCGCCACGTCGATCAAGCCGATGCAAGGCAAGAGCTTTGGGAGACTTCTTAGAGGATCGAGATCGGACCGCGCCGGCATGGTTCGCGAGCCCGCACAATGAAGCCAATAATCGTAAAGTTCACGCTGTCCTTGCGTCACCAACTGGGCTCGAAAGCCTCGTGTGGACAGCATCCGCCTCCCCCTCATCACGATTCGCGATGTGTCGCGAATCGCCGCATCAGAGAGACTATGTGGAGTTCGGCGCCCCCATGCAAGCCTTTGAAGCCAGATTCCTCAAGAATCACAAGGGCTTGTGGTCAAACGTTGCCGCATCCTACCCGATCTGGTCGAGAAGAGCCCGCTCCGGGGGGCATCAGCGCGGTAGTAAAAACACCGTGCTGCCAGAGTACGAGTCGCTATCGGCGACGCTGTCCAAGGCCCATGCGCTTCGCCAGATCCGAGCGTGCCGCCGCATAGTTGGGCGCGACCATCGGATAGTCATGCGGCAATCCCCACTTCTCCCGATAATCTTCCGGAGACAAGTCGTAGTGGGTGCGCAGATGGCGTTTGAGCGACTTAAACTTCTTCCCGTCCTCAAGGCAGATAATATATTCGGGCGTCACGGACTTCTTCAGTGGCACGGCCGGCCTCAACTCCTCGCGTGTCGGCTGACCGGAGGCGGAGGACGCCTTGCTCAAAGCGTCGAAAACGTTGTGGATCACGCCAGCAAGGTCGGAGGCAACCACCGTATTGTTACTGACATAGGCCGAGACAATCTCAGCCGTAAGCTCAACAAGCTCGTTTTTCTCCAGAATCTCTTCCATTAAGCCGCTCCTTTGATCCTGCATAATCGCTGATCCCGCCAAACATGGCGTTGCTCTTGCGAATGAATGGTTGTTTCCCGGACCCGCTCGACTCTTCGAGTCACCATATTATGCCGTTTTTGTGACGCGAAGCTTCACTATTTTCACAACTAAGAATGTGCTTCATAGCGAGCAACGAACTTATAGGCTCCCTATACCACCTTTTCATAAAATCGCAATGCATCGTTGCTCATGAAGACTATAGACGGACCAAATAGGATGAACAAATTAAGCGACTATGCGCACTAGTGGGGCACCTGTTCTGAGCACAATTTCGACGGACCAAGGCTGGGACATTTGCTGCCGCGATCTGCCTAACTACTTTGGCGACGATCCCACACTTCAAATCAAGCCTGTGTGAAGCGGCCTGCAGCACCCCTAGAGGAATGAGTTTCCGATGCTATATTTAGGGCCGTGCAGCGAAAAACCGGCGGTAACAATTGAGCAATGCGCAAGTCCACCGAGGCCGATAAGGGCAAGTCCAGTCGAGTCACCAAGTCGGATGCAGAATGGCGCCAGTCACTGACGCCTGAGCAGTTCCACGTCACACGCGAGCATGGAACCGAGCGCGGGCCTTCAGCCATCCCTATCCCAAGGAGAAACGTGAAGGCATGTATCGCTGCGTCTGCTGCGGCGCGCCGCTGTTCAGCTCGGATGCGAGTTGACTAGGCACAGGTTGGCCAAGTTTCACCGACGCTGAAGGCTCGGTGATCACCCATGAGGACACCTCGCACGGAGTGCGCCGCATTGAAGTCCGGTGTGCCCATTGCGACGCGCATCTCGGCCACGTCTTTCCCGATGGCCCCGGCCCAACCGGCATGCGCTACTGCATCAACGGTTGCTCACTAAATCTCGACGCCGACAAGAAACGGCACGTAATTACCCCGGCATGGATGCCAAATCTTCCCAAACGCCGCGGGCAGGCGTAACTCCGCCGCGCGCCGCGCGCCGCCCCTTCACTACCTCGCACCACGGCATCGCCCGGGTCGATGATTACGCATGGTTGCGCGCGTCCAACTGGCAAGTGTTGATGCGCGATCCATCGCTGCTCGATCCAGAGATCCGCGCCCATCTCGAAGCCGAGAACGCCCATACAGCAATCCGCCATGGTGGACACACAGGAGCTGCAGCGGCACTTCTTTGCGGAGATGAAGGGGCGCATAAAGGAGGACGATTCGGGAGTGCCCGCCCCCGACGGCGCCTTCGCTTATTACACGCGCTTCGTAACCGGGGGGCAGCAGCCTCTCTTCTGCCGCCGGCCGCGCGCGGGCGGCGAGGAGCAGGTGCTTATCGACGGCAACGCGCTCGCACGGGATCACGTCTATTTCCGGATCGCCGGCACTTCCCACAGCCCCGATCATACGCTGATAGCCTATACCGTCGACACCAAGGGCTCTGAGTTTTTCACCGTCCATGTAATCGAGGCGGCGACAGGCCAGCTCGTCGACTCCCGCGTGGTCGACAACAACGGCAGCTTTGAATGGGCAGCCGACAGCCGCACGCTGCTATATGTTTGGGTCGACGACGAGCACCGCCCCCGCCGTGTGCTGCATCATCCCGTCTGCTCAGAGACTGCCGACCTGGTCCTCTACGAACAGCCGGATCCTGCCTTTTTTCTTGGGCTCAGCGCCACCCAAAGCCGCCGCTTCCTGCTGCTCAACGTACATGACCATGAAACCGCAGAGGTGCGCTTGATCGCTGCAGCGGACCCTTTGGCGCCGCCTTACCTGGTCACCCCGCGCGAGCCCGAGCACGATTATTCCGTCGAGCATCATAGCGACCGGCTTATCATCCTCACCAATTCAGAAAGCGCCGAAGATTACCGCATCGTCCAGGCGCCGCTTGACAGTCCGGGACGCGAGCATTGGCGCGAGATCGAGCCGCACCGGCCGGGCCGTCTCATCCTCGACGTGGTGGCATTCAAGCACCATCTCGTGCGTCTCGAGCGCGAGGACGGCTTACCACGCGTCGTCATCCACCGCCTCGCCGATGGCGCAGAGCACGCCATTGCCTTTGATGAGGAATCCTATTCGCTCGGCATCTCGCCTGGCTTCGAATTTGACACCACGCAGTTGCGCTACACCTACTCCTCCATGACCACGCCCGGGCAGGTATTCGACTACGACATGGAGACCCGCACGCGCAGCTTGCGCAAGACGCAAGAGGTGCCGAGCGGCCACGACCCAGCCGCCTATATCACGCGCAGGCTGATGGCGCCCGCGCCGGATGGGGAGCCCATTCCCATCTCGCTGCTCTACCGCCAGGACGCAGCCCTCGACGGAACGGCACCGCTCCTGCTCTACGGCTACGGCGCCTATGGCGTGTCGATCCCGGCCGCGCTTCTCCACCAATGCCTTGAGCCTGGTCGATCGCGGCTTCGTCTATGCCATCGCCCATATCCGAGGCGGCAAGGAGAAGGGCTATCGCTGGTATCGCGAGGGCAAACGCGAGAAGAAGACGAACACCTTCGCCGATTTCATCGCCGCGGGCGAACATCTGGCGCGCGAAGGCTTCACGCGACGCGGTCGCATCGTCGCCCAAGGCGGCAGCGCGGGCGGGATGCTCATGGGCGCCGTGGCCAACTTGGCGCCCGAGCTATTTCTTGGGATCATCGCCGAGGTGCCCTTCGTCGACGTACTCACCACCATGCTCGATGCGAGCCTGCCTTTGACCCCGCCTGAATGGCCCGAATGGGGCAATCCGATTGAGAGCGAAGCGGACTACCGCACCATCGCCGCCTACTCGCCTTACGAGAACGTCAGCGCTCAAACCTATCCGCATATCCTCGCACTAGCCGGCCTCACCGACCCGCGCGTTACCTACTGGGAGCCCGCGAAATGGGTGGCCAAGCTCAGAGCGCTCAGGACCGGCGCCAATCTCCTTCTTTTGCGCACCAATATGGAGGCAGGCCACGCCGGGGCCTCGGGCCGCTTCGAGCGGCTGAAGGAGGTGGCGCTCGCCTACGCCTTCGCGCTCAAGATCGCTGCGCCCCTCTAGGCCGCGCCCCTCCAGATATGCGACAGTGCAGGTCAAACCACCATGCTCCTCGCCCGCGATAAGTCGCAGCTCCTCATCATCGACGTCCAGGACAAGCTGCTGGCAGCCATGTCCGGCCAGGACCGTTTGCTTGAGCGCTGCGTGCGCCTCGTGCGCGCGGCCAATGTGCTCGGCGTACCAGTCACGGTCTCAGAGCAATATCCGGCGGGCCTGGGGTCCGTCGCCGAACCAATTCGCGAGGCGCTCGGCAATGCTGGGCCGATCCTCGACAAGATCGAGTTCTCCTGCCTGAGGAACGAGGCCTTGCGCGATCGGCTGCACGACATAAGGCGCCGAGGCAGGCCGCAAGTCGTAATTGGCGGCATCGAGGCCCATGTCTGCGTGGCGCAGACAGTGATCGATCTCGAGGAGCAAGGGTTCGAGGCCTATGTCGTCGCCGACGCGGTCGCCTCGCGCAGGAAGATGAGCCGCAGGCTCGCCCTCGCCCGCCTGACCAAGGCCGGCGCCGACGTCGTCGACAGCGAGATGGTGGTGTTCGAGTGGCTCGAACGCGCCGGCACGCCAGCGTTCAAGGAACTGCAGGCGCTGTTGAAATGATCCGTGCCCCTGGTCAAGGGGTACCGCGAAATCATCGAACTGGCGTTACTCCCTTTGGGGCGAGCTGGGCGCGGAGTTTATGGCCCCCGCTTCTCTTCATTTGAGTTTAATCAGTGCTTCATGCCCTGCGCGAAACTCATCTCGCACGCCGAAACCCTTTCCTGCTATCGAGCGCGGCGGCTTCTCAACGTCTTCGCACTCTTCATTTCCCTCCTCGGAGCCCGACTTGCCTCGACCAGTTGGAACCTTTAGATTCCGGCGAGCTTTTTCCTCATCAAGCCGGAGAACGACCGTGGCCTTCGAACTCCCCCCGCTTCCTTATGCCTATGAAGCCTTGCAACCCTCCATGTCGGCGGAGACGCTGCATTTTCACCACGACAAGCACCACCAGGCTTATGTAGACATGTTGAACAAGCTTTTGCCCGGGTCGGGATTCGAGGGCATGAGCCTCGAGGAGATCGTCAAGGCGAGCTACGGCAAGAATCCAGGCGTCTTCAACAATGCCGGGCAGCACTTCAACCACACCCATTTCTGGCCGTGGATGAAGGCGGGCGGCGGCGGGAAGAAGCTTCCGGGCAAGCTGCAGGCCATGGTCGATCGCGACCTCGGCGGCTACGACAAATTCCGCAGCGATTTCATCGAGGCAGGCAAGACCCAATTCGGCTCAGGCTGGTGCTGGCTCACGCTCAAGAATGGCAAACTCGAAATCACCAAGACGCCGAACGGCGAGAATCCCCTCGTGCATGGCGGTTGGCCGCTGCTCGGCTGCGATGTATGGGAGCACTCCTATTACATCGACTACCGCAACCTGCGGCCCAAATATCTCGAGACCTGGTTCGACATGCTGGTGAACTGGGAGCATGTCGAGGAGATGCTCGACAAGGCGCCGAAATAGCTATCGGCCATCACGGCACTATAAAGCCCGTCGCGGGCTGTCCGCATCAGGTGGGAGATCTTGAGCTGGGGCTCGTCTAAGAAAACGCGCGCCACCCTTCTGCTCGAGCACGAGCAGCGACCGCTGGATCGAGCCGACCGACGCCTTGGTGATGTTGCCGTATTTCGTGGTGAGATCGGTCGCCCGCGGCGCCAAGTTCTCAAGCAGCGCCTGCAAGTCCTTGAGATCAACCAGCGGCAGCTTCCCTCGTCAGCGATCTTGAAGGCGATGCTGAGCACACCCTCGCTTAGATTCATCAGCCGCGAGAGCAGCAGCGGACCCATCTCCGAGATCGTGGCGCGGATCGAGGTGCCCTGTTCGCCAAACAGCTATAAATCAATGAAAATAAAGGCTTCCGTGGCTTTCGGATAGCAGGTGGGGTAACAAGCTTCACTGCTGCAATGAACCTCAACGCCGAGTAGGAGAGTTATGAGCATCGAACCGGCGCGCCCCCTCCCACACGCGGGGCGCCCCATCCTAAGCCGGTTCAATTGCGGGCGACAGTGAAGCCCCGGTGTCCTCAAGCGCCGGGGTTTCTACAACATGCTAAAGGATTCTGAGACCAACGCATCTCAGATTTTACCGACAATGGATTAGGATTTAGTTATCGCAACCTATGACTATAACCTCTAGGGTTTTTCCTTTTCTCACCTCTGCTCTTGAGATGAGAAGCGACAATGCTTCACTAGCTCCACGTCTATTGTGCAGGATTGAGCAGGTGTGTTCACGGTGAGGGGCACTCTCTGAATGGCAACCCCATCAGCCGCACCTATACCCCCATAGCTCCCACTTTTAGAGAGTGGCCTCGCGCTAATGGGCTGACTCGCGTGGCGCAAGCGACGGTAATCAGCGGTGAGACGTCCCTGAGGAAGCGGATATCGCTGAAATCGACCATCTGAGGATGATCGAGGCCGAACTCATGATCCTGCTGAGCGAGGCCGCAGCCATCGCCTCCAAGCAACGTAAGCGACGGTCGAAAGGGCATACATGCTGGTCGCACTCGATGCCCACATGGGCTGGCTGGTCCGCATGGCGGCGCTTAAAGCTGCATGATCGCAATCACAAGACAGTTTTTTCAAATTCGCTCGTGGGATCAAGGTGATGCCCACACATGCAAATCCAGCGAGAAGCGAGGGCAATGACCAGCCCCATCGAGGCTAGCACCACATCCACTATTCAACGTTGTCTCATCTGGAGGAGGAATGTAGCCGCTTCCCTGACCCATCCAGATCAAGCCAAGTACGAACGCTCAGGTCCCAGAAGATCACGGGTGTAGGCGCGATTCTCACGCTGCGGACACTTTAGTGGTGAATATCAAGCGCAGCGATGCGCACTGTAGGGCGCTTACGCATCTCGTTGGATTGTTGACAAATGGGTCAAGAGCAGGCGAAGAGTTTCCGGATCGCCCGCTTCATTGGAGTAAGCGATTTCCTTGGCCAATATGCAACCGCGCCTCAATCCTCGGTTTCGAAATCTCGTTCCGGCACCAGTGCTCGGCAAGGCCGGAATACAGATCACCCTTCGTTTCCTGCGTGTCGCTGCACAGTAACACTGGAAACTCCCTGATCAGAAAGGCCTTCCGTCAAGCGAAACCATGGCTCACTGGCAAACGGGCTCATGACGTGCCGTCGGCACAGAACCGATACAAGGCAGATGATCCTGCCGTAAGCGAGGATGAAGTTCCACTTGACTATGTGATGGAACCCGCCCAGCACTGGTTCTCACCAAAGGGAACTGAGGAAGCCCGGCTCGTACCCTGTCGGGGCTTCTTCATTTGACTGACTAAACTCGGTAGGCCTTCGCTCTCGTCAAGAGCGCTTGCGCAAGCGTACCCTTGCAGCGTCGACGGTCTTGCCCGTTCCGCGCGTGGCGCCGGTGGCCGTGACGGTGCGGCAGGCCATGAACGCCGAAGATCACAGATATTGCTAAAGTATCCAGTCTCCGCATGGCGGCCCCATCACTTGACGGCGAAACTTTAGCCTTAGCCGAGCGGTCTCGAAGGGTCGCCATTCGGAGCCCAGGTTTTTTTCCTTGGCCTCCCTGGCTTTCTCCCGCGTTCGGCTTCGTGCTAGGAGGAGCTTGGAAGGCGTAAGGTCCGATCATCAATGACTGAATCATCGTTGGACGATAGTCGCGAGCGGGATGCTGCTTGGCGGGCGATGGTTGCCGAAGCGCTGAAGGGCGGGCGCTTCGAGCAGCTCCATTCGACGACCTATGACGGCATCGGCATTGAGCCGCTCTATGCCCGCGCCAAGACCGCAAGCGTAATTCCAGGTCGCGCTGCCGGCCAAGCATGGGCCGTGATGCAGCGCATCGACCTGCCCGATCCTGCCGCGGCCAATGCGCAAGTCCTCGACGACCTGAACAATGGCGCAACCGGGCTCACCCTCGTGTTTCCCGGTGCCATCAGCGACTACGGCTACGCACTACCGCCGACGGAGGCTGCGATCGCTCAAACTCTTGAAGGCGTGCATCTCGACGCCGGGATTACGCTTGAGCTCGAGTTCGGGCCGCCCTCGCGCCAGGTGGCCGCAATGGCCGCCGGCTACGTCAAGGCCCATGGGCTCGACCGCTCCGCGGTGGACATCCGCTTCGGCTTCGATCCGCTGGGGGCAATGGCGACGAGCGGTATCGCCCCCATGCCCTGGCGGGAGCTTGCGCCTGTCGTCGTAGGCCTCATTGCCAATCTTGCGAACCAAGGCTTCAGGGGCCCGTTCGCCGTTGCCGACGGCCGGCCTGTGCACGCGGCCGGCGGTTCCGAGGCGCAGGAGCTTGCATTTACCCTCGCCAACGCCGTCGCTTACTTGCGCGCGATGGAGGCTCACGGCATCACGCTCGACGACGCCCGCCGCTTGATCTTCTTCCGCCTTGCCGCGGATCAGGACCAGTTTCTAACCATGGCGAAATTCCGTGCGCTCCGGAAACTTTGGGCGCGCATCGAGCAGGCTTGCGGGCTTACGCCACATCCAGCATTCATCACTGCCGAAACCGCCTGGCGCATGATGACCAAGCGCGACCCACATGGAAACATCGTGCGGACCACCATCGCTGCTCTCGCCGCGGCCCTCGGCGGGGCCGATGCCGTTACGGTGCTTCCCTACACGGCAGCATTTGGGATACCCGACGCGTTTGCGCGGCGCATCGCGCGTAACACGCAAACCATCCTCATCGAGGAATCTAATCTTCATCGCGTCGCAGATTCCGCCGCCGGCTCAGGCGCCATCGAAGCCCTAACCGATGCGCTCTGCGCCAACGCGTGGACGCTCTTCCGAGAAGATCGAGCGGGCGGGTGGTGCGGCCGAAGTGCTGAAGGCGGGCCTCATCCAACGCGAGGTGGCCAAGGTGCGCGCGATGCGTGAAGCCAATGTCGCGCGGCGCAAGGAGCCCCTGATCGGCACGAGCGACTTCCCCGATCTCGCCGAGGAAACGGCCGGCGTGCTCCAGACCGCGGAGGCTCCGGCGCCCATTGGAACAACCGGCCAGACCATCGAGCCGCTTCCGCGCATCCGGCTCGCCGAGCCCTTCGAGCGCCTGCGCGACGCGAGCGACGTCTATTTCGCCAAGCGCGGTGCGCGGCCCAAGGTGTTCCTCGCCTGCCTTGGGCGCCCCGTAGAACTTCAACGCGCGGGCAGGATTCGCCAAGAGCCTGTTCGAGTCGGGCGGCATCGAGGCCATGGTGCATGAAGGCGCCCAGACCCGCGACGACATGCTGAAAGCCTTCAAGTCCTCCGGTGCGGCGCTTGCTTGCCTCTGTTCGTCGGACAGGATCTATGCGGAAAAGGCCGCCGACGCCGGCAAGGCGTTAATTCGGGGGGGCGCCAGCAGGTTTATCTTGCCGGCAAGCCTGGCGACCAGGAAGCCACATATAAGGCCGCCGGCATACAAAGCTTCGTTTACGCAGGCGGTGATATGCTCGCCTTGTTGCGCGATGCGCATGCTAAATTCGGGGCTTGGAAAATACCGATGGGCGCCTTTGCCGAGATCGCTCCCATGGCTGTTACGGATACGCAGGACGAGATCTGCCGAATCGAAAGCGCCTATCGCCATGAGCGCTGGAATCGACCGTGCTTGCCGCTACGGCATCGCTCGCAACGAAGCGATGCTTGTCGAAGATATGGTCGCCAAACGCATGGCGCGGCTCGCCGAGTTGAAGGGAGAGCGGAAGTGACTGGAATTCCAAATTTCGGGAGCGTCGAATTCCAGGAGCCTCGCGTCAGAGTCTTCAATGCCGGGAGCCTGCCGCCGTTTGGCAGACGCCGAAGGCATCGCGGTCAAGCCCGCCTATAACGCGGACGATCTCGCCGGCCTCGAATTCCTTGACGCCTATCCCGGCGTGGCGCCGTATCCTGCGCGGCCCCTACCCCACCATGTATGTGCAGCGGCCCTGGACCATCCGCCAATATGCGGGCTTCTCCACCGCGGATTCCAACGCCTTCTATCGCCAGCAATCTCGCCGGCGGCCAGCAAGGCATCTCCATCGCCTTCGACCTCGCCACCCATCGCGGCTACGATTCCGATCATCCGCGCGTAACCGGCGATGTCGGCATGGCGGGCGTCGCCATCGAATTCCATCTACGACATGCGAACCCTGTTCGACGGCATCCCGCTCGATCAGGTCTCCGTGTCCATGACCATGAACGGCGCCGTGCTGCCGGTGCTCGCGCTCTTCATCGTTGCCGGCGAGGAGCAGGGCGTGCCGCCGGCCGAGCTCTCGGGCACGATCCAGAACGACATCCTGAAAGAGTTCATGGTGCGGAACACCTACATCTATCCGCCCAGCACCTCCATGCGCATCGTCTCCGACATCTTCGGCTACACCAGCAGAAGATGCCGAAGTTCAACTCCATCTCGATCTCCGGCTACCACATGCAAGAAGCAGGCGCGACCGCCGACCTCGAGCTCGCTTATACGCTCGCCGACGGCGTCGAATATGTGCGTGCGGGAATCACCGCCGGGCTCGACGTCGATGCGTTCGCGCCGCGGCTCTCTTTCTTCTGGGCCGTTGGCATGAACTTCTTCATGGAGATCGCCAAGATGCGCGCAGCTCGCATGCTGTGGGCCGAGCTGATGCAGGAGTTCGAAGCCCAAGGATACCGCGCTCGCTTGCGCTGCGCACCCATTGCCAGACGAGCGGCTGGAGCCTTGCCGCCCAGGACGTGTTCAACAATGTGGTGCGGACCTGCGTCGAAGCCATGGCGGCGACCCAAGGTCACACTCA
>CAWJXT010000009.1:0-153019 GCA_963846875.1 uncultured Alphaproteobacteria bacterium
CCTTAGGTCCTAAGGGACCAAGATCGGAAATTATGAACCAGCCAGTAGAGAAGCGTTGGCATGCATGATCAACTCACAAGACAAAGCTCGTCCCAAAACCAATTTATCAATCGACCAAGCAAGAAGATTATAAATGAAGAAACCCCAACGTTCAGGGGACGCCGGGTTCTCGCGTTCAAAATTGCGTGTGGCAAAAAATCCCGACGGCGGCGCCTGGGATGTTCCCGACACTCCAAACCCACTAACGGACCCGGAAGACAAAAGTTTTGTTTAGTCGAATCTCGCCGAAAATGGAACGGCCATTTTGGCCAAGCGTTTTCTTTTTAGCCACCAAGCTCATCGCCAGACCACTTGGTGGTTAGGCCCGGCGTTATGCACCGTGGGCGCCCTGCAGAATTAAACCTCGATGCTCTCTGGAACAATCGCGAGCCTTCTGTGTTTCCACAGCGCCATTCGAACCACCCATGGTCCATCGAAAATTGGAGGCAACAATGCCCTCGACTCTCTGGCTCTCAGGCGTTCCCTTGGTCGTCATCATCGCGCTTGTCTTTTTCACGTCGTCTAAACGACAGATAGACCCCGCAATTCCTTTCGCGGGGGTCGGAAGCCTGATTGAGTTCAGTAACGAGCAGCGTTACCAAATAGCCCGTTGGAGGACCTCACTATTCAAGAACAGGAACCCTTATTTTCATTGATTTGGTCTTTCTTTATGATTGGCGCGCTGCCGTCTGGCCTTACAGCGCCGGTCGGGGGCCTTATCCGGCAGGCGGTCTTGGCTAGTGCTCCTCGTTATTTGTCCTGGTGCTGCTCGGGAGGAACGAGGTGACGACACAGTCCTCGAAGCGGAAGACGTCAAAGAGCGCCTCCAAAGATGTCGAGTTCGCCATGCGAAAGCGGAAGCGGGCACCCTGAAGAGCGGTCGCAGCGGCAAAAAGGTGACCAGCAAAAGCAGGCGATCGCTATCGGCCTTTGGAAACCGAGAAAAAGGCGAAGAAGACCAGAGCGAAGCTTAACTCATGAGGGCTTGGAGAACCGAAGACAGTTCGGCCAGCATTCGACTGCGATGAAGCCTTCTCTTCGGTGATTAGTTGCTCCACAGAAGGACCCGAAACCGCGCTCCATTTTCCTCGCTTGATCGTCCAGCCGCTTCACGGCAGCGAGCTCTTCCTCTCGGCCGAGCTTTGCCTCTTAACGGCGGATTTCAACACTCGAATTGTCTCGTCGTGAGACTCAACCGGCACGGGAAACGGAAATCCGTCCTCCCAAGCGCGGACGAAAAGCGCGCGGGATCGGTGCGCCGGTAAGGGGACCCGTGCATCACCTCTGCAATCGAAGGCTAGGGGAGACCGTCCTCTCGCCGACCCCAGGTGTGAGCAGAAGTTCCGTGAAGTGGACGGACCGCGGTCGACCGCCGCTGCCAAATTCCCATGGAGTCGCCGCAGCGATACGTCGTGTCGACGAACGTCGTGGTGTCGCGGGAGAAACCAATTCGGCCATAACGACTGTTTCGAATATTTTGGGTTGCCGTTAGTGGAGCAGGTTCCTCAGTGTTCCTAGTTCGCGGAGCATTCCGTCAGGCCCCAGGCACCAGAGAAAGCCCCCTTGATTGCGCCGCGAGGCTTCCGCTCGTTGGTCGGTGAGATTCATGATCTCGCCCTGGCCCTGGTCCTTCCATGGCCGCTGGGGCGCATCTACGAAGCTCTGCAGACCTTCAGAAAGCCAATGGTAGCGGCGGGCTTGTATCCGCTTACCGTTCATTCCCTGTTGAACGACTGTCCAGTGCCCATCGTCGGCAACAATAAACAGTGCAGTAGAGCTGGAAACCATCTGAAGCGCGCTATCCACCTTGGCTCTAATCGGCTGGCTTTAGCGAACACTGCACCATCAAAACCAACACGTTCTCCGATGGAGAGAAGCTCGTGCGGCATTTGTCGGGAATATTCCCCGTTTCCGCCGCAGACGTGAATGTCAAGTTCCCTCTCAAGGGGCGGAGACCCCGCTTCAGGGCGCCTATCACGCTTGTGGTGATCGATAATGCCAGTCCATCCCCATGACCGCGTCAAACGATGGAACCAGAAGGGATAGTCAAACGGCGCAATAACTCCATATCGCGTCCGAAATAATGCACAACGGCTTAACTCATCACGACACCAAGTCGGGTCATACAGATCCGCGAGCCATTTCCGCACTTGTCCGCTGTGGAGCGGAAGTCTGCACTGCCCGCTCTGCGCGCCATCAGTCAATCCTTGGAACCGCTGAAGGTCCTGAAGGTGACGGATCGAAAGTGTCAACGGGCGGGAAGCTGTGATGGCTTGGATAGCCATCACCAGGACGTTTGCCGCTCCTCGCAGGACCACTATATCCTGTTTGCCGAATTCGCCGATGACCTGAGGCGGACGGGCCGAACAGACCAGCTTTTCCAGATGTGGTTGCCATGATCGCCTCCTGTGGACAGCCGATTATCCGCCTGTTGGTCGCATTAAACTAGCGGTTGTTGTGCACGAATTGGCTCGGGGGTCCCCTCAGCGGCATGCCGCTCCCTCCACTCGGATCGATCCTGGTCGCGCACAAGCCAATAGACGGCCCCAAGCGCGATTATTGCCGCAGCAAGGGCGAACAATTCCTCCGTTGCGTGTCCAATGTCGAGGATCAGCAGCTTGCGCAGGATGGCAAGCATTGCAATCAAGACCACGGTACGAACCTGGACGACGCTGTGCTGCCGCTCGGCAGCCACGAGCAGCGACCGCTTGAACTCAAGCGCAATGATGACGGTAAAGATCATGCCGAACACGGCCTGAAAAACCGCGTAGTCGGTCGGGTCAAATGTGCTTGAAGCGATGCTCAAAAAAATCTTGAGTGCGAGGTTCCAGATGGCGAAAACGATGAAGATGGCGATCAATACGGTGAGTATGAGAATGACGATGTGCTCGAACTTGTCGTAAAAGCTGAGCAGGCCAAAGCGCCTCTGCGCCTCAGTAAACTCCTCTTTGACGCGCATGACCGTTCCTCCCCTTTAGCGGTGACAGTGGTGAGCCGCTGTGGTCCTGGTCCGGGGGCGCCATACGGTTATCCCGATGCGAGGTAACGGTGCACGAAGGCGATCGCCATGGCCCCTTCGCCCACAGCCGACGCGACACGTTTAATTGAGCCGTGGCGCACATCACCGGCCGCGAACACGCCCGGCATGGAGGTTTCCAAATAGTACGGCTCACGGTTGAGCTTCCAGGTCTCCCCCGGCGTGCTGAACTTCCTCAGGTCGGGTCCGGTCACAAGATAGCCCTCCTCATCGCGAACGATGCCGACCTCCTTCGCCCACTGGGTATTTGGAACCCCGCCAAGACATAGAAATAGAAAGCTCGTCTCGATCGTCCGCTCTTCGCCGGTCTCGCAGTTCCTAAGCGTCACCGCTCGCAACATGTCATCGCCATGCAACGCAACGACCAGCGACTTAGGCACGATCTCTATGTTCGGCGTGTGCGTGACACGATCAACCAGATATTCAGAGACATTGTCGTTCAAACGCTCGCCTCTCATGACGATACTGACCTTGCGAGCGTAGCGGGCAAGGTACAGCGAGGCTTGTGCAGAAGAATTGCCCGCACCCACGATGACGACGTGCTCGTTGCCACAAAGTTGGGCTTCGCTTGCGCCAGCCCCATAATAGACGCCAGCGCCGAACAGCTTTTCCTCGTTTGGTAGGCCAAGACGACGGTACTCCACGCCCGTGGCGCAGACGGAGACGCGAGAGATGATCTTGGTCCCATCATCGAGATCAACGACCCCCCTGCAGGTGGTGAATTCGCCGCGCACGCCCGCTCGGTGAATGAGGATTTCGGTGCCAAACCGGGATGCCTGCTCCCGCGCACGCTCGGCAAGGTCGGCGCCACTGATGCCTTCGGGGAAGCCGAGATAGTTCTCGATTTTGGGGCTGGTCCCAGCCTGGCCGCCCACCGCGAAGCGCTCAACCAAGACAGTCTTCAAGCCTTCCGACGCGCCATAAACGGAGGCACTTAGACCTGCTGGACCAGCTCCGTATATGGCGAGGTCGTATTCGGCGCGGGATGGATGGCGGAACCAACCCAGCTTTTCAGTGATCTGGCGGACGGTCGGCCGCTCCATGCGCGTTCCGTCGTCAAAAATACAGATGGGAAGGCGGGCATCGTCCACGTTCTCGACGCCAAGCTCCTTGCGGGCGTGCTCGTCGTCGCGCAGCTCAATCCACTCAAAGGGGATGTCGCTTCGGTGCAAGAAATCGCGGATGGCATAGGCGGAAGGACACCCACGCTTGCCGTAGAGACGGACGGGAGCGACCTTTGGCATGCCGTTTCTCCAACGCGCACACGAACCCTGCGCTATCTCGAGCATCCTCGTTCAGCCATGGGGCGTTTGCGAAACGGGCCCATGTTCAGTACCCAGGGCAAAGCCCGGCGCCGGTCACATCCGCAGCGCCACGCGGTGGCCGGTGGGATCACTGCATCGGTGCGGAATGTGCTGAAGCGTCCTCGACCACGGTCGTCGCTTCGGGTTACGAGCGGACGTGCATACGCGCTAAGAATTTGATGTCTCCTGTTGCTTGGAACGGACATTGATCAGCGTCCGCGCTCGTCCGCTTTGTGCCAATAGCCGACTTCTCACTGCGAGATCCCGTTGGCTCAAATGCCAACCATCCATAGGGTCGCTACCCACTGCATGTCCTCTTCCATGCTGGTCGTCAGCCTCATTGCGGCGGCTTCTTAGGATCGTGCCGGGCGGTCACGGAAATTTGCCTGAAGCCGTCCACCAAATCGCCACGTGGGGAGTTTAGGCCTGACCAAGGTCGAACGTAGCGAATGAGGAAAAGCAAATGTTCAAGACATCCCTGGTTACCGCATTTCTAGCGCTCATGGCCCTTAGCCCTGCGTATGCCGCCCCGGACCTCTGCAACGATGCCCACATGAAGCAGATGGATGACATGATCGCTAAAATGACGGACGCCACCAAGCAGAAAGAGGCGACGACGGCTCTCGACATGTCCAAGGCCGCGATGAAGAAGGGTGACACGGCTGGCTGCATGAAGCACATGGATGAGGCCCATAAGGCAATGGGCCTGTGATAGTGACAGTCCTCGCGTTTCACTAGAACACGAGGCGACCACGCGCCCCTTCGCCTTTTAATGCAGAAGGCTGTGCTTGATTTCGCCGTGTAGTCGGCGCCTGGCGAAAATCCCGAGCACCGGCTTCAGGCGAGTGGTGCTCGCAAGATTACTCGTGGTCCCCGTTTTGTTCGTGGTCGCCGCCCGTTTCCATTTCTTGCATCAGCTCCTCGTGTTTCGGAGCGTTCTTCACCAGAGTTCTCATATTGCTCGGGCGTTAGCTCCGGCAGCTCGCGCACGAATGCCACCACGTTCCAAAGCAGTTCGTCGTCATGGGTGACGCCCCAGGCTGGCATGCCCGTCATTTTCACGCCGTGCTTAACGATCCAGAACTGTTCGGCGGGCGTAAGATCAGTTTTGCGCCGAAGTTCGGGCGCGCGGGGGTATAGTCCCCGGCTGATCTCCGTCCGCTCCATGCCGGGCGCAAGATGACAACCGCTGCACATATCCGCATATTGGCCCGCACCTTTTGAGATGCGGCTCGATTCATCCAGATCGTTGGGAACAACGATATCCCGTGCCCGGGCTGCGACCGACCGTTCCCGTACTGTCTCAAACAGCCAATAGACGGGTTGCAGGTGAGGAACGTCAGCCGCAATGTTGTAAAGGCCAGCATAGGTCCCTATCGCGGCGACGCCGAGGAGCACCAACAGCGAGCCTGTCACCAAACCCCAACGCCTTCTGGAGCTCGAGCGAGGCATTTATTTCTCTGTCGCCTCCATGGCGCTGTGGATATGGCTCTTGCATCCCTCCATGTCATTCTTGGCCATCATCTGTTGCGCTGCTTCCAATTCCTTCGTGGCTGTCGTCCTTGCCTCACCCTCGCCCATGGCCTGAATGTCCGCCTTCAACGCGTTTATGGCCGTCTCGTTACATTCGGCATGATGCCCCTCATGGGCGAGAGCCAAAGTAAGCGGAAGCCCTGCAAAGCCAGCCAAAAGGATCAATCGACGTGAGGCGCTATTGAGCCGCAGATTTCGCATGTTATTCCCTCCTGGCCTTTCATCCGTCCTGGGCCGGATAGCCGCTCGACCAACCGCTCCGGATTGAAAGATGCAACCTGGCGCGAAAAAGTTCCCTGAGACAAACGGTCCCGAGAACCCAGGAGCTGCCGGGTGCTTCAGCCTCGCTTAGGGACCTCGACGTAGCCGGCGGTGACCTCGCCTTTGTGGGCGGCGAAGGCGGAAAGGACTTCGGTCTTCTCAGGCTTCGGGACCTTGAAGAAATCGAGGGTCCGTCCAAGCTCTGCTGCGACCTCATCAAATTCTGCCGGGGAGATCCGGAGGTCCCGGTGGGCCTCCTCAAGGCCGAGCGCCGTCCAGCGGCTGATCGGAACCTGGTGAGGTTATGGGGCTTCCCCGGGCAATCGCCCGTTAACGGTAGCGCACTACTCTTTTGCTGAGGGGCGACAATGGAAGAGCGCAGACAACCCGCAACCCGCACGCGCACTCTCAAGAGAGGCCGCGTGGTTTTTAATGACGGCCGCTCGGTGATCGACTGCGTCGTGCGTAATTTATCGCCTTCGGGCGCGCTGCTAGTGCTGCCGAACCTTCTGGGGGTGCCTGAAAAGTTTGATCTGCACATTGATAGCGATAGGACCCGCCATGTGGCCCGCACGATCTGGCGGGCCGACGGTAAGCTAGGCGTGAAGTTCGGGTGAGATCGCGCTAATCGGCACCCGATGCGCTTAACGGACGGTCAACAAGTTAGCCCGACAATGGGTGTAGTCTCGCGTATATGCGGCCTCAGGGACTTGCCTCCCCGGGGCCGCTTTCCATTTGAGAGGGGATGGTGGCGCAATTCCTCGACGTGCAGATCATCCTCGACGGCGAGCCGTGGGACCGTGCCGCCGCAAGAGCACCTCGACTTCTAACCATAGGCTGAAGGTGGTCGATGCCAATGGGCAGGCGCTCGCCTACGTCTAGCACGGCAGCCGCGAGCCTGGCGAAAGTGCTTACCGAGGACGACGCAGGCGGATCGCCCTGAGCATTGCGAAGCTGCCAGAGCTGCTGGGCTAGTGAAAAGCTAACGAGATACCTCGCGTCTATGGCCCCTGGTCAGCCCGTACGCGACGTTAAGCTGCGCCACGACCTCCTCCATCGTTCGCTGGTAAGCGCCGGAACCGCGGTCATGGTCGATGGCCCCCACGGCCCAGGTCTCGCCGCGCACTCGCCTGACGGTCACCCCGGTGATGTCGCCGCATTCTTCGTGCGTGCGGAGCTCGCCGATGACGATGTTCCGAAGCTCCTCTTCCGTTCTCATCAACTTCTGACCCATCTAACAATCCTCCTCTCGCTGCTGCCATGTTACAGCAAAAGGGCGCCGGGCGAAGCGGGGCTGAGCTTGCAACGTCGCCGCCCTCCCTGGCGCGCCATGGCCAACGGTTATGTGAAATCAATGAGTGAACACTGGGATAAGTTCCTTCCGTCGGGCCCCAGCTGATGGTTGGGTTTCGGCACGATAATAGGGATGTCTGCTTGTGGCACTTAGCGGACGATCGCGTTCACCGAGTTCATGTTCCGACCCATAGCGGACACCCGCGCACGAGCTGGTTGCGGGAGCGAACGTGTACGCGATCCCTAGAGATGATCCCTGCGGGAGCAGGGCCATACAGCTGATGATCCTCGCCTCAGATTGAGGTGCCTCGGGGGGCGCCCATTTTGTTGTAGTCTACTTAGGTAAGGCCAGGGAGCATCGCTGTGGCGAACTTCATTGGTTGCAACCTAGCCAGCGGAAGAGATCGAGGACCGGGCTTGCTAACCGCCCTCGAACAGATCGAGGTCGCCGAGCCCAACTATCTCGAATACTCTGACGCTGCCTGACGAAGCACGGAGTCCGAGCGGCCATGGAAAACGAATACCAATCTGACGGTCATTCGGAAGGTCGAATTTCCCCGCAAAAATCCCAGCGTCTCGCGGCATACGAATGGTCCCGGCTGGAGCGTGATCTGGAGACGCTCGGCCGTCAGATCTCAGAGGTTGGAGCCCACACGGGGTTGATGGGCAGTCACCTCGTCCAGAGCCTCCAGGCCCAATATCAGAAAGTGAAAACCAGTGCTGACGCTTGGAAGCAAGCCACCGAACGGCAGTTTCGATGAAATCAGCAATTCGGCCGGTGCAGCAGGGCGGCGAGGCTCAATCGGCATACAGCGATATGCGAGAACGATCAAAAGCGGCCGCGCAGGACCTTTGGGAACGCTCCGAGCCTTTGCGCCAAGGGGCCCGTGACGTGGGTGACGGCGTTGTGCGTGCTTGGTCAGAGTTACGTGCATCCTTCGGTAAAGCCGCTGGCCGGCTTTCCTCCTCGGAACCACCTGCGTCCGATCGAAACATCGACGACCAAGAAGCCAGTTAGCGGCAGCGGCCTGGACGCCTCGTGCTAGGTTGGTCCGATTCAATAAGGGGACTCAAACATGCAAAAGATCGATTTCACGAAGCCTCTGGGCTTCGACGCAGTGAGCGACCGCTTCTGCGTGGCCGCAAAAATGCCGATGCGAAAGCGGGGGCATTCCGAGACTTGCTCGCCGAAAAGCGGCCCCGGCGGCTCCCAAGCAAGAGCTGGGTCACCGGAGCCGCCGAGAGGGGTCGACCCCCGTATCGACCCCACCTCAACTCTCAGGCAGCCATCGCCGCCCTTTTCAGCAGGTGGCGGCCTTGCGCACAATCTCCTGTTCAATCTGTCGACTGGTTAGGCTTGTGCACGTTCGAAAAGAAAAGATGGCGCTGGCCAGCATCTCGCCACCATCATCATTGGGTTCTCGCAGCTCGACGTAAGCTCGTGGGGTTTCGTATCGTGCGTGGAGCAACCTAAATGCCATTGCATGCCTCCACGGCAAAGGTCTTGCCATTGAGGCGGTGCGCCCCGGTGAGCGTACCTAGCCAACTCCTTTGCGCGAAACTTGCTAGGACACGCCAAAGATTTGTTTTTGTTGGTCAGTCCGAGGTTCAACCGCGCTGCCGGTCATCTTCAACTTGATATAAATTCTCCTCATTGCAACGAGGAGGAGTGTCGTGAGTAACCCAAATGAACAATTCGTCGTCCGTCGATCTTGGCGAATCCGGCGGAGCCTACGCGACAAAATCGCGTAGCGTGGAAATGATATCTTGATCACGATAAGGCTTCGGAAAAAATCGACCACGCTCAGGCATGTCGTGGTCGCTGAGATTGAAATGGCCTGAGGTGAGAATAACCTCGACTGGCGGCCAGCGTTTGCGGATGGCATGAGCGAGTTTGAGGCCATCCATTGAGCCTGGCATATCCATATCCGTGAAGACTATCCGGATGTCTTTGCGGGCCTCCAAAATCGCAATGGCGTCGTCGGCGTTTGATGCTTCAACCGCCTCATAACCGGCAGCTTCGACAAGGTTCACCGCATGCAATCGGCTAAAAAACTCGTCTTCAACTACCAGGACATAAATGGGAGAGACGGGCATCATTAACTCAGTTCACGGGGGACTTAAGAAGACAACCCTTTTGCCGGTTCAAGGTTCATTGCGCCAAGCCTTTACTGCCGGTCAAAGCCTGTTACCTTCACGAACTCGTATTTGGGCCTCCAAGTATGTCGTCCCTCCCCGACACTGAGCGAATACATCGCTGGGCTAAAGAGCTTCACCAACTACAGCAAATCCTTGGTTCGTATGGGGTTCCCTCGTGGGTGGTGTGCTAATCGCCACCTTCATTCGATGGGCTATCGGCGGGCTTGTGCAGGAGCGCATCCCGTTTACCACGTACTACCCAGCCATTGTGGTGGCTACGTTGCTCGGTGGTTTTTGGTTGGGGACGCTTTCCAGCATCCTCTCGGCCGCGGTGGCGTGGTGGCTATTCATGCCCCCAGCCTTTAGCTTCGCACTCGATCAGGCACAACTAGTCTCGCTGATCACCTTCACTCTCGTCTGCCTGCTGTTGGTGGGTGTCGTCACCGCGCTTAATGCTGCCGTCGATCTTCTGCTCTTCGAAATCGACTTCCGAAGCCAGGCGCAACTCGGTCTTGGACAACTCAGCTCTCTGGTAGAGACTTCGGAGGATGCCATCATTACTAAGGACCTGAACGGCATCATCACCAGCTGGAATAAGGGTGCCGAAAGAGTATTTGGTTACGAAGCCGACGAGGTCATCGGCAAATCCATAAGCCTGCTGGTACCAGAAGACCGTCCCAACGAAGAGCCTTCAATCCTGGAGCGGCTCCGGAAGGGGCAACGAATCAAACACTACGAAACTGTAAGGCGACGCAAAGACGGTGAACTCATCGACATCTCCCTCAGCGTATCTCCGCTAGCGGACGCCACGGGCAAAATTGTTGGTGCTTCAAAAATCGCAAGGGATGTCACTGCACGTCGAAAAGCTCAAGAGGTGCAATCGCTCCTTCTTGGAGAAATGCGTCACCGTATAAATAACCTTTTTGCCATCACAAACTCCCTGGTTACGCTTAGTGCACGCGCATCGAAAACGCCGATGGACATGGAAACGGCAATAAAGGAAAGATTGGCCGCCCTGTCGCGTGCTCAACAGCTCACTCGACCCGGCCTGATCCAGCCAGAAGCTGAATTTGGAGACCAGCCAACGCTAAAGGGTCTTATTCATGCAATCTTCGCGCCCTACGCGGCCACCGGATCGGGCAACCCTGAACGCGTGCTTATTACCGGGTGTGATCAGAAAATCAATGCCAGCGCCCACACGAGCGTCGCACTTCTTCTTCATGAGCTAGCTACCAATGCGGCTAAATATGGAGCCTTATCGGCGTCAACTGGCGTTGTTCACATCGATTGTTCTTCTAAGGAAGACTGGCTTGTAATGACCTGGGAGGAGCGAGGGGGGCCTCCTATCAAAGGTCCCCCCAGTAGGGAGGGATTTGGCGGGAGCCTTGCACGCAAGATCGTCGCAAATCAGTTCGGCGGTCAATTTTCTAATAAATGGAATCCCAGTGGCTTGACTATCAAGATTGAGATCCCCTTGGCACATCTTAATCCGGTAAAGGCTGAGCCATCGCCCATGAACGCTGCTCAATTAGCGTGATCTATGGGTGGGATGATGCCTGCCGTACAAGATACTAGTCGTCGCTAAATGCGATAGAAGGATTTGCATTGGTCGCGGCAAGTTCAGCATCAAAAGCCCTCCCTAGCGAGGGATCAGCACCGTCACCAGGCAAAATTAGTGCCGCATCGGTTAAATTGATTTAGGTCGCTTTGTGGTTTTCCACACAATCCACAGCCTCTTCACCGGGTTCCGAAATCAGCCGCGAAACTATTGGTTATAAGATTGGTTGGATAATCAGCCCCGCCTGACGATTACCCTGATGAATCGTCGGTTAGGTCAGAAGCCTCGGCGATCCTCCAATCGCCGGGGCTTCGTTCTATTCGAAACCAACGCTTGATAGATGCGCTGGTTGGCAAGCGCCCCAGAGCGTCTCTCCGGATAATGTCGGGATTAGAAGCCTCGGTGTGAGGAAGCATCGGGGCTTCGTCTATGGGCCGCTCCGGAACTTATCGTTAATGACTGTGTTACATAACCAAACCACTACCGGCTCTGTACTGAGTAACCGTCGGTAGCCAGAGGCCTCGGCGTGTCGCAGCGCCGGGGCCTTTCTTATGAATGCCGGTCACTAAGGATGGCCTGGAGTCCATTCAGCTCCGCGATCGGATTCCGCACCATCCAGTCACCTGCTTTGCCTCTGGCCATCCTGAGCGCACTTGCCTTCGCCTGGGCGATGCTACTTGGTCCACAGCATTGGTCTCGATATCTGGCTAGCCATTGACCGGGGGCGACACTCATCACCCACGCGACCGCTCTCGAGGTCCGATACCCGCCCCAGAAGCCGAGGCGAGCCGGCACGTTTGATCCCTCTCCATCGGTCAGCTTCCAAGTGACTTCGTTCACTCGCTCAAAGCGGAGGGGGTGTTTTTTCGAGATAGAGTTTCGTGACAGAAATTCCTGTTGTGGATCAGTCTCTTGAAAAGCCGATTTTGGGCTTCCGAGGCCTGTCCGGTATCTCAGGCCGTTTTGGCTCCCATCGTGTAACGAAACTCGGTTTGTAGCCGTCCGGCAGCGAGAAGAGCAGAAACGCTTTGGTCTTCCTGTTTTGCTCGGCGCCAACTCACGGTCACAGCATTCACAGCGCAATTTGGTCAGCATTAAAGGCCCTCGAAATGGGTTTGAGAATCAGAGATTATCGATAGTGAATCGGTCGCGACGCGCGTCAGTAGCAGCGCCAATCGCCGGGCTGGCAGGTCGGGTCTAACGACCCGGTAGCCGGTATCAAACTTCTTGATCTCAGGTGGCTTCGGATGCTGTCCGGCAAGATCCTGTCGAGCAGCTGCCCAACCAGGCCTAACGCATCCACTTGATCGTCGTGTTTCCCGGCGGGGAAGCTCAGGAGTTCTGACCTGAAAGCAGGCACCCACGCTGCGCCTGTTGGTAGATAAGTCCCTCAAGAGCCATGCGGCCGCGAATGGATTGTGCCCGGACTGCTTTGTCGCCTCTGGTCGGGAAGACCCGACGGAAGACATAAGCCTGACGCTCTCGCTGTCTGCGGTCGAGAAAGGGACCAACGCCGGCTTTAATCTGTCCCTGCTCCTCAGCCCACATCATGGGCTTCCACAAGCTCACCAGATCACAGAAGGCCTCAATCCAGGCGTCTGAGGATGCTTGTTTGCGCCAGAGGTCCAGCACATACATGCGTCCCTCAGGGTCAACACCCACGACGACATGGCCCGTGAAATCGCCTCCATCAGCCGTGACTGCATAATCAGAAGCCCCATACACTCTCAGGATGTCTCTCTTTTTCAGTTCCGTTCGATCCAGAAATAATGGTCGCCAGCTCATCGTCAGTCAGCTCTGAGGCTGGACGTGCGGGTGTCGCATCTTCGATCTCCATGCGCTTCGGGAGCACAGCCGCAATGACCTTGAGATAGTCCTGAGGTCGGTCTTTCCGCACCTTCTCAATTACCTCCTTGCCATTTGCCTCAAAATCCTCGGCGAGTGCCTGCAGAAATGTCTCGTTGAGTTTATTGCGAGAGCCCTTGGGTCGTCCCGCTGGATTGCGAACCTCACCTGGCTGAATAGGCTTCAAATGTCTGTTCTGTGGTCTAATTGTCATATTCACTCATTTGTTTCTGTGTGTGTGCCCAGGATTGCAAACTGGAAGGAGCAACGATGTCCATTAAGCCAGCAAGGACCACGACCGCCCCATTGGCGTCACACTTTGAGTCCGCCGGGGATCACCGCAACGGTCATGGCGCGGGCCGACATAAATAGAATACGCTGGTGAGCATTCCCTGCGGGGCGTCGGTCTTGCGCATGCCGCAGTTGGCAGCCCCAATGCGGCTATTTGCGGCATGAGGGTGGAACCTTGAACGCGCTAGGTCTGATTTCACGATCAAGCAGACGAGGGGGATGCCTCGCCGTGAGAAAAGACTTCTGGTGTTCGAGCGCGGCTCGCTGTGTTTTAGCTAAGATCCACTCGGCCACGAAGGTCCGCACGCAATCGATGCGAGCAAGAAATCTCGTCGGATGTTTTGCCGTGATGCTCGCATTGTGCGGCGCTGTCGCGCCCGCGATTGCCGATGGTCTGGTTCAGGAGCTCAAGCTCGGCGTCCTCGACCATGACGTGCCGGATCTCTGGAGCGGCTTTCGCGCCGAGCCCAACTCGGTAGACATCAATGTTGAAGCCCTACTGTCACCGTCCGTGCCTTTTTTGGGTGGCACCGTTCGGCCGGCACTTGGCGGCACGATCAATACGGTCGGTGCGACGAGCCACGCCTACATCGACGCACGCTGGCAGTACGAAATGCCGAGCGGTGTGTTCTTTGAACTCGGCATTGGGGGCGCTATTCACAACGGTCAGCTGCAGTTTGAGGATTGGGATCGCAAGGCGCTCGGCTCGCGCGTGCTGTTCCACATCCCGGTCGAGATAGGCTATCGCTTCGGCGCGCACAGCAGCCTGTCGGCTTATTTCGAGCACACCTCGAATGCCTTTATCGTCGAGCCAAATGAAGGACTCGACAGATTGGGCATCCGCTACGGCTATCGGTTCTGACCTGAAGGCCGCAGCTCAGAGACAAACGGCGCCGGCCGAAGCCGACCCGCCAGCTCATCATCGGTCATGTCTTCAGCGCGGCGTGTCGGGCGCAGGTCGTCAATCTCCATTTGCCTCGGCACTAACGAGGCAATGATTTTGAGGTAGTCATGCGAGCGCTCGGCATAGACCTTCTCGATGGCGGCCTCGCCATTTGACTCAAGGTGCTTTGCAAGAGCCTCTAGAAGTCCCTCACTGACTTTGTTGCGTGCTCCCTTAGGTCTGCCAGCCGGGTTGCCGCTTTGGCCTGGCTTAAACCGCGTATCCTGCTTTTGGCCTGTAGCATCAGGCGCCGATTTTGTTTCGATCATCATTCACTCATTGGTTTCCTAGTTAGAGGGGACACGGTGGATTTTCCGCGTGCTTTGTTCCGACCTTTAAGTGGACATCGAGTCCCAATAATTTTCCCGGTCTGAGGACCGTCGCCCCTTCGACTTAATCTGGTTGATCGCCCGCGGTGCCGATGGCAGAAAACCAGGCTGCCTCAACTGGAGTGGCCGACTTGGAGTGGGCGAAGCTATGAACCTTAATTTCTGGGCCACTGAGTGGGCATTAATCGGCGCCGCGCCACATCTGGCGATTGGTGGCGCGATAGCAATTGCCTTGGTGGTTTGGGCTCTGGTGAGCTGGTACTATCGTAGACAAATAAATGCCTTAAAGGCCGAAAGCGCCGCACGCGGCGCTCGATTAGCCTTCGCGCGCGAGAAGGAAGCCGTGGTCTCGCAGAAGCGCAACGAGTTGGAGGCTACGGTTCAACTTCTCAACAATCAGATGACCACCATTACAGCGCCAGATACCATTGCTGCTACAACGCAGAGCGTTGCTCAAATAGCTCGCGACTTGGCGACCTCGAATATCGAGCTATCAACGGCGTTACGGCGGGGGATTGATGACGTTTAAGAGCGCCGCTCTCCAATTTCCCCATCGTGCATACGCTAGTAGGGCGCCGACCGCCTCCATTCCGTAAGGGAAGGAAAGAGGCTGCTCCCCGAATCTGATTGGACGGCATGTCGTCCGGAAAACGAACAACAACTCCGTCGGGCATTTGGACGTCAGGCATTCGTGAAAATTCCTTTTGGTGATCAAAATTATCGTTGGAACGAGTGGTCCATTAGAATTGTTGGCACCGTAGCCGTCGCCTCGAATTGCACATTCACTGTGGCGGTTAGGCCCGGCGGCTCGGTGACACGCGCTGTCGGGCCGCTTTGGAACAACACTTCATCGAATTCATTACCGTCTTAGCCATCAGGTCTGCATCCCAGCAACTCGATGGTCAGGCCCGGCGGATCTTGGGCCATATGCATCCGTCGGGCCGCATACCTCTCTCTGCGGGCACCCACCGTTCATTTAGATTTGAGTAAAATTTTATCCTTAGCCTCCTCGACCGGGTCGGGGGTCGATACGGGGGTCATACTCGGCTCCCCCTGGGACGGCCCTGGCACCTGTCTCTCTGCAACCCTGCCGGGGTCGTCCTGTTTTCTTGCGTGAGGGAGTAGTTATGCGTACGTGGTTCTTTCTTGCAGTCGTCATCGTGCTGTCGCTGGGTGGCTGCACGACAACCCAGGAGGCCATCGGTGGAGGCGCGGCAGGCGGTGTAGCCGGCTTTGCTCTCGCCGGTCCAATCGGTGGCGTCGCTGGTGCAACCGCAGGCGCGGTTGCGACCCCAATGGCGGGTTGGGGCATCAATTGAGCGGAATGGCGATGAAAGGCATCTCAGCCATTCTCGTTGTCGTCGCTCTGGCTTTTACGCTTTCGGCTTGCATCACGAGCCACCATCCGGTTCCAACCGGCGGGACTGGCACCATCGCTAAAACGAAATCTGTGATGGCCCTTGGGCCGGAGTAATGCCGCCAGCTAAGCTGGGTGATCTTGACGGCAACGAGACTGCTCGGGCCAGCAACCTCGTTGCAGCCACCAATAGCTTAGTTTGCCTTATTGGCTATCTGGGGATGGCGCAGGCGTAGGTGTTGGAGCCACCTCGGCCGGCGGCTGTGCTTCCGGAGACTCAGAAGGCATCGGCTCTGGACCCTCCTTTGAGAGGACTGCCTTCGCCTCGGTTAGTTGTGTCCTGAGCCTTTCGATCTCGGCGTTAGCTTGATCTAGCTTGGATTGGATGGCGTTGTTTTGATCATTTGCCTTCGCCACTTCCGATTTAGCTTGATCCGATGCTTGCGTGGCTCCCGTAATATCGCTTTGCAGAGCATCTAAGCGAGACTGTTTTTGTTGCAGTTCCGATTTCAAATGCTCGAGATCAGAGGTTACCTCGCCCAAATTTTTCTCGATCGCAATGCGCTGCGTATTGGCGCCATCCAGTTCTGATTTCGAAATATCGAGTTGTTTCTTGAGTTCCATGGCACGCATGTTTGCGTCGGCCGTCTCGTCCTCAGCCCTCGCAAGATTTGCGTAGGCCGTCTCAAGTTGATGGCGGAGTCGGACCGTGCTGAGGGATCCAACGGCGATAATCCCGATTAGAACCACGGCAGCCAAGATCCACGCCCATAAGGGCAGCACCCTTTTTCTTTCCTCGGGCATTGTGGTTCCTCCATTTTGGTTCATGGGCGATGTTCTCGGTGCTTTGCGGCAACAGGCTTCGGCTGGTCCTCTGCCGCGCGAACCATTATTACTAGTCAGGATTTTCTGATCCTCATCTACGATTGGCAAGCCCCCTGGGAACGTGACAAGACCATCATTGGAAACCTTCGAGCAACATCAATATCAATGTGCTGAAATGCGCCACATCGCTTCGCTCCACATGCCTGGACTGGGTTGCGACCCGGTGTTTAGTTTCCAGCTTCAGACGGAACACGGAACGAGGCAACGATGATCCAAGGGTACAATGACTATGCCGCCAATGAGCGAACATTTCTTGCCTGGTTACGCACCGGGATTGCTGTGGTCGCTTTTGGGTTCGTGATCGAGAAGCTAAACCTCGTGGCACTCACGATAGAAAAATCGACCTCCATTGATGCAGCAGGTCGCTCGCAGCTGGAAAGGTTCTCGGGGCCGTGGGGTCGGGGTGCGGGGCACGCCTTTATTTTTCTCGGTATCCTCCTTGTGGTTGTCGCAACGTTTCGCTTTGTGCGTACAGCGCGGCTGCTCGAAGATCAGGAGATGCACTCGCCAAGTGTCGCCGTCGATCTCGTCTTGTCGGTACCGCTGGCATTGCTTCTTGCGGTGCTCAGCCTGTACCTGATGTTTGGCTAGGCGATGGAAAGGTATCCCGGCCGGATATCGGTGGCTCGGAAGTGCGGCGTACAGCTAAAAAGGCGCCTGGCGAAGGAGTAGGGTATTGTCACCGCAATGCCCGACGAAACCCGAACCTGCCATGAGTGCAAGCGGCCTCTGATAGAGATCGACAACCACGGTGAGCGGCTGAAGGGCTGCATGACCTGCAACATCTGGTGGACGCTTGACGACACCAAGAAGCGGCTTCCCGAAACGGACCTGCACGCACTCCATCTGCTGCGGGATCGCTAGACCGCGCTTCGCAGCGGGAATTAGCGCCCGGTTTATGGGACGACCAAAAGGTTGATGATCGGCCACCAAGCAGCCGCGGCAAACTCGGTCTTGTCAGAAATATCCGAATGAGGCAGATTTCCCAACAGGCTGGAGGGTATGCGGGGAATGTCGCTTAAGTCGGAGGAAGTGAACCATGCGCACCGGTTTCTAGCTAAAGCCACAGCAGCCTTTGCCGCAATTGCATTTGCTGTTGCCTTAACCAGCGCTGCTAGTTTCGCCGCGAGCGGATTCGTCGGCAAATGGAAAACCACGGACACCGAGGGCAAACAGTTCACTATCTGGCTCTCCGATGACGGCAAGGCAAAAGGCGACCGCGCCAACGAGGGCCTGTCCGGCATGTGGAAGGAGGAGGGTAGTGCCGCGGTGATCACCTGGGATTCCGGCTGGGTGACGAAGATCACCAAGGAAGGCGATAGCTATAAAGAAGACCGCGGAAAAGGACGGAAAGCCTGTAGGCACCGCCTCGCACGTAGAAAAGGTCGAGTAGCACCTTTAGCTTCAATCGCGGTGCTACTCGCTAAGTTGGCCGGGCCCCGGAAGTGCTTTCATACGTTACTGCTCAGCAAAACCGTGCAGCCGATCAGGATGGACGGAAAAGCGTAAGGAGTTTGCCAATGTCAAAAGGTTTGCTTGATTCTGGCTTGTGGCGCGTCGCTATTTTCGTTCGGCGTCCAAGCCTCGCCTATTCTTTTCGCACCGATGCAAAAAGCGGCGTCTGATATCATATTGGTGTGGGACTGGTGTGGCCTGGGCTTCCACCGTGGGCGTCTATGGTTATTGTATTCGCAACGGCACTGTGGCTGTGCCTCCTATGGTAGTGGCTCCGTCGCCTGTAGTAGTTGTGCCACCGCCGGTGGTTGCCCCGATTGTGTGCCCCTCCGGCTACTACCTTGGTCCCTATGGCCGCTGCTTGCTATACTGAACGCCTCAGTCGGCGAGCAACATGACTTTAATTTTCGCGAACTGCGCTAGATAACCAGCCAAGCTAAGGAGACCTCATGCGCATCGTCACTCACCGCTTCATCGCGGTTTTCAGCATGGCACTTACGGTAGCATTGACCTTGGGCGCCTTGAGCCAAAATGTTGTTGCGCAAGAAGCAACGTCGCCTGACGAGAACCTGAAGCAGATCGCCCTAGCAGATGCGCAGATTGAGAGCTTCATTGCCGCTCAAAAGGAGATGGTGCCAATCGTCGCCAAGGCGCCTGACGCGGACAAACCAGATCCCAAGGTGATGGAGCAGCTCGAAGATGTGGCCAAGAAATACAAGTTCGCGAATTATGCCGAATATCGTGATGTTGCTGAGAACATCGGCCTGGTTATGAGCGGAATCGATCCTGACACAAAAAAATATGTAGGCCCCGACGCCGTTATCAAAAAGCACATCGCCTTTATAGATAGCGAAAAGTTGGCGCCAAACGACAAGAAGGCACAACTCGACGAATTACAGTCAAAACTGAAATCCCTCCCGGAGCCCGTGAAATTCCCTGGCAATATCGATCTCGTGGCGAAGAATTACGACAAGATCAACGCCGCAATGCCGCCAGTCCAATAGGACTAATTTGGTCAGCATTAAAGAGCCCTCGAACTCATCATTCAGTCCGTTCGGGGTGAATTCCGCGCCGGTTGGCTTATGAATGACTGTCCCTTCCTTGATTGCGAATTGGCTACGCGTGACCTGTCCGTACCTGTGCCCCCTCCCGCCGACGAGCCGATCTGCTGCGGCTGAAAAGGGTAGCTGATTCAACTCTTAACTTCCTTCCTCTCTTTTTTGAGATGGAACAGGCACCATCTGCCTCAAGGCTTGTCCTTCCCTTTGTTTAAGGGGGTATACCCTTCACGCAGACGCCGATCCTTGCGTGCATCGTAGAAGGCTTTGATCTCGGCCTTCAGGCGACCACCGGCACCGGCTTCGCTGGTTTCGACGCCGCAATCCCTCAAGGCACATTTCAACTCGCCTTCAGTGACGGGAGCGCCGAAGAGGTTCATCTCGTCCAACGCAGCTTGGGGCGTGACCATCAAGGCGAAGATCGCCGGTGAGGTGTCCCAGCCTTCGCGGCCCTCCTCAATGCCCAGCAAATGCTCGATGACGCCAAAGCGGGCATACTAGCCACGGGATGGCAACCGGGGGCTGCTCACGCTCTCACCATAAACATGCTTTGTGACGACGGTTATACTCGCGTCCTCATGCTGCCAGAGCCAAACGAGAAAAAACTGGCCAAGTTCGTACGGGGCCTCGAAGACACGTTTATCAACGCCCGCGTCGTGCCGCCGGAGATGCCTTTGGCGATTGGCATGTAAAGTCGCCTTACATGCAGGGGCTAGGTCTCGCCCTTAGACAAGAACTTCCGAAGGCTCGAAGCGTCCTTAAGGAGCAACTTCACCAAGAGGCGCTCGGCTTTTGCCGCGACGCTGTAGGATCCGTGCTTCCACGCGTTGCGGTTCCCTTTGGGAGCGCCAGGCGACTTACCGCCGTGCATGCGACATCTGCCGTTGGGCATCGCAGGTGATTTGCACTCGGTCCCACGTCGAGTCTTGGCACCGCAACGCTTGGCGCGTTGCATATCTAAGTGCATGGGGTTGATCCGTCCTTTTTCGATGAGCCCCCACCCCCCTCAACCATACCTACAATCGCCTGACCACCCTCATGCACATGGACGTGCTCTACCGTGACCTTTTGTTGGCCTTTGCCCCGATGGCGGTTCAACGCCTCGAGAAGGAGGGTGTAGGTTCTGGAGAGCTTGTTGGCTTGGCTTAGGTTCTCGCGCCGCCCCTCCAAGCTCTGCTCACTTAGCATCGCTCGCCGGTAGCACTCCATCGCCGCGCTATGAGCCGCAATCATTTGTGCAGCGATCATGCCTTCGAGCTCGTCTCGGGGTCCGATACCCACCAGGGCCGCCGTTGCTGCTTTCAACTGGCGGTCGCGTGTGTGCTCATCAGAGTGTGCGACCCAAAGCGTATTGATAGTTTGATTGGCGAGCGTGCTGTTCCAGTCGTCTGACGCCGAGCCTCCAATGCGTCTCAATGTCCCCAGCTGCTGAGTTGGCTCCTTCGCAACGGATTGTCCTGACGTTCCCGGCAGCCACCCTTCCTCCCTTTCCTGTCATGGGCCCTTCCCTCGCGAAAGCGCTGCTAAAAGTCTCAAGCGGCAGCTTCTTGCGGAAGACGCACGCCATCGGCCTCAAGGGCACGCAAGAGCATCTGCCGGCAATATTCAGGCAAGGTCATGTGACGCCGCCTTGATGCCAATTTCACGGCTCCTCGAAACGATGCGGGCACACTTATGACAATCTTGTCCCAGCAGCAGTCGTCAGTGGCTGTCTGTGCCATCTGTGTTCGATCCTTTCATTTGTGACCCGTCTCACCCTTAGGGTGTCGAGTCGACTTTGGGGGTTTCTGCTAGATATGAAGGGCGGATTTTCGCTGAAATTGCTTATTCGTGGCTGTCCAAGGGAGACACCTATTCCATCTTGTCTTCTATTTCGCCCAGCGAAGGTGCGGGCTTTAGCCGCTTCCCACAGTCGTCTGGAAATTCGCCCGTACAGTACTGAACGGTCTCTCGCTCGTCATCCATGGCCGCATCGATAGTTTCTTGGTGCAGTGCAGCCTTCGCATCTTCTGAGAGCACAACTACGTAGTCCTCACTCTCGGACTCAAGCTTGAACTCCTTCTTGATGAGTTCCCAGGCGTCACCAACGTCGAACCCTTGACGGTCTAGCAGGCCTGACCGGTAGTTCTTTGGACGCCCGACCGCAATTGGCCTTTCCTCGTTGGCGTAGAACCAAAGCAAGTCTTCTACCGCTTTCGCGATAACGTCCCGGTCCTCGCCATCCTCTTCGTCTAGAAGGCCGTCAAAGATTAGTGCCTCGGTCAATGCGACCTTGTTCATGACGAACATGTGCGGCAGCATGATTCCCCCGGAGCGCTTACGCTGCCTCTGCTCTCTCTTCTTTTTCGCTGCTTCGCTCAAAACATCCACTCCATTGCCGAACTATCCAGTGGCAATCACGTTGGTTTTTTAGCCATCCGGTCTAGTCCCCCCGATGGTCAGGCCCGGCGGTGCAATGCCCTCCCTGCCTGGCGCTGCCGGGCCGCCTTTCTCCTCCATAGGTGCTCAAATCTCCCATAGGTGCTCACCTTTTAGACGTGAGCATCTTTGAGAAAATTGAGCACCTATGGGAGCTCCCATACCCAAACGCCGTCACCGCTGAAGCCCTCACGCTTTGGTGTAATGCCCAGACGGTTCTTTGCTCGGCGCACCGTGGCCCAGGTCAGGCCAGCACAATTGGCCTCTGCCTTTACTTCCTTGGCTGGGACTGAGCCCTCACTCAGGAGGTCGCATAAGAACTCCACGGCCTCCTCGATGGCCTCCGGTTGCCATCCCCAGCTGCATCAGCCGCGAGAGCATCATTTGCGGTCATGGACACGGGCTCGGATTCCCATCGAGTGCAGGACGCGACGATGTTCCGATCAGGGTCAACAATCGTTTGTTGCAGTCGGAAGGCGAGACCCTGCGGAGCTGGGGCCAGATTGTTCTTGGCGTGAAGGAAGAGGCGACGGTCTTTGTCGGTATCCTCGATCACCGCAAACGCGGCGCGCGGCGCACCAACGAACGCGATGGACCCAATGAACCTGTGCAGCGCCTTGGTGTTGGTGTTTGCACCGGCCTTGCTGAAATGAGTCACGGAGAGAATTGCAACGCGCATTCGCTCAGCCATTTCACCGATAGGCTCAAGCACTCCTCGAACCTCTGAGTTCTTGTGGCTATCCGTCTTACCCATGTACGAACTGATGGGGTCGATGCACACCAAGACCACATCACCAATGCGAGTGATCTCTTTTTCCAGCAGCTCCAAGTCAGCTTGCAGGTTGAAGGCTCGCCGCCCCTTACCTCCGCTGCCTTTGACCGCGTCAATGATTTGCACGCTTCCGAGGTCGGCACCGGCTGCATGAAGGCGAGGAACAATCGTGTCACCTGCTCCGTCTTCAGCACTAAGAATAATTGCGCTTCCTTGGATTGCTCGACCTTCACCGCAAGGCCACTCGGCGCCCGTTGTAATCGCGCTGATGATTGCAATACTGAGTTGGCTTTTGCCGGCACCGGGTTCGCCAGCAATGCAAGTGTGTTTGCCCCTCGCAATGCGACCTGGCCACAACCATTCTATCGGCTCGGCAGCTATCTCTGAGGCGCAGCGCGAAACGAGAGCGGGGCCGGATTCGTCTGGAAGAGGTAGATAAGCGACCGATGCTGCGCTCATGCCGCCACTCCTTCATCGGAGTGCACTTCCATAAGGATGTCTGGACACGTGGGAGCCTGAGCCTTCCACCATCTCCGGATTTGATGGCCCAGAGCATTGTCAGCGACAGAGAGCGGACCCGACCCACGCAAGCTGACGTAGGTGAGACTCGAATTGACAATTACGATGCCATGACGATCCGCCTTCAGGTACTCCAACGGAGTTCGATGAACGCGAAGGGGCTGACCACAAAAGTGGCTCGCAGGATTAAAGATCGCTTCCTGGTTGATGGCAAAGCCAGCGCCATAGAAAACGGCTAGTCTTCCGCTCTTCGGGTGCCACGCGGCGAAGTCGAGAACCTCGCCGTGCTCGTGGATCGGGAAAGTGAAAACTGGACAGCCTGTCGGGTCTTCTTGGAAGTAGTCGCCTTCAAACCTGACAACCGCAGAGCCGATTTGAGGATTGATCCCCATTGCGGCCTCAAGCACATCCTTATCCGACAGCCAATCGAGCTGTGCGTCAGTGGGGCTGTACCATGGCCAGCGTGTTCCGCTCGCCGGTCGGCAGTCTCTGACAACACGTAAGTGTTGCGAGGCTGGGGGTTCGTTGCTACATTCGGCCTTACTGAAGCTAGCCAATGTCAAATCAGAAGCCCTCTCACCGTGCCTGGTGGGGGGGCTTTTGCTATGTACAAGTCTCATGGGCTTATGCTGCCTCCATTCTCGACGCCGCGTCGTAAGCGTCTAATTCATCTTCATCGAAATGTTTGCGTCCGCCGATAAGGACGGGGCGTGGGAACTTCGGGTCGAATTTCACGCGACGCCAAAGCCACATCGATGACCGGTTGCCGTACCGCTCAAGAACCTGCGGGCCGGTGAGGTATCGTCTGCGTTTTGTGGATGCTGTTTGTTTCACGTCTGCGCACTCCGTTGTTTTGAAGTGCGCTATAGTCAGGCGAGTTTGATAAGCGTGTCGTACAACACGAATGCCTATTCGTTTCCGATAGCGGCTCTGAGAGCTAAATCATCACCGGAATCGATACTCCCTATTAGCTTACTCCGCTGTAGCCAAATTTTCTCGACCGCAGCTTCCGACATATGAAAGCTGAGGCGGCCAAGAGCTTGCTGCACAATCGAGCAAGCGGATTCGGTGGTTCCGCTGTCTCTGGTCGCGGGGTTCCGGGTTGGCAGAAATCCGAAATCGCGGCAGATGTTTTTTATGGTGCACGCGATGATGAAATTCCGGGTCGCGTTGGCGAACGCGTCACCACCACGCTTGCGCGGCCTTCGTCGCGGCGGTTTTCCTCCCAGCGCCTTGCTTAGGCTGCCCCACGGGCATCCCTTTGGGTACAGTTCTGCCTCCAGCAGGTCAATCGCGCGGATACGTTTCTCCGGCGACGCGTCTCGTTCTATCAACGTGCTGGAAACCAATAGAAAGGTTAGATCACGACCCTCAAGTCGGACGGGCGGGGAATCCGACAAGAAGTCATAAGCGGACTTGATTGCGGCCTCTACATTGTTGGACATGTCACCGTTGCCCCCGCATTTGCGGCGGTACGGCAGCCTCGACAAGCGCCATCACGTGCGCGCCCCAAGCCTCTAGGGCTGCGCGCTTCTCGTCAGCGTAATTGTGCCGTTGGTAGACGCCGATGATGCCACCACGTGAGCCGGCAACATGGCCGAGAATAGCTTCGACAACTTGCAAGCTGATGCCGAGCTTCTGCATGCCGGTAGCCACTGTGCGCCTAAAGTCGTGAATCCTCCAAGCTGGCAGCGGCTCCCCGTTTATCTCATTGGTGATGGCATCGAGGCGAAGCTTTGATTTCGACCAATTAGCGGCTGGCGTCGTGCCGCTTGTTGAGAAAACGAAGTTGCATCCAGAGATGCGCGGAATAGCTTGCACCAAGGCAAGCGCCGCCGCAGAGAGGGGTATGTCGTGAGGCTTCGCGTTCTTAGTTCGGTCTGCCGCCAAATTGATAGTGCCGTTGGCAATCTCGTCCCACTTCAGCTTTGCGATTTCGTCCCGACGTGCGGCTGTCAAAATCAATAGTTGAACCGCGTGCCCATAAGGCCACCCCAACGCATCAGCCCCGCGCCACACCGCGATCAGTTCACCGTCATTTAATACGCGGTCCCGATGAACCTGCTTGCCTGGCTTAGGCAGATGCGCCGAGGGATCTACCGCTATGATGCCCCGCCCCACGCACCAGGTCAGTAGAGCGTGGATGTAGGATTGCACGCGCCGCGCCATCACGACCGAGCCGCGATCAGCAATGGAATCGACAAGGTCGAGGATGTCACGACGTCCGAGCTCCGCGACCTTGCGGTGACCCCACGCCTTTATCAGCTCTCCTTCAACAATGCGCTCGGCCTGTGCGCGCGATTTATTTTTCGATTGCACCCGCGCTAGCCACTCGCGCGCCACGGTTGCAAAGTCCTGCGCGGCAAAATCACGCTTCCGGCCAATCGCGGGGTCGCGTCCCTGCGCAACATCCTGCCGAGCGTCACGCCAAGCGTCTCGCGCCTCAGCAAGCGAAATGGCGGGGTACGTCCCGAGGGTAAGCCGGCGCTGGCGACCGCCTATCCGGTAGAAGAAGACAAAGCTCTTGCCGCCCCCGTACGAGAGCCGCAGCGCTAGGCCAGGGAAGCCCAAATCGAAATGCTCGACTTGGCCCTTAGCGGGCGGCTTAAGGCGCTGTACGGCTACCGCTGTGAGGCTACGTCTAGCCAACCCAATTCCCTAGAGGAAGTCTGAGGTAACAAAAGGCGTTGCTTTGTATCGTTAACTCATGTTAGGTACCGTTACCATAGCGGACGGGAAAAGCAAGCCACACAAGGGATTTGAGCGAAGAGAACGTGATGAATTGTTAGAGGCAGAAATTTAAGGGACACTAACTTACCTATAGTGATGCATTTTGGGCGAGGGAGGGGCTATGGCAACCAACCATAATACCCTATAGCGTAGCGAGTCGCGCGGCCTGGCGGATAGCCGACGATAACTTCCCTTCTCAGAATATAAGAAGGACCCCGGGGGGCAAAGGAAGACCGGCACACAACTCGGCCCAAGTGTTGCCCAATGCGGCTAGTTATGTTGAGGCCGAGGCTGGCTTTGCGAGGGAGGGTAAGTGCTATGCGACACAGCGCGTTCGCAGTGTTGGCAGGGCTAATGGCTTTCGGTTGTGCCAAGCCAACTGAGGATGTGCCCGCGGCGTTTGTTTCTCCCGTGAACTACCAGGACTTCAGTTGTGGCCAATTAGCTGAGAACGCAAAGCGGGTGTCGCAAAGGGCGGCCGAACTGTCGGGCGTCGATGACAGAAAGCCTGAATTGGCGCGGCTGCAAGGCGAGCTCGTAGCCATAAACGAGGAGTCTGCGAGGAAGGGCTGCGCAGCCAAGGCATCGTCTCGCACTCATGCGCAAGGGTGAGGTCGGTTGGCTGCTATGTAGGCCGTTGTTCGCAATCGCACACACTGCGGTGGCTTTACTTTTTTGCCCCGCGAGTCTGAGCATTTTGTCTGAGCGTTATGACGGAATGGCGCGCTCGGGCGCGCGTCGTGTTTTTTTAACAAATCAAAAACCATCCGGTGGAGCTCCAGACCCAGCAGGAACTGCCCCAATGAGGGCCCCGCCAAAAAGGACCGCCCCCGCTCCATCCGGGCCCCCCCGCCCATCCCAACCCGGGACCACCGTACCATCCGGGCCAGCCAGGACGGGCCCAGGCAGCAAGGCCCCAGCCAGCGCGGCCCCAGCCTGGACTACGCCATCCACCGCCATGCCATCCCGGACCGCCGCGGTGCGCGGCGAATGCGGCCCCGGGGAACAACAGACCCGCTAATGCACAAATGAGAGAGATTTTGCGAAGCATGACCTCGTCCTCCGCCTCGAAGCCTCAACAAATTACCTTACACGGTCGAGGCGGTCACGCGTCGAGGCACCCCCAGATCGTCACACGGCGCCGATCGTCACGAAGCCTAAGCATCACCAGAGGTTCTTGCCGTTCGCCTCCCGGTCCTAAAGGGGGAACGAGACCGAGTTCAAATCGCGCAGTGATGATGTTCGATTTGCTAGCTGCGCTGTTGGTAGTCGATACGCGAGCACCGGCCGATGCCGACGGTGATCACTGATCTTGCAAGCCAGGTGGGCTGACGACGACCCCGCCTCGTAACATCGCGTGGGGCCGTAGTAGATCGAGGCCACGCGGTCGAGAGGGATGCTGCGTGGGTCCTGGCACCTCGCGAGGCTGAGACGCCTCCTGCCGACTACCGTTGGCAAAGAGCTTCCGCCAGAGATTAGCGAGTGGTGGGAATGTCATCGAGCCCCCCCAATACGACAAATGAGGTCCATAATTACCAAATGGTAGCGGGACGGACTACCCCACAAACTCAGGTTGTGGATAGCCTCTTTCCGCGGCTGGCGGCTTCCGGGCTTTAGTCGCCGTTGGCCTCATCAACGCCGTCTGTCCCGGAGACGAAGGGCCTATCCTTGGCCGTGGTGTCTTCGGCCTCGTGGCGCGCGTCAGAGAGATTTCTAAGCGCCTGAAGATCTTCCTCCGGCAGTTGCATGAACATGCGGTCGTTGTCGCTGTCTCGCCAACGCCAGAGATTGCAATCGATGCAGCCGACTAAACGGTGACCATAGCGATCAATCTCCATGAGAGGACCGTCACACTCGCGACAGGCGTTACGCATCGCCAAACAAGACGCTATTGGACCGAGCTGTGCTTCATAAATTGGCCAACGACTGCTCGCAACACCTCTGGTCTTTCCCTTGCGACGTTTTGGAATAGCGCCTGCAGCGAGCGTTGGGACGCGCCGGGATGCATTTCTATCAAGTGGAGCATCAGCTTTTCTGCCGCGTCCACGGGCTTGATTTTTTCGGGTTTGGTCATCTCCCTTTCCTACAGAAGCGCGTAACCATTTTATGTCTGTGGCTGCGGCTATCTGCTGCGTCAACGCAGCCGCATGGCCCCCCGAGGGACATGACGTCGCCGCAATGTCGTCCCGTCCGTTCCCTATTAGGAGCAACTCACGTTAAGAACGCGCGAGCCGTACAAGAGCGCATTGTCCAGAGCTTGCAGAGGGGAACGAGCGGATGGCTGACAACGTAGTTGACTTTCCAAAGGCAAAGCGAGGGCCCCGTCGCTGGCAAGATCGTGGCCTTCCTTTCCGCAAACCAGACGCTCTTGAGCACCTACTGCTTATTGAATATTGGCGCGCCAATGTCCTTTGGGGTGAACCAGAGTTGACGGAGATCAGGGACGCGCTTGACGATGTGATCCTGTACGCCGACGCCGCTGCTTCGGTGCGGGTGTTGGAGGTCTATAAGCGTGCCTCGCACCTCGCTCATGATGGCCTCGCCGACGAGAGCGATATTGAATGCGCCCTCCAAGAGTTTTTCCAAATAACGGCTGGACTGTCCCAGGCCTCTTGAAGTGAGCCCGCCGCGCGATACTGCGTTTCGGACTGAAATGTCACATTTGTGGCATGAGGGGCACAGCCTTGCGTTCCAATTTGGTACAAACTCGGTGGACCAATTCATGACGAGCAGCTGGCGAGGCCCCATTTCATGAGCGTGAGACTTCGGCAGTTCCAAGAGCGGGCGCGCGAGTTGGCCCGCTCGGGCAGGTTTAAGGGATGGCGACAAATCGCGTTTGAACTCCAGTTTGAGGAAGGCTTCGCGGAAGCATTCCAATGGATCTACGAGGCCTCCACCAAAGCAGAGCTGGATAGCATTTGCAGAGATGCGCCGAGCTCGCGCCTAGAACATAGCTCTGCAATTTCTTTCAAATTTTCCGCGAACTTACTCAAGGCAATTAAGTTCTCCCTATAAGAAGCGGGCGCAGTTTAGCGGCCCGAAGCAGGGAGGCTTCTCTCATGGTTTATGCTGTCGAAGGAACTTTATTGCTGCTGGGGATCGTTGGATATGCCGCCATTGAGACGTATCTTGAACTGCGCCGCGATCAGCAGCAGATCGCGGAAGCGGAAAGAGCCGCGCGCACGGCTCTGCTGAAGCCGCGCCCGCCTTCGAGATTGTATTCCTGCTCCCAGTAGCGGAGCGCCCCCCATGAGCAGCGGCGTGCCGACCATGCCATTCAGCACGATCATCAGGGCGGCAATCATGGCGTCGCGCGCGAGCGTCGGGTTGCTCTGGCCGTGCAGCATGATCGCGGCCATGAGCGAGACCTCGATGACGATCACCGAAAAGGTCAGCACGAGCGTGCCGTAAGGCTCGCCGAGTTTCTCGGCCACCCGCGCCCCACAGCATCACCCCGAACAGCCAGACGAACATGAAGATCGTGCGCGGATAGTTGCTGAGGTCAGCGAAGAAGGCGTCTTGGAAGGTGAAGAAAAGGGCGGTGGTGACGATGCCTGCGACGGTGGGGCTTAGTCGGCGACGTTGGCAAGAGACCGCGCGGCTTGGCGCGCGGGGCGGGAGGGGACGTCTCACGCTGCACATGCGTTCCGCATCCGACCCTCGCACGTCAAAGCACGGCGAAAGGGCGTGGCTGAGGCAAACTTAGCTTTGGCGGCAATTCGCGGCGAGGGCTAAAGAGTAAACGAAACCGTTGCGAACCCTTCATGCGCGCCAACTCCTGGCGGCGAGCCGAGCATTGAAGTAAAAGCCTTTTACATGCCTTCCTCCGACCCTCGCTCCTGGCGCCGGCCGCGCTCCTACCATCACGGCAATCTGAAGGAGGTCCTGCTCGAGGCCGCGCGCAAGCTCATCGAGCAGCACGGGCCTGTGGGCTTCAGTCTGACCGAAGCGGCTCGTCTGGCCGGCGTGAGTCCCGCCGCTCCCTACCGCCATTTCCGCGACCGAGACGCGCTTCTAGCCGAGGTCGCCCGCACCGGCTTCGAGCGCTTTGCCGCCCGCCTCGATGCCGCCTGGAACAACGGCGTGCCGACGCCGCTCGCCGCGTTCGACGCTCTCGGCCGCGCCTATCTCGCCTTCGCGCGCGAGGAGCCGGCGAGCTATGCGGTGATGTTCGAGGCGGGGCTCGCCGCTGAGGATGCAGCGCGCATGCCTGGTGCAACCCAGTCCTTCGATGTGCTGCAGAAAGCGGCCGCGGCGCTCTGTCGGGGGCTGCCCGACAAGGAGCGTCCGCCGGTCAGGCTGATGAGCCTGCATATCTGGGCCATCTCCCACGGCGTTGCCACGCTCTTCGCGCAAGGGGGCGAGGAGGCTAAAGCGGTGCCCATGAGCGCGGAGGAGATCCTCGAAAGCGCGATGCTGATCTATCTGCGTGGGCTCGGAGTGCTCCCCCATGATGAGGGTCGTTAGCCGAGAGAACGCTACCCCGCGGCAGCGACCCCGATCACATTTCGTGTCGCCTCTTGACTCTGGACACGGCCCGCCCACCTATGTGAATGTGAATAACATTCACACCGAAGGAAGGGCCCTCGAATGCAGCTAGTGCAGACCTTGGACGACTATGGGAAGCCCGCCTGGATCACGGCCATGATCGCAGGCTTCCTCCTCTGGTGGCCCCTTGGGCTCGCCGTATTGGGCTACACGATATGGAGTGGACGCATGGGATGTGGAATGCGACGTGACTGGAAAGCGAGCGACTTTGGACGCGAGGTGATGCGCTGGCGCCGCGGCATGACCCCATTCCGCTCGACCGGCAACGCGGCCTTCGACGAGTATCGTGAGGAAACGCTGCGCCGGCTCGAAGAGGAAGCGGACGCGTTCCAGACCTTCCTGGCGCGCCTGCGCAAGGCGAAAGACAAGGCAGAGTTCGACCAGTTCATGGCCGACCGCCGTAGCGGGGCCACCTCAACGGCCTAGCGCCGCACGCTACAAAATTGAGAGGCAACGGCACGCGAGGGCGCGGGGCTTCGGCTCCGCGCTTTTCGTTTGTATGTGTCTCGACTGCGATGAGCCACGGTGGCCCGCCGAGCCCCAGGGCCTACCTCCGCGTCGCCAATTGCGACGCGCAGAAGGCCTCCCAATCCTGTTCCGTGGCTTTTGCGATGGCCTGTGCTGCCGCCAGCAGCCAGTCCGGTCCCCGCTGAGTCAGGTCGCGCAGCACGTTCTTCCGCTGATCCGACGTCGCTAGATGCAGATTGGCGGTCTCCCGCCCCATGTCCCTCAGGATGAGCCGCTCGTCGCGCCGCTTGGGGAACTGCGCCAGTTCAATTCTCCCGCAGTGGGGACCTATGCGGCGAACGACGCAGCCATCCTCGACGACATAGTATGGATCCTGCTGCCGAATTGAGTGCTTGAGCAGCCGCACCGAAAAGGCGCGCTCCTTGGGCCGCCCCTTGGCCCAGCCCCAAGCCGACGGCAGCCACGCCTTCGCCTCGCGTGCGACCAGACCGCCATTGCAGTGAGCAGTTGCTACGTAGCGTGGCCGACCAAGGCTCCCGACCCCGGCAATTCGATGCGAGAACGTAATTTCCCCGGCCTTGTCCGGGAGTGACCGCTGCAGCAGCCGCTGAATGCCCTTAGGCGGCGTGATTGGCGTGGCTTTAGTAAGTTTGGCCCAGAAATGAGTAGGGTCACGCTCTGCACCAAACGCCATTTCGCGTAAGCCGGGGTGGCTTTCTTCGAGAATGAAAGGTTTACCTCCCGCTTCCAGCAATTCAGCGTAACCCTCGAGCACGGCTGCCGCGGCGTCGCTGGCGTCGAGGGCGAGCCCATTCGCGTGTTTTGCAAGGATCGCACTCGTGACCAGCCGAACGAGATCGACCGCATAGGGCATGTTGGCCACTTCGTCGAAATCATTGACGCCCCAAGCCAGCCTGCCCTCGCTATCGCGCCACGTCCCGAAGTTCTCCACGTGGAGATCGCCCACTGCCAACACGCGGGGTGCCTTGACGAGGTCCGGGCAGACCTCCGGCCACAACGAAGCCCAGCGGTAGAACGTGGCGCGCAGAAATGCGAACAGCGAACCCGTCATCTGCTTGTGCTTCAATTCGAGATCGGGCTCGACGACATCGGTGCGCTTGTGGAGCCAGCGCTCATAGTCGATGGTGGCCGCGACGATCGGTGCAGGATCAGGTGCGGTTCCTGCTAGACGAGCATCGCGCGGATCGTGGGTGGGCGCTTTTTTTGACCGGGCCATTACTCATCTCCTCTACAGGACGCCTCTAGCGGCAAGACAACGAGAACCGTCGCAATGGGTGCGATTGCACGTTAACAGGATTTGATCTGCTCGGCCAAAACGTGCAACGCCGAGATGACAGTCACTTCCGTTCCTTCGTCGGACCGAACCCGCCGCCGGTGGGCGTCTTGATGATGACGGCCTCGCCCGCCTCGACCACGGTCTGGGCGCAGCCCCCAAGGCGCTCGAGCCGCCCGTCCTTGCGCCGCACCCAATTCTCGCCGCGCTCCCCCGGCTCCCCGTCGAATAGGCCGAAGGGCCTCACCTTGCGGAAGCCGGACAAAATCGCGCAGTCCATCCGCTCCAAAAAGCGAATGACGCGGAGCGTCCCGTCGCCCGCGCGCCATTTTCCCTTGCCGCCAAGGCCCCGCAAGATCGCGAAGCGTTCGAGCAGGACGGGATAGCGGAGCTCAAGCACCTCGGGGTCGGTGAGCCGCGAATTGGTCATGTGAGTCTGTACCGCGGCTGCTCCATCAAAGCCATCGCCCGCCGGCGCGCCCGAGCAGATCGTCTCATAATATTGCGTGCGCGCATTGCCGAAGGTGAGGTTGTTCATGGTGCCTTGCGCCGATGCAAGGCACCCGAGCGCGGCGTAGAGGCAATTCACGATTGCCTGGCTCGTCTCCACATTGCCGGCTGCTACAGCCGCCGGATAGCGTGGCTTCAGCATCGAGCCCTGCGGGATGACTATCTTGATAGGCCTGAGACAGCCCGCATTGAGCGGAATGTCGTCGTCGACGAGGGTGCGGAACACATAGAGCACGCAAGCGCGCGCGATGGGTTCCGGGGCATTGAAATTGTCGGGCTGCTGCTCGCTCGTACCGGTGAAGTCGACCACCGCCGTCCGCGTCTTGCGGTCGACGCGAATGGCAACCCTGATAAGCGCGCCCTGGTCAGTCTCCACCTCAAAACGTCCCGGCTTCAGGGACTTAATCGTGCGCGCAACGGACTCTGCCGCGTTGTCCTGCACATGGCCCATATAGGCGCGCACGGTGGCGAGCCCGTACTGGGCGACGAGCTTGTGCAGCTCGGCCGCGCCTCTGGCATTGGCCGCGACTTGCGCCTTTAGGTCGGCGATGTTTTGCGTGGGGTTACGAGCAGGGTAGGGGGCTTCGCGCAGCAGCTTGAGCACGGCCTCCTCGAGGAAGCGGCCGCCTGCCACGAGCTTGAACGGGTCGATATAGACGCCTTCCTCCTCGATGGTGCGGGCGTTCGGGCTCATAGAGCCGGGTGCGATCCCGCCGATGTCGGTATGGTGGCCGCGCGCGGCGACGAAGAAGTGGAGGTCAAGGCTCCTCATCCCGAACACCGGAGTCACCACGGTGATGTCGGGGAGATGGGTGCCGCCATTATAGGGCGCGTTCAGCATGTAGACATCGCCCGGCTTGAGTGCGCCGCCCGCCTCCTTCAGCACGGTAGTAACGCTGCGATCCATGGAGCCGAGATGTACCGGAATGTGCGGGGCGTTGGCGATCAGCCGGCCCCGGGGATCGAAGATGGCGCAGGAAAAGTCGAGCCGCTCTTTGATGTTCACAGAGCGGGCGGTGTTCTGCAGCGCATAGCCCATCTGCTCGGCGATCGCGGTGAACAAATTGTTAAACACTTCAAGCATGACCGGATCGGCCCGCTTACTCGAGGCCGCCCGTGCATCCCGCGCCTCGGTACGGGTGAGGAACAGATGGTTCTTGGCGGTAACCTCCGCCAGCCAACCAGGCTCGACCACCACAGTCTGATGGTGTTCGATGATGAGCGCCGGCCCTTGCATGCGGTGTCCTGGTGCAAGGCCGGCGCGCAGGAAAACCGGCACCTCGTGCCACGCGCCGCGCGTGAAGATGCTGGTAGTGGTGTGCGGCTCGGGCATCGCGTTACGCCGAGGCGGCAGGTCGGGCTCATGCGGCTCTTCCCCGCCGCCAAGCGCCTCCACCTCGATAGCCTCGATCTCGATCTCCTTTTCGGGACTGATAAAGCCGAAGCGCTGCTGATGCGCGATCTCGAACAGCGCGCGCATGCCGGTGAGGCTCGCGAGCGGAATCTGAAGCGCGCTGTCGGTGCCGAGATAGCGAAGATGCGCGTAGGCGGTGTTGCGCACGGCGTCGGGAGGAATGCCTTGTTCCACGAGCTCGGTCTTGGCGTCAGCATCCAGTTTCACCCGAAGCTCGCTGACTGCGGTCAAGGCCCGTGTGTCAAGCGGCTTGAGTACCGTTGCCGTGCGGCTTCCACGCAGCTCCGAGAGGCCGATGCCATAGGCCGAAAGCACGCCGGAGAGGGGGTGGATCAGCACGCGGGTAAGGCCGAGAGCGTCGGCGACGAGGCAGGCATGCTGCCCGCCCGCGCCGCCGAAGGAGTTCAGCACATAGTCGGTTACGTCATAGCCACGCTGCACGGAAACGGTTCGAATCGCGTTCGCCATGTTTTCGACCGCGATCCTGATAAAGCCGTCAGCGACCTCTTCGGCCGCACGCCCGTCGCCGATCTTGCGTGCCAGCCCGGAGAAAGCGCGCCGCACGGCGTCCCTGTCGAGGGGCTGGTCCTGATTGGGACCGAAAATCTGTGGGAAGAAATCCGGCCGGAGTTTTCCCGTCATCACATTCGCGTCGGTGACGGTGAGGGGCCCTCCGCGACGATAGCTCAACGGTCCGGGATTGGCACCGGCGGAATCGGGGCCGACGCGAAAGCGCGCGGCGTCGAAATGCAGGATCGAGCCGCCGCCCGCGGCCACTGTGTGGATCAGCATCATCGGTGCGCGGACCCGCACCCCCGCGACGACGCCCTCGAAGGTTCGTTCATAAGCGCCGTCGAAATGGCAGACATCGGTCGAGGTGCCGCCCATGTCGAAGCCGATGATGCGCTCGAAGCCCGCAATCCGCGCAGTCCCCACCGCACCCACCACGCCGCCCGCGGGCCCCGAGAGGATGGCGTCCTTGCCCATGAACAGCCGGGCCGAGGTGAGCCCGCCCGAGGACTGCATGAAGAGGAGAGGAGCATGTTGATGGCGTTGACTACGGCTCGAAAGCGCGGCGGCGATGTGGTCTACATAGCGGCGGAGAAGCGGCGACAGATAGGCATCGGCAACACTGGTGTCGCCGCGGCCGACGAACTTGACGAGCGGGCCAACTCTATGGCTCGCCGAGATTTGCGTGAAGCCCACCGCACGCGCGAGCTCGGCTGCCTGACGCTCATGCGTGGGATACGCGTAGGCATGCATGAAGACGATGGCCACAGCGCTGATGCCCTCGGCGCGCGCTGCGGCAAGCGCCGCCCGGGTGGCGTTCAAGTCGAGTGGCGTCTCGATTGTTCCGTCGGCACGCACGCGTTCTGGCAACTCGGCCACGCGCGCATACAGCATGGACGGCTTCTCGATGCGGCGCGCGAAGATCTTGGGCCGCGCCTGATAGCCTATTTCCAGCGCATCGCGGAAACCTTCCGTTACCAGTAGCAACACCGGCTCACCCTTGCGCTCGAGCAGCGCATTGGTGGCGACAGTGGTGCCCATCTTAATGCTGCCGATAAGTTCCGCGGGCAGCGGCGCGTCGCGCCGGAGTCCGAGCACATCGGCGATGCCGGCCAAGGCGGCATCCTTATAACTTTCGGGATTGTCCGAGAGGAGCTTGTGGGTGAGGAGCTGCCCGTCGGGCGCGCGGGCGACGATGTCGGTGAAGGTGCCCCCCCGGTCGATGCAGAACTGCCATGTGCGGCTGCGTGTCATCCGAGCCGCGTGAGCCCCGCCGCATAGCGCTTCCAGCGTTTGACATAGACTTCGGCCGCCCGCGCGATCATGGCGCGGGTTTTCTCGTCCGTATCGCGCAGGACCTTGGCCGGCGCGCCCACTATCAGTGCGTTGTCGGGGAACTCCTTGCCTTCGGTGATGAGCGCGCCGGCGCCGACGAGGCAGTGCTTGCCGATCCGGGCCCCGTTGAGCACGATCGCTCCCATACCGATCAGGCTGTTGTCGTCGATCACGCAGCCATGCAGCACGACATTGTGTCCAATGACGCACTCTCTGCCGATGGTGAGCGGAAAGCCGGGATCGGTATGGAGCGTGGCGTTATCCTGGACTTGCGATCGTTCACCGATCTCGATCCATTCATTGTCGCCGCGCAGCACCGAGCCGTACCAGACGCTCACCTCGGAATGGAGCCGCACGCGGCCGACGACGGTTGCCGTCTCCGCTACCCAGTAGAGGCCGTCGGCGGGAAGCTCCGGCGCCTCGCCGTGGAGGGCGTAAATGGCCATGGAAGAGTCCTTTCTGGCGACCAGTGTCGACAACCGAGCTCCGCGAGCTCACCCCGACCGGGGGCCGTTGCGCGACGACAGCATCACCGCCGATAACTTGCGTTCAAGCTTCACAATCTTGCCCCGCAGCTCATCGCTCTCCAACTCCGCATATAAGGCGGCGGCGTTGCGGCCGAGCCGGGCGAGCATGGCGCGCTCGTTGGTGTCGAGGTCCGTGCCGGACACATGCGAGCCGTAGAGCGAGATGGCAAAGCAACGGATGGGAGTAACGGCCGGAACGGCCAGTATAGGACGGGAGAGCCCGGTCGGTAGACCGAGCCCATCCTCTTCCGTTTCCGCGAGGCTGAATGGCGCGCCGGTGCACAGAGGAGCGAGCAGCGGCGCATCAGGGCGGAGTGTCCGCGTCGCACGTTTGCCCCAGCCTTCACCCGCTTCGTTCCGGACGAACACGGGACCTTGCCGGCGGAAAGAGGCAGCGGACATCAGTTTAAGCGCGCGAAATGGCTCCTCGGCTAGGAGCCGGTCGATCTCGGCCGGCTTTGTTGCTTTGAGAAGGGCTTGCCCAAGTCCACGCTCGGCCTGGTCAAGCGCGCGATTGAAATAGCGGTCCGCAAGATGGACGGCGCTTTCGTGCAGTCGGGAGATCAGAAATACGGCGACGGCGCCGAGCGCGAGCCAAGCCCAGCTCGGCAGCGCGAGATGCCCCTGCAGGCGCTCCACCTCGTGATGCAGCAGCAGAACGGGAACGCTGAGCGTGAGGCCGAGAATGGTCACGCGGCGCAGCGGGATCGCGACGCTCACCACGCGGGGCCGGCGCACGGCCTCGAACACGAAGAGGCAGAGGATACCGTTCACCAGATAGAGCAGCCCGATCAAGTCCTCCGAGAGCCTTAAGTCCCACCAAGCCTCCAGAAGGGTGGTCTCGGAGGCGAGCTCGGCAACGAGGAACGTCGGCAACCCAATCAGGCAGCCCCAAATCACCCACCGCACACGCTGATAGTCCTCCGGCGTCTGGGTCCGCCGCCGCAACATGAGGATCCCAAGGGCGCAAACGGCGATGGCAAACCCTGCAAGGATCGCCGCGCGCGTGGTCGTCTCGGTCGGATAGCCGAACACGCTGCCATAAGAGGCGATCAATGCAAGCGCGAAGATGACAGCGAAGAGGGGAAGCGCGCGTTCCAGTGGGCGCCATCTGACTTCCGTCTTGTTGCGCTGCACGCGGAGAACAAACAGGATGAGCCCCGCATAGCCCGCGGCCTGCGCGACGCATCCAGCGGCGTCTTGCGCGAGGAGCAGCGCGGGCCATGGTTGCAGGAGCGCGTAAAAAGCGAACACCTGACCTGGGTTGAACCAGTTCACATAGAGGAAGAAGCCCCAACTCATGGCGGAGGGTTGCGTCCAAACGAGCCAAGCTGCCGCGACGATGACCAGGATGCCGGCAATCTGATCGAGCACCACCACGGCGCGGATCAGAACATTCGATGGAAGCGGTTCGGCGATCAGCGTCACTTGCCGAGCCGGACGATCAGCTGACGCGGCAAGCTCGATCGTGACACTTCGCCCCGGCAGGACGTATTGCACGCCCAGCGCGGCGAGCGTGTTGCTGCAGCTCTCGAGGTCGTTGAAGGCGCAGCGCATGCGCTGAAGATCGAGTTTATCGCCGGCCCGTATCCCGGCCCGCCAGGCGGGTGACGCAGCGTCGCCGGGAAACGGCCCGTTGGTGTCGAAGATCAGCCCGTCATTGTTGGCGTAGAAACCGAGCGAGCCGAGTGGTTGCGCAACTCGCACGAGGTCCGGGACGATCATGGCCAGGCCCCAAAGCATAAGCCCCATGAGCAGGATTCGGTTGCCGGTCATAAGCTGGTTCGCGTTCTCGATCGCCGTTCGCTGCCGGCAGACCGTGCTGGCTGCCGGCAGAATGTTAAATCAGGCCTGACCAAGGAGCTATCGCCCCCGCCAACGGAGGTTGAGGAGCGATTCGCTTGAGGAAGTCACTCTAATCAGGAGCCGGCCTTGAGCGAGTCACCTTCGTGCCCCGGGGGTGCGCCGCGCCGTGCTGCCTCGACAATCGGCGAAAGCAAGCCTTGGGCTTCGCCCCTTGTAACTCCTGGGCTCACTCGGCTATTAGGAGGCTACTTGAAGAGCCCCACGAGCCCTTGCGTCATTCATCAGCATGGATACCGAAGTTCCCGCCCAGCCTTTTTCGCAGCGCGCCTCTAGCCCGATTGCAGTCTTCACGACCTCGCTCTGCGCCGCAATCTGTGTCGCCGGCGGCTTCGGGATCGTGTTCGAAGCCTTCGTCATCTCGGCGGCGGGCCAGTTCGCTCTTGGCCACACCTTCGTATTGGTGGCGAGCGGAGGGATCGTCCTTGCCACGCTTTGGCTTGCCATGTGGTGCTTCGCCCGCTCCTGGCATGTGGAGCGGCGGCTACGCCACGGCCTGGAAGTGGATGAGCCAAAGCTTTCGATCCTAGCCAATTTCCGCGGCGAGTGAGCAGCGAGAGGGTGCATTCCGCGCCGGGCGTGGCGATTTTCCACATGCGCGTCAGCGCAAAACTCCTTATGCTTTAGGCAGCTTCAATCCGGGGGAATTCGGTAATGTCGATTTGGGGGAAGTTGGCCGGCGCGGCGGCAGGGTTGGCGATCGGCGGGCCAATCGGCGCGCTGCTGGGCGGCGTCGCCGGCCACTATGTCATTGATCGCGACCAGGAGCAGGATGGGCAGGCCGAGAACCAGGTGGCCTTCACAGTTGGCGTGATTGCGCTTGGCGCCAAGATGGCCAAGGCCGACGGCGTCGTGACCCTCGACGAGGTGAACGCCTTCAAGGAAGTGTTCAAGGTACCCGAGGGCGAGATGAAGAACGTCGCCCGCGTGTTCAACCTGGCCAAGCAGGACGTGGCCGGTTACGAGGCCTATGCCGAGCAGCTTGCCGCCATGTTCAAGGGCAACCGCAAGCTGCTCGAGGACGTGCTGGAAGGTCTGTTCCACATTGCCAAGGCCGACGAGGTGCTGCATCCAAACGAAGAACAGTTTCTGGCTCAGGTCGCCAAGCGTTTTGGCATCACTGAGACCGAGTTCAGCTACATCAAGGCGCGCCACGTGATCGCGGCGAAGCGCAACCCTTACGACGTGCTGGGGGTCACGCCGAGCGTTGGCAATGACGAGCTGAAGAGCCATTACCGTAAGCTGGTGGCGGAAAACCATCCCGACAAGCTCATGGCCCGCGGCGTGCCGAAGGAGTTCGTCGCGATCGCCACCGAGAAGGTCGCCGCCATCAACGAGGCTTATGGCCAGATCGCCAAAGAGCGGGGGATTTAGCCCTCTTTTTCCTGATGATAGTGCTATCCCTCATCCTGAGGAGGCCGCGTGAACGAGGCCGTCTCGGAGGATGTGACCTCATGCTTCGAGACGCCGGCCTTGCGACCACTTCTCGGCGTGAGGATTGCGATACCATGAGCATAGCCCCCGACAGCCCCCTCGCCACGCTTTGGTGCCCGTCGCCCAATCACGAGCCGCGGGTCGGTGGCCGTACCCCCGACATGCTCATTTTGCATTACACCGGCATGGAGCAGGCGGAAGCCGCGCTCGACTGGCTGACGCGGGAAGAATCCAAGGTTTCAGCCCACTACCTTGTCGACGAGGAGGGGCGTATCGCCCAGATGGTTCCGGAGTTCGGAGCGCGCCTGGCACGCTGGCCAAAGCCTATGGGGCGGAGAGACCGACCTCAATTCCTGTTCGATCGGCATCGAGATCCATAATCCCGGGCACGATCTCGGCTATCCGGATTTTCCCGAAGGCCAGATGCGCGCGGTCGAGGCGCTGTGTCTCGAGATCCTAGGGCGTCATACCATCCCCGCCGAGCGTGTGCTTGCCCATTCCGACATCGCGCCGGGCCGGAAGCGCGATCCAGGCGAGAGGTTCGACTGGGCGCGGCTCGGCAAGGCTGGCATCGGCCTCTATGTCACGCCCGCGCCGCTTGGCAGACGACTTAGGGTTGGGCCCCGGCGACGAGGGCGAGGCGGTAGACCGGCTGCAGCGGGCACTTGCCCGTTTCGGCTACGGGGTCGAGGTGACCGGCACCTATGGAAAGGGCCTGGAGCAGGTGGTGCAGTCCTTCCAGCGGCACTTCAGGCCGGCGCGGATCGACGGCCGCGCCGACACCTCCACGCAAGCGACGCTCGACCGCCTGATGGCCGCGCTTGAAGGCCGCCCGGTCGTCTAATTGGTTTCGTCGAAATCCATCCCCTCGAAGGTATAGCGGGGGACCTGAGTCCAGATGCCGTCCTCCTGGACCGGAACCTTGTGGGACCTTGACGTCGTCGACTTCGAGCTTGCCCGTCTTTTGGTTCACCCAGAAATCGATGTCGTAATATTCGTCCTTGCTGCCGGGCTTGCGGAAGTCGGTGCAGGTCGCCATAGTTGTCGAGCACGAACTGGCGGAACGGCGGCGAGGCCTTCATCAGCCGTTGAAAAACGGAGGCAGGCAGAGCGGCAAGGAGGACACTGGTCTCCGCCGTGCTCTCTGCGGGAAAGCCGCTGCCGGCCATCAGGCAAGAGGTGGTGAGCACGCAGGTCTGGCCGGCGCCCACCTGGTAGAGCAGGATCTCGCGGCCGGACTCCGAGGTCTTGAAAACGCGCGTCCGCCCGTCCACGCACATGACGTAGTTGTGGCAATGCTGCCCCTGGCAGTAGGCGACATCGCCCTCGTTCAGCCGGTTGAGCGAACGGCGGCCAGCAGCTCCTCATGATGTTCCGGCTCGAGCTCAAACAGCGCCGGAAACAGGGCGAGCCAGCGGGCGGTCAAGTCTTCGTCGGGTATCGGTCGTGTTTGGACCGCGGTCATCCGGAGCAATATCCCTACAGGGCCAGGATAGCGATCTATTAGACCGTCCCCCAGTGATGGGCTAATCACATGAAAGGGAGAACGCGTTACCGGGACGGGGCCGGAATGCCGCTGCCTTCGCCGCCCAAGCTTGACGACCGCGACGCCAGACGCCTTATTACCTGTGTCAGCAGGCCGGATGGCCGCTCTGTCAGCGTTTGCGTATCAGGCGGAGAGGAAAGTCCGGGCTCCATGGAGATACGGTGCCGGATAACCTCCGGCGGGGGCGACCCCAGGGAAAGTGCCACAGAAAGCATACCGCCGGCCGAAGCCCTCGGGCGAAGGCGGGTAAGGGTGAAAGGGTGCGGTAAGAGCGCACCGCGTCCTTGGCAACAAGGACGGCACGGAAAACCCCACCGGGAGCAAGACCGAATAGGGGCGGCGCGGCGGCCTCAAAACCGCCAGTCCATTTCCAGACGAGCCGCCCGGGTTGGTTGCAGGAGGTGCCGTGTAAGCGGCGCCCCAGAGGAATGGCCATCGCCTTGCTTTCGGGCGAGGTACAGAACCCGGCTTACAGGCTTGGTGACGTGTTATGGCTGGCGCGTGGGTGGTCCCCCGCGCCAGCCTCCACCAATCGCTCTAATTTATCAACTTAAATCAAAAAGATAGACGGCATCTTCGCAAGTTCGTCAAAGCTACTTCCAGTACCTGAGCAAAGTTCCTGCTGAGAAGATCGGTGGCGAGGACCGCGCGAAGCTCTACCCCGTCCTTCTCGCTGCACCGGACAACTTCACGCAAGATTTCCGGCAGAAATCCCGGTCCACTGTTTAATTGGCCGGCGACTTGTCGGGGGTCCAGGATCAGTCCGCCAGCGGCTCGATACACTCTTCGGTATCGTTCTTCACGCTGTTGACGGCGGGATTGACCGCGTAGGCTTCCATCAGAGCCGGCTCATAAGGCTTGAGCATGGCCTTGAGATCATCAATGTCTGTGGTGGGACCGAGCCATCGATCATAGTCCTCAGCCATAAGCATGACCGGCATACGATCATGCACGCCGCCGACAAGCGAGTTGGCTTCTCCCACGATCATTGCCGTAGATAAAATCTCCCCGCCGCCGAGATGGCTAAATTCCCACACTCCGGTGAAGGCAAAGGGTTCAAGGTCTTTACGACGGAAGCGAGCGATAGGGCTGCTTGCCGTCCTTCCTCTTTTGCCACTCGTAGAAGCCGGTGGCGGGGATGAGACATCGCCGGTTCGCAAAGGCTCCTCGGAACAGCGGCAATTTGTGAACCGTTTCCGCCCGAGCGTTGATGTGGGGGACTTTCGGCTTCTCCTTCATCCAGAACGGGACCAATCCCCAGCGCGTAATCACCACCTCGCGCTCACCGTCGCGGGGATCGATGCGGACGATCGGGATTTGATCCGTGGGGCCGACGTTATAGCGGAGCGGAAAATTCGACTTCGGCAATCGGCCAACTTGAAAAGGCCCCGATATGCATGCCGAGCGATCAGATTGTCGAACCGGCCACACATGGCCGGAAGATAGGCGCTCCAGGGGCATATCGAAAGCTTGGCGGAACAACTCCGACCCAATCCGAGTTAGGCTCGGCCGTTGGCCTCTATTGCATGGCCCCACCTCGCTTGAGACCCACGGCATTGAACGGGGGGAAGCTCGGTCCAGGGAGAGGCGGGACCGGGCTTCTTCGTAACGTATATTCGGCTTGACCCTCTCCCTTAGCCGCGGCGATATCGTTCTCTCTCAGTTCACTGATGAGATCGCGGTCGTGGGACCATCCGCATTGTTGCACCAAAGACAACCGATGGGATGCTCTCCTTAATGGTCAATTCCCAAAAGTGGGCTATCGTAATGCGAGCAGGTCTTATGCATGGGAACAGCTCTCCCCAATTCGCTTGTCACCGTAGCCTTTGGCGTTTCCCTCCAGTCTTTACCGATGACACAAGCCTGAGCAGGAGAAGCTCGTTCCTTCCCCCCATGGCCGAGCTTCTTCGTTTGTGCGGAGCTATGGGGGCAGCTATCAAGCCGCAGGAATGGCCTTCGGGATCTCTCGGCGAGACTTCATGCTAATTCTCGCTGGCTCTTGGCCTTTCGCGCCTGCAGTCTGCACCGAGCGGCCGTCAAAGTAGGCCCCACTCTCAATCGCAAGAGAACGATGTTGAATGTCGCCGACAACGTGCGCGCGAGATTTTAAATCACCTCACCACCATGGATGGGGCCTTCAACTCTGCCGTTGACCACAACGCGATCGGCTTGGATGCCGCCGTTGACGACCGCCTTGGGTGAAACGATAAGGGAGGCGCAGTGCAAATCGCCCTCTATGTGGCCATTGACTTCCACCAATCCCTCCGCTGTCACGGTGCCTACGATCTTCAACCCTTCGGCGATAACGGTTCCTCGATCCCGCAATCCAAACATGCTTCCCTCCCACTCGGTACGATAGTTTCTCTAGGCTCCAGAAGCCGAGAGGTTACTACCTGCGGTCGACGATGGCGAGCGAGCGTGAGCCGCATACAGACCCGATGGTGGCGAAAGGTGGCCAAGCATCCTGCAGCCGGGCTTGCCCTTCGGCCCCAACGCGACAGCCAAGGGCCTCCTTCGACCGTTGGCTTCGGCCACGCCCGTTTTGTTGTAGCCTAAGCGAATGACCGACAGCCGCTTCCCGCCGCCGTGGACCTACCGCCAGGGTGACCCCCGTGAGCGAGCTGTCGGTCGAGGTGGATGGAGAGGAGATCATCGTCAGTCGACCCGGCACGGACTTCTCCGCCACCTACCAGAAGCAGGCCGAAGTGCAGTTGGGCTGACCATCGCGTCGTCACTCCTGCTGTATCCGAGTTCGAGCGTTCCATGCCGCAGTCGACAAGGCGCGCGAGCTGGGGTGGGTCGTGTAGGCCGTTAGTCGTCCCGACGAGACCGAGGGGCCCCTGCCGCGGTAGCGGCATTGAGTGAGGTCCGAAATGCAAACGGAGATCAAGTTAACCTGCCCGAAGTGCGCCAGCGGTCGCGTTGTGGCGAGGACAAGGAAGGTTGATTACTACGATCGCGAGCAGATTTACCTCGCGTGCGGCGCCTGCGAGTACAAGCTTAGCTACGTAGAGATCGGAGAGCAGGTGGCTCGGCAAATAGCAAAGTCGGCCACCGAGCCTTCGGATTTGGATTTTCCCGAAGGGGGCGGGTAGGTCGCGCCATCTCCGCGCGGCCGACGCCCTTTTTGGCTAACTTTGCCGTGGGGTGGCTTATCTTGAAGGTGGCTTCGCCGCTTGGGTTGGCCAACGATTGCCTACACGCAAGTAACTCGCCACCGGTACGGGGAAGTGGATCACCCGAGAACAGCCGAAGATCGACTGTATAGCGTGCCCTTGGCTCATCCGCCGCTTCATCGATCCGACCGCTGAATTTATCTACGTGCCCACTAATGAGGTAATCTCAGTCGCAAAGAGGACGGGTGCCACGCCGGAAGGCGTGGAGTTTGCCCATGAGGGCGACCGCTGTTCCTTTGATACGATTATCCGCATCTACGAAATTGAAGACGCACCGCTAAATCTCCTCGCCCCCATAGTCCGAGGCGGGGACACTCGCGGCACGATTTAGCGCCGCAATGTGGAGGACTGTTCGCCATCTCTCTCACATGGCATGGTCATCTATGACGCGCTCTATCAGTGGTGCCGAGACCTTCGGGAGACGCACAACTGGCCCGCTAGGAAGCAATCCTAAGGGTCTCGAGTAGTCGCGATGACCCTTCCAAAAGGACGCAGTGCGGATGCGCATGGAGTATCGCTGGTCGAGGCGTCTTCCACTTGGCTGCGCGTCGCGCTCCTAAGCTTTGGCGGGCCAGCAGGCCAAATTGCCATCATGCACCACATCGTCGTCGAGGAAAAACAATGGGTGTCTGAAGACCGATTTTTACATGCGCTAAACTACTGCATGCTCTTGCCAGGACCGGAGGCGCAGCAGCTGGCAACTTACATCGGCTGGCTGATGCACGGGACGCTCGGTGGCCTTATCGCCGGTGGGCTTTTCATCTTGCCTGGCATCATCTGCATCATGGCGCTCAGCTGCATCTATGCGCTCTGGGGCCACGTACCGATCATCACCGCAATGTTCTTCGGGCTGAAGGCGGCCGTGCTCGCAATCGTAATCGAGGCCGTCATTCGTATTGGCAAGAGAGCATTCAAGAGCCGCGTACTGGTCGCGCTGGCTGCCGCCGCATTTTTCGCCATCTTCTTTTTTGCGGTACCCTTTCCGATCATCATCCTCACCGCAGCCCTGCTTGGCTTGGCCAGCAATTTGTATGTCGCTGCGCCCGCCGGGCGCTCATCGGAACCCACTCAAAGCGTAGACCAGAGCCTAATTGGTGAGGCAGTCCCACACCACGCTCGCCCATCTATTCGTCGGGCGGTAAGCGTGTCAGTCATCTGGTTATTGCTCTGGCTTCTCCCGGTGGCTGCGCTTCTGGTCACACTTGGAACCGAGAACGTATTCAGCCAGATCGCGATTTTTTTCTCGAAGATGGCCGTGGTCACATTCGGCGGGGCATACGCCGTGCTTGCCTATGTGGCTCAGCAGGCGGTCCAGCACTACGGATGGCTTAAACCGGGTGAGATGCTCGACGGTCTCGGGATGGCTGAAACAACCCAGGACCATTGAGTGTTGCAGTTCGTCGGGTTCATGGCCGCTTACCGAAATCCCGGCGGATTGTCGCCCCTGCTGGCTGCAATGATGGGCGGATTGCTCGCGACATGGGTCACGTTCGTGCCCTGCTTTCTCTGGATATTTCTGGGCGGTCCCTTCGTGGAAAAGCTCCGAGGCCTTCGATGCTCTGAAGGCGGCTCTATCTGCCATTACGGCAGCTGTGGTCGGCGTCATCCTCAATCTTGCCGTCTGGTTTGCGATCCACACGATCTTCGGCGCTATAGTCCCGGTCACGGTTTGGCCCTTCGCCTTCGACGCTCCGATACTTTCCAGCCTTGATCCATGGGCCCTCGTACTTTCACTGGCGGCTGTTGTGGCAATCTTCGGGTTCAAGACCGGAATGATCCCGACGCTGGTTTCGTGTTGCGCTGTGGGTGTGGTCCTTCACCTCATCGGCGCCATCAAGTGAGTAAGTCACACCACGAGCGGGAGCTGGCCGCCAATGCGGGTGGATCGCTGCCCGCATAGGCCAGGATCAGGGATTTCCCCTCGCAGTGTGGATCGAGCTCGCCGAGGACCAGCGCAACGGTATAACCGTCCCGCCCGGTGATCAGCAGCGTGTGGCTCGCGTTCTCGCCGGGGTCATCGATAAGGCCGGCATCACCTAGCTTCAGGGCCTCACATCCCCATCGCTTTATGCGCCTCTTCCATATGCTTCATGCACTCAACCGTATCGCCCTTCTTCATCGCGGCCTTGGACATGTCGAGATGCATCGTCGCCTCCTTCTGCTTGGTAGCATCGGTCATTTTGCCGATCATGTCATCCATCTGCTTCATATGGGCGTCATTGCAGAGATCCGCCGCATAAACCGGGCAAACAGCCATTAAGGCCAGAAATGCTACAACCAGAGACTTGTTGAACATGGCTTCCTCCGTCGCTTTCCAAAGAGTGATGCTGAAGGATTAACTCTCGAGGGGACGGTTTGGCGGACGGCTCCTCTGCAAAATTTCGTGACCATCTGGGGAGCAGGTGAAGCGGATACGTGGTAGTTGCGGGTAAATTCACCCCATCGAGGGTGGGCGACTCCCGCGCGCCGACCTCCAAGCGCTCCGTTACTCTGCCGCTACCGCGCCTTGCGGCATCTTCTGCTGCTGGGCGGCCTCCGCCGCCTTGGTCCGCGTCATCGTGTCGAGCGCGGTGCGCACGCCAGCTCCGTAATCCGGATGCACTTTGTTGAAGTGGCCGAGTTGGCGCTCCACGATTTCCTTGGGCACGCCCCACATGGCTTCCGCCACGTTGAGGAACAGGCGCTTGCGCTGGCCGTCGTCGAACAGATTGAACAGGGCGGTCACTTGCTTGTAATCGTCATTGCCGTCGCGGTGATTGTAGCGTTCGGCGTCGCCGGAAATCGTGAGCGGCGGCTCGGCGAAACGCCCGTCCTGCACGGCGCCGTCAAACGAGTTCGGTTCGTAATAGGCATCGACGTTCCCGGTCTTCTGCTCGAAGAACCGCATCGGCCCATCCTTGTGGTAGTGATGCACTGGGCCTTTCGATGTGTTAACCGGCAGTGCCGCGTAATGCGTGCCGAGACGGTAGCGATGCGCGTCGGCATAGGAGAAGATTCGCGCCTGCAGCATCTTGTCCGGCGAGAAGCCAATGCCGGGCACGATGTTCGACGGCGAGAAGGCGGCGAGCTCGATCTCCTGAAAATAGTTCTCCGGATTCCTGTTGAGCTCGAAAATGCCGACGTCGATGGGCGGATAGTCGCCGTGCGGCCACACCTTGGTGAGGTCGAACGGATTGTACCAGTGCTTGCCTACATCCGCCTCGGGCATGACCTGCACCTGCACCTTCCAGCGCGGGAAGTCGCCCGCCTCGATCGAGTTGAACAGGTCTTCCTGCGTCAACTCCCGCGTGCGGCCGACGACCTCGGCGGCCTCCTTGTTGGTCCAGTGCTTGTGGCCCTGCTGCGTCTTGAAGTGGAACTTCACCCAGTGGCGCTCGCCCTTGGCGTTGATCAGCGAATAGGTGTGGCTGCCATAGCCATTCAGGTGGCGGACGGAGATGGGCAGGCCGCGATCGCTCATCAAAATGGTCACCTGGTGCAGGCTCTCGGGGCTCAGCGACCAGAAATCCCACATGGCGGTCGGCGAGCGCATATTGGTCTTGGGATGCCGCTTCTGCGTATGGATGAAGTCCGGAAACTTGTAGGGGTCAAAGCCGCGCACGTCGCGTTCCGCGTCGGCCGCGCCAAGCTCGCCCGCCACGGTGGAAAAGCGCGCGATCATGTCGGTCCTGGCGCCGGGCGCAAGCGCCTTGGCCTTGGTGATTTCGAGATGTTGCCGGTCATGGTGAGCGTGCCATGGGCGCCCCAACCCTTGGCGTGCACCGTGCGCTCCGGAATACGCTCGCGGTTCTGATGCGCGAGCTTCTCGATCAGCTGGTAATCCTGGATCAGCAGCGGCCCACGCGGTCCGGCGGTGATCGAGTTCTGATTGTCGGCCACCGGCGCTCCAGCAGTCGTGGTCAGGGTCGGCTTCTTGGACATGTGCTCTCCTCATCCAGGCGTACAAAGCTGGAAGCATCAGCGCGCCGTACCATTAGCGCAAATCGTATTTCCCTATGGATACGATAAGAGAAAATTATCCATCGCCAGGATCGCCCAAGAATCCTCGGATCAGCCGGAGGGTGGCCTCGGGCTGCTCCTCTTGGGGCATGTGCCCGCAATCAGCTCACGAGCTTGAAAGTGGAGTTCGGCATCGTACGTCGCAGCTTGAGTCCGATTTCGAGTGGCACGATGCGGTCGTGGTCGCACCACAGGATGAGCGTCGGCAGCGTGATCAATTTGTAGCGTGCCGCGAGTTGATCTACGCCGTCGGGCACGATCTGCCGCGCGCTGTAGATAATGGCATGCTTGCCCGCCGCGGTTTGCATCGGCGCTGCATAGGCTTCAACTTCGGCCGGATCGATCTTGCGCTGGTCGTAATAAGCGAGTTTCAGCGCGACCTCGATCTGCCAGGACGAGGGGGCCATGCGTACGCCGAGCTGCGACATGACAGGGATGCCGAGCAGCTTGAAGAACACAGGGATCTTCTGCGGATAGGCAATCGAGTCGAGCAGCACTAGCTTGGCGATGCGCCCCTTGAGCCGCGTGTCGGCTTGCAGCGCAAGCAGGAGCGCCACACCGCCGCCGAAGGAGTGACCGACGAGCGTGACGTTGTGCAGGTCGCGATCCTCGATCAGCTGTGCGAGCAACTCCGCTTGGTCCAAGGCGGAATAGCGCTCATCGAAGGGCTTGTCGGACTGGCCGAAGCCTTTGAGGTCGACGGCAATGACATGGTGGTCACGCGCAAGCTCCGGAGCTACGCGCCGCCAAGTGAAGGTATTAGTGCCGAAGCCATGGATCAGCAGCACGGGCGCGCCTTCGCCCTGTTCCGTGATGAAGAGATGTACCGGCGCGTCCGGCGGACCAAGGCGGGCAAAAGGGCTGTCGCCCGTCTCGCCTGCGCTGAGCCCGCAGGCGCAGAGCGTAAGCGCCACCGCCGCTAGACCAAGCGTCGCTAGATAGTGTCTCGGTGCCATGGATGGCTGCCGCGCCCCGTTCGCTCGCATCCCGCTGTGTAAACGCGGGCGCCGCTGCGAATAGTTCCCTTAAGCTCCGGCCTGCAACGCAGGATCCGCGCATTTGGGAATGGAGACGACGCACCCCGTTTTCCTTTCCGCTTCTAACGTGCTTTGGCTGCGGCCGGCAATCGCGCTTGTTCGGCGCCAGAGAGGCCATGCGCTTCGCTCTGCGCGCCCGTGCGTAGGCGTGGAAAACTAGGGTTAGGGAGACTTATCCACGTCCTCCCATTGACGCCCATGAATTCCCATGTTATCCCAAATATGCCCGTTCGGTGATAGGTGGGGGAGGGTCCGGCAGCGCTCCTTACGAGGCCACGGGGGGATCCGCGCCGCCTCTCCCACCCTTTTCTTCGGGTCTTGGGCTTGCATCCAAGTTTGTAGTCCCGCGTCGGGTGCCCATGAGGGGGAGATGGACCGGTTTGTGTCGACATTCACCAATAAGATCGACACCAAGGGCCGCGTCTCCGTCCCAGCGTCATTTCGTATCGTGCTCGCCAAAGACGGCCTCGAGGGCATTTACTGCTATCCGTCCCTCGATGCGCCTGCGCTTGACGCTGGAGGCCAGCGGCTTGGTCGACAAGATCAACGGTCTGGTCGAGGATTTGGCCCCGTATTCCGACGAACGCGATCATCTCGCCACCGCCTTGTTCGGCACGAGCGAAATTCTCTCCATCGATCAGGATGGGCGCATCATCGTTCCTGAGCGATTGCGTGAGCACGCCGGCATCACCACCCACATCACTTTTGTCGGCCTCGGCGAGAAGTTCCAGCTGTGGGAGCCAAAACGATTTGAAACGCATTTGGCGGAGGCGCGCCAGAAGGTGCGCGATCTCCGCAAGCTGCTCGGCGCGGGGCGTCGCGGAAGCGGCGGGCCAGAGGGAGCACGGGAATGATGGCGGGTCGCGGCGTGGATTTGACCGCCGCCGGCGGACCGGCTCGCCACATTCCCGTGATGCTCACCGAGGTGCTTGCTGCCCTTGCGCCTAAAGCCGGCGAGATCGTTGTCGACGGCACCCTTGGCGCAGGCGGATATACTTGTGCCATCCTCGAGGCGGCCTGCTGCATGGTCATCGCCATCGATCGCGATCCGGACGCCGTCGCGTCTGCCCGCGCGCTGGAAAAGCGTTTTCCGGGACGCCTGCACGTCGTCCTCGGCCGATTTGCCGACATTGAATCGATCGCGGAAGACCAGGGGGCTCAGAGCCATCGATGGCGTGACGCTCGACCTCGGCGTGTCGTCTATGCAGCTGGACGAGCCCGAGCGGGGCTTCTCCTTCATGCAGGAAGGCCCCCTCGACATGCGCATGGGCAAAGACGGTCCGACCGCGGCCGACGTGGTCAATCTCATGCCCGAGCGGGAGCTGGCCGCGATCATCGCGGTGCTGGGCGAGGAGAAACGGGCGCGGGCCATCGCGCGCGCCGTGGTCGCGCGGCAGGGAAGAGCAGCCGATCCTCTCCACGCTGGAGCTCGCAGACATCGTGGCGCGCGTGGTCGGCCACAAGCATGGCGAGGTGAAGCACCCAGCCACCCGCACCTTCCAGGCGCCTCCGTCTTTACGTGAACGGAGAGCTTGATGAGCTCGCCAAGGGCTTGAGCGCCGCCGAGCGCGTTTTGAAGGCGGGGGGACGCCTCGTAGTGGTCAGCTTCCACTCGCTGGAGGACCGAATTGCCAAGCGTTTTTTTGCTAGCCGCAGCGCGCCGCCCCCGCGCGGCTCGCGCCACCTACCGGAAAAAGGCGATCCTTCCTTGACGCCAAGCTTCCACCTTCTTAACCGACGTCCTTTATCACCTAGTAAGGATGAGATCAGGGCCAACCCTCGGGCCCGCTCGGCGCGGCTACGCGCGGGCGAGCGCACGGCGGCACCGGCCCATGCTCTCGACCTTGCTGCCCTAGGCGTGCCGAGGCTCGCCATGTGAGGCGTGGGTCTTCGGTTCGCGGGTTTTTTACAAACGAGTTGGAACATGTTGCGTTTCGTTAATATCTGTCTGGTCCTCGGCCTCGCCGCGCTTGCCTATGTGATCTATCAGGTGAAGTACGAGGCACGCGCCCTTGATGAGCAAATCGTCAGCCTGAACAAAAAGATCGAGAGCGAAGGGGACGGGATCGCCGTGCTCCGCGCGGAATGGAGCCTGCTCAACCGGCCTGAGCGGATCGAGCGGCTGGCCGCGAAATATCTGAAGTTGGCGCCGGCCCAACCCCGTCAGCTCGTCACCTTGGATAGCCTCGCCGACCGCGATTTTGAGCGTCCCCGACCCGAGACGGTCGGAACGGGGACCAAGCCTTCCACCGTGCCCGTTGCCATTCAGGGCCCCGCCGAGTGAAGGCGCTCAAGGCAAATCCCGTGGCCGAGACAGCCAAAGCAAATGCCGACCCCCGCGCCGAGCGGGTCTATTTGGCGCGCAGCCGGCACCGTTATCGCCTCGCCTGCCTCGTCTTCGCGGCAAGCTTTGTGCTGATCGCCTTTCGGCTCGTGAGCTTCGGCTTCGCCGCTCCCGAACTGGGCTCTGCCGCTGCGCACGACATCTCTACCACCGTGCACCGGCCGGACATCCTCGACCGCCGCGGGCGCCTGCTCGCCACCGACATCAAGGGCGCTACCCTTTATGCCGATCCAGCGCGCGTCATCGACCGCGATGAGCTGTCGGAGCAGGTGGCGAGCGTGCTCCCCGATATCAACACGGTCGAGCTGCGGGAGAAGCTGAAGCAGGGACGGCGCTTCGTCTCCATCAAGCGCGAACTGACGCCCACCCAGCAAGCTGAGATCCACGAGCTCGGGGTCCCTGGCCTCGGCTTCATCGAGGAATACCGGCGCGTCTATCCCGTGGGCGCCACGGCCTGTCACGTGGTGGGCCATGTCGATGTGGATAATAAGGGCCTTGCCGGCATCGAGAAGTTCATCGACGACAATCCGCAACTTGCCATGTCGCACCCGGAGAACCCGGAGGGCGGCGAGAGCGTCACCCTTTCGCTTGATCTCGGCGTGCAGCACGTGCTCCGCGAGGAGCTGTCACACGCGCTCGTCACCTATCGCGCTAAGGCCGCGGCTGGCGTCATCATCAACGTGCACAGCGGGGAGGTGGTAGGCCTCGCCTCGCTCCCCGACTACGATCCGAACCATCGCGAGCAGGCGCTCGCCAAGGACCGGCTGAACCGCATCAGCTCCGGCACCTACGAGATGGGCTCGGTGTTCAAGGTGTTCACCGTCGCGAGCGTGCTCGACGCCGGTATTGCCACCATGCGCTCGACCTATGACGCGACGAGCGCCATTCACGTCGGCTCTTTCACGATCGACGACTTTCACGCCAAGCACCAGCGTCTAACCGTGCCCGAGGTCTTCATCTATTCATCCAATATCGGCGCGGCGAAGATGGCGCTGGATTTGGGCGTCGCGCGCCACCGCGCAGCGCTTCAGAAGCTCGGCCTGCTCACTCGCCTCACCACCGAGCTCGGCGAGAGCGCCGCGCCCATCGTCCCGGCCCATTGGGAGCGGATCAACACCATGACCATTGCCTTCGGCCATGGGCTCTCGGTGACACCCTTGCAGGTTGCCGCTGCCGCCCTTCCACTCGTCAATGGCGGTCTCGCCGTGACTCCCACCTTCTTACCACGGTCGCGCGCCGAGGCGGAGACCCAAGCCCGCCAGGTGCTCAAGCCCGCGACGAGCAAAGCGATGTTGCAGCTCATGCGCCTCAACGTCTTGAAAGGAACGGGCAAGCGCGCCAATGCGGAAGGCTACCGCGTGGGCGGGAAGACGGGTACCGCCGAGAAGGTGGTAGGACGCCACTATTCGAGCTCGAAGCTGCTCACCTCGTTTCTCGCCACTTTTCCCACCGACGCTCCCGAGTATCTCGTGCTGGTCATGCTGGACGAGCCCGAGCGCGTGGCCGCAAGCGACAACCAGGCGACCGCGGGCGTCAACGCCGCTCCCACCGTCGGCAAGATCGTCGAGCGCATTGCTCCAATTCTCGGCGTGCCGCCGCGCCTGCCGGAGGACCAGCGCAAGTTTGACGAGAAGGTTCTCGCCTCCTATTAACAACGACGCCCCTTAGGACTGCCCGGCGGGTGAAGTCGGGGACAAAGGCGGGCTGAAGTGCGGTTTCTGGCGGAGCGGATGTTGTTTGCCTTAAGAAACTGCGCCAAAACAATAACTGGAGCGTTTCCCTTCAGCGGAAGCGGAAACCCGCTCTAGCGGCGAGAAGTGAGCCATGACCCTTGGTGAGTTGATTGGGCCCGAGGCGGGGCTGCCCCTGTCTTGGTCGCGGCTTCCCATCACAGGGCTCACCGCCGATAGCCGCTCCGTCAAGCCAGGTTATCTTTTCGCGGCGCTGCCGGGGGTAAGGACTAACGGCGCCCGCTTCATCGCCGAGGCCGTGCGGAAAGGCGCGGCGGCAATCCTGCTCGGCCAGGGCGGCGCTCCAGCCTTGAACGGAACGCCGGTGGTGGAGGACGCCGATCCGCGGCGGCGGCTCGCACTGATCGCCGCGCGCTTCTTTGGCGCCCAGCCCGAGACGGAAGTCGCCGTTACCGGCACCAACGGCAAGACCTCGGTCGCCTCCTTCGTACGCCAGCTTTGGGAGCAACAGGGTTTCCAGGCCGCGAGCCTTGGCACGGTCGGCGTCGTCTCGCCATCCGGAACTGAGACACTAGCCCACACCACGCCCGACCCCGTCGCGCTGCATGCCATTTTGGCCAAGCTCGCCTGTGACGGCGTCACCCATCTGGCGCTGGAAGCCTCGAGCCACGGACTGCAACAGCACCGCGTCGACGGCGTGCGGTTCAAGGCCGGCGCCTTCACCAACATATCCCGTGACCATTTGGACTATCATCCGACTTTCGAGGATTATTTCGGCCAGAAGCTCCGCCTGTTTTCCGAGCTGTTGCCACCGGGGAGCGTAGCCGTAGTCGATGTGGACAGCGAGGCGGGGATGCGCGTGGCCGCCGAGGCCGAAGCGCGGGGCTTGCGCGTCATCTCGGTCGGACGCGCAGGCAAGACGCTGCGCCTCGTCTCCGCGACGCGCGACGCCTTTGGCCAGCGCCTCGTGGTCGAGCAGGCGGGCAAGAGCCATGCGGTGCGTCTGCCCCTTGTAGGAGATTTTCAGGCAGCCAACGCGCTCGTCGCGGTGGGACTGTGCCTTGCGACCGGCGGAAGCGCCCAAAAGGTGTTGCCCCTGCTCACAGGTCTGCGCGGTGCGCGCGGCCGGCTCGATCTGGTCGGCACGAGCTCAGGCGGCGCGCCGATCTTCATTGACTACGCCCATACGCCCGACGCGCTCGCCAAGGCGCTCGATGCGTTGCGCCCTTATGTGCAGAACCGACTGCTCGTGGTGTTCGGGTGCGGCGGCGACCGAGACAGGGGCAAACGGCCCGAGATGGGCGCGGTGGCCCAAGCCAAGGCCGATGTCGTCTACGTCACCGATGACAACCCGCGCAGCGAGGAGCCGAGCGCGATTCGCCGCGCCATCCTCGCCTCAGCGCCGTCCGCGAGCGAGGTCGCGGACCGCGGCACGGCGGTGGCGCGCGCCGTCGCCCAGCTTCGCCCAGGCGACGTATTGCTCGTGGCCGGCAAAGGCCATGAGACCGGCCAGATGGTGGGCCAAAGCGTCATTCCCTACTCCGACCACGACGCGGTGGCTGCCGCTTTGCAGGACGGCGCCGCAAATGGCTAAGCCGCTCTGGACCGTTGGCGAGATCGTGAAGGCGGTGAGCGCCAAGAGCCATGCCACCCCCAGCACCGCTGTTACCGGCGTCTCCATCGACAGCCGCAGCATCGCGCCGCAGGAATGTTTCATCGCCATTAGAGGGGCGAACCAGGACGGCCATCGCTTCGTGGCGGCGGCACTTGCCGAGGGCGCGGCCTGCGCCATCGTCGATAAGAGCTTTCCGGTGCAAGGCGCGGACGCCAAATTGCTGCGCGTCACCGATACGCTCGCCGCCTTACGTGATCTCGGCCGCGCGGCGCGCGCACGCGTCGAGCGCGCGGTGGTGATCGGCGTTACCGGCAGCGCCGGTAAGACGGGGACCAAGGAGGGGCTCAAGCTCGCGCTCAGCCCCCGGGGGTCCGTGCACGTCTCGGCCAAGTCCTACAACAATCATTGGGGCGTGCCTCTGTCGCTCGCTAATATGCGGCAAGGGGTTGCCTTTGGCGTGTTCGAGGCCGGCATGAACCATTCGGGCGAGATCCTGGCTCTGACCAAGATCATCCGCCCGCATATCGCCATCATCACCACGGTCGAGCCCGTGCATCTCGGTTTTTTCCGCTCGATGGCGGAGATCGCCGACGCCAAGGCCGAGATCCTTGCGGGTCTCGAGCCCGGGGGTGCCGCGATCCTCAACCGCGATAACGCTTATTATGACCGGCTTCGCCGCCGCGCGCTCGAGCATGAGGCGAGGATCGTGGGCTTCGGCGAAGCCAAGGGTGCGGAGGCGCGGCTTCTCGCTGTCGAGCTCGGCCCCGACAGCTCGGACGTCAAGGCAGACATTCTGGGAGAGACTATCAGTTACCGCTTAGGCGCCCCCGGACGTCACCTCGTGCAAAATTCGCTGGCCGTGCTCGCGGCGGTGAAGCTGGCGGGCGCCAATCTTGAGGCGGCCGCGCGCGCGCTTGCCCGCTGGCAAGCACAGAGCGGCCGCGGCGAGCGGATCGTGCTCAAAGGGAGGGGCGGACGGCTCGCGCTGATCGATGAGACCTACAATGCTAATCCAGCCTCTATGCGTGCTGCCCTCGCCACGCTCTCGCTGACGCCGCGGCCGGAGTTTCCCCGCCGGGTGGCGGTCCTCGGCGACATGCTGGAGCTTGGCGGTCAGGGCCCCAGGCTGCATCTTGAGCTGCGCGAGGACATTGACGCGGCGGGCGTAGATGTTGTCTTTGCCTGCGGTGAGCTGATGGCTGGGCTCTATCAAGCCCTGCCTGCGGGTCGACAGGGGGGTTATGCTAAAACGGCAGAAATGCTTGCGCCTATTCTGACCGAAGGTGTGAGGCCGGGCGACGTGGTCATGATCAAAGGGTCGTTCGGCAGCCGCATGGCGCCGCTGGTCGAAGCCCTGCAACGGCAGTTCGACACGGTAAGCGTCCAAGCCTAGGCGCGTCGCCGTAGAGCGGGGGATTAAGGGGATGCTCTTCTGGCTGACCGAGCTTGCCGGCGAGCTCAGCGTCTTTAACGTCTTCCGTTACATCACCTTTCGCACCGGCGGGGCACTGATCACGGCGCTTCTATTCGTCTTCCTGGTCGGGCCGCGCATCATCAAGTCCCTGCGCGTCCGCCAGGGCAAAGGTCAGCCGATCCGCAAGGAAGGTCCTGAGCGTCACCTCCTCCAGAAACAGGGTACGCCCACCATGGGCGGGCTCATGATCCTGACTGGCCTGACCTTCGCCACGCTGCTTTGGGGCAATTTTCGCAATCCTTATGTCTGGGTGGTCCTGCTTGTGACCCTCGTCTATGGCGCTGTCGGCCTTTATGACGACTATCTCAAGGTGACCAAGCAATCGGCGGCCGGCTTTGGCGGTCGCATCAGGCTTCTCATCGAGGCCGTTGTGGCGCTGATCGCCACCGCCGTCATCGCCCATTTGGGCGAGGAGCCGCTGTCGACGGCAATTGCCATTCCCTTTTTCAAGACTGTGCTGATCCCGCTCGGCTGGCTGTTCATCCCCTTCGGCGCCTTTATCATTGTCGGCGCTGGCAACGCTGTGAACCTGACCGACGGCCTCGATGGCCTCGCCATCGTGCCAGTGATGATCGCCGCCGCTACCTTCGGCTTTATCTCCTATCTCGTCGGCAACGTCGTGTTCGCCGAATATCTGCAGATCCATTTCGTGCAAGGAACGGGCGAGCTTGCGGTGGTCTGCGGGGCGCTGGTAGGGGCCGGCCTCGGCTTCCTCTGGTTCAATGCGCCGCCTGCGTTGATCTTCATGGGTGATACGGGCTCGCTCGCGCTTGGTGGCGCACTCGGCACCATCGCGGTCGCCACCAAGCACGAGCTCGTTCTGGCCATCGTCGGCGGCCTGTTCGCGCTGGAAGCCGTATCGGTGATCGTGCAGGTCGCGTCCTTCCGGCTCACCGGAAAGCGCGTGTTCCGCATGGCGCCGTTGCACCACCATTTCGAGCAGAAAGGATGGCCTGAATCCACGGTGGTGATCCGTTTTTGGATCATTTCCGTTGTGCTTGCGCTTGCTGGCCTCGCGACGCTGAAATTGCGCTAAATTCGCGAGCAATGATTCCCGTCACGATCTTCGCCGGCCGCGACGTCGCGGTGGTTGGGTTGGGCTTGAGCGGCATCGCCTCTGCCCGTGCGCTCGCCGCGGGCGGCGCACAGGTGTTTGCCTGGGACGATACCGCGAAGGCAAGGGAGGCGGCCGCGGCCCAAGGCGTGCCTGTTAGCGACCTCGCCGCCGCCAACTGGTCGCGGCTTGCAGCCCTCGTATTGGCGCCTGGAATTCCATTGACGCATCCCAGGCCCCATTGGAGCGTCGACCGCGCTCGCACGGCGGGCGTGGAGGTCATCGGCGACACGGAGCTCTTCTTTCGCGAGCGCGCTCGTCAAGGGTCGCCGGCCAAGGTGGTGGCCATCACCGGGACCAACGGGAAGTCCACGACGACGGCGCTCACCGCGCATCTGTTGCAGGAGGCGGGCAAGCGCGTGGCACTCGGCGGCAATATCGGCACCGCCGCGCTCGACCTCGAGCCTTTAGCCCCTGATCTCACCTATGTGTTCGAGCTTTCCTCCTTTCAGATCGATCTTACGCCGAACCTTCAGCCGGACGCGGCGTGTCTCCTCAACATCACTTCCGACCATCTCGACCGCCACGGTACGCTCGACGCCTACGCCGCAATCAAAGCGCGGGTGTTCGCGGGGCTCGGCGCCAGAGGGACGGCGGTGGTAGGTATCGACGATACAATGAGCCGCGCCATCGCCGATGCGCTGAAGGGGCCGTTCAAGATCGAGCGCATCTCGGTCGGCACGGCGGTCACGACCGGTGTGTGGGTCAAGGACGCCACACTCTTCGAGGTTGAGGACGGGTTGGAACGCGCACGCACGAGCCTCGCCGGCATCGGCTCCCTTCGGGGAGCGCACAACTGGCAGAACACAGCAGCCGCCTATGCGCTCGCCCGCTCGCAAGGGCTCGACTCCGCGAGCATCGCGCGCGGGCTCAAGACCTTCGCCGGCCTCGCCCATCGCATGGAGCAAGTGGCCCGTTGCGGGCGCGTGCTGTTCGTCAACGATTCCAAAGCCACCAATGCCGACGCCGCGGGAAGGGCGCTGGCGAGCTTCACCGACATCTATTGGATCGCCGGCGGCAGGCCGAAAGCCGGCGGGCTGGCGGGGCTCGAGCCGTTCTTCCCCAACATCACGAAAGCTTATTTGATCGGCGAGGCGGCGAACGCCTTCGGCGCCCAGCTTGGCGCGCATGTCGAGCACGTCATCAGCGGTACCCTCGAACGCGCACTTCAAGCCGCCGCTGCCGATGCCGGTCGGTCGGACGCCAAAGAGCCCGTGGTGCTGCTCTCACCTGCTTGCGCTTCCTACGACCAGTTCACCAATTTCGAGGCCCGCGGCAAGGCGTTCAGCGACAGCGTCTTAGGCTTGGAGGGCGCCGAACGCGTGCAGCCGGAGAAGGGCAGGGCGGCATGAGGATCACCCGCGCTGACCGCAGCGTCCTCTCCGACTGGTGGTTCACTGTGGACCGCCTCATGTTCTTTGGCTTGCTGCTGCTTATGGGCACGGGCCTTGTGCTGTCGCTTGCCGCCAGCCCGCCCATCGCCGCCAAATTTCACCTGGAGCATTTCTACTTCGTGCGCCGCCACGCGGCAGCGCTGCTCCCCGCGTTGGCCATCATGTTTGCGGCCTCCACCCTCACGCCGAAGCAGATCCGCCGCGCGAGCCTCGTCATCTTCATCGTAAGCATCGTGCTGATGGTGCTCACCATGATGGTGGGTCCCGAGATCAAAGGCGCGCGGCGCTGGCTGGACATCGGCTTTGCCTCCATCCAGCCTTCCGAATTCGTGAAGCCTGCCTTCGTCGTGCTCGTGGCGTGGCTGTTCACCGAGGCGCAGAAGCGGCGCGATGTGCCCGGTATCCAGCTCGCCGTTGCGCTTTACATCATCTTCGCGTCCTTGCTCATGTTGCAGCCCGATTTCGGCCAGACGCTGCTTATCACACTGGTTTGGGGTGCACTTTTCTTCATGGCCGGGATCAATCTTCTCTGGATCGGCGCGTTGGGCGTTGCCGGGCTCGGGGGCGCCGCCGCCGCTTATGCGCTCGTGCCCCACGTCGCGTCCCGCATCGACCGATTCTTGAACCCCGCCTCGGGCGACACCTATCAGGCCGACCGCGCGCTTGAATCTTTTCTCCGTGGCGGCTGGCTCGGGCGCGGTCTCGGCGAAGGCAGGGTCAAGGATGTGCTCCCCGATTCCCACACGGACTTTATTTTTGCCGTGGTCGCCGAGGAGTACGGCTTGATCGCCTGCCTGCTCCTGATTGCCCTCTTCTCCTTCATCGTGCTGCGCGGACTGTCCAAGGCGGCGCATGAACCCGACGGATTCATCCGCCACGCGACGGCGGGGCTGATCATGCTGTTCGGCTTGCAGGCGCTGATCAATATTGCCGTGAATGTCGGGCTGCTCCCGGCCAAAGGCATGACGCTTCCCTTTGTCTCTTATGGCGGCTCGTCGTTGCTCGCCATGGCGGTCACCATGGGCTTTGCGCTGGGCCTGACCCGGAGAAGACCCACGGCCGGACTGCTCGAGCGCCGCACGGGGTCCGCTAGCGCGCCCGCGAGTGCCGGCACAAGTGCCAAGGAGCACGTGGTGTGAGCGATCGTCCGGTCCTGCTCGCCGCCGGGGGCACGGGCGGACATCTCTTTCCCGCCGCCGCACTTGCGCAAGAGCTGCGCCGCCGCGGATTGGAGGTCGAGCTTGCGACCGATCTCCGCGCCGAGAAATATGGCGGCGACTTTCCGGCTCGCACCATTCATCGCATCACATCGGCGACGCTGACGAGCCACTCCCCTATCGCGGTGGTCAGGACCTTCTCACACCTGGGGCTCGGCTTCTTCGGCGCGCTCGCGCTGCTGCGCCGCATCCGGCCCGGCGCCGTGATCGGCTTCGGCGGCTATCCCACGCTCCCCCCCATCATTGCGGCGCGCCTGCTCGGCATCCCCACCGCCATCCACGAGCAGAACGCCGTGATGGGCCGCGCCAACCGCTTGCTCGCGCGCTTTGCCAGCCGCATCGCGCTCTCCTTCATGCCCACCAAGCTGTTGCCCAACGAAGCCAAGGCGCGGCTTACGGGCACGCCGGTGCGCGACGCCGTGCTGGCCTTCCGCGACGTGCCCTACGCCGCGCCAACGTCCTCGAGCCGCCTGCTCGTGCTCGTCTTCGGCGGCAGCCAAGGCGCACGTTTCTTTTCCGAGGTCATGCCACGGGCGTTGCCGCTGTTACCGCAAGCGATGCGGGCTCGACTTACCGTGGTGCAGCAGGCCCGCGGGGAGGATCTAGCGGAGTTGCGGGAGGCTTACCGCGCCGGCGGGATCGCCGCTCATCTGGCACCCTTCTTCCGCGATTTGCCCGAGCGGATCGCCAACGCGCAGCTCGTGATCGCCCGGGCCGGCGCCTCGACCATAGCAGAGCTGATGGCCATCGGCCGCCCTTGCCTGCTCGTGCCCCTGCCGCATGCCCTTGACAATGATCAGCTGGAAAATGCAACTCGGCTTGCGCAAGGGGGCGGCGGCTGGTGCGTACGCCAGAGCGAGCTCACTCCGGAGCGCATGGCGCGTGAAGTGGAGAGGCTGCTCGCATCGCCCGAAATCTTAGCGGACGCGGCCCTTAAGGCAAAAGCGACGGCGGAAATCGACGCCGTGACCAAGCTCGCCGATCTCGCCGAGGAGCTGCTAGACACTGAGCGTCTCGGCAAGGACAAGGAGTAACTGCCGAATGCACATGCCGGCCCCCGAAAAGTGCGGGCTGTTCCACGTCGTGGGCATCGGCGGCATCGGCATGAGTGCCATCGCCGAGGTCATGAAGATTCGCGGCTATCGCGTGCGCGGCAGCGACCTCAAGGACAGCCTCAACCTCGAGCGTTTGCGCGCCAAGGGCATCAGCTGCCTGATCGGACATGATCCCCAGCAGATCGACGGCGCCGCCTTTCTCGTCATCTCGAGCGCGGTCAAGCCGGGCAATCCAGAATTCGAGGCGGCGAGAGAGAGCGGCATCCCCATCATTCGCCGCGCCGAGATGCTGGCCGAACTGATGCGTCCGTGCGCCACCGTGTCGATCACGGGCACCCATGGCAAGACCACCACCACGTCGTTGGTCGCCGACATCCTCGAAAGCGCCGACCTCGATCCCACCGTGATTGCGGGCGGCATCATCAATGCCTGGGGCACCAATGCCCGCATCGGCAAGGGCCAATGGATGGTGGTGGAGGCGGACGAGTCCGACGGCACCTTCCTCAAGCTACCCACCCAGATCGGCGTCGTCACCAATATCGATCCAGAGCACATGGACTATTGGCCGTCGCTCGCCGCGCTGCACCAGTCCTTTCAGCAATTTATCGAGGCGATACCGTTTTATGGGCTTGCCGTCGCCTGCATCGACCATCCTGTGGTGCGCGAGCTCCTGGCTAGGCTCGGCGGTGCCGCCAATGGCAGGCGCACGCTGACGTATGGCGTAGCGCGCGACGCCGACATCCGGCTCGTCAATCTGCGCGGGAGCCGCGAAGCGATCGTGTTCGACGCCGATCTGGGGCCCGCGGTGAAGGGCGGCGCGCGCAAGCTCACTGATCTCATGCTGCCGGTCCCCGGCCATTACAATGCCTTGAATGCGCTGGCCGCTCTCGCCGTGGCCACGGAAGCCGGTGTGAGCGATGCCCTGATCCGCGCCACCCTTGTCGCCTTCTCCGGCGTCAAGCGCAGGTTCACTCATGTGGGCGAATGGCGGGGGGTGCAGGTCTATGATGACTACGCCCACCATCCGGTGGAGATCGCCGCTGTGCTCCGGGCCGCGCGCATGCCAGGTCCGGGCCGTGTGATCGCCGTGGTGCAGCCCCACCGCTACACGCGCCTGCAGACCCTGTTCAACGAGTTTTCTGCCTGTCTCGACGATGCGGACATCGCCATCGTCACCCCGGTCTATTCGGCGGGGGAGGCGCCGATCCCCGGCATCGACCGCGATGAGCTTGTGCTCGGCCTGCGCCGCCACGGCCACCAGCACGTGCTGACCGTGGACGGCGAGGAGGAGCTGGTCCAGACCGTGGCGAGCATCGCCAAGGAGGGCGATCTCGTGGTGGGTCTTGGCGCGGGCACCATCAGCGAGTGGATCAACGCGCTGCCACGGCGGCTCAAGACCCATGGAGCGCCGGCATGAGCAGCGCCGGTGTCGCCGTCGAGTTCGACAGGCGGGCTTGAGAGCGAGCTTGCTGCACGCCTGCCGGATTTGCGCGGGCGGCTCAAATTGGGCGTGACCCTTGCCGACCTCACTTGGTTCCGCGTCGGCGGTCCGGCGCAGGTGCTCTACACGCCCGCCGATGAGGCTGACCTCGCTTATTTTCTCGCTCGCGTGCCGGCGGAAATTCCGATCACCGTGATCGGGCTCGGCTCCAATCTCCTCGTGCGCGACGGCGGCATCGAAGGGGTGGTGATCCGCTTAGGCCGCGGCTTTGGCGAGATCACCATCGAGGAGGGTTACAGGCTTCGCGTCGGCGCCGCGGTGCCTGATGTCAAGGTCGCCCGCGCCGCGGCCGACGCCGGCATCGCAGGCCTCTCCTTCTATCGCGGCATCCCGGGCTCCGTCGGCGGTGCGCTGCGCATGAATGGCGGCGCGCATGGGCGCGAGACGAGAGAGGTCGTGATCGAGGTGCGCGCCGTCGATCGCCAGGGCCGCATCCATGTGCTGCCGGTGCAGGTGTTGGGCTATGCCTATCGCCATTGCGGCGCCTCGGATGACCTCATTTTCACAGAGGCGCTGTTCCAAGGCCAGCCTGGGGAGCCCGCGCGCATCCTGGCCGAAATGGACGATATAGCGACCTATCGCGAGCAGGCGCAGCCGATCAAGAGCCGCACCGGCGGCAGCACTTTCAAGAACCCCGAAGGTTACAAGGCCTGGCAGCTCATCGATGGCGCCGGCTGCCGCGGGCTCAGCATCGGCGACGCCAAGGTGTCGGAGATGCATTGCAATTTCATCATCAACGAGGGCAATGCCACGGGCACCGAGCTGGAGGAGCTCGGCGAGACGGTGCGCGCTCGGGTCAAGGCCAAGAGCGGCGTCGAGCTCGAATGGGAGATCAAGCGCCTCGGTGAGCCGCTGGAAGCCGGGGCCTCCTTTTTCAGCAAGTCACCGTGCAGGTGAGAGTGAAACCGGCGCAAATCAGCTACAACCCCTAACTCGGCCGTTCCGCGGCCCCGTTGCCCACATGGGCAGAGGCATTCTTCGTGTGAGGGGCTCATGTCTGACAAGCAAACCCATATCGCAGTACTCATGGGCGGCTGGTCATCGGAGCGCGAGGTGTCCCTCCGCTCGGGCGAGGCTTGCGCCGTGGCGCTCGAGAGCCAAGGGTTCAAGGTCACCCGCGTCGATGTGGGCCGCGACGTCGCAGGGCGATTGTCCGAGCTCCGCCCCGACATCTGTTTCAACGCGCTGCACGGGCGGTTCGGCGAGGATGGCTGCATCCAGGGCCTGCTCGAGGTTCTGGGCATCCCCTATACCCACTCGGGCGTACTCGCCTCGGCGCTTGCCATGCATAAGGAGCGCGCCAAGGCGGTCTTGCGCGAAGCGAGTGTTCCGGTTGCGGAAAGCCTGGTGCTGTCGAGAAGCGAAGCGGCCCGCGCCCACGCCATGCAGCCGCCCTACGTGATCAAGCCTGTGGCGGAAGGGTCGAGCGTGGGCGTCTTTATCGTGCGCGAGGACCAGGCGCACCCTCCGCAGGAGCTGCATTCCGCCGAATGGACCCTCGGCGAGGAGGTTATGGTAGAGCGCTATATCCCTGGGAGGGAGCTCACTTGCGCCGTGATGGGTGACGAGGCCTTGGGGGTGATCGAGATTCGCCCAGCGGATGGACTAACCTTCTACGACTACACTTCGAAATACGCCCCGGGAGGCTCGATCCACGTGCTTCCGGCGCCGCTTTTACCAAATGTTTACCAATTGGTACAGAAGCTGTCGCTAGCGGCTCATTGGGCACTTGGCTGCCGTGGGGTAAGTCGCTCCGACTTCCGCTACGACGACCGGCCGAACGGCACGGGGGAAATGATCTGTCTTGAGGTCAATACCCAGCCTGGCATGACCGGGACATCGCTCGTGCCTGAGCTTGCAAACTATGGCGGCCGCTCCTTCGGCGAGCTGGTTCGCTGGATGGTGGAGGACGCCTCATGCGATCGCTAGGCCCCCGTGAAGCGAGGCGAAGGAAGATGAGGGAGCCATCCGACGCGCTCATTGCGCGTGGGATCGCCGTATCCCCGGGCTCCTTCGGCGGCATCGATCTTCCGGGCTTCCGACCCAAGCGACGCGTGCGCCGGCCGGTGTCGGGCTCTGTCCGCAGCAACGGCAAATGGCGCCTGCTCGCCGTGCTGTTCCTGGTCAGCGGCACTGCCTACGGCGCGACCGTTGGGGGCGAGACCATTCAACTCTTCGCCAAGCTCCAAGGCGGCGTCGAGGCGATCGCCGTCGCCGCGGGTTTCGGCGTCAAGCGCATCACCGTCGAAGGCCAGCAGCACGCCACTGATGCCGAGATCACCAAGGCGCTCGACGCTGGCCCCTCGACCATGATGCTCGCCTTCGATACCGATGCCGCCAAGGCGCGGCTAGAGCAGGTGTCCTGGATCAGGCATGCCCAGGTCATGCGACTCCTGCCCTCCACGCTTCGGGTCGCGGTCGAGGAGCGCACGCCCTTCGCGATCTGGCAGACCGGCGGCCGCACCTTCGTGGTCGATGCCGACGGGGCGGTCCTGGCGCCAGCCATACGCGAGGCCTATGCCGACCTCCCACTCGTCGTGGGAGAGGGGGCGGCCAAAAGTGCCTCGGCCTTGTTCGAGGCGCTTCAGCCTTATACCGACCTGAAACGGCAGCTCACGGCAGCGCTCCGGGTCGGCGACCGCCGCTGGACGCTGAAGCTCGCGTCTGGGATTGAGATCCTGCTTCCCGACGACGGCATCCCCCAGGCGCTCGACGCACTCGTCTCGCTCGACCGCGATCGTGGCGTGCTTGGGCGCAAGATCGACGCCGTCGATCTGCGTCTCGCCGATCGGATCAGCGTGCGCTTGCACGGCAACGGCACCGCGACCGCGGGCGTGCCCGCCGCCGAAACACCGCCGCAAGACGTGCCGACTGCCGGCACCAGACCAGCGCAGCCCAAGGGCAGCACCTGAGCAGGACGGGGCAAGGGGGATGCGGCGAAACATAATCAACCGGAGCAAGCGTCAGCGCATCGTAACCGCGCTCGACGTGGGCACGAGCAAGATCGCCTGTCTGATCGCGAAGACGAAGAGTCCGCCCGAATGGCTCGTGGAAAATGGCGAGGCGATGCAGTTCGAGGTGTTGGGCTTTGGCCATCACCGCGCCGAGGGCCTGAAAGGTGGAACGGTCACGCATCTCGACAGCGCCGAGCACTGCATCCGCTCCGCGGTCGATGAAGCCGAGCGCATGGCGGGCGTCACCGTCGAGGATGTGCATGTCGCCGTCACTTGTGGGCGGCTCAAGAGTGAAAGTTTCTCGGCGAGCGTGGCGCTGCCCACCGGCACCGTGCGCGAGGATGACACATTGCGCATTCTTGCCGGCGGCCGACAATTTGCCGCCCGCGACCGCCGCACGGTGCTGCACGCATTGCCCACGAGCTACCGTCTCGACGACCATACCAGTATCCGCGACCCCCATGGCATGTGCGGGGAGCGGCTCGCCGTCGACATTCACGCCGTCACCGCCGACGAGGCCGCGCTGCGCAATCTCATGCTTTGCGTCGAGCGGTGCCATCTGGGCGTGGCAAGCCTCGTGGCCGCGCCCTACGCGAGCGCGCTGTCGGCGATCACGGCGGACGAGGCCAAACTCGGCGTCGCCTGCATCGATTTCGGTGCCGGCACCACCACGCTCTCGGTCTTCTCCGACGGTCACTTCATCCACACCGACGCCATTGCGCTCGGCGGTAACGGCGTCACCACCGATATCGCCCGCGCGCTTGCCGCATCAATCGACCACGCCGAGCGCTTGAAGACTTTGCATGGCAGTGCCTTTGCCACGCCGTCCGATGAGCGCGAGATCATCACCTATCCGTCCACGGGTGAGGTTGAGCCGCGCGCCATGAACCAGATCAATAAGGCGCAACTCGCCGTCATCATCCGGCCGCGCATCGAGGAAATTCTCGATTTCATGCGCCGGCGACTCGCGGCTTCCGCGCACGCCTCCGAGGCCACCCAGAATCTCGTATTGACGGGCGGCGGCAGCCAGCTCACCGGGCTCCCCGACCTCGCCTGCAACATGTTCGGGCGCCCGGTACGCCTCGGGCGGCCACGCGTCATGCATGGGCTTGCCCAAGGGGCGGGGCCCGATTTTGCCACCGCGGCCGGTCTTTTGCTGCAATCGGGACGCGGCGATGATCGGCTTTCGGGCCGCGCCGAGCAGCGCTTTCTGCGTACGGGTACGGGCTATCTCGCCCGCGTCAGCGATTGGATACGGGACAACTTTTGAACGAACGTCGGGCTCCTTGCGGCATCGTGCCGAGGCCCCCGACGGGAGCGATAGCAATGGACCAAGGCAAGAATCAAGAACGGAAGACCCCCATGACCATCAACCTCAAAGTTCCTGATCTCACCGAGCTCAAGCCGCGCATCACCGTGTTCGGTGTGGGCGGGGCGGGCGGCAATGCCGTGAACAACATGATCGCCTCGGGACTGAGGGGCGTCGAGTTCGTGGTGGCCAACACTGATGCGCAAGCCCTGTTGAGCTCTTCGGCCGAGCGGCGCATCCAGATGGGCACCCACGTCACCGAGGGGCTCGGTGCGGGCTCCAAGCCAGAGATAGGCGGGGCGGCGGCCGAGGAGGCCATGGCCGACATCAAGGCCCACCTCGCCGGCTGCCACATGGTGTTTATCACCGCTGGGATGGGTGGCGGGACCGGCACGGGTGCGGCGCCCGTAATTGCGCGGGCCTCCCGCGAAGAGGGCATCCTGACCGTGGGTGTGGTCACCAAGCCCTTCCAGTTCGAGGGCCAGCGGCGCCTGCGCGCGGCGGAAGAGGGCATCGCCCAGCTGGAGAAATATGTCGACACGCTGCTCGTCATTCCGAACCAGAACCTGTTCCGCGTCGCCAACGAGAAGACGACCTTCGCCGACGCCTTCGCAATGGCCGATGATGTGCTGAGGGCCGGCGTCTCCTGCATCACCGATCTCATGGTGAAGGAAGGCCTCATCAATCTCGATTTCGCCGACGTGCGCACCATCATGGCCGGCATGGGCAAGGCCATGATGGGGACCGGCGAATCGAGCGGCGACCGGCGTGCCATCGAGGCGGCGGAGGCCGCGATTTCCAACCCCTTGCTCGACGATGTGTCGATGAAGGGCGCGAGCGGCCTGCTCGTCTCCATCACCGGCGGCAACGATCTCACCCTCTATGAGGTCGACGAGGCGGCAAGCCGGATTCGCGCCGAAGCCGACCCGGAGGCCAATATCATCGTGGGTGCCACCTTCGACGACGAGCTCGACGGCATCATCCGCGTGTCCGTGGTGGCGACGGGGCTTGGCTTGCTGGGCAACGACCAAGCAAGAGCCGCGAAGGATACGAGCACGCTCTCTGCGCGCATCGCCGGTCTCGCCTCCATGCCGATGGCCGGCGCTGAATTGCAGGAGGTGAGGCCCACATCCGCCCCGAGCGCGGAGGCGGGTGGAGCGCCGGTGTGGCGCGCGCCTGGCAATGTGACGATCGAGCGCTGTCCGGCACAAGCGACCGGCATCGCCTTGCCTCGGCCGGTGCCCGCGCAAGCACAAGCCCGGCCTCAGCCAAGTTTCGTGCCGGCGCCGCCCGCCTCGGCGCGGCGTCAGGTTCGGCGCATGCCCAATATGGAGGAGCTGCCGCTCGTGGCGCAGAACGAGATCAAGGCCCATGCCGGCCAAGGTCCGGCCCTTGGGCTCGCGGCGCAGAAGAAGAAGGTTGGCTTCCTGGAGCGCCTAACGGGCGTGGGCCGGGGCCGCAATCAGGAGGACATGCCCATGACCCTTAAGCGGGAGCCCGAATTCGGCCAGCTGCGTTCCTTGGCCGCCTCCGTGCAGACGGAAGCTGTCATATCCGCGCCGAAAGGGCTCAAGATCGAGCGTCCTCGCGGCGAGCCGTCGGTCATCCCAGTACCCAAGCGGATCGAGGTCCAGCCGCGGGTCGCAAGCGTCGAATCCTTCGTCCCCCGAAGCGAATCACTTGACGACGATGATCTGGAGATTCCGGCCTTCTTGCGGAGGCGGGCGACGTGAGGGGCGTTGCCTGATCCACGAGAAACAGGAAAAATTGCCACTGGTTCAATGGGTTGAGACGGAGCTGTAACGGTAACAGACTGAAAGAAACCGTGATTTGTCGGCCGTCTAAGCCAAGGGTTATGGTTCGCCATTAACTGATCCACGGAACCAAAAAGGCACAAGGCGGGCAGGTAGCCGTCGAAAGTGCCAGGGGCCGTGGGTCATGGGGGGCTCGGGGGTTTTTACCTCGAGCTGAGGGAACTCAAAAGACGGCTTGGGGGCCATGAAGGGATTTATTGGGGCACGGCAAACTACGCTTGCCAGCGAAATCTCACTGACCGGCACGGGTGTTCACAGCGGAGCGCCAGTTTCTATTAGCCTTTATCCGGCTGACGGTGACTCAGGGCTACGCTTCCTTCTCTCCAATGGCGACGCCGAAAGCACCGAGATCGCTGCCGACCAGCGCTGGGTGACGGGCGTGACGCTGTGTACCGTGTTGGGTGACGGCAACGGCGCGTCGGTCGCGACGGTCGAGCATCTGCTCGCGGCCCTACGCGGCCTCGGCGTGGACAACGCCCTGATCGAGATCGACAGCCCTGAGGTACCCATCATGGACGGGAGTGCTGCGAGCTTCGTCGAGGCGATTGACGAGGTTGGCTTGGCCGAGCTCGATAGTCCCCGCCGCTTCCTCAAGGTATTGAAGCCCATCATCGTCGAAGACGGTGGCGCCTATGGTGAGCTTGCGCCTCATAACGGCTTCCACCTCGATGTCGAGATCGAATTCGACACGCCCCTGATCGGGCGGCAGAAGATCGAAATCGACATCAATCCAGGCTCTTTCCGCCGCGAGCTGTCGCGGGCCCGCACCTTCGGCTTTATGAAGGATGTCGAACGCCTGTGGGCCGCCGGTCTCGCGCTTGGCGCCTCTCTCGACAACACGGTGGCGATTGGCGAGAACCGCGTCATCAACCGTGAAGGCCTTCGCTATGCGGATGAGTTCGTGCGCCACAAGGCGCTCGACGCCGTCGGCGACCTCGCCCTTGCCGGCGCCCCCATTCTTGCGGCTTACCGGTCGAAGCGTGGCGGCCATCGCCTGAACAGCCTCGTGCTCAAGACCATGTTCGCCGATCCCGAGGCTTGGACCCTGGTCGAGGCACCGCGTCCGAGCCGCGAGGTTCGCCATGCCGAGCTCAGCCATCGTCTGGCGGCAGTAAATTACGCCGCCGAACGGAGCTAGCCGCGAAATTCCGTTCCGCAGGCAAGCGAGGCGCCAAGGACCACGCCTTCCGGCCATGTTCCGGCGCCCTAGCCCTCGACATCGCTGACGACGCCCGCAGCAAGATTGGTAACGCGAACGCCCGGACTGCCACCGGGCAAAAAAACACCATAATCCGCTCGTTGGCTGTCTATGGTCTGCGCTAGCTAGCCTGCCCGGCGGCAGTACTAATCGCGGGCGGCGCACATTCGCCAAGGGGGCGATCTTGAAGGGGAGCATGTTCGGTCGGATCGCGGCGTTGCCAAGCCTTGGCCTTGCCCGCCCGCTCCTGCGCCTCACGGCGCTTTTCGTGACCGCGGGGCTGCTCGCGGGCTGCGGCACTTCCTTTTTTACCAAGAAGAAGGACGATGAGGTCAGCAACGATCCGCCCGACGTGATTTACGGCCGCGCCGAGCAGTTGATGGACAAGGGCAAGTATGAGGATGCCGCCAAGGAATATGAGAAGGTCGACATCAACCAGCCCTATTCCCAGGAGGCGCGCCGGTCGATCGTGATGGCGGCTTACGCCTATTACAAGAAAGGCGACTATGACAATGCGGTCTCGTCCGCCGACCGCTATCTGACGCTGCACCCTGGCACCAAGGAATCCGACCTCGCCCAGAACATCATCGCGCAGTCCTATTACGACCAAGTGCTCGATCCCAAGCGCGACCAAACCAATGCCCGCAAGGCGCTACAGGCGTATCAAACCTTGCTGCAGCGCTACCCCGATTCGCGCTATGCCGCCGAGGGGCAGAACCGGATGCGGGTCTTGCGCGATCTGTTGGCAGCGAGCGAGATGACGGTCGGCCGCTACTATCTGCGCCACAACAACTATCTTGCCGCGATCAACCGGTTCCGCGTCGTGGTCACCGACTACCAGACCACCGAGCAGATCGAAGAGGCCTTGAGTCGCCTGACCGAGGCCTATATGGCGTTAGGGATCGTCAACGAGGCTCAAACGGCGGCGGCCGTCCTCGGCCACAACTTTCCGGAAAGCAAGTGGTACCAGCACGCTTACGGGCTCTTGGGACAGAGCGGCCTCCAGCCGCAAGAGCACGAAGGATCGTGGATCACCCAGACGTGGAAGGGCGAAGGCAAGCCCGCCTGACGGTTGCGCCATGTTAGCCGCCCTGTCGATCCACGACATCGTCCTGATCGACAAGCTCGATCTCGAGTTCCAAGCTGGTCTTTCCGTGCTTACCGGCGAGACGGGCGCCGGCAAGTCGATTCTGCTCGACGCTTTTGCGCTTGCCATCGGCGCCCGTGGCGATGCCTCTCTCGTACGCCAGGGCGCGTCCCAAGGCCAGGTGACGGCGGTCTTCGAGCCTCGCCCCGGACATCCCGTCTTTGCGCTCCTAGCCGCCAACGGCATCGAGCCGGGCGATAGCCTCATCCTGCGGCGGGTACAGAGTGCCGACGGCCGCACCCGCGCTCTGATCAACGACACAACCGTCAGTGTACAACTGCTGAAGCAGGTAGGGCAGGCTTTAGTCGAGATCCATGGGCAACATGACGATCGCGCGCTCATCGACCCTAGCGGCCACCGCGACCTCGTAGATGCCTTTGGCGGATTAAGCGAGGACGCGCGCGCCGTGACTGCGGCCTTCGACGCCTGGAAGGACGCCGAGGCGGCCCGCGCCACCCATGCTGCAGAGATCGCCGCCGTCCGCGCCAATGCGGACTATGTGAGCCATGCGCTCGAGGAGCTGCGCCAGCTCGACCCCCAAGCGGGAGAGGAGGAGGGCCTGGCCTCCCGCCGCCAGCTGATGATGCACGCGGAGAAGATCGCGGGCGAGCTCGACGAGGCGCTCGATGCTCTGCAAGGGGAGGGGACGGGCGGCGCTCGGCTGGCCGCCGCTCTCCGTCGCATCGAGCGCCAGGCCGGGGTGGCCAGACGGGCTGCTTGCCCCCGTGGCAGAGGCGCTCGAGCGCGTGCTCGCCGAGACCGAAGCCGCGCGCGGCAAGATCGAGCAGGGGCTCGCCGTGCTCGCCTTCGAGCCCAAGGATCTGGAGCGCACCGAGGAGCGCCTATTCGCCCTGCGCGCGGCTGCCCGTAAGCACAAGGTCCCGGTCGACGACTTGGCGGTGCTGATCGACCGGCTTGAAGCCGATTTTGCCGCCCTCGACCGGAGCGAGACGCGGCTGGCCGAGCTCGGCAAGGCGGCGGAGGAAGCGCGCGCGGCTTACACGCATGCCGCTGTGCAGTTAAACCAGGCGCGCCGGGCAGCGGGGCGGCGCCTCGACGCCGAGGTTGTGGCGGAGCTGGCGCCGCTGAAGCTCGACAAGGCGTGCTTCATCACGGAGATCGAGACGGTGGACCCCGATGCGGGCGGACCCTCCGGCATCGACCGCGTGGCGTTCTTCGTGCGCACCAATCCGGGCACCGAGGCGGGCCCCTTGATGAAGGCCGCCTCCGGAGGGGAATTGGCGCGCTTCATCCTAGCCCTGAAAGTGGTGCTCGCGGCCCGCGGCTCGGCGCCGACGCTCGTCTTCGACGAGGTCGATACTGGCGTGGGGGGCGCCACGGCGGCGGCCGTGGGTGAGCGGCTGGTACGGCTCGCGGCCCGCGTCCAGGTGCTGGCCGTAACCCACGCGCCCCAGGTGGCCGCCGCGGCCAGCGGCCACCTCCTGATCGCCAAGGAGCCCATGGCCGGGCCAGAAGGCGAGACCATGGCGACGCGCGTCGTTGTGCTCGAGGGGGAGCGTCGGCGCGAGGAGATCGCCCGCATGCTCGCGGGACAGATTATCACCGACGAGGCACGCGCAGCGGCCGCGCGCCTGATGAGCCGCTCAGCATGAGCAAGCCTGCCGGCAAGGGCAAAGGTAGGATCAAGCCGCAAGTGCCAGAGCCCAAGCCCGTCACCGAGCTCGACGAGGCGGGGGCGGCGCGCGAGCTCGAGCGCCTCGCGAAAGAAATTGCCCATCACGACGCGCTCTATTATCGGCAGGACCAGCCCGAGATCAGCGACGCGGCGTATGACGCGCTCCGGGAGGCCAACACCGCAATCGAGGCGCGCTTCCCCCACCTCGTGCGCGAGGACAGCCCGTCCCTGCACGTCGGCTCGGCCCCCGTGGAGGCTTTCGGCAAGGTCCGCCACCGAGTGCCGATGCTCTCCTTGGGCAACGTCTTCGACGACGAGGGCGTGCGCGACTTTCTCGACCGGGTCTGCCGCTTCCTCGGGCTCGCCAGCATCGAGGGCCTCGCTTTCACCGCCGAGCCCAAGATCGACGGCCTTTCCATCACGCTGCGCTATGAGCGGGGGCATCTGGTGCAAGGCGCGACCCGCGGCGACGGCTATGAGGGCGAGAACGTCACTGCCAATGTCCGCACCATCGCCGACATTCCCCAAAGAATTCGAGCGGGAAGCATCCCCGATCCGTTCGAGGTGAGGGGCGAGATCTATATGGGTCGAAAAGCATTCCAGCGCCTCAATGACGAGCAGGCGGTTAAAGGCGAGCGTGTCTTTGCCAATCCGCGCAACGCGGCCGCGGGCTCGCTGCGCCAGCTCGATCCCGCAATCACCGCGTCGAGGCCGCTCAAATTCTTCGCCTATGGCTGGGGCGAGGCGCCGCGCCTGCCCTCCGACACCCAATGGGGCGTCTATGAGGCGCTAAAGGCCTGGGGGTTCCCTTTAAATCCGCTCGCATGTCTCACCCACTCACTTGCAGAGATGCTTGAAACCTATCGCGATATCGAGAGGGGCCGAGCGGGCCTGGACTACGACATCGACGGCGTCGTCTACAAGCTCGACCGGCTCGATCTACAGGACCGCCTCGGCTTCGTCTCGCGCTCGCCTCGCTATGCCATCGCCCACAAGTTCCCGGCCGAGAAGGCCACCACGATCTTGCGCGACATCGATATCCAGGTGGGCCGCACGGGAGCCATGACCCCGGTGGCCAAGCTCGAGCCGGTGACCGTGGGAGGCGTGGTGGTGCAGAACGCCACCCTGCACAATGAGGACGAGATCGCGCGGAAAGATATCCGCAAGGGTGACACCGTGATTCTCCAGCGCGCGGGCGACGTGATCCCACAAATTCTCACCGTGGTTCAGGAGAAGCGGGTCAAGGGCGCGAAACAATTCACATTTCCCGCCGTCTGCCCGGCCTGCGGCAGCCACGCGGTGCGCGAGATCAACCCCTATACCGGCAAGGAGGACGCCGTCAGGCGCTGCACCGGCGGTCTGATCTGCCCCGCCCAGCGGGTCGAGCGACTGAAACACTTCGTCTCGCGCAATGCCTTCGACATCGATGGCCTGGGCGAGAAGCATATCAAGACGTTCTACGACGAGGGTCTCATTCAATCTCCGCCCGACATCTTCACTTTGGCAGCGCGGGACAAGCGATCAACGACGAAACTCGCCGAGCGCGAAGGCTGGGGCGAGACCTCGGCAGGGAAATTGTTTGACGCCATCGAAGCGCGCCGCCATGTGCGGCTCGACCGCTTCATCTATGCGCTAGGGATACGCCATGTGGGCGAGACCACGGCGCGGCTGCTTGCGCGAAGCTATGGCAGCATCGAGGCCTTCCGCACCGCCATGCTCGCGGCGGCCCGCGACCGCGACAGCGAGGCCTTCGCCGAGCTCGATAATATCGAGGGCATCGGACCGACGGTCGCCGCCGCGATCGCGGACTTCTTTGCCGAGCCCCACAATGTCGCGGTGGTCGATGAGCTGCTCAAGGAGGTGTGCCCGGAGCCGCTGGAGGCGGTCGATTATGCCTCACCCATCTCCGGCAAGCGGGTGGTGTTCACCGGTACGCTCGAGCGCATGACCCGTTCCGAGGCGAAAGCAACCGCCGAGCGTCTTGGCGCCAAGGTCTCCGGCTCGGTGTCGAAGGACACCGACTATGTGGTCGCAGGCCCTGGCGCCGGCTCGAAGCTGAAAGAGGCGAGGGCGTTGGGCGTGGCCGTGCTCAGCGAAGAGAACTGGCTGCAGCTGATTGGTGCTCAAGGATAGCGCAGTTTCAGGGCGACGATGATCAGCGACAGCGCGAGCGTGAGGGCGTTGGCGATCATGATCGGCCAATTGCCGATCATCACGCCGAAGGTGAGCCACAGCGCCACGCCGAGCGCAAAGGCGACGTACATGACGAGCGATATGCCCTTCGTCTCCTTGTGGCGGATGATGTGCAGCGCCTGCGGGACGAAGGCCGCCGTGGTCAGCACAGCGGCGACGGCCGAAACGAGTGTTTCCATCGACAGTGCTTGCATCGACTGCTCTGCTAGCCGATCGGCGCGGTGGCGTGGCGGAGCCACGGCCGATCGGCGCCCTTGAGGTGCGGCTCAACCATCCGGCGCACCGTCGCGTGATAGGTGTTGAGCCAGGCAAGCTCCTGGCGCGAGAGCAACGCCACCTCGATCAGACGCCGATCAAAGGGGACGAGCGTCAGCGTCTCGAAGCCCAGCATCTCGCGCGTGCCCCCGTCGATGGACTCGGGCGGGGTCACGAGGACGAGGGTCTCGAGCCTGATGCCGTATTTGCCCTCGCGGTAATAGCCCGGCTCGTTGGACAGGATCATGCCAGGCTCAAGCTCGACGCTGCCAAAGCGCGACAGGCGCTGCGGCCCCTCATGCACGGAAAGATAGCTGCCGACCCCGTGGCCCGTGCCGTGGTCGAAATCGAGACCCTCCTGCCACAACGGCTGGCGCGCGAAGGGGTCGAGGTCCTGCCCGCGCGTGCCCTTGGGGAACCGCGCCCTGGCGATGGCGATGTGCCCCCTTAGGACGAGGGTGTAGTGGTGCCGCATCTCGGGCGACGGCGTGCCGATAGCGATGGTCCGGGTGACGTCGGTGGTGCCGTCGGCATATTGGGCGCCGGAGTCGATGAGGTAGAGCGTGCTCCCCGTGAGCTTCGCTTTGCTCGCCGTCGTCGGCCGGTAATGCACGATGGCGGCATTCGGTCCGACCGCCGAGATGGTATCGAAGCTGATGTCCTTAAGCTGCCCCGTCTCGCGCCGCAGCTCCTCGAGCTTCATCGCGGCCGAGATCTCGTCGATCCGCCCCGTCGCTCGCGTGTCGTCGAGCCAGGCGAGGAAGCGCGCTAGCGCCACGCCGTCGCGCAGATGGGCGGCGCGCGCGCCAGCGATCTCGGTGGCGTTCTTGATCGCCTTGGGCAGGACGCACGGGTCGCTTCCGGCAACGAACTTGGCACCCGCTGCTTTGAGCTGTTGCGCAAAGCGGACCGGGGTCGTCTCTGGATCGAGCCTGACCTTCGCGCGCGCCCGGCCGAGCTGCTTGAGCTTCCCCTCCAGGACGGCGGGTTCGGCAATCTCCACGTCCGCGCCGAGGCCGCCGCGCACCTTGTCTCCGAGCTTGGCGGGTTCGATGAATAGGCTCGGACGCCCGCTCTGGGGCACGAGGGCGTAGGCGAACGCCACGGGCGTGTGGCCGATGTCGCCACCGCGGATGTTGAATAGCCAGGCGATGGAGTCGAGCAAGGTAATGAGGACGGCATCGACTCCCTCCTGCTGCAAGACGGTCTGTACGTCGCGGATCTTGTCCGCCGCGCTGCGGCCGGCGAATTCGAGACCGTGCTGCACCACGGGCGCCGCCGAGGGTGCGGGGCGGTCTTGCCAGAGTTGGTCGATCGGATTGTCGGCTTGCGGCTCGAGCGTGATGCCGGCCTTTCCCAAGCTGTCCGTCAGACGCTCGATCTCCTTGATGGTGTGCAGGTTCGGGTCGTAGCCGAGGGCGTCGCCGGCGGCGAGCTTAGCGGTCAGCCATTTGGACGGCTTGGCCTCAGGCGTCTGCAGCACCTCGAACAGGGTATCGGCTTGCGCGCGGGCCTGCAAAATGTAGCGTCCATCGACGAACAGGGCGGCCGCGTCGTCGAGCACGATGGCAGCACCCGCCGAGCCGGTGAAGCCCGTGAGCCAGGCGAGCCGCTCGGCCGGAGGCGACAGGAACTCGTCCTGATGCTCGTCGCTATGGGGGACGAGGAAGCCCTTGAGCTTGCGGGTCTTGAGCTCTTTGCGTAGCGCCTTAACCCGCTCGGGCGCCGTGCCTGATGTCGCGACCTCGTCGAAGCTTTGGAACATGGTTGAGCCTTGTAAGTCCGCGCACCTTCTTGATCAATCGCGGACGCGGACCTTCCGGGAGCTGTGACGAATGAGTAGCAGCGTCGCCCATCCATCGAGAAGGATTCGGTAATCGAGCCTGAAGCCAAGAGAGCGGAAGCGCGTCTCCACGCGGGAAGCCTGGTCATGGGTGAGGCCGGAGAGCACGCAAATGCCGCTCGCCCGAACCACGCGCGCGAAAGCGGGAGCAAGCTCAAGCAGCGGGCGCAACAGCAGATTGGCAAGCAGCAGGTCGGGCCGGGCACGCCGCAAGGCGGGGTGGGCAAGGCCCGGCGCTTGCACCACGCGGACCCACGCCCCCACGCCGTTCTGCTGCGCATTGTCCGCGGCTATATCAACGGCGAGCGTGTCGCTGTCGCTCGCCAGTACCTTCCCTTTGAGCGCCTTGGCGGCAGCAATGGCGAGGACGCCGCTGCCCGTGCCGATATCGACGACGCAAAGCGGGTGCCCCTGGTTGCGCAGGCCTTGTTTCAGCAGACGATCGAGCGCGAGCAGGCAGCCGCGCGTGCTGGCGTGATGCGCAGTGCCGAAGGCTTGCCCCGCGTCGATCTCGATGGTACAGGCGTTGCGTGCGACGCGGCCCCGGTCGTGGCTGCCATGCACGAGGAAGCGCCCTGCCTCCACCGGCCCGCGCATGGCTTGCGAAAGCGTGACCCAATCGGTATCGGCCAGCCCCTTTATGCGCATGAGCCCAACATCAGCGGCGCCGACGATGCTATGAATCAGCGTGGCGAGCGTGGCGGCACAAGGCGCCTCGGCATAATGAGCAGAGACCTCGAACCGGCCGCTACCGCGATCGAACAGCGTGACCGCGGCCGCGGCGGGGCTCTCGGCGGCCTCAAGGGCTGCGGCAATCTGATCCGCGCTTTCCGCCGGCACCTCAATCGAGGCCTCATAGAAGGTCGTTTCGGCGCGAAGAGAAGTGGTGGAGATGCCATGCGCTCGTGCCGCCTCGAGTGGAGTGGCGCTCGCCGCGTTGCCGTCACCGGCAGCGGGGAAGGGCACCTGCCCGGTCTCGACGAAAGCCGCCATGGCCCGAGCTTAGGCTAGCGCCCGGCATCTTCGCAAATGGCGAAGCGGCAACGCCTGCAAGGGCCCCGAGATGGTCGAGCCTGTGAGGTTTGCTTGCCGAAACAGACCCGCGCCGCGGCTTCGTGCTTGCACGGAGCGCCGGCCGGCGTCCCGCAGATTTTACGCGAATGTTGCCGCATGGAAACAGATGCCATCGGGGCCTCGCCAGCCTGGGCCGCCCTTGCGGCCGCAGCCCTGGCAGCGGCAATCATCCGCGGCGCAGGCGGAGCCAGATTCGTTTCAATGAGAGCAGGATAAGAAAGGATGACCTAACATAAGAGCCATCATGTGCACTCTCCTCCTCATGAATAAAGAGGCCAAATGCACCCCGATTTGTCCTCCCCGGAAAGCCCATTTTTCGAGTGCCGTACCTCATTTGCACCTTGGCGTCCCAATTCCCCCTTTTTGCGAGGATATGCTTAATACGCATGTCCAAAGCAAAGGGGGATCGCCATGCGCAAACTAGCTATCGGGACCGCAGCAGCCGTAGCGCTCATGCTCGCCGGAATTTTGGCTTGGAATGCCGAGGCTACGCCGCTGACCGGAGCCACAACGGCTCCGCCGGCAACGAGCTCCTCTCTCGTTGAAAAGGTGGGCTGCTGGCTGCCGGGGCTACCGGGTGAATGCGACGTCGGGCAGCACCGAGTGTGTGACCGCTTTAGCCATCACTGCAAATGCACGCCTTGCCCAGGGTGGTATCCTTGGCGGGAGTACAAGCCAGGGCACTAGCGGCACCTCAGAGGCCGCCTCGGCTGGCGGTCTCTGAGCGCATGCTGGATTGAAGGCTCCGCGGGAACCGGGTGCAGGAGTCTCGCGGAATTGTTGTCAGCTCCGCTCCACGAAGCTATCGACGACCTTCTTGCGCCCCGCTTTCTCGAAATCGACGGTGAGCTTGTTGCCGTCGACCTGGGCGATGTGGCCATAACCGAACTTCTGATGGAAGATGCGCTCGCCGATCGCAAGACCTGCGCCTTGCGCGGTCGAGGCCGCCGTAATCGTGCCGTCGATGGTGATGGGCTCACGGCGCGGCCCGGAGGCTGTCGAGCCCGGTGGCCGGTTGCGTTGCGCGCGCCGCCAGCCCGGCGTCTCGTAGAAGCCGCTCGCGAACAAGGTTTCCGCCGTATCGAACCGGCTCGCCCCATAACTGCCGTGCGAGCCCCGATCCTCCGCCACCTGCACATGGTCCATAGGCAGTTCGTCGATGAATCGCGACGGGATGGCCGATTGCCAAAGCCCGTGGCTGCGTCGATTCTGGGCGAAGGTGATCTTGGCGCGCGCCCGCGCCCGCGTCAGCCCCACATGGGCAAGCCGTCGCTCCTCTTCCAGGCCAGAGCGGCCGGATTCGTCGAGGCTGCGCTGATGCGGTAGCAATCCTTCGTCCCAGCCGGGCAGGAACACCGTGTCGAACTCGAGCCCCTTGGCGCTATGCAGCGTCATTAGGTTGACGCGCTCCACGCCCTCTTCCGCTTCGGCGTCCATGACGAGGCTGACATGCTCCATGAAGCCGGCCAGCGTGTCGAACTCCTCCATGAAATGGATCAGCTCTTTCAGGTTCTCGAGCTTGCTCGTGGCTTGCGGCGATTTCTCCGCCTGCCACATGGCAGTATAACCGAACTCGTCCAAGATGAGCTCGGCGAGCTCGATATGGCGCATGGTCTCGATCAGCGAGTGCCAGCGGTCGAAGGCGGCGATCAGGTCGGCGAGCACCTTGCGCGCGCGAGGTTTCAGCTCCTCGGTCTCGATCATAAGGCGCGCGGCCTGGTACAACGGCACGCCTTGCGCCCGCGCTAGCTGATGCAAGGATTTGAGGGTCGACTCGCCGAGGCCCCGCCGTGGCCTGTTGACGATGCGCTCGAATTTGAGGTCGTTGGCAGGATTAAGCGTCACCTCGAAATAGGCGGTAGCGTCCCTGATCTCCTGACGCTCGTAGAAACGTGGGCCGCCCACGACGTGGTAGGGGAGGCCGAGCGTGATGAAGCGGTCCTCGAAGGCGCGCATCTGGAAGCTCGCCCGCACCAGGATCGCGACCTCGCTCAAGGAATGGCCCTGCCGCTGCGCCTGCTCAATGTCCTCGCCGATGACGCGCGCCTCTTCCTCGTCGTCCCAGCAGCCCTGCAGCTCCACCTTCTCGCCCTTGGCCCCGTCCGTGCGGAGCGTCTTGCCGAGGCGTCCCTGATTGTGGGCGATGAGGCCGGAGGCCGCGCCGAGGATGTGGCCGGTGGAGCGGTAGTTGCACTCGAGCCGAATGATCTTTGCGCCGGGAAAGTCGGTCTCGAAGCGCAGGATGTTGTCGACCTCCGCTCCCCGCCAGCCATAGATCGACTGATCGTCGTCGCCGACGCAGCAGATGTTGCCGTTGCCTTGGGCGAGCAGCCGGAGCCACAAATATTGTGCGACGTTGGAGTCCTGATATTCGTCCACCAGCATGAAAAGGAAGCGCTGCTGGTATTGCGCGAGCACGTCTGGATGCTCCTGGAACAGGCGGAGGTTCTCCAGCAACAGGTCACCGAAATCGGTGGCATTGAGCTCCTTCAGTCGGCGCTGATAGAGCGCGTACAAATCGCGCGCTTTGCCATTGGCGAACGCGAAGCTCTCGCCGTCGGGCACGCGTTTCGGCACGAGGCCGCGATTCTTCCAGCCGTCGATCATGGCGGCGAGCAGCCGCGCCGGCCAGCGCTTCTCGTCGATATTCTCCGCCGCCAGCAGCTGCTTGATGAGCCGGATCTGATCGTCGGTGTCGAGCACGGTGAAGGAGGGCTTCAAACCTACAAGCTCGGCATGGCGGCGGAGGATCTTCACCCCAATGGCGTGGAAGGTGCCGAGCCAGGGCATTCCTTCCACCACGCCGCCGATCAGCTCAGCTACGCGCCCCTTCATCTCCCGCGCGGCTCTGTTGGTGAAGGTGACGGCGAGGATCTGCGAAGGCCACGCCCGGCCCTGCCGAAGGATATGGGCGATGCGGGTGGTGAGCACGCGCGTCTTGCCGGTGCCAGCACCGGCGAGCACGAGCAATGGCCCATCAAGGGTCTCCACGGCCTCCCGCTGCTCGGGGTTCAGTGCGTCAAGGTAGGAGGCCCCGCCGCGTCGCACGGCCCGCTGCGAGGTGGGCGCAATCCCGCCGCTGTCGATCTCTGCACCCTCCGAGGAAGGTGCCGGCTCTGCGGCGGCGCGAATCTTTATCATGACTCAGAAACTATACATCGGGCTTGAGGGAAAAAGGGCAAGAGCCCTGACGGGGCGACTGCCCGGTCCAAAAAGCCACAGGGACAATTGGGTAAGGTCATTGCGGGCAAGGTCCCAGCCTGGCAAAAAGAGGCGCCATCGCGGGGTCAATTCTTTTTGAGGGATGAGGATATGCTTCGAGCTTCGAGGTTAAGCGTCTTTGTGCTTGCTGTCGTTGGGTTTGGCCTATTTGGACACACGCCGGCCGAGGCCGGGTGCCAGGTGATTTCAGCCACCCATAGCGCCGACTCCAAGGGCGAGGCGTTGCATATGTCGCAAGCACTGGCGGCGGAGAGCGCCAACGAGCTGAAGCACTCGAAGGGTTGGCACTCTGTCAGCATGAGTGCATACCGGGTTAAGCCCGATCCATTCTGGAAGATGGTGCGGCCGGTGGTGCCTAAGGACGTCGTCTACGGGTCTTTTGTCACGACGCGCACCTATACGACCTGCTTCACTGGCGTGGTCGTTCCTTACGTCTGCACCTCCGGCTCGAAGGTCTGCGGCAACTAGCGCGCTCCGGAATTGTAGTAATGCCTGCGAAAGCGGGCACCCTACTGGCTCGCCGGATCGTGTCCGGCGATTGACGAGGGCGTGCGCCCGATGTGCCCTGCCTTCGTGCCTCACCCTCGCCACATGCATTGATAAGCTCTCGTTAGAGCTTATCTGTTGCAATGGGTAAGGACGAGATCAGTGGGTGGAGTAGTGTTTCCACAATACACATGGCGCGAGCGCATGGCCGACGGCTGCATCCACGCCATCGGTGTCGCCGCGAGCCTGGTCGCTCTGACCGCGCTCCTCATCATCGGGGCGATGTCGCAAACGACGCTCTGGGTCGTGAGCGTCGCCGTTTACGGCGTTGCGCTCGTGCTCACCTTCAGCTGCTCCGCGGGTTATAACCTCGTCGTCCGTCCGAAGCTGAAAGAGGTGTTGCGCCGGCTCGACCACGCCGCGATCTTTCTCATGATTGCCGGCACCTACACGCCCTTTGCGCTAATGAAGATGGACGCGGCTTCCGGCCTCTGGCTGCTGGGCGTGGTGTGGACCATGGCGGCGATCGGCATCGCCATCAAGCTATTCGCGCCACGCTATCTGGAAGGTCTCTCCACCGCGCTTTACCTCGTGCAAGGCTGGGCGGTGGTCGCCGCCTGGCATCCGCTCGCCTCCGCGGTTCCGGAACGGGTCCTGCTGCTTCTCGTGCTCGGCGGGGTGCTGTATACCGTGGGCGTGGTGTTCCACCTCTGGCAGCGTCTGCCCTACCAGAATGCCATCTGGCATGGCTTCGTGCTTCTCGCCGCGAGCGTTCACTACGTCGCTGTGCTCGATGTTGTCGGCTCCTGACGGGCTCGGCGCTTCACCCTTCAAATGCTGAGCTTTCCTTTATCAAGCCCATGGTAAACTCGGGGCCATGACCAAGGTCATGGGCAAGGATTTCGAGCCCCCGTCGCACGAGGTGAAAGAGAACCTGTTTGCCGTGCTCGCGCAGAGGTTCGGCAGCCGCTTCTCCATGGGCACGAGCTTGCGCGAACAGCATGGCCACACACTCACCTGGATCCGCAACGAGCCCCCCGACGCGGTGCTGTTCGCCACAACCACGGGCGACATTACCGAAGCCGTGACGCTCTGTGCCCCCGCGCGCGTGCCGGTTATCCCCTTGGTCGGTACCTCGCTCGAAGGTCACGTCAACGCGCCACATGGCGGCGTCTGCATCGACCTTTCCCGCATGAGCCGCATCCTCACCGTGCATGCGGAGGACCTCGACTGCGTGATCGAGCCCTGCGTCACCCGCAAGGCGCTCAACGAGCATTTGCGCGACGTGGGCCTCTTCTTCCCCGTCGATCTCGGCGCCGACGCGAGCCTTGGCGGCATGGCGGCGACACGGGCGTCGGGCACCAATGCCGTGCGCTACGGCACCATGCGCGATAACGTACTGGGGCTGACGGCCGTGCTGGCCGATGGCAGCGTGGTGAAGACCGGCGGCCGCGCGCGGAAATCCGCGAGCGGTTACGACCTCACCCACCTCCTGATCGGCTCGGAGGGCACGCTTGGGATCATCACCGAGCTCACCCTCAAGCTGCAAGGCATCCCCGAGACGATCCTTGCCGCGGTCTGTCCTTTCGCGACCATCGAGGGCGCCTGCAACGCCACCATCGCCGCGCTACAGATGGGCTTGCCGCTCGCCCGCGTCGAGCTCCTCGACGAGGTGCAGCTGCGCGCCTGCAACGCCTATTCGCGACTGACGCTGGCCGAGACGCCCACCCTGTTCCTCGAATTCCACGGTGCCCAAGCCGCGACGGAAGAGCAGGCGCGCAGCTTTGCCGCTATCGCGCTCGCGGAAGGGGGAGGGGTATTGATTGGACGCCAGGAGGAGCGGAGCAGGCTCTGGCAAGCGCGCCATGATGCCTATTGGGCGGCGCGGGGGCTGAAGCCCGGTGCCGACGTGCTCTCCACCGATGTGTGCGTGCCGATCTCCGCGCTGGCCGTTTACGTCGCCGAGACCAAGGCCGATATTGCAAGGACGGGGCTGCTCGCGCCGATCGTGGGCCATGTGGGCGACGGCAACTTCCATGTGCTGCCGCTCATCGACATGAGCGACCCGGAAGAGCGGCACCGAGTGCAAGGCTTCCTCGACCGCCTCGTGACCCGCGCCCTCTCCCTTGGTGGCACCTGCACCGGCGAGCATGGCGTGGGCCAGGGCAAGATGAACTATCTCGCCGCCGAGCACGGCCAGGGTGTCGGAGTGATGGCTGCCATAAAAAAGGCGCTAGACCCGTTGAATATCCTCAATCCGGGCAAGATCTTTGCGTTATCATGAGCAAGGCTTCGGGGTGTTCGCGCGTTCTTCGTCTCATCTTCGCGCCCCCGGAAATGCCCGCGCCCTTACATTCATGGCTTGAGGCGTAAGTGAACTCGTTCCTGCTCACCCTGACGGCCCTATTGATTCTCGTGCTCGGCGCACTGTTTGCCCTGCCGTTTGTGGTCGACTGGAACGATTACCGCCCGGTCTTCGAGCAGCAGGCGACCAAGCTCCTCGGCCGCAAGGTCAAGGTGGGCGGCCAGGTCCATTTGACGCTTCTGCCGGCGCCGGAGCTGAGATTCGATGACGTGAAGGTCTCCGACGAGCAGGGACGTCTTGATGCGCCTCTGCTCGAGACCCGCTCAATCGAGGCGCTGCTCAATATCGGTGCGCTGCTCGGCGGGAGCATCGAGGCACGCCAGATCACGATCGCCGACCCCATCCTGCGGCTGATGCTCAAGGAGGACGGTACCGGCAATTGGAGCGATGTGGGCAGGCCGGGTGAAGCGATGCCTTTCGTGCCGAAAGAGGTGAGCCTCGATCAAGTGAACTTCACCGGTGGCCGGATCGAGCTCGCCAGGGCAGGCAAGCCTCCGCTCGTGGTCGAGGACGTGGTGGGGGAGGCGAGCGCCGCTACGCTCGCGGGGCCCTACAAGGTTTCCACCAACTATAGCTATGCCGGGCGCCGCCAGGAGCTGCGCTTCTCCACCAGTCCCCCTGACGCAAGCGGGCGCTTCCGGCTGAAATCGGCACTGCGCGATGCTGACCGGAGCACCGTCTATCTGCTCGAGGGCGACGTAACTGGCTTGGACCAGAAGCCGGCCTATGACGGCAATATCATCGTCCGCATCGCCGGAGCGACACCCGTTGCCGTACCGGCGGAGGCGCCCGCCCCGGCCGAGGCTCCCGAGACACAGCAGCTTCCGGCGGAAGGCACGTCAAAGACGGAGGACGCTGGGTCCGCCTTCGAGCTGAAGGGAGAGGTTCACGCCGTCCCGAACCACATCGAGTTGCCCTCCTTCGACCTCACCATCCATGCCAAGGGGCGCCCGCAAATGTTGAAAGGCAAGCTCACGCTCGACTTCGGACTTGATCCCAAGGCCGAAGGAGAGCTTGCCGCCCGCTGGATCGATATCGACGCGCTTCTTGCCGTGGTCGACCAGCACCAGGAGACGTCGCCCGCCGCTGCCTTGCACGCGCTTGCCGACCACGTGCTGGCGGAGGCGAGGGTCATTGGCGAGGGGACGCTTGCAGTCGCCATCGAGCAGGCAAATCTTGGGGGCGATCTCGTGGGCAATCTCGACCTCGCTCTCACCGCGGAAGGCGGCCGGGTTACCATTGGGCGTCTTGCGGCCGAGCTTCCGGGAGAGAACCACATCGAGCTCTCCGGCGATTTGGCGCAGGGCGAGGCCGGTCCGGTCTTCACCGGTCCGATCAAGCTCGATGGCTCCAAGCTCCGGACGCTCACGCGCTGGGCCGCCGGTGACCGCGAAATGTCGGGGCAGGCGTCCATCGGCAAATTCTCAGTAAGCACCGATGCCACCATCGGCAATGGCGCTCTTTCGCTGGACCATGCCAACGGCGAGCTGAGCGACACTAAGTTCTCGGGCGCACTGCGTTATCGTGGAGGCGACAAGCGCGCCATCGACCTGACGCTCGACAGCGACCGCCTCGATCTGCGCGAGCTGCTCGGGGACGAGACGGCGTGGCGGGCCTGGTTGCCCGCCTCTGCGGCGGGCGCGGGAAGTGCAGGCGAAGCGCCGCCGAGCCCTCTGGCCGCGCTCCGTAACGACGAGATGCATGTGGCGCTCCGGGTCGGCGAGCTCGTGCTGCCGGACATCCCCCCAGGCAAGCTCGATGCCAAATTCGCCCTAGCGAGCGACACTCTCGATGTCGAGTGCCTCAACTTCGCGGCGGCTGGTGCGCTGGCGCTCAACGGCAAGGGGCGGATCGAGCACTTAAGCGAGGCGCCGTCCGGCCAGGTGGACTTCGCGCTTCGGGCCGAGACCGCCGATGGTCTCCACGTGGTGAGCGGGCTGGCCGGTCTGCCTGAAAGCGTTGCGCGCTCCAAGCATTTGCAGAGCCTGGCACCCTTGGACATCCATGTAAGCCTCACCGCCGCAGGCGAGGGCGCGGCGACCAAGGCCTCGCTCACGCTGGGCGGCAAGGCGGCGGGCTCCGACGTCTCGCTCATGGCCAAGGCCACGGGCACGTCTGCCAAGCTTGGCGATGCCGACATCGACATCGACGGAACGGTTGCGGGTGACCGCGCGCAGGCGCTGCTCGGCTTGCTGTTTCCCGACCTGCCGCCAGATCGCTTAGGCGTTGCCGACGACGCCCAGGATAAGCTCACGCTTAAGCTGCATGGCGTGCCAAGGACGGGCGTCACCGGCCATGTCCAGTTTGCCACCCCGTCCATCACGCTTGGCTTCAGTGGGCGGGGCGCGCTCCATGACGACGGCCTGATGCTTGACGGCAGGGCGCAAGCGGCGAGCCAGAATGCGGGTCTCGCGTTCCTATTGCTTGGGCTGGAGGCGTCCCCCAGCGCCACGGGCTCAGCGCTTAATCTCCACGCCAATCTCACCAAGACGGCGCAAACCATCGATCTCAGGGCGATTGCGGGAGACATTGGCGGGGTGCCGATGCAAGGCAACGCGCATTTCGATCTTGCCGGCGATAAGACGAGGTTCACCCTCGCGGCGAGCGCCGACGATGCGTCCTTGCCGGCGCTGCTTGGCGCGCTCGTTGCCTGGGAGCGCACCCCCTCGACGGAGGAGCTGTTGGGGGCGCTCGGGCACGACACGTCGGAGGTCTGGCCCGCGCGTGGCTTCGCCCTTGCGCCGCTCGGCAAGGCCGAAGGCGAGATCACCCTCACCGCCAAGCGGCTTGCCCTTGGGTCTGCATTGCCGGTGGAGGACGCGATCCTTACCGCCCGCCTCGATCAGGAGGGCCTCTCGATCCCCGGGCTGAAGGGACGCCTGTTCGGCGGCAACTTCACCGCTTCGGGCACCTTGTCGGCACGCGGCAGCGGCGCATCACTCACTGCCCGAGCCGAGCTCACCGGCGGCAAGCTCGATGCCCTGTCGAAGAGCGTGGTCGGGCCCGTGCTGGCCAAGGGACCCTTCTCACTTCACGTCGACGTAGCGGGCGAGGGCTTGAGCACCCCCGGCCTCGTCGCCGACTTGAGCGGACAGGGGACGCTCGCCCTTGAGCCCGGCGTCTTGCAGACGCTCAGCTCCGAACTCGCTTAACCGCATGGCGGCTGAGGCCGCTAAGGGCAAGAAGGTCAAGGCGGACAAGGATCAGATCGCCGCACTAGCCCACTCGCTGCGTGACAAGCTCACTCATGGCACCTACAAATACGCCGCGGCGACGTTCCCCTTCGAGGTGAAGAACGGGACGCTGCGCTTGAAGCCTACGACGCTCGCCAGCGTGGGCGCGGAGACCGTCATCAGCGGCTATGTGGAGCTCGCGAGCCTGAGATTGGACAGCGAGTGGGTGATGACGCTCGAAGGCGGCGACGACGTGCCTTCAGTAAGCATGGTGCTGGCCGGGCCGCTCAGCAATGCCGACGCGATCGCCCCGGTGATCGACGCCGACGCGATCGAGAGTTACCTCACCATGCGGCGCATGCAGGAGGACGTCGAGCGCCTGGAGACCCTCGACGTCAGCGGCCGCACGCCGCCGCCGGAGGCCGAAACCAAGCCGCCAGCCGGGCCTCTGGTCGATGCCAAACCGATCGAGGAGTTCCGCGAAGCCTTCCGCCAAAGCGGAGCCGTCCGCGGTTCCGGCACCGCCTTCGGCGCCCAAGGCGCATCCGGTGGAATTGGCGCCGGAGAAGTCCGCGCCGACGGCAAAAGCAGAGCCCGCGCCCATATCCCCGCCGCCGGCGCCTAAGCGGCATCCGGCAGACGTGAAACCAGAGAAGTCGAGTGCCACACTCCGAAGGCAGAGTCCGTGCCCACGGTAAAGGAGGAGCCGGCGCCTGCAGTGGCGCCGAGCCCACCAAGCCAAGTGCCCGCCGAACCTGCGCAGGTTCCAGCGGCAACGTCGCCCGAGCCCGCCGCCGCGACCGCGCAGGATCAGGATACGCTGACCCCCGCCGCCACCGACGCGGCAACCGCCCCGTCCGCGAGTTCGAAGCCGCCGGCGCGTCCCCGCCGCGTGCCGCCCGCTTCCGACGATTGGAAAAAGGGCATCAGCATCTTCGGTGGCGGTTAGATCCGCTCGCTCGCCTTGCGCAGGCGCTCCAGCACGTAAAGGCGGATTGTGGCGGACAGACTTGCCTCCGCCTGGCCGGTCTCGCTGCGTCGCTTGTCGATCTCCCCGATGAGAGCGGCGATCGACCTTCCATCCTTTGCTGCAAGCTCTCCGAGCACGTCCCAGAATGCATCCTCGAGCGAGACACTAGTGCGGTGGCCGGCGATCATGATCGAGCGCTTGTTGCGCGATTTGGCCATGACGTGAAGGGTTAGCCCTTCGGAGCGATCATGTCCTCCGGGCGCACCAGCCGGTCGAACTCCCCAGGCGTTACATGGCCCGAGCGCACCGCCTCCTCGCGTAAGGTGGTGCCGCGCTTATGCGCGGCCTTGGCGATCTCGCTCGCTTTGTCATAGCCAATCTTGGGCGCGAGCGCCGTGACCAGCATGAGCGAGCGCTCCATATGCTCCTTGATGCGCGCACGGTTGGCCTCCAGCCCAACGATGCAATGGTCCGTGAAGCTTTCCGACACATCGGTAAGCAGTCGGATCGACTGCAGCATGGCATAGGCCACGAGCGGCTTGAACACGTTGAGTTCGAAATGCCCCTGGCTGCCGGCGAAGCTGACGGTCGCCTGGTTGCCCATCACTTGCGCCGCCACCATGGTCACCGCTTCACATTGGGTGGGGTTCACCTTGCCCGGCATGATCGAGGAGCCGGGCTCGTTCTCCGGCAGGATCAGCTCGCCGAAGCCCGAGCGAGGACCCGAGCCCAAAAGCCGGATGTCGTTGGCGATCTTGAACATCGACACCGCGAGCGTGTCGAGCGCACCGTGGGCGAACACGAAAGCGTCGTGTGTGGCGAGGGCCTCGAACTTGTTCTCGGCGCTCGACGAAGGGAAGCTTGGTCATCTCCGCTATCGTGGCGGCGAACAGGTCGGCAAAGCGCGGATGGGCGTTCAGCCCGGTGCCCACCGCCGTGCCGCCTTGGGCCAGCGCATAGAGGCCGTAGAGGGTCTGCTTGATGCGCTCGATGCCGTGGTCGATCTGCGCGGCATAGCCGCCGAATTCCTGCCCCAAGGTCAGGGGCGTGGCGTCCTGCAAATGCGTGCGGCCGATCTTGATGATGTCCTGGAAGGCCCCGGCCTTGTCCTTCAGCGCCTGGTAGAGCCGGGCGAGCGCCGGATTGAGGTGGTAAGCGATCTCCATCGCCGCGGCGACATGCATGGCGGTGGGAAAGGTGTCGTTGGAGGATTGGCCGAGATTGACGTGATCGTTGGGGTGGACGGGATGCTTGGCCCCGAGCGCGCCGCCGAGCATCTCGCTCGCCCGGTTGGCGATCACCTCATTGACGTTCATGTTGCTCTGGGTGCCGGAGCCGGTTTGCCAGACCACCAGCGGAAAATGCGCGTCGAGCTTACCTTCGATCACCTCGTCCGCGGCCGCGGTAATCGCCTGACCGAGACAGGCGTCGAGCAGGCCGAGCTCGAGATTGGTAAGCGCCGCGGCCTTCTTGACCATCGCCAAGGCGCGAATCAGCGGCTTCGGCAAGATTTCGTCGCCGATTTTGAAATTGCGGCGCGAGCGCTCGGTCTGGGCACCCCAATAGTGATGGGCTTCGACCTCGATCGGCCCGAAGGAGTCGGTCTCGACGCGTATCGCGCCGGAACCAGAGGCTTTGAGCGGACCGCGTTTTGCAGGCATGCTTACGTCTCCCTTTCGGCGGCGATTCGGTCAAGAGTACCCGGGGGGCCGACTTACGCCGCTAGATGATCTATCGGGCTGGCCGTGGCTAGGCTATAACATCGCTCAAAGGCGGGATAACGCGCTCATTGCACTCCGTATAGGCCTTCTGCCGAGGAGCACCCGAGGGCCCCGGGGGCCTCGTTCCCGTGACATTGGGGTGAGGAAGGCGATTGGCTGACGTTTCGACGAAAATGGCGCTGCCGGCGCCGCGCGGGACGCGGATCGCGTTGCTCGTGGCGCGCGTCTTTGCGCTGCTGGCTGCGGCCATAGGCGCCTTCGTGCTCATGGGTTGGCAGTTCGACCTATCTGCGGTAACCGGGCATCTCCCCACTTTGACTGTCATGAAGCCAAATGCCGCGGCCGGCGTGATCGCCGCGGGGCTTGGGCTCTTCTGCCTGACCTATCGGGGCCTCCGTCCTCTCGCGCGGCTGCTCGGCGTCCTCCTCGCCCTGGTCGGGGTCGCGACCTTGAGCCAACACCTGTTCGGTATAGATCTCGGTATCGATCAGATGCTGTTGCGCATCGCTCCGCCTTCCGATGATGGGTTACAGCCGACGTCCGTCCGCATGGCGCCAGGCATTGCGGGATCGCTGATCCTGTTTGGCCTCGCGTTGCTTTACGCCAAGCAGGGCAGGGCGGCCTCAGCCTTCAGCCAGCTCTTGGCCATCACCATGTTGGCACTGGTGCTGATCGTCCTCACTGGCTACGCCTATGGTGTCACCATCGTCGATTACCCGCTCCCCTTCACCTTCATGTCCGTCTATGGCACGGCAAGCTCGCTCTTGCTCGCGGTTGGGCTGCTTGCCGCATCGCCCGAATTCGGCGTCACCACGGCTATCGTGGAGTCCTCGCCGGCAGGCGAGATGTTCCGGCGTCTGCTGCCCGGCATCATCGTGCTGCCGCTCGTCATCGGCTGGTTCGCCCATCGGGCCGAGCTTGCCACCTTTTACGACAGCGCCGCCACGCTCGCCATTTTCGCTGTGGCCAGCATCGTGGTGCTGGCGCTGTTCGCCTGGACCACCATCGGAGCCGTCCGCCGGGCGGATCAGGACCGCAATGCGGCGCTAATGGAGCTGCGCGGCCAGCGCGAATGGTTGAGCACCACCCTGGGCAGCATCGGTGACGGGGTGATCGCCACCGATCCTTCGGGCAGCGTGCTCCTGCTCGAATAAGGTCGCCGAGCAAGTGACGGGATGGACATTGGCCGAAGCACGCGGGCGTCCGATCTGGGAGGTCTTCCGCGTCATCGACGAAAGTACCCGCAAACCGGTCGACGATCCCGCGCTCAAGGCGCTGCGTGAGCGCCGCGTAACTCGGCTCGAATCCGGTGCCCTGCTCGTGACGCGCGACCACCGTGAGCTTCCCGTCGAGGATAGCGGCGCACCGATCCTAGGCTATGACGGCTCGCTTGCCGGCGCCGTGCTCATCTTCCGCGACGTCACGGAGCGCCGCCGCGCGGCGCAGCGCCAGAGCATGCTGGTGGGCGAGCTCAACCACCGCGTCAAGAACGCGCTGGCCATCGTGCAGTCGCTGGTGCAGGCGAGCCTCCGCCAGGCCACGAGCAAGACCGCCCAAACGATGGCGCAGACCTTGGCCCAGCGGTTGCAGGCCCTTCACCGCGCCCACGACCTTTTGCTCGAGTCCCAATGGTCGGGCGCGAGCCTCAAGGCCATGGTGGAGCGCGAGCTCGAGCCTTATCAGCGAACCGATGGACCCAAGATCAGCATTAAGGGGCCGGACGTGCTGCTGCCGCCCCAATGCACGTCGATCCTGGCCATGACCTTGCACGAGCTCGCTACCAACGCGGTGAAATATGGGTCATTGTCGCAAAGCGCGGGTCAGCTCGGCGTGACCTGGAAGACGGCGCGCGGCGGCCGACTCATGCTCACCTGGGAGGAGCGCGGCGCCGTCGCTCCGGCCAAGCGCAACAATGGTTTCGGCATGCAGCTCATCGACAAGGGTATCCGCCACAATCTCGGCGGCGAGACCAAGGTCGATTTTCGGGCGACCGGGCTCTACGTCGAGCTCAACGTGCCGCTGGAGCCCTCGCGCGAGTCGCAGGCGAAACGGATGCCGGCAACCGTCGAGCCCGTCTAAGACGTCTTCTATTCGAGGGTGCTGATTTCTTCGTTGGCGTGGCGCAGCCGCTCGGAGAAGTCGCGCGTCAGATTGCCGAGGATAGTGATCATGATATTCGGGTGCTCTGCCGCCAGCTCCTGCAGCTGCTCGACGGCCAGCCCATAGCAGACTACCTGCTCGTCGGCGATCACATCGGCCGAGCGGTTACCCCCGTCAAGCAGCGCCATCTCGCCAAAGGTGAGCCCGGGGCCCATAGAGGCCACGCGCCGTTTCCGTTCTCCCGTCTGGGTGGGCACCCTGATCTGCACGCTCACGCTGCCGCGCGCGAGCACGAAGAACAGCTTCGCCTGGTCGCCTTCGCGGATGATGACCTCTCCCTTGTCGAAGATGAGCGGGCGCACGATCGTCCCCACCAGTTTACATTCGTCGGCATTCAGGCCCCTGAAAACGTCAAGCTCGGAGAGCCCAAATTTGGGCTCGGCCACGCTTTTCAGCGACCGAACGAGCAGCTGGTCTTCGCACCATTCGAGTGCCGCATCTAGGTCGCGAAACACGCGTACCAGCCGCTCCGTCTCCTGTTCGGCAAGCTCGCGCGACAGGGGCCCAAGCGGCCCCTCATTGGCAATACTGGCGAACAGCAGTTCGCAATGGCCCCCGCGCATCGAGCGCGCGAGCCGCATGATCAGCTTGCGCGCCGACGTGTCGGCGAGGTGCACGCGCTTGAAATCGACGATCACATAGTGCGCCTGCTTGTTAAGATCGGCGATGCGCCTGAGGACCTGCTCGGTCGAGCCAAAAAACAAAGCACCTTGGGCCTCGATCACAGCGATCTTGGCGCCTTCGGCGGCGAGCACGGCGCGCTCCTCCGCCGTACGCAGCCGGTTGGAGTGGACGAGATCGCCATGATAGGAGCGGCGGATGACGCTCTTCACATTGGTGCGGTTGTTGAAGGCGTGCAGCTCGAACTCGTTGGAGATCTCCTGGCAGACCTTGATGCCGCGCACGCTGTTGCCTTGCGCGTCGAGCGGCGGCGAGTAGACGCCGATACCGATCTGTCCCGGGATGACGGCCATGATGCACCCCGACACGCCGCTCTTGGCGGGCATGCCCACCTCGTAGGACCACTGGCCGGCATAGTTGTACATGCCGCAGCTGTTCATCACCGACAGCACGTCGCGTACGGTCTGCGGATCGAACGCGGTGTCGCTGGTGCGGGGATTGGTTCCGTCATTGGCCAACGTGGCTGCCATCATGGCGAGGTCGCGGCAGTTGACCAGAATCGAGCATTGGCGGAAATAAAGGTCGAGCACCTCGGCCGGATCGTGCGTGATCATGCCGGTGTTCAGCATCATATAGGCGATGGCGCGGTTGCGGTGGCCCGTGGCCTGCTCCGATCCGAACACCGCCTCGTCGATGTCGAGGCGCCGCCCGGCAAGCCGCGAGAACAGCTCGACCATCGTCTCGATGCGCGCCTCCAGCGTATCGCCCTGCATCAGCTCGGCCACGGCGATGGCGCCGGTATTGACCATGGGATTGAACGGCCGGTTGGCCACCTCGTCGAGCACGATGGAGTTGAAGGCTTCGCCCGTGGGCTCCACGCCCACATGACGCAGCACGGCCTCGCGCCCGAGCTTTTGCAGCGCGTAGCCATACATGAACGGCTTCGACACCGACTGGATGGTGAAGGTGTGATCGGCATCACCGGTGACGTAGAGCTCGCCGTCGACGGTGGCGAGCGCGATGCCGAACAGGTTGGGATCGGCCTTGCCGAGCTCGGGAATATAATCGGCAACCTTGCCGCCGCTTGTCTGCGCCAGACGCCGATGCAGCTCGGCGAGGAAGTCTTCGATGGGAGCAAGCGCCGCGAAGCTGCTCGCTCCCGGTACACGCATTGCGCTGCTTGCCTCGTTCACTTCGCCCCCAACGTTCGGTCAGCCACCGTCGGGGGAACTCTAACCAACAATCATGCCATGTCCAAAGCAGGACTGCGCTGGAGTTCTAACGAAGTCAGTTGGGGGCGGCGTGTGCCCAAGCTTTGGGCACACTTCTGCAACATTTTCGCTCAAACTCACGTCTTGGCAAGGTAGCCGGCGAGCTGATCCATCGTCCCGCCCCAGCCCTGGCGCATGCTGTCGTGCGATGTGTCGAAGGTCTTGCGCTCTTCTTCGGTCGCGTTGTAGGCCGCCCAACGCACCGCGAATCTGGTTTTGTCGCCTAGATCTTCGAACGCAAAGGTCGACAGCATCTCCAGAGGCCAGGCCGAGTGCAGCGGATGCCGTGTGGTGCCTCCGGCTTCATCCGAGAACGAATTGATGAAGACCAGTCGCTTCGGGGGGTCGATCTCGCGATAGGTGAACTTACCCCACATAGTGGAGCCGTCGGGCGCTTCATTCATAGTATGTGCCACCCTGACGAAGGTCCATTTTGGAGGCGATGACGGTAAAGCCTTTCGGGCCCCACCAGTGCTGCATGCGTTCCGGATCGGTGAATGCCTTCCACACGAGCTCGCGCGGCGCGTCGAACACTCGCGAGAAGACGAAGTCCTTGCTCGAGGTCTCAGATTTGTTGGAGGCCATGATGTGGGTCCACTTATTGCCGTTGTCGTTACGCGGTGGTTGAAGGCGCCACGATGATCATCCAGCTCAAGCCGAAGCGGTCGGCGACCATGCCGAAGCGCGAGGAAAAGAAGGTCTTGGTGAGCGGCATCTGCACCTGTCCGCCGTCACCGAGTGCGGCGAATAGCTTCTCGGCTTCGCCGTCGCTCTTCGCGGCGATCGTTAGCGAGAAGCCCTGGAACACGGGTTTTCCCGTATTGCGGCCGTCTGATGCCATCACCGAGGTGTCGCCAATACGGAAGCTTGCATGCATGACTTTATTCTCGCTGCCGGGCGGGCACATGGACGGTTCCGGGCCGTCCTTGTAGCGCATGAGCGTCGCCAATTCTGCGCCGAGCGCCTTCTTGTAAAACTCGATCGCTTCCTCGCAGCTTCCGTCGAAAAACAAATAGGGTTGGACTTGCATGATCTCTCCTCAACAACGGTGGGGCTCAGCCTCAGCTTTTAAAGTCGTGCTAACTTGGGAAGAGGTGGCGGTAGGGTTCTGCTTCCTCGACCGCACGGGCGAAAGACGGGCGTTCCATCAGGCGATCGAAATACTCCGCCACATTCTTGTGGGTGTCGCCGAAAGGCATCACTAGGTTTGCGTAGTACAACGCCGGCGCGGCCGCGCAGTCGGCCAGGCTGAAAGCGTTCCCCATGGCCCAGGTCTTCGTCTCCATCTCCTGGTCAGCCATGCCAAGAGCGGTTTGCAGCAGCGCCCTTGCTTGCTCGACGCCCTGCGGATCGGCTTTTCCCGCCGGCCGCAGCCTGTCGGAGACGATCTTCTGCATGGGCACCTGCACGTAAAGGTCATAGAAACGATCGCGCAGGCGCGCCTGGCGCGCAAGGTCCGCATCCGCGGGCACGAGCTGCGTGCTGCCCGGGTAGTGTTGCGCCAGATACTCGATGATGATGCTCAACTCGGGGATTGTCCGATCCTTCACCTCGTCACGCAGCACTGGGAACTTGCCGAGAGGCCAAAGCTTCTTGAAGTTCGCGCGGGAGGTCTCGTTGGCTAGGTCCACGATGTGCGGCTCGAAGGGCGTGTCGTTTTCGTAGAAGGCGATGAATACCTTTGGCAGAACGACGAAAGCGGTTGAAAATAGGGTTTGGGAGACATGTGGATGCACTCGCTTTCCGTGTACCGGCCCGTTCTCGGCCAGCGTTAGCCTTGGGTCCCGCCATCGTTGCCACGTAGCCACCGAGACGCGCGAGCGTTTGCACGAGGCCCTTGTCGGTGCCGTATTCCTCGATCAACCGGTCGCGTTCCTCGGCCGTCGGGAATACGCCCTGCATGGTGAGCCGGGTCTCGCCGCCGCTCAGATCCTCGAAGGTGACGGTCGTGTTGAACTGCACCGGTTCGACATCGTCGCCACCGCCGTGGTGATAAACGATGCGCTCGGGCTCGACGATTTCGTCGAAGGTAATGCGGTTCTCATAATCGCGGCCATCGGGACCGTGCATGACGAACCGCCAAACGCCGCCTGCGCGGAAGTCGAACACGTAGGTGGTGGTGGTGAAACCGTTCGGGCCCCACCATTGCGCCAAGTGCTCCGGGTCGGTCCACACCGAAAAGACAAGCTCGCGTGGCGCGTCGAGCACGCCTGTCCCCAGATCGACCGCGGGTCCGTCTCCAGATCGATGCTATTTCTTACGGCCACGTCCCGTCTCCTTGGCTTGCAGCTCTTGCAGGTAAACGTCCAGGCGATCGAAGCGCTCCTCCCAAAGGCGGCGATAATCTTCGAGCCAGGTGTCGACGCCCTTGAGCGCCTTGAGCTCGATCCGGCAGGGCCGCCATTGCGCCTTGCGGCCGCGCACAATGAGGCCCGCGCGCTCCAGCACCTTGAGATGCTTGGAGATGGCGGGAAGGCTCATGTCGAAAGGCCGGGCCAACTCGGAGACAGAGGTTTCGCCCAAGGTGAGCCGCGCCAGTATGGCGCGCCGCGTCGGGTCGGCAAGGGCTGCGAAGGTGGCGCTGAGGCGATGGGGCGACATCGTTATGTACCGCATAGTTAAATAACCAACAGGTTAAATACTATACCGCAGGCTGCCGTCAAGCGCCGCACAGCATGGGAAGGAGGAGCTAGTAAAGTCAGGCCGCCATTTAAGCAGGCGAGGGCCTATTTCTTGCGGAAGCGATCGAGCTGCACGACCTCGGCCGGCGAACGCATGAGCCCGACCTCGACCAGTGCGGTTTCCTCCGCATGGGGCTCGGGCAGCGGCCGCGCCGAACCTTCTTCGGACTCGCCGACGAGATCGGGCATCGCCGCCGCCATATGCTGCCGCGCCGAATCGTTGGCCGCGCCCGGGCGCCCGAATTGAAGCCCGAACTGGGCACTCGGGTCATAGAACGCCCTCACCGCCTGGAAGGGCACTACCAGCCGCTCTGGCACGCTGCCGAAGGAGAGCTTGACCTCGAAGCGGTCGTCGGTCACCTGTAGGTCCCAGAACTGGTACTGCAGCACGATGGTCATCTCGTCGGGATATTGTTCCTTGAGGCGTTTCGACACCGCGACGCCTTCGCCCGCGGTATCGAAGGCAATGTAGAGATGGTGCTGCCCTGGAAGTCCGTCCTGCTGGACGAGGGTGAGCACCTGCCGAATTACGCCGCGCAAAGCGTTCTGCGTGAGAAGGTCGTATCGGATCTCGTCGTCTGCCATGGAACTCGCCGCCCCGCTTGCGACGTAAGGCAGAAAATGCCCCCGGAAGCCAAAGTGGAGGGCTTCTGTTGCCCGGTGCCCTCCGAAACCGCGCCTAGCCCCTGCGAACAGGGTTAGGACTTGAGATTTAGGCTATCGCGCCGCTTACGCAGCGAGAGCAGCCTCCGCATAGTTGTCATTGGCAACTATAGGGTTGGCCCGATAACGGCGGTACCATGCCGAGCGAAAGCACAACCTTTACACCCTCGTCGAGCCTGTTTCGCCCCCGCCACGGTTCAGAAGTCAGCCGGAAACCAGATGTCGGAATTTGAACGCCGCGCTGCCGTGCAATCCCTCTGACACCGATCTCGGTCATCCGATTTCTGAGCCCTGGTGGAGGCGCCGGGTACTGCCCCCGGGTCCGAATGGCTTATTACGAAGGCCATTTATCGCCATAGTCGGACGAAGCCGACACTCCCTATATAGGCTGGTCCGACGGCAAAAAAAAGGTTGATCGTGAACCGGAGGCGGACCGCGCGCTGTTTGCCGGCACCTCGACGCGGCGGCCGCTTGCGCGCGGACGGCGGGGAGCCAGGGGCGTGAGCCCGCCATGCAAGCCAGCGCAACGCATCGCGAATTTGGCGTCGGACGTGGTGGCGACGGGCGAGACGATGTAGATGAGGAGGGCCACCATGAGCGCGGCGACGGCGAACTCGCCCTACGCGACGTCGGCCAGCCAGTGCCTTCCCTCGGTCGCACGCACTAGATAGCCTCCATATCGGCCCGCGGCGATCAACGCACCGTCCTAGGATCGAAACCGGGGAGCTGCACAGCACGGGCTTAAGCGGAGCAGGTTTTCCTCTACACTGGCAGACCTCAAGGATTCGCCATGCGCCAATATCTCGATCTGCTCGCCCGCGTCCGCAAAACCGGCACGCCCAAAGGCGACCGCACCAATACCGGCACGCTCAGCCGGTTCGGCGATCAGCTCCGCTTCGATCTGGTCAAGGGTTTCCCCCTGGTGACTACCAAGAAGCTGCACGTCAAATCGATCATCCACGAGCTCCTCTGGTTCCTGCAGGGCTCGACCAATGTCCGCCATCTGCACGAGCACGGCGTCACCATTTGGGACGAGTGGGCTGATGCTGAGGGCGAGCTCGGGCCCATCTATGGGCAGCAATGGCGCTCCTGGCGCACGCCTGACGGGCGCCACATCGATCAGATCGCGCGCGTGGTGGAAGGGCTAAAGCGCGACCCCAACTCGCGCCGTCATGTCGTAAGCGCGTGGAACGTGAGCGAGCTCGACCGGATGGCGCTCGTTCCGTGCCACTGCCTGTTCCAGTTCTATGTCGCGGACGGGCGCCTCTCCTGCCAGCTCTACCAGCGCTCGGCCGACGTGTTTCTCGGCGTCCCCTTCAACATCGCCTCTTACGCCTTGCTGACTTTGATGGTGGCGCAAGTGACAGGATTGAAGGCAGGAGAGTTCATCCACTCCTTCGGCGACGTGCATCTCTATCGCACCCATCTCGAGCAGGCCGACGAGCAGCTGCGGCGCGCGCCAAGAGCGCTGCCGCGCATGGAGATCAATCCGGGGGTGACCTCGCTGTTCGACTTCGTGTATGCAGACTTCAAGCTCTTGGGCTACGACCCGCACCCCTCGATCCGTGCCGGGGTGGCGGTGTGAGCCCGCCGCCTGAGCCAGCCTGCGGTCCCATGATTGCGCTCGTCGTCGCCATGGGAGAGAACGGCGCGCTGGGCAAGGACGGCGACCTGCCCTGGCGGCTCCATGGTGACATGCACCACTTCCGCGCGGTCACCCTCGGCAAGCCAGTGATCATGGGGCGGCAGACCTTTGCCTCGCTGGGCCGTGTGCTCGACCAGAGGTGTAACATCATCCTCTCCCGCGAGCAGAGCTTTCACGTGTCCGGCGCGGTCGTGGCCCGCTCTCTTCAAGCGGGACTCGAGCAGGCGCGCATTGCCGCAGAAGCGGCCGGGGCTGACGAGATCATGGTGATCGGCGGCGCGGACATATTCAGGGAGGCAATGCCATTGGCCCGCCGCATCTATCTCACTGAGGTGCATGCCTCGCCGGACGCCGATACCTGGTTTCCACCCTGGGACCGGGAGTTGTGGCGCGAGGTGTCCCGCCAGGACTATCCGCCCGGACCCAGGGACGATCATGCCGTCAGCTTCGTGCTCCTGGAGCGCGCTTGATACCTGCGATTGGCAGGGTCGCATTGCGCGGGGCCGGTGACTGCCCTATAACGCTTCCGACTTCAGGCCCCCAGGGCTGCACCTTCGTACAGGCAGTCTTGCCGCTCGCGGCGCTCGCTGAGCGGCTTGGCGCCATCCTTCTTCAGACATTAGGATCGAGTAACCATCATGCCTTGGAGCAATCAGAGCGGCGGCGGTTGGAAAGGCGGAGCGGGCGGCCCTTGGGGCCAGCGCCCCGGCAGTCCCAGCCAGCAGCCGGACCTCGAGGAAATCTTGCGCCGCAGCCAGGATCGGCTGCGTCGGCTTTCCGGCGGACACATGGGCGGTCCGTTCGCCTTGTTTTTCACCCTGATTGTGGTTGGGCTCATCATCTTTTTCGGCTTTACCGTGAGCGTGGACCGCGAGGAGGAGGGTGTGGTCCTCCGCTTCGGCAAGCTGGTGCGGCTCCTCTCGCCAGGCCTCCACTTCCGCTGGCCCTATCCGATCGAGGTGGTGGAGTTGCCCAAGGTGACCCGCGTGAACCGCATCGAGATCGGCATGCGCGGAACGACCGAGAATTGGGAAACGTCCAGCGGTGGCATCCGCGACGTATCCGAGGAGAGCCTGATGCTCACCGGCGACGAGAACATCGTCGACGTCGACTTCGTCGTGTTCTGGCAGATCAGCAACGCGCCGGACTTCCTGTTCAATATCCAGAACCCGGAAGGCACGGTGAAGGACGTGGCGGAAAGCGCCATGCGCGAGATCGTGGGCCAAAGCGATATCGAGCCGATCTTGACCGAGGCGCGCGCCAAGACGGAGGCAGCGGTGCAAGCGCTGATGCAGAAAACACTCGACAGCTATGGCGCGGGCGTCTTGGTCACCCAGGTGCAACTGCAAAAGGTCGATCCGCCGGCCCAGGTGATCGACGCCTTCCGCGACGTGCAGGCCGCGCGCGCCGATCAGGAGCGTTTGCAGAACGAGGCCGAGGCCTACGCCAACCGTATTATCCCAGAGGCCAAGGGTGAGGCCGAGCGCATCCTCCAGGCAGCCCAAGGCTATCGCGACAAGGTCATCGCCGAGTCGAAAGGTGAGGCTGACCGATTCACGAAAATCTATCAGGCGTACAAGCAGGCGCCCGACGTCACCCGCAAGCGCATGTTTCTCGAGACCATGGAGCGGGTGCTCGCCGATACCGACAAGGTCATCGTCGACGAGAAGGCCGGCAACGGCGTCGTGCCCTATCTGCCGCTTTCAGAATTCTCCAAGAAGCCCCCGGCGGCGGAGGGCCAGCCATGAACCGGACCAATTTAGTACTTTTACTCGTTCTGCTCGGCAGCGTCGCGGTCGTCGGCTATCTGACGGTATTCACCGTCCAGCAGACGCAGCAGGCGCTCGTGCTCGAATTCGGCAAGCCAAAGCGCGTCATTACCGAGCCAGGGCTGAATTACAAGATCCCCTTCATCCAGAATGTCGAGTTCTTCGACAAGCGCATCCTCGACGTCGACACCGCCTCCCAAGAGGTGATCGCCTCGGACAAGAAGCGGCTCGTTGTGGATGCGTTCGCGCGCTACAAGATCGTGAATGCGTTGCTGTTCTCCCAAGCCATGGGCGACGAGCGTATCGCAAATTCGCGCATTGGGGCCGTGCTCCAAGCCTCGCTGCGGCGCGTATTGGGTGGCGCGAGCTTTGCCTCTGTGGTCCGTGACAAGCGCGAGGAGCTTATGCGTACTATCCTGAGCCAGGTCAACCAGGAAGCGACCCCTTTCGGCGTGCAGATCGTTGACGTGCGCATCAAGCGCGTCGATCTTGCCCGAGGCGAACATGCAAGCAATCTACAAGCGCATGCAGACCGAGCGGCAGCGGGAAGCGGCCGAGTGGCGCGCTGAAGGCGAGGGTGCGTCACGCCGCATCCGCGCTACAGCCGACCGCCAGGTGACGGTGATCAAGGCCGATGCTACCGGCGAGTCGGAAAGGATTCGCGGCGACGGCGATGGCGAGCGGAACCGGATTTATGCCGAGGCTTACAGTCCGGATCCCGACTTCTTCGCCTTCTATCGCTCCATGAAGGCTTATGAGACTTCGCTCAAGTCCGGCGAGACGCGGCTGCTGCTCAGCCCGGACTCGGAGTTCTTCAAATATTTCAACAGCGCCACCGGTAAGGGCGCGGCAGCTCCACCGGAGATGGCACCGCAGGGTACGCCACCGCACCATCCACGCCATTGCCGCAAAGCTCTGAGGCGACGCCAATACCCCGCAGCACGATTGCGGCGCGCCACGCAAGCGAACCCCTTCCGGCCCAGGCGCAATAAACGATGTCAGAGGCGGGATGAACGATCTTGTGGTCGCTTTCGGCCTCGTTCTCGTGATCGAAGGGTCGCTCTGGGCGCTCTCCCCGAACCTCGGCCGGAGGCTGCTGCAAGCAACGGCCGACGCGCCTGAGCAGGCCGTGCGCATGGCCGGGCTTCTGGCGGTGAGCGTCGGCGTGCTCGTCGTCTGGTTCATGCGCGGCTAGCGCCATGGCTCCCGAGACAAGGCGCTCTGCCACGCCGGGGCGATTTGCGCTAACATTGGGGATGGTTGCAGTGACGACTGAACGAGCCAACCGGCCGCGACAGGGTAGCCTTGCCGCGTTCCTCCGGCATCTTTGGCTCGCCGCGGTACCCACGTTTCTGCTCCTGAGTGGGCTTGCGCTTTCGGCCAGCACCGGTCTCGCGCGCGGCCCCGCTTCGGTGGCCGACATCGCCGAAGGTCTGCAGGACACGGTGGTGAACATCTCCACCACCCAGACGCTAAAGGGCGGAAAGGAAGACGCCCCGGTGGGTCCCGGTCCGAAAGGCTCGCCCTTCGAGGACTTCTTCAATGACTTCTTCGACGATCAGGACAAGCAGGGCGTGCCGCGCAAGGTGAGCTCGCTCGGCTCGGGCTTCGTCATTGACCCTTCCGGCCTGATCGTCACCAACAATCACGTCATCGAGGGTGCCGACGAGATCATCATCAACTTCACCAACGGCTCCAAGCTCAAGGTGGTCAAGGTGCTCGGCCACGATTCCAAGACCGATCTGGCGCTGCTCAAGGTCGAGCCGAAGGAGCCGCTCAAGGCGGCGAGCTTCGGCGATTCAGCGAAGATGCGGGTGGGCGATTGGGTGATGGCCATCGGCAATCCCTTCGGGCTCGGCGGCACCGTCACCGTCGGCATCATCTCCGCCAAGAAGCGCGACATCAATTCCGGCCCCTATGACGATTTCTTGCAAACTGACGCCGCCATCAACCGCGGCAATTCGGGCGGGCCTCTGTTCAATATGGATGGCGAAGTTATCGGCGTGAACACAGCCATCATCTCGCCCTCCGGCGGATCAATCGGCATCGGCTTTGCGGTGCCCTCGAACAGCGCCGTGCAGGTCGTCGACCAATTGAAGCAGTTCGGCGAGACACGGCGCGGTTGGCTCGGTGTGCATGTGCAAAACGTGACCGACGAGATCGCCGAAAGTCTCGGCATGAAAGACGCGACCGGAGCGCTCGTGGCCAACGTCTCGCCCGCCAGTCCGGCCGCCGCTGCCGGCATTCAGCCGAGCGACGTGATCCTCAAATTCGATGGCCAGCCGGTGGAGAACATGCGCAGCCTACCCCGCGCGGTGGCCGCCGCCACCATCGGCAAGTCTGTCCCCGTCGAGCTCCTGCGCAAAGGCCAGAAGCTCGATGTCACCGTGACGGTGGGTCGCCTCCCCAAAAGCGAGGATGACGAGGATCAAGAGCAACGCGCCCCGCAGGATGAGGCCGAGCCCGAGCATGAGGAATTGCTTGGGCTATCGATTTCCCAACTCACCGGTTCGTTGCGCAGCCAGTTCAACATCGGCAAGGCGGTGGAAGGGGTGCTGATCACCAAAGTCGAGCCAAATAGTCCAGCGGCGTTGAAAGACGTGAAGGCGGGGGACGTCATCGTGGAGGTGACCCAGGAGAAAGTCACCGACCCCCAAGAGGTGTTGGCCCGGGTGACGGCGGTCAAGAAGTCGGGCCGCAAGACGGTCCTGCTTCTGATCTCCGATGCCAAAGGGAGCTTGCGCTTCGTCGCCGTGCCCATGAGTTAGTTCGCGGGGCTTCACCATGGGCGCAAAACTAGACGAGCCGCTCCCTTTCGGCGATTGCCGGCGGTGGAGCTGTCCTTGGCTCGCGGCGAAGTGACTGGGCACGAAGTGACGGCGCCCGAGGCCGTCTTCATCGCCGGGCCGACGGCGAGCGGCAAATCAAGGGCAGCGCTCGACCTCGCTGCGCGCTTTCGCGGCACCGTCATCAACGCCGATTCCATGCAGGTATATGGCGAGCTTCGCGGTGCTCACCGCGCGGCCCGGGGCGGCCGACCACGCCAGGGCGCCGCATCGGCTTTACGGCACGGCGTCGGCAACTGAAGCCTATTCCGTCGGCCGCTGGGTTGCCGACATCGCCGCTGCTATCGAGGAGGCACGCAAGGATGCGCGGCTCCCCATCCTGGTCGGCGGTACCGGTCTCTACTTCAAGGCCCTCACCGAGGGGCTGGCGGCGGTGCCGGACATTCCCGAGGAGCTCCGCCGCTATTGGCGCGCCGAGGCGGGCCGGCTCGGGCCGGCCGCATTGCATCAGGCTCTGGCCGCACGTGATCCCACCATGGCCGCGCGACTCAAACCCTCCGACCCGCAGCGTTTGTTGCGCGCGCTCGAGGTCATCGACGCGACGGGTGTTTCGCTCGGTGAGTGGCAGGGGTCTAACGCGGCGCCATTGCTCGCGGGCTGAGGCGGCTCTGAAGCTCGTGATCGCGCCTGAGCGCGAGCCCCTCTACGCCGCCATCGATACGCGCTTCGATCGGATGCTCGAAGGTGGCGCCATCGAGGAGGTGCGCACGCTTGTGCGGCGCGACCTCGACGACGGCTTGCCGGCGATGCGCGCCCATGGGGTGCGCGAATTGGCGGCCTATCTCGCCGGCACCGCGGGCCTCGAGGAGGCGGCCGCGAAGGCCAAGACCGAGACCGCCGCTACGCCAAGCGGCAGATGACCTGGCTCCGTCGTTACATGTCCGATTGGGAGTGGTTCCCCGACGCCGAGGCGGCGATTGCCGCGGCGAGCACGATCGTGCCTAGACCGTGACCTGGGTGCCGATCTCTACCACGCGGTCGGTAGGCAGTTGGAAATAGCTCGACGCATCGTCGGCGTTCTGGGCGAGGAATATGAAGAGCTTATCCTGCCACATTGGCATGCCCGACCGCGCATCGGGCCTGACCGAGCGGCGCGACAGGAAGAAGGAGGTCGACATAATGTCGAAGGTCAAGCCTGCTTTGCGTGCGATGGCGAGCGCCTTGGGCACGTTCGGGCTCTCCACGAAGCCGAAACGCAGGATCACGCGGCGGAAACTGTCGCCGAGATCCGCCATTTCCACGCGGTCAGGGGCAGCAACTCTTGGGAAGCTCTCGGTGACGATGGTCAAGATCACATTGCTCTCATGCAGCACCTTGTAGTGCTTCAGGCTGTGCAGTAGCGCCGTGGGGGCGCTATCGGGCGCCGCGGTGAGGAACACTGCGGTGCCTGGCACCCGATGCGGCGGGCTCTTGCGCAGCGACTGGATGAGAGGGTCGATCGGAGTCTCCAGCCGCCGGGTCTTGGCGGAAAGGATCTCCGTCCCTCTGCGCCACGTCAGCATCACTACCGTCATCAGCCCGGCGACCAGGAGCGGCGCCCAGCCCCCGTCAGCGATCTTGAGCAGATTGGCAGTAAGAAAGGTCGAAGTCCACCACCAGGAACGGCACCATGAGCGCCGCCGCCGCCCAGGGCGACCACTGCCAGACCTTCCATATCACCACGAAGGCCATGCAGGCGGTGACCACCATCGTGCCGCTCACGGCGATGCCATAGGCCGAGGCAAGCGCGCTCGAGCTGCGGAACAGCGCGACGAGCAACAGCACGCCGACGAGCAGCAAGAAATTGATCCTCGGCATGAAGATCTGGCCGAAGCGGGATGGCGAGGTATGGCGGATCTCGACACGTGGCAGGAGCCCGAGTTGGATGGCCTGGTTCGTTAGGGAGAACGTGCCGGTGATTACCGCCTGGCTCGCGATCACCGTCGCTGCCGTCGCGAGAATGATGGTCGGCACCAACGCCCAGTTAGGCACCAGAAGGTAGAAGGGGTTCTCGATGGCCCCGCTGTCGGCCAGCACCAGTGCGCCTTGTCCAAGATAGTTGATGGCCAGAGCCGGCAGCACGAGAAACAGCCAGGCGCTCTGAATGGGCTTGCGTCCGAAGTGGCCGAGATCGGCATAAAGGGCTTCCGCACCGGTGACGGCAAGAAAGACGGCGCCGAGCGTCGCCAACCCAACTGGCGAATACGTCCGGAGGAAATCGATCCCATAGAGGGGATTGAATGCGGCGAGCACGCTCGGATTTGCGATGACGTGAACGAGACCCGCCACGGCGACGACAATGAACCACAAGGTGGTGATGGGGCCGAACAGCGCCGCCACCTTCGCTGTTCCGCGCGATTGCCCGACGAACAGAATTACGAGGATGACCACGGTGACCGGGACCACAAAGCGCTCGAGCGGCGGCGCCACCACCTGCAGGCCCTCAACGGCAGACAGTACGGAGATGGCGGGCGTGATCAGCGCATCGCCATAGAACAAGGCCGCGCTGACGATCCCGAGCAGCAGGATGATGCCGCTATGGCGTCCAAGGGAGTTGCGGGCAAGCGCCATGAGCGCGAGCGTGCCGCCTTCACCGCGGTTGTCGGCGCGCAGCAGGATGAGCACATATTTTACGGTCACGATCAGGATCAGCGCCCAGAGAATGAGCGATACCACCCCCAGCACGACTTCGCGCGTCACCGGACCCGTGGTGCCGACAGCTGCGTGCAAGGCAACCCGGAAGGCGTAGAGAGGGCTCGTGCCGATATCGCCATAGACGACGCCAAGGCAGCCGAGCGTGAGGGGCAAGAAGGCGGCGGTATCGCGCGCCCCGGACTCAACACCATTGGCTGCAGGTGTTTCTAGATTGGCCCGCGTCATTGACTATTGGGATTTTGGTGGATTGAGCCGCGGGTCGGGAGGTAACGCCGCAAGCGGGAAGACGATGCATCTCGGATAGGGACATAGGGGCATCTCGTGCGCTTGTCCAGCGGGGCGGGCGAGCGGCGAAATCGAGGCGAAATCCGGGCCGCGGTATGGCTATTGGCAATAAAATTACGCGACAGCGAAACATACGCAATTTTAGCAAGCTTAGGCGCGTCAAATTTTCCATTCATTCGCCTTTGCCGTTGACCCTCTCCTATCCAGGCCTTAGGGTGCGCCACCTTTGCGGCTTTCGGCCATGGCTGAGCTCTGCGACCGGTTGATGAACTGTGACCGGGCCGGGAAGGTTCGGCTCGGCAACGTCACTGCTTTCCGGATGAGGCCGCTGCTTTCCGAATGAGGATATCGATGTCACGCGCGATGACAGGCGCGGAAATGGTGCTCCAAGTTCTCGCCGACCAAGGCGTGGAGCACATTTTCGGCTATCCGGGTGGCGCCGTGCTGCCCATCTATGACGCGTTGTTCCAGCAGGACCGGCTGAAGCACATCCTCGTCCGCCACGAGCAGGGCGCGGTGCATGCCGCCGAAGGTTATGCGCGCTCGACCGGCAAGGTCGGCGTGGTTCTGGTCACCTCGGGCCCGGGCGCCACCAATGCCGTTACCGGATTACTGACGCGTTGATGGATTCGATCCCCATCGTCTGCATCACCGGACAGGTGCCGACCCACCTGATCGGCAACGACGCCTTCCAGGAATGCGATACCGTCGGCATCACGCGGCCCTGCACCAAGCACAATTATCTCGTCAAGGACGTCAATCGATTGAGCCGCGTCCTGCACGAGGCGTTCTACGTGGCGCGGACCGGCCGTCCGGGGCCCGTCGTCGTGGACATCCCCAAGGATATCCAATTCGCCAAGGGCGAATATACCGGGCTCTCGAATTCCCAGCACAAGAGCTATCGCCCGCAAACCGAGGGCGACCCGCACGCGATCGCCGCGGCCATCGAGCTGATGGGCAAAGCCGAGCGCCCACTCTTCTATACCGGCGGGGGCATCATCAACTCGGGGCCCGAGGCGAGCTGGTCGCTTGCGCGAGTTCGTTCACCTCACCGGCTTTCCCATCACCTCGACACTAATGGGGCTCGGCGCCTATCCTGCCTCCGACACGCAGTGGCTTGGCATGCTCGGCATGCACGGAACCTACGAGGCCAACAACGCCATGCATGATTGCGACGTGATGCTCTGCATCGGCGCCCGTTTCGACGATCGTATCACCGGCCGGCTCGACGCCTTCTCTCCCGGGTCCAAGAAGATCCATGTAGACATCGACCGCTCGTCAATCAACAAGAACGTCAAGGTGGATTTGCCCATCGTCGGAGACTGCGCTCATGTGCTCGGCCAGATGCTCGCGGCTTGGCAGGCCAAGAAGCCGAAGCTCGACAAACCGGCGCTCAAGACCTGGTGGGCCGAGATCGACCGCTGGCGCACGCGCAAATGCCTGCGCTACAAAAAGCGCAATGACGTGATCATGCCGCAATATGCGATCGAGCGGCTGTATGCGTTGACCCGCGACCGCGATGTCTACATCACCACCGAGGTAGGGCAGCACCAGATGTGGGCGGCCCAGTTCTTCAAGTTCGAGGAGCCCAACCGCTGGATGACGTCAGGCGGCCTTGGCACCATGGGCTATGGCTTGCCTGCGGCCGTCGGTGTGCAGGTGGCGCATCCCGGCTCCCTCGTCATCGACATCGCGGGTGAGGCCTCGGTGCTGATGACCATGCAGGAGATGTCGACGGCCGCCCAATACGACCTGCCCATCAAGATCTTCATCTTGAACAACGAATATATGGGCATGGTGCGCCAGTGGCAGGAGCTGTCTGCACGGCGGCCGCTATTCCCATTCCTACACCGAGGCGCTGCCGGACTTCGTTAAGTTGGCCGAGGCCTATCAGGCGGTAGGCATCCGCGCCGAGAAGCCGTCTGAGCTCGACGACGCCATTCGCGAGATGATCGCGGTCAACAAGCCCGTGATCTTCGACTGCCGCGTCGACAAGCACGCCAACTGCTTCCCCATGATCCCGAGCGGCGAGGCACACAACCACATGCTGATGGGCGACGACCTCACCGAGGCGGATCTTGACAATGCCATCACCGAAGAGGGCAAGGTGATGGTTTAGCCATGCGAACCCTGGACCGACGCTGATGCCAAGCCAGCCAGGATCTGCCTACTCGCTCGATAAGCGCGAGGAGAAGATCGAGACGCACACCATGAGCGTGCTCGTAGACAACGAGCCCGGCGTGCTCGCGCGCGTCATCGGCCTGTTCTCGGGCCGCGGCTACAATATCAACTCGCTCACCGTGTCGGAGACCGAGCACGAGGCGCATCTTTCGCGCATCACCATCGTCACCTCCGGTCCGCCCATGGTGATCGAGCAGATCAAGCACCAGCTCGAGCGGCTGGTGCCGATCCATTCGGTCACCGACCTCACCGTGAAGGGCAATCCCGTCGAACGCGAGCTTGCGCTCGTCAAGGTCGCGGGCAAGGGTGAGAAGCGGGTCGAGGCCTTGCGCCTGGCGGAAGCCTTCCGCGCGTCCGTCATCGACGCCTCCACCGAGCACTTCATCTTCGAGATCACCGGCAAACAATCCAAGATCGAGCAGTTCATCGTCTTGATGCAGCCGCTGGGCCTGGTCGAGGTCTCCCGGACTGGGCTTGCCGCCATTAGCCGCGGCGCCGAGCGGATGTAGCGCCGAGGGAGCGAGGAAATTTACTCCACCTCCGATGTCGCCTCATGTCCCCTCGAGAACGATTTCCAAACGGATTAGGCGTTAGGCCAAGGCCACTTGCAAAGTTCCGTCCCGGGCGTCACAAACGCGCCCGAGCAACAGCCTCAGTAAATTTAGGGCAGGGAAGAGCCGTATGCGCGTCTATTACGATCGAGATGCCGATCTCAATCTGATCAAGTCGAAGAAGGTCGCCATCATTGGCTATGGCAGCCAGGGTCACGCCCACGCGCTGAATTTGCGCGATTCCGGCATCGCCAATGTTGCGGTGGGCCTCCGCTCGGGCTCGAAATCCGCGGCCAAGGCCGAGAAGGCGGGCATCAAGGTGATGGACGTTGCCGAGGCCGCCAAATGGGCCGACGTGGTGATGATGCTCACCCCCGACGAGCTCCAGGCCGAGATCTGGCAGCGGGACTTGAAGCCCAATATGAAGCAGGGCGCAGCCCTGTTCTTCGCCCACGGGCTGAACATCCATTTCAACCTCATCGAGCCGCGGCCCGACATGGATATCTGCATGGTGGCGCCGAAAGGCCCCGGTCACACGGTGCGTGCCGAATATGCGCGCGGGGCAGGGGTGCCCTGCCTCATGGCGATCGCCCAGGACGCGACCGGCAATGCGCAAGACCTCTCGCTGTCGTACGCCGCCGCCATCGGCGGTGGACGCGCTGGCATCATCGGGACGACCTTCCGCGAGGAATGCGAGACCGATCTCTTCGGCGAGCAATCAGTGCTCTGCGGCGGCTTGGTCGAGCTGATGCGCAACGGTTACGAGACGCTGGTCGAAGCGGGCTACGCGCCGGAGATGGCCTATTTCGAATGCGTGCACGAGGTGAAGCTGATCGTCGACCTCATCTACGAGGGCGGTATCGCCAATATGAACTACTCGGTCTCCAATACCGCCGAATACGGCGAGTATGTGTCCGGCCCCCGCGTCGTGGGCAGGGCGAGCCGCGAGGCCATGAAGGGCGTGCTCGACGACATCCAGTCGGGCAAGTTCGTCAAGGATTGGATGCTGGAGAACCGCGTCAACCAGACAAGCTTCAAGGCGATGCGGGCGAAATGCGACACTCACGAGATGGAAGTGGTGGGCAAGCGCCTGCGTGAGATGATGCCTTGGATCGCTGAGCGCAAGATGGTCGACAAGAGCAAGAACTGACAATTGCAGGGGAGAGGGTTCCCCGATGATCACGCGCTTGGCCAAGATCGTGATGTGTCTCGTGCTCGGGCTCTTCTGCCTGCTGGTCACCTTCGACAACATCACCGACTATGCGACCAACTATCTGTTCGTTGGCCACGTGCTCAGCATGGACACGACCTTCCCCAGCAACAGCCTGATGTACCGATCGATCACGAGCGCGGTCGTGTGGCAGCTGGCGTATGCCGCGATCATCACTGCCGAAGGCGTGACGGGGTTCCTGTTCGTGGCGGGCGCCATCGCGCTCTGGCGCGTGCGGCTTGCGCCGGCAACGGTGTTCAATGACGCCAAGGGTTACGCGATCGCCGGCGCCCTGCTCGCGTTCGTCGTCTGGTTCTTCGGCTTCATGGTAGTCGCCGGCGAGTGGTTCGCCATGTGGGAATCGCAGACCTGGAACGGCCAGGAGGCCGCCTTCCGCTTCTACATGGCAGTGCTCGCCGTGCTGCTCTTCGTCAATCAGACCGATGGGGAGCTGCCCAAGGACCAGGCGCGGCGCCGCGCATCGCCCAAGCGTCGGCGCACCGACAAGAAGTCGAGTTGAGCGCTTGCCTCCCCGGGGGCTTCGCCCTATTTTGACCTGCCACGCCGGCTTTCGAGTCAGATTTGCGTGGGTTACAGGTGAATTGAAATGTCGCGACTGAACGGGCAGGTGAGGATCAAGATCGGTGCTCATGCGCCGGTCACCTCCGCTCGCGTGCGCGACCTTGGGCCGCAAGGCCTGCTCCTCCTTAGCCGCCCCTGAGCTCCAGCGGTCTTGGGCTAGACCCAAGGCGGGCGTTCAGGGGATCGCAAACAATTCCAGCAAGAATTCAAGAGGCTTACCCGTCGTGCTAGACTGGCAAGCGAAGGAGCGAAGGACGAGCACCATGAACTCCGATCAGGAACGTTCCTCGAAGGCTACGGCGCGCCCGGACAAGGACCGCGTCGTCATCTTCGACACCACGCTGCGCGATGGCGAGCAGTGTCCCGGCGCCACCATGACCTTCGAGGAGAAGCTCGAAGTGGCCGAGCTGCTCGACGAGATGGGCGTGGATGTCATCGAGGCAGGCTTCCCCATCGCCTCCCAAGGCGATTTCGACAGCGTGCAGGAGATCGCCCGCCGGGCCAAAAAGGCCGTGATTTGCGGGCTCTCGCGCGCGCAATTTAAGGACATCGACCGGTGTGCGGAGGCCATCAAGCCCGCCACCCGTGGGCGCATTCATACCTTCATCGGCACCTCGCCGCTGCATCGCAAATATCAGATGGGCATCGAGAAGGAGAAGGTGCTCGAGCTCGTGACCGCCTCAGTGACGCGCGCCCGCTCCTACACCGACGACGTCGAATGGTCGGCGATGGACGCGACCCGCACGGAATTGGATTTCCTCTGCGCGTGTGTGGAGGCCGCCATCAAGGCGGGCGCCACCACCGTCAACATTCCCGACACTGTCGGCTATGCCACCCCCGAGGAGTTCGCCGCGCTCATGCGCATGATCCTGGAGCGGGTGCCAAATTCGGATAAAGCGGTGTTCTCCACCCATTGCCATAACGATCTCGGCCTCGCCGTGGCCAACTCGCTCGCCGGTGTCGGCGCCGGCGCGCGCCAGGTCGAATGCGCCGTCAATGGCCTCGGCGAGCGGGCCGGCAACGCCGCGCTTGAAGAGATCGTCATGGCCATCAAGACGCGGGGAGACGTCATGCCGTTTTGGACCGGCATCGATTCGACCCTGCTCACGCGCGCCTCGAAGCTCGTGTCCCGCGTCACCGCCTTCCCGGTGCAATACAACAAGGCGATCGTCGGCCGGAACGCCTTTGCCCATGAGAGCGGCATCCATCAAGACGGCGTTCTCAAGCATGCCGAGACCTTCGAAATCATGACACCCGAAAGCGTGGGCCTGAAGGAATCTTCGCTCGTCATGGGCAAGCATTCCGGGCGCCACGCCTTCCGCGAAAAGCTGAAGGACTTGGGCTACGAGCTCGGCGATAACGCGTTCGAGGATGCCTTCGTGCGGTTCAAGGCGCTCGCCGACCGCAAGAAGCACATCTGGGACGAGGACATCGAGGCCCTGGTGGACCAGGAGATTGCGTCGGCCCATGACCGCATCAAGGTGGTGGCGTTGACGGTGATCGCGGGCACCGGTGGTCCGCAAAAGGCGACGCTGACGCTGGATGTCAACGGCAAGCATCATACCCACGAATCGACCGGTGATGGTCCGGTGGACGCGACCTTCAAGGCGATCAAGGCGATCGTGCCCCACGAGGCGCGGCTGCCGCTCTACCAGGTGAGCGCGGTGACCGAAGGGACCGACGCGCAGGCCGAGGTGAGCGTGCGCCTCGAGGCGGACGGCAAGACCGTGACGGGCAGGGGCTCCGACACCGACACGATGGTCGCCTCGGCGCGCGCCTATGTCAGCGCTCTCAACAAGCTGCTCGCGCGCGAAGGACGCCGCAAGCCGGAGACTATGCTTGCGTCATGATGCCCGCATCGTGAACCGGGCTAATTGCCGGCTCGGCTGTTCTCGCGCGGCCGCGTCGCGCCAACCGCCTTTGTCTTATCACGTGGACCGCTCCCGAAAGGGAACGTGACGGCGAGCGTTAGTAGGGTTTCTGACACTCCGGCTTTTCGGGGTGCTTCTGGCACTTGTCCTTCTTGTCGCCGCCCTGGCCTTGACCACCCTGACCTTGAGCGCCTTGGCGGCCTTGACCGCCCTGGCCGTTCTGACCGCCTTGGCCATTCTGAACGCCCGTGGTGCCCGGTCCCGAGCCAAAGCCTTTCTTCTTGTCGTTGCCTCGACCGTTCACGCCATTGTTGCCCGACTGACCGGCATCCTGGCCGCTCTGGAAGGTGGGACCACTGGATCCAATTGGACCACCGAATCCTTTGTGCTTCCAGTTGCCTTGACCGTTGCCCCCGTTGTCGTCGCCACCGGCACCGACAGGGCCGGGCTGTCCGCCCTGGTGCTTATCACCCTGATTTGAGTTGCCGCCAGATCCTTGCTGGCCAGAGCCTTGCGGCGAGCCGGTCTCGGATCCAAAGCCCTTATGATTCTTGTTGTCCTTGTTCTTATCGTTCTGATCGCTGTTGGGATTGGCGCCTTGCTTCGAGCCCTGGGTCGCTTGGCCTGCGGCACCCGTGCCCGAAGAACTGAGTCCCGAGGGGCTGGTTCCTGAAGGGCCAGCGGTTCCTGAGGGTCCCGTCCCCTTGCTGCCATTGCCCTGGCCGCCCTGAGCGCCTTGACCGAACTGTCCCTTCGGAAGGCTTTGATTGCCTGATCCAAACTGGCCCTTGCCTTTGTCTTTGTCCTTCTCGCCTTGGTTCGCATCGGACGTCCCGCCGCCCTGACCGCTGGTGCCGTTGGGCCCGCTCTGTCCCTGTGCCTTGTTACCTTTGGCATTGTCGTTGTCATTGTCCGGGCCGCCATGCTTTTTGAATCCTTGCTGTCCAACCTCTTTGGCGACCGGCTCGATTTCCGCCGCGCCGGGTCCCCATCCCTGGGGAGGCTTGCCTTCAAAGACATGCTGGAGCTTGGTCTTCGGCTTGAACTCGGACGGCGAGTCCACGAACCGCTTCGGCTTTTGATTGGGCTTGGCGTCCTTCTCGAACGCCGGCGCGAAGACCCGGATGCCGTTCTCGCCGCCCTCGACCTTTCCGTAGCGGCCTTCCCTGCGGTCGACCCGGTAGACCTTCTGCACGACGATGGGACGCTTGATGATCCTCACCACCTGGTCGCGCGGCATGCCGAAATTGAAGACGACACCGCCCTTGAATTGCGGCCGATAGACGTTAGGGGCCCCATAGAAGGCGGCTCCGAATTCGGAGGGCGGCAGCGCATAGCGGTAGATACTGCGTGAGGTCAAATAGCGCGGCGGCACGAAGACCCACGCCTCGGCCACGGCCGGATCATAGTCCTCGGGCGGGCCATAGGCGTAGCCCTCGCGTCTTGGCCCGATCGGTGCCCAACCGACATAGTTGTCACCATAGCGCCATTGTACCCAGGCGGGCGCCCAGGTGTCGCCCGGCACCCAAAACCAGCCATAGTCCGGGTCATAGCCCCATCGACCATAGTGGTAGACCGCCCAAGCAAAGGGCTCATAGGAATCCCAGTACCAGCCATATTCATCGGTGTAGATCCAGTGGCCCACAGTGTAGGGGCGCCAGCTCTCCGACACATGGTCAGGCAGCCACACATAGCCGAAGCGCGGATGCCAGACCCATTCGCCATAGGGGTCGAGCTGGTCATAAAAATAGTCGATGTCGATGACCTGGGCCGCTGCGGTTCCACCGACGCCCAGTCGGTCGGCGCCTGGCAAGGGTAGCCCCGCCATCGCCACCAACGCGGCAAAGGCCGTCCCAGCGAGGAGCAATCTTAACCCGCGCGCGTAGTCCATTGTGCCCTCCGGCTTTCTCGTCCGAATCCTGCAAGACAACTCCGCTAGCTGCTATTGGCACTTTGCGGCCAAACGCTGGCGAAAGTATCCTATCGATGAGACGCAACGCGCGCCAATGCACCTGAATGTTTGCTGAACGCGCAGCAATGCATTGCCCCCCAACCCGATTTGCAGCAACATGAGTAAGGCGCTGGGGCTTAGGCATCGGTGGCGCGGCAGTTGTTTTCCACCGATCGGATGGTTCACCGGCGTTCACTGGCTCCGCATCTCCGAGCCAAATTGAGGCGGCGTATGTTCTCGCGCGTATTCGGCTTTGTCTCATCGGACATGGCCATCGATCTCGGCACGGCGAATACGCTCGTCTACGTGCCGGGCAGGGGAATCATTCTCGAGGAGCCCTCCGTCGTTGCCATCGCTCACCGTGAGCGTGGGCGCGAGGTCATCGCCGTCGGTCGCGAGGCCAAGGCGATGCTGGGACGCACGCCCGACTCCATCGAGACGGTGCAGCCAATGCGCGACGGCGTGATCGCCGATTTCACCGCCGCCGAGGAGATGATCAAGCAATTCGTCCGGCGCGTGCATCGGCGCCGCTGGTTCACCAGTCGGCGCATCCTGATCTGCGTCCCGGCGAGCGCGACGCCCGTGGAACGCCGCGCTGTGTATGAGGCGGCGCTGGCGGCTGGCGCGCGGAGGGTCTATCTGATCGAGGAGCCGGTGGCGGCGGCGATCGGTGCGGGACTTCCAGTCTCGGAGCCGCGCGGCTCCATGATCGTCGACATCGGCGGCGGGACCACGGATTTCGCCGTGCTGTCGCTGGGTGGCGTCATCTATTCACGCTCGATCCGCACCGCGGGCCACGCCATGGACGAGGCGATCATCAACTACGTTCGCTTCAACCACCGCATCCTCATCGGCGCGTCGAGCGCCGAGGCCATCAAGAAGGAGGCGGGCTCGGCCATGCCAAAGGTTAACGGCACGCGCGTCGCCGTGCATATCCGAGGACGCGATCTGCAGCGAGGTCTCCCCGCCGAGATCATCATCGAGCCGCACGACATCGCAACCGCCCTCAGCCTGCCGATCCAGCAGATCGTCAATGGCATTCAACAAGCGCTGGCCGAGATTCCGCCCGACCTCGCCGGCGATATCGCCGAGGCGGGCATCTACTTGACCGGCGGCGGCGCGCTTCTCGACAAGCTCGACGTGCGCCTTTCGAACGAGACCGGAGTGAAGTTCAAGGTGGCCGAAGATCCCTTACGCTGCGTGGCGCGGGGAAGCGGCATGGCGCTGGAGCAACTGGATACCATGGCCGATCTCTTGATCAAGCCATGAGGCGGACGCGAGCAGCAACGGGTTGCCGTTAGCGCAACCGTATTAAAGGGGCCGACGCCGGGGGCGTTGCCTTTCGATGGTCAAGCGGGGATCACGCTCGCCTTTCAATCGTCGCGGTCGCGCCTGGCGGGGCCCTGGCGAGCTCGTTGCCTTCAGTCTCTACTTTCTCTGCACCGTGCTTCTTGTGTTGAGCCGCATCGGCCACGGCGTCATAGCCGATGCGCGCGATACCCTCGCGGACTTCACCGCGCCTCTGCTCGAGGCGGCCTCGGGACCAGTCATCGAGGCACGCCATGCTCTTCGGCCGCGTTCGCTCCTACGCCGGTCTCTTCGCCGAGCTCGACCGGCTGAAGCAGGAGAATGCGGGTCTGAAGGAATGGGAATGGCGGGCCAAGGTACTCGAACAGAAGGTCCAGCATCTGCACGCGCTCTTGCATGCGGTCGACGAGCCCGGGCTTAATTTCGCCACGGGCCGCGTCATCGCCGATGAGCGCGGGCCGTTCGTGCGGAGCGTGCTGATCAATCTTGGCCGCGACCACGGCATCCGCGTGGGCTATGCCGCCATCAGCGGCGACGGCCTGGTCGGCCGCACCGTCGAAGTCGGTAATCGGTCTCGCGGATCCTCCTGCTCAACGACCTGAACAGCCACATCCCCGTGCTGGTCGGCCCTGCCGGCGTGCGCGCGCTGGTCGCGGGCGACAACAGCGCCGAACTCCGATTGGAGTTCCTGCCCAACGGTGCGCAGATCTACCCCGGCGATGAGGTTTATACGTCGGGCAGCGATGGCGTGCTGCCGCGCGGTTTGCGCGTGGGCGTGGTCGAAGGGACGCCTGGGTCCTGGAAGGCGATCCCCTTTGCCCAGCCCGGCGACGTCGAGTTTGTTAGCGTGCTGTTCTTCGACACGCCCGCGCTCTCCACCACCGATCCTGGCGCGGCGCGCGCGACTTCGGCTCGCGCGCTGTCCTCAGAGCCGCAAGGCGTCTCCGGCGTCGCGCGGCTAAGCCCGGGTCCGGTGAGTGCCCCGCCCGCGGCGGAGGTTCAGCCGGTCGGCATCCTCATCAAGCATGCCGGCGCGGATAACCGCTCTGCGGTACCGCGGGAGGCGTCGGACCCGCAATGAGCGCGATCCTGCCCAGTGTTTCCATTCTCGTTGCGGTGCTCGCCACGGCTGTGCCCTGGGGCCTGCCCGCCGACGCCACGTTCGTTCTGCCGCTCGTGGTGGTCATGATGGTGTTCTGTTGGCGCGCCATCCAAGGCGCCGTCTTGCCCCCGATCGCGGTCATGCTGCTCGGACTCCTCACCGACGTGACGACCGGAGGACCGCTCGGCTATTGGGGTCTGATGGCGTTGACAGCGTCGAGCATCGCGGGGCGGACGCAGTCCGTCACTGATAAGGGGGGAGTGGGCGTGCTCTGGCTCGTCTGGCTTCCGGTCGTCGTTCTGCTCGCGGGCTTCGGCTGGCTGCTCGCAAGCCTCTATTTTCTCCGCTGGGTCGATTGGCGCCCAATCGCCATTGGCGCGGCCGCGTCCGCCGTGCTCTTCCCTCACGTCTCGTATTTACTCCTCAGGCTCGAGCGCACGAGGCTCGCACCCCGCCGCAGCGCGTATGGGGGCCGTCTTGAGCGGGCGTCGATCCGATACGCAAGCAACGCTTGCGCTTTTCGCGCCGCGTACTCCTCCTGGGCGCGGGCGAAGCGGCCATGTTCGGCGTGCTCGGCTGGCGCCTGCGCCAATTGCAGATCCTGGACTCCTCCGAGTATCGCCTGCTCTCTGACGAGAACCGCATCAGCACGCAACTGGTCGCGCCCACGCGCGGTATCCTATACGACCGCTTCGGCACGCGCATCGCGGAGAATCGCGAGAGCCTGCGCGTCATCGTGGTCCCGGGCTTCAGCAAAGACCTCGCGGCGACCCTTACCACGCTCTCGTCCATCGTCCCGGTGTCGGACGCCGACAAGGACCGCGTGCTGCGCCACGCCAAGCGGCAAAGCGCTCTATCTCCCGATCCTCGTCGCCGAAGGTCTCACCTGGCGTCAGTTTGCGCTGCTTAACGTGCTGGCGCCGCAGTTGCCGGGCGTGCAGACCGACATGGCCCAGGTGCGTACCTACAGCGATTCCCGCAGCATGGCCCATGCGGTGGGCTATGTGGGCATGGCGGCCAAGGGGGAGGTGGAGGGCGAGCCGGTCACGCGGCTGCCGGGCTTCCGCATCGGCAAGACGGGGTTGGAGAAAGGCTTCGATCGCGAGCTCAGGGGACGCCCTGGAAGCATCAGCTATGAGGTCGACGCCCATGGGCGGGTCGTGCGCGAACTCGGCGCTACCCCGAGCACGCCTGGCAAGGACGTCGTGCTCAGCCTCGACCATGCGCTGCAAGAGATGGCGTTAGACGCGACTTGCAAGCCAGCGCCGCGCCTCGCTAGTCGCGCTCGACGCTGTCACCGGCGCGGTGCTGATCATGGTCTCGACGCCCACTTTCGATCGCCAACGAGATTGCCTTCAATGTCGATCCGAAGCGGTGGCAGGAGCTGATCAGGGACAAGGAAGACCCGCTCAACAACCGCGCGGCGCGCGGGCTCTATCCGCCGGGTTCTACCTTCAAGGTGGTGACCGCGCTCGCCGGCCTCACCGCTGGCGTTATCAACCCCGCGGAGAAGATCATCTGCCGGGGTGGCTTCCCCTTTGGCAATCACTACTTCCACTGCTGGCGCAGTGGCGGTCACGGGCCAATTAGCCTTCACGATGCGATCAAGCAGTCTTGCGACGTCTATTTTTACGAGACCGCCCACCGTCTCGGCATCGACCGGCTGGCCGTGACTGGCCGCGCCCTCGGTCTCGGTCAGGCCTATACTGCGAATTGGCGGGCCTGAAGGGAGGCGTAATGCCCGACACGGCCTGGAAGCGCGCGACGCTCGACGAGCCCTGGTATGTAGGCGAGACCATCAGTTGCGGGATTGGCCAGGGCTACGTGTTGGCGACCCCGCTACAGCTCACCGTGATGACCGCGCGCATCGCAACGGGCAAGCGCGGTCGTGCCCAGCTTCAGCTGCTCCAACCCGCCTCGTGCGACGCCGGGGACTTCCAGGCGTCGCCCCCGCACATCTGCAACTCGTCCGTGACGGCATGAGTGCGGTGGTGAATGAAGGGGGCGGCACGGCCAATGGCGCCGCGCTTACTATTCCGGGCATTCTGATGGCGGGTAAGACAGGAACCTCGCAGACATTTGGCCACGACTCCAAGCGGCCCCCGACCGGCTGGGAAGCCGAGCCGAATTCTCTATTCATCGCCTTCGCGCCGGTTGAGGCACCGCGCTACGCGGTTGCCTGCGTCGTCGAGCATGGCGGATACGGATCCCGTGCTGCCGCGCCTATCATCCACGACGTGATGACCGAACTTCTGCTGCGCGATCCGGTGGCAAAGCCCGTCTTTGTCGCGGGCAATGGAGAGCCGGCGGCGCTCGCTACGGCGGAGAGCAGCCGATGAGGATGCTCTTCGCCGACGCGATCGAGCGACCGCGGCCGGAGCTTGCCAAGAAACTCATGCTGCTCAACTGGCCGTTTATCTTGCTCATCACCGCCATCACCGGCGTCGGCGTGGCCGCACTTTATTCGGTGGCCGGGGGCTCGCTCGAGCCTTGGTCGAGCCGTCACGTCGTCCGCTACTGCATTGGGCTCGGGCTCGTCTTTACCAGTCGCGCTCATTGACCTGCGCTGGTGGATGCGCGCCGCCTATCCGTTCTACGTCGCCGTACTCATCATGCTTGCGGCGGTCCCGCTCATCGGCGTGCAAAGCGGCGGCGCTCAGCGTTGGCTTGGCTTTGGGGCTTACAGCCTCCAGCCATCGGAGATCATGAAGATCGCGCTCGTTCTCGCACTTGCCCGCTACTACCAATGGCTGCCGCCTGATAAAGTAGTGGCGTCCCGATGCCGTGCTGCTCCCGCTGCTTATGATTGGGGCGCCGACCGCGCTTGCGCTGGCCCAGCCCGACCTCGGTACTGCTGCTCTGTTCGGCATCGTTGGCTGCGGGCTTCTGTTTCTCGCTGGCGTGAGCTGGGCCTATTTCGTTGCGGCGATTGCAGGGATCATCATGGTCCTGCCCCACGTCTGGGAGCGGCTGCACGACTATCAGCGGGAGCGCGTGCTCACCTTCGTCGATCCCGGGCGCGATCCGCTCGGCTCCGGCTATCACATTCTCCAATCGAAGATCGCTATCGGCTCTGGCGGCCTCATAGGCAAGGGCTTCATGCAAGGCACCCAAGCCCAGCTCAATTTCCTTCCCGAGAAGCACACCGACTTTATTTTCACGATGTTCTCCGAGGAGATGGGGTTCCTGGGCGCCGTCGGACTCCTTGCGCTTTATCTTCTCGCGCTCATGTTCATCATCTACATGGCGCTTCGATGCCGCGGCACGTTCCCTAGGCTGGTCGCTGCCGGCATGGGGCTGTGCCTGTTCGCCTACGTGTTCATCAATGTAGCCATGGTGACGGGGTTGGTGCCGGTCGTGGGCGTACCGCTGCCGTTCGTCTCTTACGGCGGCACCTCGATGCTGACTATGATGGTGGGCCTGGGCTTCGTGCTCAATGCCCATATTAACCGGGCGGTGCGCATTCGGCACGAGGAGCTTGGGGTTCTGTGGTGAGAGCGCCTTGGCCCGCACTGGACAGAGCCAGGAGGGCGGTGTTAAGGGGAACTCTCTTGAGCGCCTCCGAAGATCGAAGGCGGGCCTCTCGGGCGCATAGCTCAGGTGGTAGAGCAGCTGACTCTTAATCAGCGGGTCGTAGGTTCGAGTCCTACTGCGCCCACCAATAAATCAATGACTTGCCGGATATTTGATTCGTCATTCCGACAAAGCGTCACCGGTCTATTCCGACAAATTTCCTCGCTTCGTTCCTCTGGCCTCTAGTCTCTTTCGCGCTCCTGCGAGGCGTTGGTCCTTGGTCTGCTTCGCGTAGATCGTGACCATGGCTGCCGTCTTGTGCCCGCTCAGCGCGCAAATCTGAGCGTCGGTCAATCCGGCGTTAGCAGCATCAGTGTGGCCACCATGCCGAAAGCTGGTGAACGTGATTTCGGGCGGCAGCGCCGCCGCCTTGCAAATAGTGGAAACAACACGTTGGACGTGTCGCACCGGATTAACGGCGGACGTCGCCCAGGGAAGGTGCAGTTTATGCTTCCGATCAGGCTTATCCCGCATGACGATCAGAGTGCCCAGCTTAGGGTGCCGATCTAGTCTTGGGACGAGATCAGGCCACAGATTTGAGCCGTCCACATCATAGAGCGGCACTTCCACCAAGCAGTCGTTCTTGTGATGAAAAATGCGAGCAGTATCGGGCGTGTCGATGGGTCGGTAGTGCGACCACGCCAGACGCGAGAAGATGTCTTCCTCGCGTTGGAGCCAATAAAAAGCGATCAATGCCGCTGTTCCGATGGACCAGTGCTCAAGCTCATCCGCTTTAGCCACAAAACGCATGAGTTCACCGTGCGTAGCCGCTCGGGTCACTTTGGGGCGATAGGAGATGCCCATGCGCGCAAACGGGTTCTCGAAGGGCACTGCCGTTGGTTTGTCTCGGTGGGCGATTTGCCAAGCTCTACGGCAAACGTCCATCGCAAGTTTCGCGGTACGTCGTCGATCGCCCCGACCACCTTCAATCAGCCTTGCGTGCAAGCGATCGGCTGCGCCAGGCGTGATGCTTTTCAATGCCAAGCTACCGAAGCTGCGCCCATCTTTGAGCTCGTGAGCGACCACCATTGAAAGAACAGAGTCATAGTCAGCACGAGTGCCCCCACTGCACCTGAGATATAAAGGCGAGGTTTTGTAAACCACTACTAACCAAGCGAAGGTGCCCGGCAAGGAGCGCGTCACTCCGGAGAGTTCCTCGCAGTGAAGCCACGCCTGAAATTGAGGATTCAGAATGTCATCGCAACGACGCTTTGCCTGGGCATAGTCCATTCCGAGAGCCTCGGCCGGGACGAGGCAGCCTCGCTTGCGAGCCCATGTAGGCGGCTGCCAGTAATAGGCTATCCGGCTCCCCGATAACTTCTTACCCACTAGATAGGAAGGCCATCCTACCGGCTTCCGGCGACGCATCAGATCAGCTCCGCAGCATCATCGATTAGAAGGTTGCCGTCGGCCAGAAGGCCATGTCGTCGCGCAATGCTCTCATCCAACTTTAGCCGATGCCACTTTGGTAAGATGCCATGCTGCCGACGCGGACCTGGATAAACTCCCTGTCTCACCTTGGAGAGAAATGCTTCGACACTGGGTTCGTCGCAGTATGCCGCGGCGGTTGCACCGCGCATCTCTTTCGGCCACGATCCACTTGGATAATTGACTTTATGGCTCAATTTACGCTCACCATTATCTGATGCTTTTCACTCACTCCTAGGCCGCAGCACGAATCAGGGCACTTTTCATGGGTCAACTAAAGCACATTGGCCACGGAGAACCAGATGTCACTCCTGTGGAGAACGGGGAGACGGGCACTAAACCGAAACAGGGGGATTCGTGGCCTCAGCCCGCGACCCAGGCCTCGTGCAATACACAAATCACTAGGAGTGACCCAGAAGTGGCGCCGACCGCTAAGGTCGACGCCCCTCAGCCTGCCGGCCGCTGTTAAGGGGCTCCTGAAAAACCCGATGGGTCGTACAGGTGAAAGGGGCGGGGGCTGGTGCTACATCAACGGAGGTCCGACATGAAAGTCAAAGAAGCGATGCAAAAGGCCGTCGACTGGGTCGGTCCGGACACCCCGGTCACCGAAATGCTGGGAGGAACAGGCACATCCCCTGCGAGTAGGGGTGTGCCGAAGCAACGACGCGCCTGATAGTCCATCCCAAATGATCGTAACCTGCCTCTGCTCCTCGTCATCGCCACCCGCGACGCTCAATCCAACTGCCCGTAAAGCGGAACACGATGTCCGCTTCTCAGTCAATCGCGCCAAGCTCGGCGATGGTCGTGTCCGTCAACGCGAGTTCGGCCGCCGCCAGATTCTCATGCAGGTGGGCGATCGACGAGGTGCCAGGGATCAGAAGAATGTTTGGCGTGCGATGGAGCAGCCAGGCAAGCGCCACCTGCATTGGAGTCGCGCCGAGGCGTGTTGAGACCTTTGAGAGGATCGAGGACTGGAGAGGCGTGAAGCCGCCAAGCGGGAAGAAGGGCACAAAGGCGACGCCGCTGCCCGCCAATTCATCGATCAGTGCGTCGTCGTCGCGATGCACGAGGTTGTAATGGTTCTGCACGCAGACGACCTTGGCGATGCTGTTCGCCTGCTTGAGCTGGCCAGAGGTCACGTTGCTCAAGCCGAGCTGTCGGATCAGGCCTTGCCGTTGGAGCTCGGCCAGGGTCGCAAACTGTTCCTCGATCGAGCTCTCGTTCGGCTCGTCAATGCCACCCACGCGCAGGTTGACCACGTCGAGCGCATCGACCATGAGGTTCCGGAGGTTGTCGTGGACGGCGCGCGTGAGGTCCACGGGGGTGAGCGCGGCAATCCACGAGGCGTCCGCGCCGCGCACCGCGCCGACCTTGGTCACGATCACGAGGTCATCGGGATAGGGATGAAGCGCCTCGCGAATGAGCTGGTTGGTGACGTGAGGACCATAGAAATCGCTGGTGTCGATATGGTTGACCCCCTGCGCGACCGCCTCGCGAAGCACGGCGAGGGCCGCCTGGCGATCCTTCGGCGGGCCGAACACGCCCGGTCCGGCGAGTTGCATGGCACCGTAGCCCATACGGTTCACGGTGCGGTTGCCCAATGAGAAAACGCCAGCGGCGGTGATGTCGGTTATGTCAGGTCTCCAAGGTTGGGCAGGGGTGACTTACCGATGACGGACGCAACTAAATTCGCGATGGTGCTCTCCGTACTCCGTCGGTGTTATCCTCAGCGAGGCTGCCGGAACCCCACCTGAATGGCCAAGTCGCCCAAATTGTCCGAGGAAGTGAAGGGATTCCTCGACGAAGCCAACGCGGCCAGCGATCCGGCCAGGACCGCCTGGCTCGCCTTTCTCGCGCTTCTCACCTATGTGGTCGTGACGCTCGCCAGCGTCAGCCACAAGGACTTGTTGCTCAACAGTCCGGTCAGGCTGCCCATCATCAATGCGGAAATCCCTCTCGTCGGCTTTTTTCAATACGCGCCGGCGATGCTGTTGCTGGTGTATCTGTCGCTCCTCGTTCAGCACGTCATTCTGGCACGGAAATATCGCAAGTTCACCGACGCCCTCGCCTCCTACGAGCTGAAAGCGCGAACCCGGCATCCCGCCCGCGAACGGGTGCATTCCTACGTGTTCTCACAGATCCTGGCCGGCCCCGAAGCCAATCGCATCACCAAGCTGATGATGCAGCTGATTGTGTACGTGACCTTCGCGGTGCTCCCGATCATCACGCTGCTTTATTTCCAGATCAAGTTCCTGCCCTTCCATGAGGTCTGGATCACCTACTGGCATCGCTTCGCGGTGATCCTCGGCTTCGCGATGCTGATCCTGCTTACGCCGATCATGCAGCATGTGCCGCCGAAGCGGAAATGGGACATCAGAAATCGGACCGCAAGCCGAAGCCTGGGAGGCTTCGGGCCGGCAGATTCTGCTGGTACTGCTGCTGCTCCCGGTCGTCGTCGGCTTCAGCTGGTTGATCGCCACGGTTCCAGACGAATGGATCGATCGGCGTCTGGGGTTTGTCCCGCCGGCAAGCGTCGGGATCGGCGCGGAGGGAGAGGCGAAGCTGTTAAATCCCATCGTGCGGCGTTTGATCTATGAGCGCATCCCCGACAACGGCAATAAGGGATGGTGGCGGCGATGGCTGTTGTCCTATCGCGTCCTGATCGTGGAAGACACCGATCTCGGCGCCGACGAAGACGCCAAGGTCGTGCTGCGCGAGCGCAATTTTCGCTACGCGCTGCTCAACCGGTCGGACTTTCGCCATGCTGATCTGACCTGGGCGGATCTGCGCGGCGCGCAAATGTGGAAGACGTTGGGCAAGGGTAGGCTCAATGACTCCCAGCTTCAGGGCGCGTCCCTGAAAGAGGCCGAGTTTCAGGGCGCGCAGATGAGTTCGGCGGCGCTGCAGGGTGCTGATCTGAGGGGAGCCGAGCTTCAGGGCGCCGATCTGAGTTACAGCAAGCTTCAGGGCGCCGATCTGAGAGGGGCGCAGCTTCAGGGCGCGGATTTGCGGGGAGCCCGGCTTCAGGGCGCAGACCTGCAAGGGGCCCAACTCCAGGATGTTGATCTGGAAGGGGCCGAGCTTCAAGGCGCGGTGTTGGCCTCGGCAGAGATCTGGCTCGCCCGTTTCCCCCCCGGCCTCACCGATCAATCGCCGGTTCCGCTTGGCTTGGCCGATGTGAAAATGTCGGTCCTGACACCGGAGGCCAAGGCGCAGTTGAGACAGGGCCTCAGTACCGAGATCACAGACCCCGTGGTGCGGCCGGTTGTGATTGCGCGCCTCGATCCGATCCTGCGCGACGAGCCGCCAAGCTGGGAGGATGCGAAGAGTTGGGAGGATTACGCCGGCAAGGCGACTGAGGCCTCGCCTGAGGACCTCGCCCGGTTTCACGCGAATTTGGCTTGCGACGACACTATGGGCTACGTCGCGACCAGCATGGCGAGACGCGCTAAGGAGTTTGAAACTGAACATTTTGGAAAAGGCTATGCCAAGGTTTTCGCAATCGCGCTTCTTAATGAGAATTGTAAGGGTGGGAAGGCGCTAACCGACGAGACGCGGGCAGCGCTCAAAAACCTAATTTCAACGCCGGAGTGAGTCCGAAATAAGCATCTATGTCCGCTGTGGCACTTTTCGGACATCCCACCTGCCGCTATCGGGGGTAAAGGGGATATGACGCGAACGAACCGTTGTGTCGGCTTATTGGCACATAGCGGTTCTGCCAGCTCATCCGCCGAATGTCTGCTATTGGGGGTAAAGCGGACGTGACCCGGGCAAGTGATGAGACCGCTGGGCATTGACGAGGCGCTCGCGGAGGCTGTATCTTTTTCTGAAGAAAACGAAACGGCTGCAGCTATACCCGGCTCGCGCACCCGGTTTTCCGGGGACACGTCAATATCTTGATGAAAATCTGGTCATCAAACTCCCGATCATCGTGGCCTGTCACCACAAGAAATCGTGGCTCACGGTGGTGGATCATCTCCTCCAGCTTTGCAAGCCTCTTTAGCAACGCAGCAAGTGGAAGATGACAAATCAGACGGTGGTCAAAAATAATCCTGCCCAGGGTAGTGGCGCTAAGCAGATGCCGATTGCAGGTCGGGGCAAGTAGCAGGAATTTTTCTCACGTTCAGTCGTTTCGCGTGGCTCGGACCGGACAAGAGCCCTTCAACCGTGAATCACCGGCAAGGCTTGTGCAGACTTCGATCTTCTTCAGGGGATTGTTGTGAACCTCAGAAGCAGACACGTGCCATCCGGAGCTCTGGGCGACCAACGCGATCTGCTCTTCCTCACAGTAGGGCGAGGCAATCGGGCCATATTTGGTGATTTGGAAATTACCTTGGCACTGGATACGTGCGGCGGCTGGATCACATAACGCAATCGTCAACACGGCCATTACAACAAGAACTCGTGCTGCTTCGGCGCATAGTCGCTCTTAGGAAAGGTGGCCAATGTGGCGGATGGGAGATGAAGGCGCTCGCCAGATGCAGTATGGCGCCAGTCTACGCCAGATGAACCCATCAGCGGTCCCCGAATCTTCAACTGGCGCCCTTTTTGTTGTATCGTCGTGGGATGGGGGACCTCAATACCGATAAGCATTGGTCTCGCATGGACATCGCCGACCTCCGGTGGCAAGCCTCATTTGGGGACACCATTGTGCAGATCGCTCGCTTCCTCAATCGTAGCGAAGCCGACGTGCGGGAAAAAGCAGAGCAGCTGGAAGTGAGCATCAAAGAGAGGCGCGGGCGATGACCGAGCGCCGCTTCCCGCGCCGTGGACAGTGAAGATGAATGTGAACGCTAGTAACCCGGCACTCATGCTCGCTTTCGGTGCGTTATTGACGGCCTCAGCCGCCCTGGCAAATCCTAAGGATGTCGGCACCTGTCTTGACGCCTCAGACAAAATAAAGGCCGAAGGTAACTTGCCTGACGACGAGAAGGTCATGGCGCATGAGGCTTGTCTGCGCGCTTTGTCCAATTCATCAAACGTGGTGATGAAATATCATTTGCAGGAAGCCGATTTCGACATAATGGGCCGAGCTGACAGCAAATGAGGACGCTCCCCCTATTCATGGGTTAGTAGCCAGCGTAAGGGAGAAACCCGTCATGAAAACTCTCATTTCGATATTTGCTATGACTTTAGCACTTGCCTTCACCTTCCCAGCTTTTGCCGGAGACGCGACCTCGAAAAAGGCCGAGGAGCAATGCCAGAAGGATGGCGGCAGTTGGGATGCTAAGACCAAGAACTGCTCAGGAAAATATTGACCCAGTCCCAGCCACCCTCCCGCTCTTCGCCACCGGCCTGGCTGTGATGGGCTGGTTTGCTTGGTGCAGGAAGTCGCTCACCATCTCGAATGTGATCCATGCGCGATATTCGTAGCGATCTGGAAGAGCGTGCCAAACTCCTTCAGGAGGACATCACTCGGACCGTTGCCCAATGCGAGAAAGCAGTCCGGCGGCTGCAAAGCGAATGCGACGGACGTGTAGAGACACTCAAAGCCGAGCTTGCCGCGCTCGGAGTGCTCATCGCGGCTGAACGCCAGCGAATGACCAATACGCGGCCGATGCAGCGGGGCAGCCCAGTCGGAGCAACAGCGGATATGGAATGATCCGCGACCGATGGAGTCAGCGCGTCAGCGCACCCCTGATGGCCCACGACCGATGTCGGTTCCACCTCAGTCACTCAGCGACTTTCTTATTCGCAAGCTGGCTGAGGCTGGCCCGAGTTCAAGCGACGACTTGAGCAATTCCACCGTGAAGGAGGGCTACTTCCCCGACATTCAACACGCCAGCCCCGGTGTTCAGGCTGCGCTGATGGAACTCCTGTCCAGCAATCGTATCAGGGCGCTGCAGGATGGAAGGCTTGCCCCGCTCCCGCTGTCCCAAGTGATGCAACGACAGAGTGAGCAACCACATCACGAGTAGCATTGCCAAGCAGCTAGCGTAGGAGTGTTCGCCGTGGGCCTCAACCTATTGGCGGAACCCTTGGTCCGTCACGGAATGAAACGATGAGCGAGCTGCATTTCGAGTGCCCCGCTACCGGCTACCCCGTGGCCACTGGCATCGACATTGACCCGGCCAGCTTTGCCAGCTTGGCGAAGATCGTCACGCAGGTGAGGTGTCCCTACTGTCCTGGGCTCCACGTTTTGTCTGAGCTAACAACTTGGCTGGCGGACGGTGATACTCCTGCCGAGTGGCCCTTCGGAACGGCAGGCCAATGAATGCTCGCCGTCTGAATGGATGGCAGCGCGTAGGGATCGTGCTCTCTGTTGTGTGGGCGATAGTCGGCTCAATGTGGGTACTTCGCACCATAAGCGACCCCGAGGACGTCTCTGAGCTGTACAATATGTGTCTGACCGAGCCGCACTCGGACCCGAGCATTTGCAAGCAGGACCGTGAAAATCTTCAGGCTGCGCTAGGTGCGGAAGTCCGGCGGTCTATAGTTTGGTTTGTACTGGCCCCAATCCCCATTTTCTGGCTGATCGCCTTTGCGCTTGTCTCTCTGGTGCGCTGGATAAGGCGATGGTTTGCGTAGCCATGCTCAAGAGCATCCTTGCCGGTGTGGTTCTCTCCGTATTGATGACAGGAGGAGCGGCTGCGCAGCTGGGAGCCATCCTTTCTAGCGGTACCCTACCGTGTGGCGATTTCGTTGCGGCACCCGAGTACTCCCAAAACATGTTTGTAGCTTGGGCACTTGGCTACATCAGCGGTGAAAATGTGATGGATGCCGGAGACATGAAATGGGTTGGGAGTAGCTGGACAAGCGACAGCGTCACGTTGTGGCTAAAAAACTATTGTTCGCAGCACGCGCTTGCCTCGTTTGCCGAAGCCGCTGAAAAGCTTCGACAGGAACTGGCTGCGCAAGAGGGTCGATTGCCGAAATAATGCGCGGGTTCAGTCCTTCATGACCGCACGCCGCTTCCCACCGCCATGGACTGTACAACAGTCACCGGAGTACCTGAAACCGACCAGCACCGGAATGGGGTGGCGCTAGGTGGGTGGCCGGTATCCACGCCTACCAGCTAGTGCGGATGTTTCGACGGCCACGAGCTGAGGCGGGAGAGGTCCACTAAACCGATCAGCCCGATGGAACCCGCGCCCACCAACGCGACACCAAGAATAATCAAGAGCAATATGTGCATGGCCCTTCTCCTTTACGGTCGCGGGCACGCCCCATATTAGATTGGCAATATATCGCTATTGTTACAGCGCAAGGCCTAGCCAGCAACAAAGGCGGCGACCTATAGGACTTGCAGCCAACGTGGCTCCTCCTCTCAATGGCCGCACGCCGCTTCCCACCTCCATGGACCAAGAATTGCCGACCGTGCCTGAACCCGACCAGTACCGGTTGAAGAGGGATATGGCGGTCGTAATAGCCAAGTCAATTAAGCGTCACGGCCTCACGAAAGATGCTGCTGCCGAGAGGCTTAACATATCGCCATCTGAGCTTGCCAAAATTCTAGGCGGAGAGTTCAGCGGCTACTCGCTTCCGCGCCTCATTGAAATGGCAAGCGAACTAACGGGGATTAGGCCTCAAGAACCCGTTGGCTGCGTTGCACGTCTTGGACTCGGCTATCCCATCTTCCGCCTGATTTCTTGCAATCGGCCTCAGCTTGGCCTCCCGCTAAAGCGGGTGCGAATTCAAGAGCAAATCCTTTTGCGATTTCGCGGGCTTTGACCGCAGTGCGAACACCCGTTGTCTTGACGATGTAGCGCTGCCGCCCTCGGTCCCAAACCCGAACGTACCAATTTTGGCTACCGTCTACTTTGTAGATTGAGACACCCCGATAAAGCTTGATCGCATTCATGCCCGATTAAGACCACATGGGGCATTTAAGGGGGGCGAACACAGCAGATGGGGTCGAGGAATGCATCAACAGGAGAATCCGAGCGGGGTTCCGCTGCGCAAGACGCTTTGCTACGCACTGCTGTTCGTCAGTTTCACGCTGTATCTCTACGCATTGACCTATGGGGTGCATTGGGTCAGCAGCTGACGAGCAGACGACTTATAAAGTTACACGTAACCCATTGTTTTTGCAATAATCCTATTTGACTCTTGATCGGGGTCGTAGGTCAGAGTTCCTACTGCGCCGGGAATCGGTTCAGTGCGCACACAGACGTTACGACGGGCTGGATCACCCCCAGAGAATCGAATGCGAGATACTCTGACCGGGGAAATTGGTCGTCGAAAACTTTCGGCGCGCGCCGGCGCAGTTGTCGTGCCCGACCTACTTCTTATGAGGAGGTGCGGCGGGTGCCGGACAGTAAAGCGCGTCAACAGTGCCTGGCTCGGCGATACAGTGGTGATGAACCACGACCTGCGGATTGTAAATTCCCGTGGCAGCCATTGGTCCCATGCCTACGAGAAAGACGAGTACGGACATCGGATGCTCCCCTATTTGGTGGGGTACACGCCCCCAGCGACAGCGCCACTCTCCGCTGATTTGGTTAATGCGTTGCTGGCAATGCCCAGAATGCGAGAGGACTGACATAAAGTCGTGATCACGGCACAACCGCGGTAGAGCTTGATTGCGCTCATGGGTCGGGACGGGGCAGGGGATGAGCAAAAGCTAGTGCAGCCATAACCATACGCCTCTTTTTCTCAACCGACGCATTAGCGTCACGTCTCATCAGGCGCACACTCTTCTCAACTGCACTGGCGTCATCACGAGTGGTTCCGTGCATGTTAAGTGGCTTTTGCGGGTAGCCATTCGACCATTAGTTAGCCTTTGGCGAGATTCCGCTGAGCCAGAGTCCCTGCGCCAGAGGTCTGCTGGTATGATTTGAGCGCGTTCCAGCCATTACCGATTGGATGAGCGCGGTAGAAGCGAAAGCGAACCAATAAGAGTGATCAACGAGAGATGGGAGGCTAGCAATGGCAAAGGCTTCTGAATCCCAGCTGAAAGCTGCGGTATTAAGAGTTATGGAGCTGAAACCTCAGCTCACCATATCGCAGCTGGTCCAACCCCCCCAGATCTCGACCCTTCGCCGCACCCTTGGAAATCGGCTCGAGACGGTGTTCGGTGCCGCCGGTCTGGATATCAAGAAAATCAATGAAATGCTAGCGGACCATCAAACTGCGGTCCGTCATGTTCTAGAAAAGCAAAAGGCACAAGCTCAAAAAGATTTTCCCAACCGAGCAAAACACTATCGCCAGAATATTGATAAGCTCGCTCGCACTTCGGTAATTCAAGGAAACTCAATAGCATTGACGACCCCTTACTACATTGCTGCGACAACGATAGATATGTTGAAGGAGTACCATATAGAAAAGAGAAATAATTACGGAAAGATTTAATTCGGTGACCCTAACGATCGTGGATGGACTTACAAACAATTGGCGTTTTATTTTGCGTGGCAGAGCCCTGGAGCTACAATACAAGTAAACGCCGACGTCATCGCACAAGGTTTCTGCCAAGTAAATGCAATGCCAGGGTTATTTTCAGGAGGAAGTGGTCAGGTCGATGTTACTGCACAATTGAAAGTGCATGTGGTGGCGGAAAATTACGTAATCTTTGATTCTCCTAGTCAGACAACTCAGATAGCATATAAAATAGCAAATGGGGGCATAGGAATCTTTGGTGGAGACTCTGATCTGGAACTGGCTGTTATAGATGGTACATACCTCGTGTCAGTGCCAGCTAGAATCATTGGTCGCGATGAGATAATCGTTTTTGAAGTAGCCTTAGTTATCGGCTATACTAATGATAATTCTGGTATCCTTGTGGATTTCTGGAGTGAAAACGGCTTTGTGGGGTGTCCTGCTGTGGTTGTTAACATTATTCCACAACCGGCTACGTCGACAACGTCGACGATGAGCAGGAGAAAACCAACTCGCACTAAGACGAAAAAGGCGGATCGCACCAGCAAGAGTAAGTCGACTCGAAAGAAAAGGAGAAAAGGGTAGCAGCGCAGCTGATGTTGGAAAGTTATAAAGCAGAGTTATAAAGCTACACGTAACACATTGATATTACAGTAGTACGTGTTGAGTCTTAATCAGCGGGTCGTAGGTTCGAGTCCTACTGCGCCCACCAATAAATCAATTACTTAGCTGGATGAGTTGACGAGGCTCTTCCATCTAGTAAGCACATAGTAAGCGCGGGCGACCGATTTCGCGCCTTCAGAGTCAAATCTGCCGGGGCGCAGCCAGGATTTTTGCATCCTCGGCTAATTCGCCTGTTAAATTCAATGAAGCCAGCCCGGGCAGAGTTATAGGCCACGGCCAAGCCGCTCGCCGCCAGCGAAATGGCACGCTGCGCTTCTTTGGCTGGGAGGTCACTGTGACCGATGTCGATTTCATATATGCAGGAACGCAAGGCCGAAAAGGATAGCGCGGTCGCAGCCATTGAGGACGCTATCGCTGCAATCGCGGCTCAGGATCGACAGCCAGACCTGTGGGAGAAGGTGGCGCTAGTCGAGGCCATCGGTAGCGTGACGCGGGGCGCATATCGGCTCGCCGAGGGGCAGGCCGAACAAGCCCTGGTCCTTCCAAGTCAGCGCAGCGATGTGTTCAATCGGCCATTGGAACCAGTGTTTGATCGTTGCGATCTCGACCTTCTTAAGAAAGCCCTGACCTTTGTTGACCTAGAGGAAGTCAAGGAGTTTCCTTTTTTCGGCCCGATCATCTTCGACTCCCAATGACCAACCGCCGCTTCCCGCCGCCATGGACCGTTGAGAAGATACCCGGTGGCCTAGGCTTCAAGGTGTGTGACGCTAATGGGCAGTCACTCGCCTATGTCTATTCGCGTGAGAGTACGGCTGACGCCATCACGGCCCATGTGCTCACCGCAGATGAGGCACGCCGCATCGCCAGCAACATAGCCAAGCTGCCGGCGCTACTCGGTGCGGCTGGAAATTCGGATTTGGATTACCCGGAAGGGGGCGGTTAGCCCGCGTGGCTTTGGCTGACGCCTTTAGCCAAAAAAAGGGAAAGCCTGGCCAACTTGGTCAAGCCTCCCCCGTTGCGGATTGCAGTTTACCCTCCCGCCTTCGCGCGATTTCGTTGGGCAGTAGAAACGTCAAGCGTGGCAAATCTCAGGCGACCCATTGGCAGAGCAAATAAAGGCGCGGGGCAAAAAAGCGCCCAGCCACTTGACATGGCTAGGCGCCAGAAAGCGCTTTTCGCGCGTTGCGCCGGGAGAGAAGCCGGGCGCAGATGGGTGACGTTTCGGCTAGACGGGGGGCACTACCGATAAATCAACGTCGCCCACCAGGCAAAATTAGTGTGGCGCGATCACATTGATTAGGGCGCCTTCTAGGTTTTCCACACAATCCACAGCCTCTCCGCCCGCGATAGATCACCACGTCATAGGGGCCAGGATTAAACTGCTGCGCAATCGCTGGGCGGCTGACTATTCATCACCCCGTCGATGCTGTAACGCCACCATAGCCACATGATGAGCACTATGACCGCAAGCCCGAGGTAACCCCAAGCTGGGTCGCTATTCCACATCGCCGCCTATGGGGCTTTGCGCCGCCGCCCTATGATCCGCGAGATTTTGGTAATGACTATACCTCAGACGTTCCCGAGCCCGCCGCGATTTGGCTAGGTGGCGCAGGGCTGCTAATTGGATGGAGGCTCAGAAAGCGATCATGGGTGCTGCCGAGCGAAGGGCCTTCAATCGCGTGGTCAAAGAGGCGCGCATCGACTACGCGGCTGGAAGGGGTCGGGTATTGTAAGCCACAAAGGTGCCGACGATCGTGTGGAGTGCCGGGTGCGGTACATGCGCGCCGGCGACAGGAGTTTCAGCTACACCGCCACCTGCGCCACGGAGGGCGGCAAATACGACCTTACGGGCAGCGTGACCAATACGACCGGCAGCCGCTATAGCGGAACGGTGGTGGGTGGCAGCGAAGGGGGCCGCGAGACAGGCCGCGTGTTTCTCATCCAGCGCGGCAAGTACCTGTCCGTGAGCGTGACGAGCCGCAGCGGATCGGCGCGCATGACTTTATTCAAGCTCGGCTAGCTCAGGATCTCTCGCAGATGCAAAGCCATCAGGCCGAACTGCGGCGCCTATGCCCGCTGGCTTTGCGGTCCATGACGCATGCTCCTCAAGTTTGCTTGCGCCCGCAATCTGAAGGCACGAGCACGGCCGGTCCATCCCATTAGCGGACTCCGCAAACTCGTGTCCTCACTCCAACGTCCTTCTCGGCGCTGAAATAAATACTCCTAAGGCGCTCTCAAATGTCTTCTACTGGCACTTAGCGGACATCCCACATCCGCTGACGAATGTCCGCTATCGGGAGCAAAGCGGACATGAAACGAACGGGCCGTTATGTCGGCTAATGACCCAAAGCAGACATGACATCGTGGTATTATCCCGCCTGGCCCTAGATCGCCAATCGGTGGATGTCCCTGAAGGAGGGTACCGCCATGAAATCGATGCTCGTTTCGATGGCTGTCATACTTATGTTTTGCGCCCCCTCAGTCTGGGCGGCTGACTTCGGCACTGCAGAGGAAGCCAAAGCTATGCTTGAGAGAGCAGTGTCCGCGGTGAAAGAGGACAAGGCGAAGGCGCTTGATATGTTCAACAATGGCGAGGGCGGCTTCAAGGACCGCGATCTTTATGTGTTCTGCGCCAACGCCTCGGACGGCATCATCACGGCGCAGCCTTACGGGGAAAAGGGCAAACAGCTGAGAGACATTCAGAGCATGCACGGTGGTTCGTTCGGTGAAACGATTATGCAGAATGCCACCGAGGGAACGATAAAAGAGACCACCTACTGGTTCCCGCGCCATCCCACAGGCGAGTTGCTCGAGAAGACCGTCTTCTACACGAAGGCCGGTGACCAGATTTGTGGGGTCGGCTACTACAAAAAATAACTTGCCGGGCACTTATGTCCGCTTGTGGCACTAAACGGACGTTCGGCCCGCTAGTCTGTATGTCCGCTTTAGGGGGTAAAGCGGACACCCCTGTTGTGCGTTCTATTCTCCGCTAATGACCGAAGCGGACGTCGCCTCAGCCTGGCAACCTCCTTAGTTCCGAACGTCAACAGGGGGGTATACCCCCTCCGACAATGGCAAATTCGCCCCTTGATTTCTGCGGTTTTGCGAGGGGCTTACGCGGACATTTGGGGGATAGAGGTATGATTATACCTAGACCGCTGTTTTGTCCGCCTAAGGCGGGCGCTAATAGGCTACCAGTCAGCCCAAAAATATACTTGTTTTTCAAAATCTTAGCTATGTACAAACATGGGTTGAGAACAACGCATAACAAGCGTCGGGTCCCGGGGATTAAAATCAAAAAGCTAAGCAGGATCAATCCGCTAAGTGAACAGACCTGCCCCTCCGGGTAGGACAAGTCAGTTCCATAACCCATTGAATATCAAACACTTACCTATGTTACACATGAGCTTATGCGGCTTCGCGGCAACGCATCAGGCCAAGACCAAAGAGACCGGTACCGAGAGTAATAGGGTGGCCGGTTAAGCGTCAGATGGTGCCCACTCGTCCCATATCAAAAAAGCGAGGAAGGAAGTTAAGAGTTCGAATCAGCTACCCTTTTCGGCCGCAGCAGATCGGCTCGTCGGCGGGAGGGGGCACATGTACGGACAGGTCACGCGAAGCCAATTCGCAATCAAGGAAGGGACAGTCATTCATGAGCCAACCGGGGCGGAATTCACCCCGAGCGCACTGAATGATGAGTTTGTTACCGTTTGGACTGGTGACATAGCCAGGCCACTGCCGAGCGGAGAGGTGTATCTGCTCGCCGAAGTCCTCGCGGTGATGAAAATGGTATGGCGCGATGTGCTCCTCTCGCGTTCTCATCTTGAGCTGGCAAACGCCTGAACTCCACCCTCGGACACTGCTTTCTGGCCCTCCGAGCACATCACCTACATCCACACTTGGTATTGGTCCGATGAGCCCAGATTGCCATTACCGGGATCAGTGGCGTCTCGCTGACGACTGCAGCCGACTATTTCCTTCAGATCGCACCTACAAACGCTGACACAAATGACGCATGGAGTTTTAACAGCACCAATGCGTTGGGGCTCGTTTATGATCCACCCGCTATTTTTCCTCCGGATGAAGTCCTACCTGCTTTTGCTGTCCTTGGCGCACCGAGTGCAGTGCCCGAGCCCACCACCCTTTCACTCCTGGCGACTGGCCTCGGTGTGATGGGATGGTTTGCCCGTCGCAAGAAGCGGAAGCAGGCTACGGCTCGCTGCATGGGCTAGACGGCGGAGTGCCCCGCAAGGCGTCTGCCGATTATTGCGGATCAATGCCATGGACGACGCCGTTTTCGCGGGTAACCGTCGTCGCGATCTTGATTATCTCGCTTCCGCCCAATATGCCGCGCCAAGTAATGTGCTTAGTGATGGTGGCCGCTGGCTAATCTCAGTGGCCGCAGCTGTGTTGGTGGTCGCCCTGGCGCAGCATCGCGGGGACGAAAAGTACCGGCGTCCTTTGGGCCGTCCTTGCCATCAACGTTGCGATGTTCGCCATTGAGGTCGCAGCGGGCCTAGCAGCAGGTTCGGCGTCACTTCAAGCCGATGCTCTCGACTTTCTCGGCGACGCGGGCAACTATGCGATTAGCCTTTTCGTCGTGGGGATGGCGCTGCGCTATCGCGCCACGGCAGCGTTGTTGAAGGGCGCGACCATGGGCGTGTTCGGCTTGTGGGTGCTCGGGGTCACCGCCTGGCACATATGGCACGACACTTTGCCTGAGGCCTTCACTATGGGTGCGGTGGGCACTGCGGCACTACTCGCCAACGCAGCCTCATTCGGTCTCCTGTGGGCCTACCGTGCGGGGGATTTAAATATGCGCTCGGCCTGGATTTGCACGCGCAACGACGTGCTCGGAAATCTCGCGGTTCTGCTAGCGGCGCTCGGCGTTCTCGGCACGGGCACCGGCTGGCCGGACGTGATGGTAGCCGCGATCATGGCGGGGCTCGCACTGCAAGGGGCCTGGGTCGTTCTCAATCAATCACTGTCCGAGCTGCGCATTTCTACTTCGCCAGCTAAGGTGGCTTGCTCATCGAGTTTTTTGTCAACAATCGTTGGTTGTGCGACGCTTGGCCATGAATGCGCGTGATATTCTTGCGCAAAGCTGAGGCTCAAGGGCAGATGCACTATGCGAAGGGCGCCCCTCTGGTGAGAAGCGCCCCACTTTTAAACCGTGGACGACGAAGCTATGCCGCCTTGCTGTCGATGACCTTGGGTTTCTCGCTCTTGGTCTCGACGCCCTTGGTCGTGATCGGGATGGCGCGGGGCTTCATGGTCTCGGGCAGCTCGCGCACGAGCTCGACGTGCAGCAAGCCGTTTTCCAGGCCAGCTCCTTTCACCACCACATGGTCGGCGAGTTGGAATTTCCGCTCGAAACTGCGGGCGGCGATGCCGCGATGCAGGAACGTGCTCTCCTCTTTCTCGGTCTGCTTCTCGCCGCGAATGGTGAGCGTGTTCTCCTTCGCCTCGATGTTCAGGTCGTTGGTGCCGAAGCCCGCGACCGCCATGCTGATGCGGTACGTGTTCTCGTCGACAAGCTCGATATTGTACGGCGGATAGCTCGGCGCATCGTTGTCGAGCGAGCCGAGTGTGTCGAACAGCGAGCCGAGACGGTCGAAGCCGACGGTGGTTCGGTAAAGCGGAGTAAGATCGAAGTTTACCATGAGACATCCTCCTTGAAGCAATGTTAGGGGCGCCCGCTCTTGGTGAGCCGGGCAGGGATCAAATGCGCAATCCAAGCGGCCTTGCTCACATTTGATATGGGAATTGCCCGAGCGACCATCAAGGACAACGAGGTGGCTGAGCGCATCGGATCCGAACTCAGCATCTCACTATGATGGTAGCTCATCGGTCGAAGATCAGCGTGATAAACGAAGCCGTAGTTCATAAGGTCCGCTGGACCGGCGATACGCGAGATGTCCGCTCACGAGTGGAGAGGCGCGCGGACAGTCGCTTATCAGAGTTCGGCTGGCTCAACCTGGCATCAGCCGAGGCCCGTGCGGTGAACCGGTCTTGATGCGCTTACACGGGCGCGTAGAAGAAGGTCCGCTTGTTGCGCTTGCTTTGCACCAGGGCGCGGCAGTGTACCTGCTGGCGGTGGATAGCAGTCAAAGGACCGCCATAAGTCTTTTCTGCCGCATCCAGCGCGGTCGCTGCCTCAACCTTTTGCAGGTCCTTGTCAGGCAATCCCTTGATGTAGCATCTGACTTGAAACGTGGTCATGGCGGTTACTGTTCGCGCTCAAAAGCAGATGCTTTTAATCGTCGGCCATCTACCGACCCTTTTAAGCAGCTCAAACTACCAACCTGACATTGGTATTTCTCAATCGGAAAACAAGATGCGAACTAATTTGTCGCATGACCGCCAGGTGATTTTTGCAACACTTAATTCAGACATATTATTCATATAGTTATTAGGTCAATAGATGAACGAGGAACCTTAAATGCCGAATACAGTTGGACGTTTTTATTCTGACAATCCATTTCCACATGTTTTGCTCTATAGTACTATCCTAGCAATACTTGGATTAGCAACCATAGGGTTTGTTTCAGCGCAGTAACCCGAATTAGCTATTGGGGGTGTGTGAGTACCCCGCTGGTTGGAAGCCCCGGTCAAAACCCTTGACCGGGGCTTGTCCTTAGATGGACCTGTCAGCCGCCCTCATCATCGCCACCTTTCGGAACAGATATGCCGGTGTCACGTTGCCGGCATGAACCGGATTACTCACGAGGGGCTCGGGGACTCTTAATCAGCGGGTCGTAGGTTCGAGTCCTACTGCGCCCACCAACAAAATCAAAGATTTAGACTCTCACCTTAAACGCCTTTCCCTCCGTAGGTAACCGGAGAGGTACACTCGCCAGCAATGGAGGGCCACCCTAAACTAGGCCGCACTGAGACAAGCACAGCAGGGGGTCGGCTTCGGCTGATGCCTTTTTTTAAGAGGGATGTTGTGATTCAAGCACACCTCGGTCCCCGCAATTTGCTAAGTTTCCACCCGGCAATCGGGGGGGGGGGTATCCTATGCAAACGAAAATCGACTACGCCAAGCTGCTTGGCTTCGCCACAGTGAGCGGTGAACTGTCAGAAGCCGTCGACTTCCAAGACGAGACTATCAGCGCCAAACTCGGCGCGAAAGTAGGGGCTCCGGAGGTTGTGGAACCAGCCAAGGCAGCAGAGAAATAGCTTCGCCGCACTGATTTCCCCATCACCTTGGACCGTGGAGAAAATTGCCGGTAGCCTTAAGGTGTGCGACGCCAATGGGCAGTCGCTCGCCTATGTCTATTCCCGCGAGAATGAGAGTGACGCTCGCTTGGCCGAAGGCTCACCAAGGACGAGGCCCTGCCGCGTGGCGTTGCCATTTTGAATGCCGATGATCCGCATGTCCTAAACATGGCTGGGCGCGCGCGCGCGCGGCTGGTGACGTTCGGACTTTCTCCGCAAGCAGACGTGCGGGCAATGGAGGTATCCAGCGTATGGCCCAATCGGCTCTCGATGAAGTCGTGCACCAACACGAAACCATTCGCATTGAGACCCAGATGGTTGGTGGGCATTGGGTGACCTCGGTGCTGGCCGCAATTGCCACGGGGATCATTTCGGGCGTTGATCTAAAATTCTGTGCCGAAGCAATTAGGACGGTCGAGCCTGTCTTCGGGAGGTACTCGGTCCATAGGAGGTCGGACGACGCAGCCTATGTCCTTGATACCAACAAGGCGCCGCTTTGGACCATCGCGCCGGGGCTGGCCTTTGTTACCAACTCGCAGTCAGGAGCCGCATACGCCAAGCAATATTGTGCAAAGTGTCACGCGATTGCGGATGAGGACGCATCCCCCGCGCATGCAGCGCCACGCTTCGCGGACGTCGCCAATACCTCTGGCATGACGGCCACCGCGTTGCCGGTTTGGCTACAGAGCTCGCACCCGACCATGCCCAATATCCTCGAACCGATCGATATGTGCAATGTGATTGCCTATATCCTCAGCCTAAAGAATTAGGGTGGAGCGGGAATGGGACCGCCAGAGCCTGAGTGTGCGATCGTCTCGTATCCCCTCAGTGACCCCCGACTACGCGACTAGGTGCACCCCGCGTAGCTCAGTACCCTTATGGAGCGAGGCCTTTTCTCAGGTGATCACTATAGTCCAGGCGGAAACATCGGCAAACATAACTCGATCTTAAATGCTTACGGCTACTCAGGCACTCGTTTCCCGAGAAGTGATTAGACGTCGCTGCAGTTTACTTTCACCCAGGTCTGACGATCGTCCAAGGCCATGCCGCCCGATCAAACATGCGAGGTGGGAAGTGCCCCCGCGAGCGTAGAGCGGCTTATCTTTTCGCTACGGCCAGTATTTGTCGGGTGGGTAGCCTTAGCCTCCTTGCTGCCCTACCTATCGTTTTTCCCTCTTTGGGCGGCACTCTTTTTTGGTCCGATGATTGAGCAGCTGCGAGGTACTTCCGGTCCCTCTTGGTCAGTATTTCTGGTTCCAGGCTGTCTCGCATTCTTTGCGGTTCTCGCCCTGGGGTATGTCGGAAAGAAACTGAGTTACGACCGTACCGAATACAAGTTCTATGCAGACAGACTCGAATTCGACACCGGATTCTTTGCTACTAGTCGGAAGGTTATTCCCTATCGCGATGTTAAGGAGGTTTCACTCCGCGAGGGATTTCTGCAACGGGCGTGTAAACTGGGAACGATTTATTTAGGAACGCTAACGACCGGAACAATCCCAAGCTCGAACCCCTTTACGGCCTTTGGCTGGGTCAACGCCTCTGCCAGCGGTGCCGCATTGCGCGACATTCCCGATCCTGACGAGACGTTCGAAAAAATTCGAAGGCTCGTCAGTCCTAACGATGCGACCGCGCCAACCTAACCTGGCACAGCATCAAAAATCGACGCGGTCGAAACGGCAAGCACCCAACGCGGCAACAAGGGCATGACGCATTTTGGCGCTTCCGCGCCACTCCCGGCTTGAGCTGGCTTGCGCATCCTCTGGATGTCCGCTGGGGGTCATAAATAGAAAGCAGCGCCAGGGGTGTGGATCAGCATTGTCCATCTGATGCCACTGAACCGTCGTCTGGTATCAGGTCCCTTACGACGTCAGGTCCAGGAGTGCTGTCAAACAGTCCGTAGTAGGCCCGAAGCGCCGACACTTTCACTTGTTCAACACCAAAATACCTGGCGATCTGGTGGTCCGATAAGCCGAGATCGACCAAGCTAGCTAGTTCGCCAGAGCCGACGGGCCATAGGCTGTAATCACCACTAGGCGATATCGAGAACGTATCAGCGTAGGGGGGCTTGTCCGAACTCTTGGTCATCTCATTTACGATTGAGCCGTAGAGCCCCAATGCTTGGTCGTGGCCCTCGCGTTGTTGTGAAGTGGCATGTTCCCTAGGCCAATCGGGCGCGGTTACGAATGATCGGGCGTCCACAATTCTTGACATGGCGCCGGAACTCTCTACACCCCTTGATAGGGCGTCCGGATCACATGCTCGAGCGTCTAGCGGGCCCCCAATGCCAGCTGATGCGCTATCCAATGTATTGAGAACTGTACGGCTGACTGGCGCCACGTTCTTTGACGTCGTGGCCAAGGCACCATGGGTTGCCGAGCAGCCGGGGCCGGAGATGATTCTGCCGAAAATCCTGCCTGGTGCCGAGCATCTGATCGCTTATCATGTTGTCACTGACGGCCGGTGTTTCGCTTATACCATCGGCGGGGAGCCGATCGCGGTCGAAGCAGGCGAAGTTATCGTCTTCACCAGGGGGGATCCGCATGTCATGTCGAGCGGGCCGGGCATGCGCGGTAATCCATTCACCCCGAGCGTGATCGACGCTGCCGCCACCGGCCAATTGCCGTTCCTCATCAACTTTGGCAGTACCGGCCCTGCGACCAAGCTCGTCTGCGGCTTCCTCGCCTGCGATTCCCAGCCTTTCAATCCGCTTCTCGATAACCTCCCTCCCATGATCAAGGCCGGAGACCCACAGAACAGGGATACAGGCTGGTTCGGCCAGTTCATCCGTTTTGCGAGGATGGAATCGGCCGACAAGCGTGTCGGCGGTGAAAGCGTCCTCGCCCGACTGAGCGAGCTAATGTTTATAGAGGTCGTCCGACGGTATCTTGAGGCCCTGCCGCCGGGACAGGCTGGGTGGCTGGCTGGTCTGCGCGATCCCTTCATTGGCAAGGCTCTATCTTTGCTGCACGGCGAGCCAGCGCAAAACTGGACCATAGAGCAATTGGCGAAGCAGGTCGGCCTGTCACGCTCGCTCCTTGCCGAACGCTTCACCGACCTGGTCGGCATACCGCCAATGCAGTACCTCGCCAAATGGCGCATGCAGATCGCGTCGGAACTTCTGATCGGCGGTGCCAATGTAGCCACCGTCGCCGCCGAAATAGGTTACGCATCCGAGGCGGCTTTTAGCCGCGCTTTCAAGAAGATGGTGGGGGTGTCACCCTCGGCTTGGCGTCGCCGTCGTACTTAGGAGTCGCACCGAATGCTGCGAACCCTCGGATCACCCTCTGAGAACCCGGCAAGTCGAAAACATTGAACCGCACCTTTGGGCAGACGTCACACGGTTGATTGGAGGAATGTCCGCTTTGGGTCATTAGCCGACATAACGGCCGTCCACGTCATGTCTGCTTTACCCCCGAAAGCAGACATTCGTCAGCGGAAGTGGCCCGTCCGCTATGTGCCAAAAGCAGACATCAAGTCTAACGGGCTCCGCCGCCAGCCTTCTAGGATCGGACTTCCATTGGCACGTAGGTGCGCTCGGTGGCGCCTGTGTAAAGCTGCCGCGGTCTGCCAATGCGCTGCGAGGGGTCGTCGATCATCTCCTTCCATTGCGCAATCCAGCCCGCAGTGCGGGCGATGGCGTACACCACTGTGAACATGTCGGTCGGAAAGCCTAGCGCTTTCAGCGTGATCCCCGAATAGAAATCCAGGTTGGGGCGGAGTCTATTCTCGATGAAGTAATCATCGGAGAGCGCGATGCGCTCCAGTTCAAGCGCCACCTTCAGGATCGGGTCGTCGCGGTGGGAACGACCCACAGTTTCGAGCACCTCGTGGCAGGCCTTCTGCATAATCACCGCTCTTGGGTCGTAGTTTTTATAAACGCGATAGCCGAAACCTGTGAACTGGAACGGATCGTTCTTGTCCTTGACGCGCTTGATGTATTCTGGGATGCGGTCGACCGAGCCGATCTCCTTCAACATCGTAACCACTGCCTCGTTGGCACCGCCGTGCACAGGTCCCCACAGAGAGGCGATGCCGGCTGAGATGCAGGCGAACGGATTGGCTCCCGACGATCCGGCAAGGCGCACCGTGGCGGTGGAAGCGCTCTGCTCGTGGTCAGCATGAACAATGAAGATCCGCCTCATAGCGCTGGCGAGGGCAGGATCGACCTTGTATTCCTCGCACGGCACGGCAAAGCACATATGCAGGAAATTCGCCGAGTATTTCAGCTCGTTTCTCGGATAGATGAAGGGCTGTCCGATCGAATATTTGTAGGCCAAGGCGGCAATGGTCGGCATCTTCGCGATCATGCGGATGCTTGCTATCTCGCGCTGAACGGGATCTTTGATGTCGATCGAGTCGTGGTAGAAGGCCGAGAGTGCCCCAACTACGCCGACCATCACCGCCATGGGATGCGCGTCACGGCGGAACCCGGAGTAGAACCGGGTCAGCTGCTCGTGCACCATGGTGTGCTTGACGATGCAGTTGTCAAACGCCTCGCACTGCTGGGCTGTCGGGAGTTCGCCGTAGAGCAAAAGATAACACGTTTCGAGAAAGGTGCTGTGCTCGGCGAGTTGTTCGATCGGATAACCGCGATAGAGTACTATTCCCTTATCGAAGTCAATGAACGTGATCTTAAACTCGCAGCTTGCCGTGGAGGTGAAGCCCGCGTCGTATGTGAAGTAGCGCGTGTCCTGATAAAGGCTACTGATATCGACCACGTCGGGGCCCAACGTGCCCTTGCGCACCGGCAAGTCGTACCTCGTGCCGCCGACAAAGACAGATGCGCCCTTCTCCGTAGTGCCTTTGGTGCGGAGGTCGTCGGCAGCGGTCATCACACCCTATCCCAACACAGGCAGACCAGCCGACATTGATGGAGCAGCGATTTTTTTGCTTAGAGTTGAAACAAGTGCCGTGGTAGATACCATCATTGCTCCGTCTCCTTAGGCTCTAAGCGCGACCAACGCTCGACCCGAAATTCGGTAACGTGTCGGATTGACATGTAGGCGAGCACAGCACCGATCAGATGCGCCATCGTATATATCCCTGGTCTTACCTTCGATCAGGCCGATTGGCTCAACAGGCAAACCAATAATAACACGAACGACGTTTTGGATGTCTGCTTTGGGTCATGAGCGGACCTCTAGTGCGCGAAGGAGGGATGTCAGCTTTACCCCCAAGAGCTGACACGCTCAACGTCGGCGCTGGTGTCAGCTAAGTGCCAATAGTGGAAATTGATAACTAGCCCCTTGTCGCGCTGAGCCGGGGGAAGCCGGCGCTCAACGCTTGTGTCGACGGCCCTTCGCCCTTGCTATAGTCCCCGCATCCCCGATCCCACGTTGAAGTCGCCATGTGGTCTCGTCTGCTCACCTGCGCCCTGCTCTTGCTGCCCGCCCCGGCCCTGGCCGGCGCCAAGGAGAAGGTAGCGGCCCTCGCTCCGTCGGGGCTAGTGCTCGTGATGGACGCCGAGGGCAACGAGCTGATGGCCCAGAACGCTGACAAGCCCTTCGTCCCGGCCTCAGTCACCAAGATCGTGACGGCGTGGCTGGCGATGGAGGTCTTGGGCGGCGACTACCGCTTCGAGACTCGCTTCTACCTGGACAAGGACCGGGTGCTTTACGTGCGCGGCGGCGGAGATCCCTTCCTGATCTCCGAGGAGCTGGCGCCACTCGGGCGGGAGCTGGTCGCCGCGATCGGCAAGGAGTCGCTCACCGGCATCGTGCTCGATGCGAGCTACTACCCTTCCGACCTCCACATCCCGGGCATCGAGGCGAGCCAAGAGGCCTATGACGCCCTGAACTCCGCGCTCGCGGTGAACTTCAACACGATCGCCGCCGTGCGGAGCGGCAAGACGGTCCGCTCAGCCGAGAAGCAGACCCCGATCACCCCGCTCGCGATCAGCCAGTTCCGGGCGCGAGGGCCGCAGGGTCGCGGCCGCATCAGCCTGAGCCAGGACCCCGCGGTGAGCCTGCAATATGCCGGCGAGCTGATCGCCGCGTTCATTGAGGGGGCGGGCGGCAGCGTGAAGGGCAAGATCACGACCGGATCCGTGCCCGCGGGCCTGGAGCCGGTCTACGTTCACAAGTCGCGTCCCCTTTCGGAGATCCTCGTCCAGCTGCTCATCGCCTCGAACAACTACATCGCCAACCAGGTCTTCCTAGAGATCGGCGGCACCCTCGGCGGGCCCGTCAGCCTCGAGAAGTCGCTGAAAGTGGCGAACAAGATGCTCGCCGCGAACGGCGTCGCCGAGGACATCCATCTCGAGGAGGGCTCGGGCATTAGCCGCGGCAACCGCTTCACGGCCCGCGGCCTCGCCAAGGTGCTCGACCTTTTCGCGCCACACGCCGACCTGCTTCACGGCCACGACGGCGGCTTGAACAAGACCGGCACGATGTCTGGCGTGAGCACGCTCGCGGGCTACGCCGACACTTCAACGCACGGTCGCGTGCGCTTCGTGATCTCGCTCAAGAGCAATGGCCCATTGCGTTTCGAGCTGCTCCACGCCATCGAAAGTGGGCTTTGACGGAGACTCGCTTGCCGCGCCGATGTCCGCTTTGGGTCATTAGCAGACATTGTCCGGCGTCCGCGTCATGTCTGCTTTACCCCCAACAACGGACGTTGGGCGGCGTGGCTGTCGGTTTATGAGTACACGCCCTAGATTGACGCGATGAAAATGCACGCCGAAAACGAACTAATCACGCAAGCCGAGTTCCTGCGCCCGCCGATTTAGTCCCTCGCGGCTTCCCCAAACATCAGCTATGACTTTGCCAGCGCGGCGGCAACAGGCGGCGGTGTCATGCACAAGCTGGAAGCGATCAAGATTTTGGAGACCAAGTTAGCTGCCATTGAGCAGGAGCATCACGCCGAATTTGCTGGCAATGACGACATGATGGACCAAGCCGACGCCAAAGCGGAGGCGAAAGCGCTCGCGGCGGTATTCGATTTCCTTAAGGACTGCAAAATCTCGCAGGGGGATTCATTGCTTCGCATTCTTGAACGTTACCTGCGCCGAAAGTCAAGCGGCGGACGAAGACGCGACGCCCCTGTTACGCAGGGAGCCAAGGGCATTCTTGCTGGCATAGTCCGGGCTCAAACGGATGCAGGACTTAAGAAGAATAAAGCCGCAAAATGGGTTACCGGACACTACGCGAATTCACGAGGCCGACCAGGTCCGAGAACGGGTCCGAAGGCTCACCGGATTCGACCGAAGTGATTGAGAAGTGTCAGTGCCGCGTGAAAGGGGACGCAGAACGATGGATGGACGCCATTTGTTGCCCTCGCGGATGGTGGTAGTCGTTATGCCGCTCGAAGCGAAAGCCATAATGCTCGGCTAATCCAGCAAAGAAAGAACCGGGGTAGCGGAATTTTCGTTCAGCCCTCCTACGATATTCAGTTTCCTCTTTGAAGGTAAAAAAGAAAACCGAGCTGGGTCGCATGACCGTTCCCACGCTAGCAAAGCATTGGTCAATCATCTCTGGGGGCGGCGGGGCTTCTTCTTTCAGCAGTCGGCGCATGTTTGCCCGCTTCGCAGCGCACGTTATCTAGTCCGCGCCTCAACGGCTGCGGCAAGGGGTCCCCCAACCATCAGCCGCCACCGTCGGTACTGGGGAACCGTCGAGGTTCGCGATCACCGACAGGTGGCTCTGGAAATATTGGCAAGGCGGCACTGGGGTATCCCTTTGCCACTGCTCGCCGCTGTGGACCGTTACCGGCGTTTACTAATCGTTAGCCCTAGGCGCTCACGCTCACAGGCCAGAGAAACCGGAGGGCACACTCATGCTTCCTCGAATAGAGCAAAAGTACGCGTTCGGACCGCGAGAGTTGAACAAACTCGCGCAAGCCTTTGAGGGCGTATGGCGCGACTTGGCCGGAGAGGTCTATGAATGCACCGCGGAGCAGCTTGAGGTCACCAGAACTACGCTCGCCCAATCCATAATCGCCTTCGCGACAAGAGGGGCGATCAATGTGGAGAACGTCGGAGAGCTGAAAGAATACGGCCTCCTTGGCCTTCAATGGTCGGCAGACCTTACAAACGATCTTCCCTAACAGCGCGAACATCAGGAACTCGGTCCGATGATCAAGACAAGCGTGCAAGTCCTCGCGGTTACGGTACTCATGGGAACCGCCGCGCCATCGCTGCCTGTTCCGGCGCTGGCTGGCAACGGCGTCGGCGCCGGCCTCGTTGGCTTTGGCATTGGCGCCGTCGTAGGAAGCGCCCTTACACCACGCGAAGTCTATGTGATCCCTGCCCCTCCACCCCCCGCTTACTACGGGCCGATAGCTTATGTAGCGCCACCATGGACCCCAGATTGGTATACGTATTGTGCGCACCGCTACCGAAACTTCAATCCGCACACTGGCTACTTTGTTGGGCCAGATGGCCAGCCTTACTTCTGTCGCTAGACGAGCGCCAATGATGACAATTGACCACGGACTGCACGTCGAAGTGCGCGACGGTGAGATCGTCGTGACTTTACCGCACACCGGATTCGCCGCGACGTACGATAGGCTGGCAAATGATCCCCACCTCTATGCCAAGGATTTTCCGCTAGAGGGTGATCCGCGATCCGAGATGTCGCAGGCGGAATTCATGGCTCACGCATGGAGTGTCGCAAACAGGAAGGCGCGCGAGTTGGGATGGATGGTATAACGGACCCCTGAGTTCCAATTTCGGGGTCGCTTTTTCCTTAAGCGTCCATCTTGGCCCCTGAAGGCCCAGGAAACCCCGTTTTAAACAAACCCCTCCTTCCTTGTGTTTCCTTTTCGTTCTTGTTGTTTCCTCCCACGTCGTTACTATGTCCTTACTGGAAGTGTCACCAGGGCCCCCACGTTGGCCCGTGGCGCTCCAAACGGGAGATGCAATATGGCCAAGGGACCCATCACAAAGCGGTCTGTAGACGCCGCGAAGGCCCGCTCGGCTGATAGCTATCTTTGGGATGTCGGGCTGGCTGGCTTCGGGCTCAAGGTCACGCCGGCGGGCCGCAAGGTGTATCTCGTGCAGTACCAGCTAGGAGGACGCAAAGGGCGGACGCGGCGCGTCACCATTGGTCAGCATGGCAAGGTCACGCCTACCTTTGCCCGGGCTGAGGCAAAACGCCTGCTTGGCGAGATTGCGGCTGGGCGTGACCCGGCAAACGACCGCGACAAGACAAAGGCCGATCGGTCGCTGGCCGTGGTGCTCGATCAGTTCATGGCCGAGCACGTGAAGCCGAAGCTAAAGGAGAGCACCGCTCGAGAGTATCAGCGGATCGCGAAGCTATACATCCTGCCGCGCCTTGCGCGTCGGCCTATCGGTGAACTTACGCGTACCGACCTTGCGCGCCTGCATCACGAGCTTAGCGACAAGCCCTACCAAGCCAATCGAACGCTGGCGTTGCTTTCCAAGTTTTTCGGATGGGCCGAGAAGCATGGGCTGCGACCCGATGGCTCCAACCCCTGCCGGCATGTCGAGAAATACCGGGAGGGCCGCCGCGAGCGCTTTCTGAGCCAGGAGGAGCTTGGCCGCTTGGGTGATGCCTTGCGGGAGGCGGAGCAGGACAAGAGTTGTTCCCCGTGGATAATCGCTGCAATCCGCTTGCTCGCACTTACAGGCACGCGGCGAAACGAAATCCTCGCGCTGCGCTGGGAGCACGTCAGCGAGGAACATGAAAGCCTGTTTCTTCCCGACAGCAAGACAGGCCGGAAGGCCATTCATCTGAGCCCGCCCGCATTGGCGTTACTGCAAGCCATCCCTCGTCTTGAGGGCAATCCGTATGTCATCTGCGGTGAGAGACCAGGACTGCACCTTGTGAACATCGAAAAGCCCTGGCGCCGCATCCGTGCGGCAGCCAAGCTCGATGACGTGAGGCTGCATGACTTGCGTCATTCTTATGCCAGCGTGGCCGCAATGGGCGGACAGAGCTTGATCGTGATCGGTAAGCTACTCGGTCACTCTCAGCCCGCGACGACGGCTCGCTACGCGCATTTAGCCGATGACCCGGTGAAAGCTGCGAGCGATGCCGTGGGCAGGCACATCGCGTCGGCGATGGAAAGCGGCACGAGCGGCGAGATTATTGATTTGAAAAGAGCACGCAAGCCGAAGTGAAAACATTGTCAGGTGTCCTATATTGAGCCGGCGCGGCTAGGGTAGCTGCCGAACGGCGGGTTTCCGTACTCGGCTGCCGCGCAGTTCCTCAATGCGGAGCACTTGCGGAGGTGCCGTGCCGGAACGAGCAATAAGGGCAGCAATTGCACAAAGCGGCAGAGCCTCCGCCTGATGAGGCATCGCTGCAACGCAAACTCTTCTATTTATGCAATGAACTCGCGCTGTCCGACATACTCGACGCTATTGCATTCCGTGCTCCTAGTAAATTGGACGTTGAGCGTAACTCTGCACATAGGTTTAGGACTTCCATGGCGCTTGAGGCGTCTGAGGTTTTTGCAGTCGGTAGGCTTGCCATCGGTGACGCTAGCGGCTGTTGCAGGAATTGCGCGAGCTTGATGAGGGACATATTCATCCGCTTTTCACACCGCCTAAAATCGCACATCGCAGGATGGACAGCCTTTTTCCACATTAGGCAGCGAAGCAGTGGCAGCGGCAGCAATGCACCCCTATATGAAGGCTGGAGCATCCAAGGCCGAAGCTGCCTCAACGGTGGCAAGAGCTCTCCAAAAAACTCCGTTCCGCCGTTATGGAAACAAGCGTATTAGCCCCCGCACGATAGCTAGCTGGCGGGACAGATGTGCTGGGGCACACGACAAAGGCAATGCCGACGCTTAAATATCCAAAACAATGTTGACCGCAATGCGCGGTACATTTTATACTGCAGAAAGCAGGCCGAAGGCGTGCTCGCCGTCTCGACAAAATTTGTAAGGCCCCCTCTTATTTCGATTCGTCAGCTCCGGCGCGGCTAGGGTAACTGCCGAACGGACCATGTGTGAGGGTGGCGGCAGCGCCAACGTGACGAATGTTGAGCGGCTCTAAAGCGAGCGCGAGCGAGCCGATTGCTCATCCACGCTCCTTGGCGAGATTCCGGCTGGGCGTGACCCGGCAAAGCCCCAGCCAAGTCGTACAGATGCGAGAGGGAGGCGGAACAGCAAGGGCCTCGGCGTTCCGCAGGACTACGTTCAGGCGCATATGTGGCTCAATCTCGCAGCCTCACACTCGGAAGCAGACGACCGGGGCAGGGCGGTTCATGATCGTGACCTCGTCGCGTCCAAAATGACACCCGAACAGCTAGCTGAAGCGCAAAAGCTGGCACGCGAGTGGAAGCCGAAGTGAGCCGAAACGCCGGGAAACGAAATAAGGCAGGGGATGTCAATAGGGCTGATGGCTCAATGGTGGTCGAAAGGATCATGACGGCAGATTTTTCTACGGGGGAATTCAACCGAAGTTGAACCACGCCAGAGTCCTCGACGTCTATGTATGTGGCGCGGTAAATAATTCTGACCCTCTTCTCTGTGCTCCCGCCAGGTGCCAGGTCAGCTTCGTGACGCCACGAATCGACATCGACGTCGAAGGGCCCGGTCCACTCAGGCACGCAGAAGAAGATGCGGGCGGGGGGTTTTTCGGGAAGTAGCGCTTGTAGACTTCGTTGAAGGCCTTGAACCGGTCCGCCGAGATGCACAGCACATTGCACTTCAGCACATGGTCGAGGTCCGACCCGGCGGCCTCCAGCGCCTTCTTCACCTGCTCCAGGATCAGCTCAACCTGGCGCTCGAACAGGGCGTGGACGAGGATCCGCCGGTCTCAGGATCGAAGGGCGGCCTCCCGAGACGAACACCATGTTGCCGGCGCGGGTGCAGGTAGACACCGGCGCGCCCCACTGCTCGAAATTGCTGTCAATCGGCTCGACCCGGATGATCTCTCGTTGCATGCGTCCGTTCCTCGTCCATGTGTCGCCAATCTGGGTCGCCAGAGACTGTTGGAGAACCCATTGCAGGTTCGGCGTGATTCAGGCTTGGGATGTGGACCCCAGCGACGCCTGGCCGGATGGCCGAATTTAAGAAGAAGCCAGACGCTCCCCCCGCCACCCGAACGCCTTCACAAAGAGCATTACGCCGGAAGGCCAACTGCTGGCGATTGTGACGGGACCTGAGCTGGACGCAGATTTTATACAGGGACTTTTAGGCCGCTATTCAATCCAGTTACGGCGCACAGATGCTGCCGACGACCGGACCTACTACATGAACAAGCCCCAAGCATGGACGTGAGGCAAACTTCAGGGAGTGTATCCATCAAATTAGGGGTCAGGAGCCGTGAGGTTCCTTTGAACTGACACCGAGCTGGGGTGGATCGTGACGAAAAGCGCAAAATAGCCGGGCTGATTGCAGACTGGCTGCCCGGGGCGTGCGCGGCGTCGGCAGGTTCGGCGCTGATCCACAGCAACCGACCCGATCTCCCGCCTATGCTATCACCTGGGCGCGCGCCAGAGCCCGACCCGGCGCGCGAATTGCCTGAGCCGCAATCTACAGGCTCCAATCCCGATGACTCCAGTATCATCTATGCTAATAAAATCGCCAGTCCGCTCGGGCCAATCCCTCTCACGATGGCGATGTAACCATTATTCGGGATCGGTGTCGTCTGGCGCCGAGATCGTGGCTACGGGTTCACACCATATATCCTGAGAGGACTGGTGAGGCCGAACTAGGCAGAAAACGGCGCGAGGCCATCTACATTTTGAAAGCGAGAACCAAAAATGAACAAATTATAACACCACAGTCAGGTATGTCGGCCAAGTTCCGTATAGCTCATTGCTTCTGCGAAGGGCGTCATTGCTAACCCTAAAGCATGGCGTCGCCTCCACAAAGGCTCCCTGAGCGCTTTCCTGCGAGACTAGCAGCTTGTCACCCGCTCCGTGGGTCTCGCTTAGATCCGGCCAGTGGGTTACCCATAGGAACTCCCTGCTATAAAAAGGGCGCCGGCCGAAGTTGACGCCAGTTAAACAAGCGGGCCTCACGGGAAGGTTCGTCGGCATGAGGTGCGCCGATCGGACCTATGGATGGAACACACGAGGCCGGCACTTCCTGCGGTGAGTGGCGGGTGCAGAGAACGGGAGCCAGAGACCGATGCCCTCTCTGACACCAAGCGCAATTTCAACCGGAGGCTGGGGCCTCGATGGTTGAAAGCGCTGCGGGGTCTGTTCGACCCGCGAGCCCGAGGCGTCTGGGGGATGCTCCGAGGCGACTTATTGGCATGCGAGCAAGAGTGAGCACCCGTTAATCACCCAGGCGTCCCTATCCCAGTAGGTCAACGACCGCCTTCAAAGTTTTCACATAAAACTGGGCTAACAACGTCTCAGCCAAACGCTCGGTTAGCGACGATGACACCTTGAGCCCAGACCGTGATGGGAATGG